>NZ_JCAFRX010000002.1:0-584821 GCF_059368615.1 Stenotrophomonas sp. YJH_SMC_40 | reverse complement strand
GCAGGCCTCTTTGGCGACCTGCAGTTTGAAACGTGCGTCATATCTGTTCATGTATCCCTCGGGGGTTGGATCTGACGTCCAACTCCCGGGGGTCACTTCACCCTGGGGGCTTGGCCGCGGCATCCATGCCGCGGACACCCCGCAAACCCACAGTGCCCCGCCTTCGACAGTTTCCCGTTGCTGGTGGGTGTCGACCTTGGTCGACACGATGAACATGGCAACGACCGAAACCGGTTTTTGTAGAGTCGAGCCGTGCTCGACTGCTTTGCTCGACTGCGTTGTTTGAACCCGCTGGACGCGAGCGCCGACAACGGCGAGGATGGAGGCCGGTTCTTCTGGCTGGCCCTGCATGGCGCAACGCATCCTTGAACCCGGTGAGATCGAGACGCTCGCCTCGCGCGATGTGCCGCGCATCATCCTGCCCGATATCGAGTCACTGTTCGCTGAGCGCGCGACGCGCCTGCGCAGCCTGGCCGCGCACAGTGCCATCGGCGGTTACCTGCAGCTGCTGGCGGCGTTGGCCGATGCACAGCAGGCGCTGCTGGATGAACTGACACCGCAGCAGCGCGAGGCACTGCAGTCGCAGGCGCGCGCGCAGCAGTCGAGTGCGGCGGCCGGTGCCGGCATGCCGTTGCGGCCGGCCAACACGCTTCAGCTGGATGGATGCTGGCGCGACTGGCTACGCACGCTGTGCCAGCACTGTGCCGACGAAGCCGGGCTGCCGGTGGAAACCCGGCAGGAGCTGCAACGCGTCGCCGCGGCCGACGACGCCTGGCTGGATGCGCAGGCGCACGCGGTGCTGGAGCGCGATGACGCGCCGTCGGTGGATGCGGTCGCTGCGCTGCTGGTGATGAACGCACTGCAGGTTTACTGGGCGGTGCTCGCAGCCAGCTTCCGCCCTACCGACCTGAAGCCGCTGGCTGATGCGCCAGGGCTGTGCCCGCTGTGCGGCACGTTGCCGGTGACCAGCGTGGTGCAGGCACGCGCACCCTATGCGTCCTACCGTTACCTGTCGTGCTCGCTGTGCGCCTGCCAGTGGCACTACGTGCGCGTGCAGTGCAGCCAGTGTGGTGCCGCCGGCAAGGACATCGCCTATCGCGCCCTGGCCGATGTGGACGGCGACAGCGGCGAGGCGGTGCGCGAGAGCGCGGTGCGTGCCGAGACCTGCGACCACTGTCACAGCTACCGCAAGATCCTGTATCTGGAAAAGGACCCGTCACTGGAGCCGGTGGCCGATGACCTCGGCACGCTGGCGCTGGATCTGCTGCTGGCCGAGGAAGGCTATGCGCGTGCCAGCCAGAATCCTCTGCTGTGGCAATCCGACGGCGATTGAGGCGATGACAGCCATGCCCCCCGCCCCGGCATCGGCCGCCGCCCTGCCCTCGCTGGACCGGGTGCTGCGCCTGCCTGCACTGGCGCCACTGATCGAAGGCCACGGTCGAAGCCGCATCACCCAGCTGCTGCGTTCGCACCTGCAGGTGCTGCGTGAGCGTGTCAGCGCCGGCCAGTTGTCGCCCGCGCAGCTGCAGGAAGCGGTCGACGGCCCGGCGCTGGTGGCAGCGGTCGAGGCCGCACTGGCAGCCGATGCACGGCTGGACCTGCAAGCGATGTTCAACCTGACCGGCACCGTACTGCATACCAACCTGGGTCGCGCATTGCTGCCCGAGGCCGCGGCGCAGGCAGTCACCCGCGCGATGACCGCGCCGGTCGATCTGGAGTTCGACGTCATCCGTGGCCGTCGCGGCGACCGCGATGCGCGGGTACAGGCACTGATCTGCGAGCTGACCGGTGCCGAAGCCGCCACCGTGGTCAACAACAATGCGGCAGCGGTCCTGCTGCTGCTCAACAGCCTGGCCAACCGCCGTGAGGTGTTGGTGTCGCGCGGCGAGCTGGTGGAGATCGGTGGTGCCTTCCGCATTCCCGACGTGATGCGCAGCGCCGGTGCGCGACTGCTGGAAGTGGGCACCACCAACCGCACCCATCCGGCTGACTTCGCCAACGCCATCGGCACCCGCACCGCACTGCTGATGGAGGTGCACGCCAGCAACTACGCGATCACCGGCTTCACCGCCAAGGTCGACACCGCGGCGATGGCGGCAATCGCGCACGAACACGGTCTGCCGCTGGTGGTGGACCTGGGCAGTGGCAGCCTGTGCGATGTGGCCACGTTCGGCCTGCCGCACGAGCCCACCGTGCAGGAAACACTGGCGGACGGCGCCGATCTGGTTTCGTTCAGCGGCGACAAGCTGCTGGGTGGCCCGCAGGCCGGCATCATCGCCGGTCGCGCGGACCTGATCGCGCGGATCAACCGCAACCCGCTGAAGCGGGCACTGCGCATGGACAAGATGGGCCTGGCCGCACTGGAGGCGGTGCTGGCCCTGTACCGCGAACCCGAGCTGCTGGCACAGCGGCTGCCGACACTGCGCACGCTCTCGCGCACGCAGGATGACATTGATGCGCAGGCCCAGCGCCTGCTGCAGCCGATGCGTGCCTCGCTGGCGGCGGACTACAGCCTCGAGCCTGCTTCGATGCACAGCCAGATCGGCAGCGGCGCCCAGCCACAGGCGCAGCTGGCCAGCGCCGGACTGCGCATTACCAGCGCGCGCCGTGGCGGACTGGATCGCCTGGCCAAGCGCCTGCGTCAGCTGCCGCGACCCGTGCTGGGCCGCATTGCCGATGACGCGCTGTGGCTGGACCTGCGCTGCCTGGAACCGGCCGACGAAGCCGACTTCCTCGCCCAGTGGAGCACGCTGCAGGCATGATCGTCGGCACCGCCGGGCATATCGACCATGGCAAGACCAGCCTGGTACGGGCACTGACCGGCATCGAAACCGATCGCCTGCAGGAAGAGCGTACGCGTGGTATTTCCATCGAGCTGGGCTATGCCTATGTTCCTGTGGAACGCAGGGACGGCACAGGTCCTGTCGCGACGCTGGGTTTCGTCGACGTGCCAGGCCACGAGCGCTTCGTGCACACGATGGTGGCCGGCGCCACGGGTATCGACGTCGCCCTGCTGGTCATCGCTGCCGACGACGGCGTGATGCCACAGACCCGCGAGCATCTGGCCATCTTGCAGCTGCTGGGCGTGAACCGGGGTGCGGTGGCGCTGACCAAGATCGACCGTGTGGATGCGGCGCGCCTGGCCCGGGTCGAGATCGAGGTCGCTGCCCTGCTGGCCGGCACGCCACTGCAGGATTCCCCTGTGTTCACCTGCAACAGCACCGCACCCGACGATGCTGGCATCAACGCGCTGCGTACCCAGCTGCACGCGTGGGCGGCGGACGATGCCAGCACGCGCCAGGTCGAACTGCGCAGCGAGCTGTTCCGCATGCCGGTGGACCGCGTGTTCTCGCTGGCCGGTCATGGCACGCTGGTGACCGGTGCAGTGCACGGCGGCATCGCCTCGGTGGGTGAGCATCTGCAGCTGATGCCGGCCGCCACTGAAGTGCGCATACGCAGCATCCACGCGCAGAACCAGGCCAGTGACCACGCGATGGCCGGGCAGCGCTGCGCGCTGAACCTGGCGGCCATCGCCCGTGATGACATCCGCCGCGGTGACTGGATCGCCGACGCACGCGCACTGCTGGCCACCACCCGCGTTGATGTGCGGTTGCGGCTGTCCGCGTTGGCCGCACCGTTGCGCGACTGGGCACCGCTGCATATCCACTGGGGCACGATGCACCGGCAGGCCCATGTGGTGCTGCTGGAGGACCATGACCACGGTGATGGGCAGTTGGTGCAGCTGGTGTTCGATGCTCCGGTCTGTGCGATGTGTGGCGATCGCTTCATTGCCCGCGATTCAGCGGCCACCCACACGCTGGGCGGCGGCCTCGTGCTCGATCCGGACCCGCCACAGCGGCGCCGGCGCAGTCCTGCACGGCTCGCATGGCTGGGAGCACTGGAGCAACTGGCCGCGGGTGCGGGAATCGGCCCACTGTTGCAGCAGGCGCCCTTCGGCGTTGCCATGGCCGCGCTGCAGCGCTACTGCCGGCGCGCCGCCGACCGGATCGAACTTCCTGCAGACACGCGACGCATCGTCACCCGCGAAGACACGGTAGTCATCCTTGTGTCGCACTGGCAGGCATTGCGCGAGCAGGTGATCGCCTCACTGCGTGGATGGCATGAGCGACGCCCGGACGAACCCGGTGTCGACAGCGGCCGCCTGCAGCGCAGCACCCTGCCCGCGCTTGCAGCGAGCCTCTGGAATGCGCTGCTGCAGGACCTGCTGGACGACGGCAGCGTGCAACGCGTGGGTGCCTGGTGGCGCCTGCCCGGGCATGACCATGCGCCACCGGAACGCGAGCGTCTGCTGCTGGAACGCGTGCTGCCGCAACTGCACGCCGGTGGCTTCGATCCGCCGTGGGTGCGCACCCTTGCTGCCGAGATCGGCCTGGCCGAAGACGAAGTCCGCGCCGTCCTGCGCCGCGCCACCGCACGTGGCGAGCTGTTCCAGGTGGTGCCGGACCTGTTCTATGCACCCGCGTGCATTGCGGAACTCGCCGCGATCGTCGCGCAGCTGTCACAGGCCAGCGGCACGGTGGATGCGGCCACGTTCCGCGATGCCATCGGCCTGGGCCGCAAACGCAGCATCCAGATCTTGGAGTTCTTCAATCGCGTTGGCTACACTCGACGCGTCGGTGACCAGCATCGGCCGCGCGGCGACCTGCAGTGGAACGCAGCCCGCGACTGAGCCCACCGGTACCGCCGTACTTTCGGAAGGCATGCGCATCCGGGCATGCGGCTGGGCTTCAAACCCAGTAGGGGGCGTCGATCGTTCCCTGGTAGGTTCGACTCCTGCTGCCTTCCGCCATTCGCGTTCCCGCAGGAGATGTCGGCATGGCCACGCACGCGCAGTCCCCCGCCCCTTCAACGGCCGATGCCCCGCAACGACTGACCTCTCTCGCGCATGGCGGCGGCTGCGGCTGCAAGATCGCGCCGGGCGTGCTGAGCGAACTGCTGCGTTGCGTTCCAGCGCTTCCCGCTCCGGCTGAGCTTCTCGTCGGGCGCGAGACCAGCGACGACGCCGCGGTGTACCGCCTCGATGATCGCCAGGCAATCGTCGCCACCACCGATTTCTTCATGCCCATCGTCGACGATCCGTTCGACTTCGGCCGCATCGCCGCCACCAACGCGCTGTCGGACCTGTACGCGATGGGCGCCCGGCCGTTGTTCGCACTGGCCATCGTCGGCATGCCGATCAACACGCTGCCGCAGGACACGATCCGCGGCATCCTGCAGGGTGGCGAACGCGCCTGCGCCGATGCTGGCATCGTGGTGGCTGGTGGCCACAGCATCGATTCGGTGGAACCCATCTACGGCCTGGCCGCGATCGGCGTGCTCGACCCGCAACGACTCAAGCGCAATGCCGATGCCCGCGCCGGCGATGTGCTGGTGCTGGGCAAGCCGTTGGGCGTGGGCGTGTATTCGTCGGCGCTGAAGAAGGAAGTGCTGGAGGCCGACGGCTACCAGCAGATGATCGCGTCGACCACCCGCCTGAACACCGTGGGCGTGCCGCTGGCTGCGCTGGACGGCGTGCATGCCATGACCGACGTCACCGGCTTCGGCCTGCTCGGCCACCTGCTGGAAGTGTGCCGCGCCAGTGGTGTCGCTGCCGAGGTGGACAGTGCACAGGTGCCGCTGCTGCCGCAGGCGCTGGAGCTGCTGCAGCGTGGCTGCGTGACCGGCGCATCCAACCGCAACTGGGCCTCCTATGGCACCGAGGTGCGCTTCGCCGATGGGTTGCCGGCACACTGGCAGCCACTGCTGACCGACCCTCAGACCAGCGGCGGCCTGCTGGTGTCGTGCGCCCCGGAAGCGGCGGATGCGGTGCTGGCCTGCTTCCACGACGCGGGGTTCGGCCAGGCAGCCGTGGTCGGGCGTTTGAGCGAAGGAGCGCCGGGCGTCAGCGTGCGCTGATGCGCTGGAACGACAAGGGCGCCCGAAGGCGCCCTTGTCATTTTGCGGGGTGCAACATCACTCGATGTTCTGCACCTGTTCGCGGATCTGGTCGATCAGCACCTTCAGCTCCACCGCGGCATTGGACGTGCGGCTGTCCACCGACTTCGAGCCCAGCGTATTGGCTTCGCGGTTGAACTCCTGCAGCAGGAAGTCCAGGCGGCGACCGACCGGCTCGCGCTGCTTGAGCACGCGGCGGATCTCGACGATGTGGCTGCCGAGGCGGTCCAGCTCTTCATCCACGTCCAGCTTCTGCAGCCACAGGACCAGTTCCTGCTCGGCGCGGCCGGGGTCGACCGGGTGCGGCAGGTCGGCCAGGCGTGCGGCCAGCTTGGCGCGCTGGCCGTCGCGAATGGCCGGAATCAGCGTGCGGACTTCGGTGGCGATGCGTTCGATGCCGTCCACACGCTCGCTGATGGCCTCAGCCAACTTGCCGCCTTCGCGCTCACGGGCCTCGACGAAGCCATCCAGCACCTGGTCCAGCAGCGCCAGCGCCTCGACCTGCAGGGCGGCGGCGTCGGTGGCCTCGCCACGGGTCACGCCCGGCAGCTGCAGCAGGTCGGTGAAGCTGACCTGCAGGTTGGGGAAATCGGAGGTCAGGCGGTGCGCTAGGCGGCCCAGCTGGCCCAGCAGGGCCTCGTCCACCTGCAGGTTGGCCGCCGCTTCCGGCGCGCGCAGGCGCATCACCAGATCCAGCTTGCCACGGCTCAGGCGCGCGGCGATGCGCTCGCGCAGCTGCGGTTCCAGCGCCCGCAGCTCCTCGGGCAGGCGGGTGCCGACCTCCAGGAAGCGGTGGTTGACCGAGCGCAGCTCGCAGCCCAGCGTGCCCCACGGGGTGACCCGCTCGCCGCCGGCATAGGCGGTCATGCTTCGAATCATGGATTGTGTCCGGTGCGTGCAAAGGGGGAATGGTACCCTAGCGCCCTCACCAGAGCCCCCTTGCCCGCCCCGTGAAGGCCGCGGGCGTGGCGGCGTACTCCCTCGCCATTACGGAACCCGCACCATGTCCGATTCCCGCCCCAGCGGCCGCCAGCCCGACCAGCTCCGCCCGGTCGTCATCCAACGCGGCTTCACCCGCCACGCCGAAGGTTCGGTGCTGGTGTGCTTCGGTGAAACCCGTGTGCTGTGCACCGCCAGCGTCGAGAACCGCGTGCCGGGCTTCCTGCGCGGCAAGGGCGAAGGCTGGGTCACCGCCGAATACGGCATGCTGCCGCGCGCCACCCACACCCGCAGCGACCGTGAAGCGGCCCGTGGCAAGCAGGGTGGCCGCACCCTGGAGATCCAGCGACTGATCGGCCGCAGCCTGCGCGCCTGCGTGGATCGCAACGCGCTGGGCGAGCGCACCATCACCCTCGACTGCGACGTGCTGCAGGCCGACGGTGGCACCCGCACGGCCGCCATCACCGGCGCCTACGTGGCGCTGGTCGATGCGGTGAACGTGCTGATGAAGCGTGGCGACATCAAGCGCAACCCGATCCTGGGCGCAGTGGCCGCCGTATCGGTAGGCGTGTACCGCGGCACCCCGGTGCTGGACCTGGACTACGCCGAAGACAGCGACTGCGACACCGACATGAACGTGGTGATGAACGACGGTGGCGGCTTCATCGAGCTGCAGGGCACCGCCGAAGGCCACGCCTTCCGTCGCGATGAACTGGATGCGCTGCTGGGCCTGGCCGAAAAGGGCGTGGGCGAACTGCTGGCCGCTCAGCAGGCGGCGCTGTCGGCATGAACCGCCGCATCGCCCTGACCACCCTGGTGGTGGCCGACTATGACGAAGCCATTGCCTGGTACACCGGCAAGCTCGGCTTCGCACTGTTGGAGGACATCGACCAGGGCCACAAGCGCTGGGTGGTGGTCGGCCCGACCGACGGCAGCGCCGCCGCCCTGCTGCTGGCCCGCGCCAGCGACGAGGAACAGCGCAGCCGCATCGGCAACCAGACCGGCGGCCGCGTCGGCTTCTTCCTCAACACCGACGACTTCCGCCGCGACCACGCGGCGATGGTCGCCGCCGGCGTCGAGTTCCTGGAAGCGCCGCGCGAAGAACCCTATGCAACGGTTGCGGTGTTCCGCGATCTGTATGGCAACACCTGGGACCTGCTGGAGCCCCGTCAATGAAGAAACTGGTACTGGCCAGCCACAACGCCGGCAAGCTGGTGGAGATGCAGGAGATCCTTGCCGATCTGCCGCTGCAGATCACCTCGGCCGCCGAACTGGGCCTGGGCGATGTGGAAGAGACCGGCCTGACCTTCGTCGAGAACGCGCTGCTGAAGGCACGCGCAGCCTGCGAAGCGACCGGCCTGCCGGCGCTGGCCGATGATTCGGGCCTGATCGTCGATGCCCTCGGCGGTGCGCCGGGCCTGTACAGCGCACGCTATGCCGGCCACCCGACCAATGCCGCAGCCAACAATGCCAAGCTGCTGGACGCGATGGCCGACATTCCCGATGGCCAGCGCAGCGCCCGCTTCTATGCGGTGATCGTGCTGCTGCGCCACGCCACCGACCCGCAGCCGTTGATCTGTGAAGGCCGCTGGGAAGGCCAGATCATCCGCGAACTGCGCGGCACCAATGGTTTCGGCTACAACCCGGTATTCCTGGACACCACCCACGGCCTGACCGCCGCGGAAATGGAGCCGGCACTGAAGAACGCCATCAGCCACCGCGCCATTGCCCTGCAGCAGCTCAAGCAGCAGCTGGCGACGCTGTACTGACGCTACCCGATCGACCCAGGGAAGCCGGCCAGCGGCCGGCACTACCGAAGAAGCCCATGCCGCACGCCCACGACCACTGCAACCACCTGCCCGGCGAAGCCTGCTCCGCCGACCACGACAACCCGCCGCGGCTGGTGCCGCCACCGCTGTCGTTGTACGTGCACCTGCCGTGGTGCGTGCGCAAATGCCCGTACTGCGATTTCAATTCGCACCAGGCCAAGGGCGAGCTGCCGTTCGACGCTTATATCGATGCGCTGCTGCGCGACCTCGACCAGGACCTGCCGCTGGTCTGGGGCCGGGTGGTGCACAGCGTGTTCTTCGGTGGCGGCACGCCCAGCCTGTTCCCGCCGGAGGCGATCGACCGCTTCCTGCAACAGGCCAGCGCACGCCTGCGTTTCGCGCCCAATGCCGAAATCACCCTGGAAACCAACCCGGGCACCGCCGAACATGGCCGCTTCGACCGCTATCGCGCGGCCGGCGTGAACCGCCTCAGCTTCGGCATCCAGAGTTTCGACGATGCGATGCTCAAGCGCCTGGGCCGCATCCACGACAGTGGCGAAGCCGAGCGCGCGGTAAAGATGGCGCAGGACGCGGGCTACGACAACTTCAACATCGACCTGATGTACGCGCTGCCGGAACAGACCCTGGCCGGTGCCGAGGCCGACCTGGAACGCGCGTTCGCGCTGCAGCCGGCACACATCTCCCACTACCAGCTGACCCTGGAACCGAATACGGTGTTCTTCGCGCGGCCGCCGCAGGGCATTCCCGATGAAGACAACGCCTGGGACATGCAGGAACACTGCCAGGCATTGCTGGCACAGGCCGGTTTCGGCCAGTACGAGGTCAGCGCCTATGCGCGCCCCGGTCGGCAGAGCGCGCACAATCTGAACTACTGGCGCTTCGGCGACTACCTGGGCATCGGTGCCGGCGCGCACGGCAAGATCAGTTCCGGCGCCGAGGAGCATGTGCTGCGACGTTGGAAGCTGAAGCACCCGCAGGCCTACCTGGACAGCGCCGGCACGCCCGCCTCGTTCGGCGGCGACGATGTGATCGCGCCGGAGCGCCTGCCGTTCGAATACATGCTCAACCTGCTGCGCCTGCACGAAGGTTTCGGCCTGCGCGATTTCGAGTCGCGCACGGGGCTGCCGCGCAGCGTGCTGGACGCTCCCCTGGCCGAGGCCGTGCAGCGCGGCTGGCTGGAAGTCACGGATGGGCATGTGCAGCCGACCGAGCTGGGCCGCCGCTTCACCAACGACGTGGTAAGCCTGTTCCTGGAAGATTGATCCTCGCGTGACAGAGGGTTGTGCCGGCCGCTGGCCGGCAATCCGGTGGAGACATATCTGCCGGCCAGCGGCCGGCACTACCGTTCATCGGTTGGGCCAGGCCCGGCGGATGCGATTCACGTTCAGCCTAAAGTAGCGCCGACATCGGCCGACACGGTAGATTCACCAGATCGATCCGCGGGAATCCGGGTACCGCCTGCCGATGTCAGCTGTCTTTTCCATCACTCCTGCCGACAAGAACCGCCTGGCCGCCAGCGATCTGCCACCGCGGGTACGTGAGCTGCTGGGCGCGCTGATCGGCCTGTGCCGGCAGACGCTGGCCGCGCCCCTGATCCTGACCGTCGAGGCGCTGGAGCAGACCCTGCTGCACGACGCCGACCGCGCACGCAATCCGCAGCAGCAGGCCGAGCTGATGGCCCAGCGTGGACAGCTGCACGCCTTCGCCGGCCATTTCGCCGATCGCATGCTCGATGCCGTGGCCGACGCCCTCGCGCGGTTGCGCGAACCGGTCAGCGGTGTCAGTACCAGTGCTGGGCCGCCAGCGCTGCCGGGCATGCTCGGGCTGTCGCTGGTTGATGAGCACGAAGTGGATCGCGACCTGCTGCTGACCGAGATGGTGCGGCGCGAAACCCTGCGTTCAACCAACACACTGAACCTGCTGGGCCAACGCCTGGGCGTACTGGCGGCGGCGCCGGCCTTCGAGGCCGACACCCTGCCGCTGGCACCGCAGGCACTGTGCGCGATGGTGCGCCGGATTGCCGAACAGGACGCGCTGAGCGTCGAGGTACAGCTGGCGCTGTATCGCAGTTTCGAACGGCAGGTGCTGGAACGGCTGGGCGATATCCTTGACCGTGCCAATGCCCTGCTGGCCCAGTCCGGTGTACTGCCGGGGCTGGTCTACACCCCCTACCTGGCACGCTCGTCGAGCACGCGGCGGATCATCACCCAGTCGGTGGGGGGCGGCCGCACCACGCAGCCGGCCAAGCGCACCGCAGCCCCCCTGACCGGCTGGAACGGTTCGGCGCCGGCCGGCTCCTGGTCCAGCCTGGTACAGGACGCCTTCCACGAGGGCGGCGCAGCCGGCCCCGCCACGCCGGGCGTGACCACCTCCACCGGCAGTGCACTGCATGAGCTGCTGCAGCAGGCGCGGCACGGCAGCCCTTCCCCGGCGGACAGCGGCGCGGTGCCCAGCGCGGCAGTCGACGCGGTACTCGCGCGCCTGCAGGCCCAGTCCAGTGCGGCAACCGGTGTGGCCGACCTGCAGGCTGCCGTGGTCGCGCAGCTGCGCAGCGAGCATGGTGCGCAGGCACAGCTGGGCAGTCACGACCGGGACAACCTCGACCTGCTGCGCATGCTGATGCAGCAGGTGCAACAGCAGCAGCGCCCCGATCCAGTGCCGGCCGCGCTGCTGGCCCGCCTGCAGGTACCCCTGGCACGCGCCGCCATGGCCGATCCGGGCTTCTTCGTGCGCGACGAACACCCCGCGCGTGAGCTGCTCAATCAGATCGCCGAAGTCGGCGCCAACTGGCTGGGCGATGAGGATGTCGACCCGCAGCTGCTGCAGCGCATGGCGCAGAGCGTGCAGGGCCTGCTGGGGCAGGATGCGCGTGCGCCGGAAGTCTTTGCCGCCGCCAGTGAAGACGTGCAGCAGCACCAGCGCGCGGCGGCCCATCGTGCCGAACTGGCCGAGCGCCGCCATGTGGAAGCCGCGCGCGGCAAGGAACGATTGGAACTGGCCCGTCGCCAGGCCACCGCACAGATCGACCAGTGCTGCGACACCCGGTCGCCACCGCGCTTCGTGCAGACCTTGCTGCGCCAGGCCTGGGCCGATGCGCTGACCCTCACCCGCCTGCGCCATGGCGACGATTCACCGCAATGGCAGGAGCGCCTGCAACAGACCGAGCGCATCGCTGCCATCACCGCGCAGGCCATCGACGCTCCCGGCGGCACCGATACCGCACTGGCAGCGGACGTGGAGGCCGCATTGCTGCAGGTCGGCTACCACGCCGAGGAAGCCGCCGCTGTCGCGCGCAGGCTGGCCACGCCCGGCGGCGAGGATGAAAGCACCTCGCGTACCGAGCTCAGCGCACGCCTCAAGGCACGTGCGCGCCTGGGCGAGCACGCCGGCACGAACAGTGGCGCCGCACCTGCCACGCCGCGCAGCAGCGCCGAAGAAGCGGCCTACCAACAGCTGTCCAGCCTGCCGTTCGGCAGTTGGTTCGACATCGACACGGGCGATGGCACGATGCGCCGCCAGCGCCTGTCCTGGTACAGCCTGCTGACCGGCCACGCGTTGTTCGTCAATGCGCGCGGGCAGAAGATCACCGATACCGACCTGGATGCGCTGGCACGGCAGATCAGTGCCGGGCGCGCGCAGCTGGTCACCGAAGACAAGGGCCGGCTGGTCGACCGTGCCTGGGAAGCCAGCCTCGGTGCGCTGCGCGCACTGGCCACGGCTCGCGCACAGGAGACCCCCGCATGAAAGCCGTACCGCCGCAGGACACCCGCCGCGCGCCGCGCCGCCAGGTCTCGGACCTGGTGCCGGTTACCGACCAGATGCGCGAGTGCGTGGTCGGGCGCCTCGGCAATGTCTCCGAAACTGGCATGCTGATGCTGGCCAGCATGCCGCTGCGCGAGGATGCGCTGTACCAGCTGCGCTTTCCCTTGCCATTGGGTGATGGCCGCCAGCAGGCCATCGACGTAGGCGTGCATCTGCTGTGGAGCGAGCCCGCACACGTTCCCGGGCAGAGCTGGACCGGCTTCCGCTTCCTGACCCTGTCGCGCGAACATCGGCAGCTGCTGCGGCAGTGGGTGGGCGAAGACAGCGACGAGGGACCGGTTTCGACGGCCTGAGTGCCGGTTCCGGCACAGCGGTTTTTCGCGGTATGCGGCAGAATCTAGGGCCGTTTTCCGTGTCGAGCCACCGCAATGATCCAGCAAGACCCCGGCGCCCTGTATTCCGACCACCTGGCCGTGCTGTGCCGACGCGCCGAACAGGCGCTGGCCCGCGGCGGCTTCGACCATCTGGTGGTGCCCAGCGGCACCCTGCACTACCAGGTGTTCGACGACCGCGACTACCCGTATGCGGTCAACCCGCAGTTCAAGGCCTGGCTGCCGCTGACCCGCGTGCCCAACAGCTGGATCGTGTTCACCCCGGGCAAGCGCCCGGCAGTGATCTTCCACCAGCCCTTCGACTACTGGCACGTGGTACCGGACGCCCCCAGTGGCTGGTGGGTGGAGCACTTCGACATCCACATCATCCGCAAGCCCGAAGAGGCGCTGGCCCTGCTGCCGGCCGACCCGTCGCGCTGCGCGATCCTGGGCGAGCCGCAGAGCGCGCTGGGCAACTACGTGCCGAACAACCCGGCGCCGGTGGTGAACTACCTGGAATGGCACCGAGGCAGCAAGACGCCGTATGAAATCGCACTGATGCGCCAGGCCCAGGTGCTGGGCGTGCGCGGCCACCGCGCCGCCGAGGCCGCGTTCCGCAACGGTGCCGACGAATTCAGCATCCACATGGCGTACTGCCAGGCCGTCGGCCAGGATGCCAACGAGCTGCCCTACGGCAACATCGTGGCGTTGAACGAACACGCCGCCGTGCTGCATTACACCGAGCTGGGCCGCAAGGCACCGCAGCCGCTGCGCAGCTTCCTGATCGACGCCGGCGCCAGTGCGCACGGCTACGCCAGCGACATCACCCGCACCTACGCCGCGCAGGGCCACGACGAATTCGCCGCGATGATTGCGGCCGTCGACGCCGCCCAGCAGCAGATGTGTGCAGCGGTGCGCCCGGGCTTCGACTACAAGCAGCTGCACGTGGACGCACATCTTTCGCTGATGAGCGTGCTGAAGGACTTCGGCGTGATCAAGGTGTCGCCGCAGACCGCGCTGGAGACCGGCGTCAGCGCCGCATTCTTCCCGCACGGCATCGGCCACCTGATCGGCCTGCAGGTGCACGACGTGGCCGGCTTCGCGGCCAGCGACGAGGGCGGCCGCATCGAGCGCCCGGCCGGCCATCCCTACCTGCGCCTGACCCGCGTGCTGGAACCGGGCATGGTGGTGACCATCGAGCCAGGCCTGTACTTCATCGACATGCTGTTGAACGAAGTGAAGGACGCCGGCCATGGTGATGCGATCAACTGGGAGCGCGTGGACTTCTTCCGTCCGTATGGTGGCATCCGCATTGAAGACGAAGTGCTGTGCACTGATGGCGAGGCGGACAACCTGACGCGGCCGGCGTTTGCTGCGGCGAACGGCTGAGCCCCTCGTGGTTGGGCGCTGAATTCAAAAGCCGCGCTTGGTGGGGCGGGGTGGGTTCGCGGGGGACGCCGTGAACCCGTCCCTGGGGGCTTGGCCGCGGCATCCATGCCGCGGACACCCCCGCGAACCCACCCCGCCCCACCTCTGACAGTTTCCTGGGCGCGTCCAACCACGGAAAAGAAAAAAGAAAAGCAGAAGCGGGTCGCTCGCTGCGCTCGCTCTGTGTCGACCACGGTCGACACCTACCCAACAGCCGCAATTGCCCGTAGATCCACGCCATGCGTGGATGATTCATTCGATATCTGACAGATGTGCCGACCAACGGTCGGCACGGTCGGCACCCACCAACAGCCGCGTGAACCTGTCGAAGGCGGGGTACTGTGGGTTTGCGGGGTGTGAGCGGCATGGATGCCGCGACCAAGCCCCCATGGACGGGTTCACGGCGTCCCCGCAAACCCACAGTGCCCCGCCATCCCACGGAATGCCCGCTGTTGCTGTTGCTGTTGCTGTTGAGGTTGCCGGCCAGCGGCCGGCACTACCGCAGGTGCAGGGCTGCAAGCCCTGCAGAACACCCCTTACCCCGCCATCACCGCTTCAATCTCGTCGGCGCTGCGCGCCAGGCCTTCGGTCAGCACGCGATGGCCGTCATCGGTGATCAGCACGTCATCCTCCGTGCGGATGCCGATACCGCGCCAGCGCGGTTCCACCGTCGTGTCATCCACGCCGATGTACAACCCCGGCTCGATGGTGAACGCCATGCCCGGCTCCAGCAGACGCGAGTCACCCGCCAGGCGGTAGTCGCCCACGTCGTGCACGTCCATGCCGATCCAGTGCCCGGTCTTGTGCCGGTAGAAGCGCTGGTACAGGCCTTCGGCCAGGTTCTTTTCCAGCGTACCCTTCAGCAGGCCCAACCGCAGCAGGCCCTCGGTCAGGGTCTGCACTGCGGCGAGGTGACCGGCCTCGTACGGCACGCCCGGCCTGGCCTGGGCCAACGCAGCCGCCTGCGCATCGCCGACCAGGTCGTGCAGTGCACGCTGCTCGGCGCTGAAGCGGCCATTCACCGGGAACGTGCGGGTGATGTCGCTGGCGTAGCCACGGTACTCGGCACCGGCGTCGATCAGCACCAGCTCGCCGTCGCGCGAACGCGCGTTGTTGTCGCGGTAATGCAGGATGCAGCCGTTGCGGCCGGCGCCGACGATGCTGCAGTACGCGGGCACCGCATCATTGGCGCGGAACACGCGTTCCAGCTCCGCCTGCAGTTCGTACTCGTGGATGCCGGCCCTGGCGGACTTCATCGCGGCCAGATGCGCACGCACGCTGATCTGCGCGGCGTGGTGCATCAACGCCACTTCGGCACCGGACTTGAACAGGCGCTGCTCGTGCAGCAGGTGGCCCAGTTCGAGGAACTCGTGCGGCGGCTGCGCACCGTGGCGCACCTGCGAACGCACGCGGTTGACCCAGCCGATCAGCTTCAGGTCGAAGTCGGCATCCCGGCCGAAGTGGTAGTAGACGCGCGAACGGCCTTCAAGCAGGCCCGGCAGGATGTCGTCCAGATCATCGATCGGGTAGGCATCGTCCATGCCGTACTGCGCCACCGCGCCTTCCTGGCCGGCGCGGCTGCCGTCCCAGGCTTCGCGTTCGGCATCGCGCTCGCGGCAGAACAGGATGGCCTCGCCGTGGCGTCGGCCCGGGATCAGTACCAGCACTGCTTCCGGCTCCGGGAAGCCGCTCAGGTACTGGAAATCCGAATCCTGCCGGAACGGATAATGGGTATCGAGGCTGCGCACCTTCTCGGCCGCCGCCGGCAGCACCAGGATCGCGTCCTCGCCGGCCATGTCCATCAGCTGGCGACGGCGACGCTTGTACTCGCCGGCCGCAATGCCGGTGCGCTGCTTGATGTCCATCAGTTCAGGCGCTGACGATGGCGCGAGGCCAGCACCACGTCGCCGTGCAGCAGGAGCACCGCCACGCGGATGAATTCCTCGATCTCCGACAGGGCTTCGTCGTCATCATCGCCACCGGCCTCGAAATCCTCGCTGGAGGCACGCGCCAGGCTGGCCATGTCGGTCAGCGCTTCCTCGCCCTCTTCGGACAGGGTCGGGCGGCGGCCGCCACTGCCCAGGCCGAAGCCGCCCAGGAAGGAACGGGTCCAGCTGAACATGGCATCGGCCTGCGCGGATACGTCGTCGCCGTCGGTCAGCAGCAGCTCGAAGGCGAAGTCGCGGTCTTCCAGCTGCTTGATGGTGGCCTGCAGCAGCTGCCCCAGCACGCTGTCGGCGGCCACCGGCGGCAGGTTGTCGTCGGCCAGCACGCGCGCCGGCCAGTCGTTGCCGGGGGCACCGCCGGCAGCCAGCCAGCCGCACAGCGCGCCGTGCAGCTCGGCAGCGGTGGCGCCCAGGCCCAACGCCTGGCTGGCGCGGGTAACGTCGTCGACGGAGGGAAGTTCGGTCATCGTGCGGCTCGTTCGGAAAGGAAACCCGGGGCGCGCACGCGCGCGCCCGTGAGACCCCGTAGTGTAGCAACCCGACGGCATCCTCTCCGCAGCCGTCCAGCCTTGCTGCGACAACGCTTGACCGCCCTTGCCCGGCTTGCCTATCGTGCCCGCATGGAACCCGCCGATCCCCTTGCCCAGCTGCAGGACTTCGCCGCCCGCGTGGAAGCGTTGCTTGAACGCAACCAGCGCCTGGCCGAGGAGAACCGCAGCCTGCGCCACCAGCAGGAGCAGCTGGTGGCCGAGCGCTCGACGCTGCTGGCCAAGAATGAGCAGGCACGTTCGCGGGTGGAAGCAATGATCAGCCGGCTCAAATCCCTGGAGCAGCACACATGAGCGCCGAACCGGTCAGTGTCCGCATCCTCGATCGTGAATACACCGTGGGCGTCGGCGGCGATGAACGTGACAGCCTGATGGCCGCCGCGCGCCTGCTGGATGCGCGCATGCGCGAGATCCGCGGCAGCAACCGCATGGCCGCGGTTGATCGCGTTGCCGTACTGGCCGCGCTGAACCTGGCCCACGAACTGCAGCTGCTGCGCGACGAAAACGTCCGCCAGGCCGTGGCCCTGCAGCAGACCCTGGCCGACCTGAACCGGCGCCTGGACCGCGCCATCGACGGCACCCCCTAGAAAAAGGGGACGGAGGGGATTAAGGCGCATTCGCCCCCATCCGTGCCGGAAACGTCTTAATCCCCTCCGTCCCCTTTTCGCATATCTGAATTGGCACGGACTGTTGCCGACGAACGGCCTATCCAGATCCTGCGTGCTGGCTATAATGGCCACGCGTTCTCTGCGGTACTCGACGGCATGTGCAAACATTCGCCTTGTCCCTTAAGAACGACACCGGGAGCGCGACAGCGCCGGGAGTGCAGGTCCGCCTTGCAGCGGGAAGCCCGATGGTTCTCCAGCGTTCCCACTTGAGCCCCCGGGTTCAAGGTCGTTTCGCATGCATCGACATTGCGGAGAATGCAATATTCCAGCAAGGGCGGCGTCTTCGGGCGTCGCCCTTGTTCTTTCCGGCACAATGACGGCTGATCCTTGCCGCACGCTGCCATGACCGACCCGCGCCAGGCCCTGCGCCACGACCTGCGGCAACGCCGCCGCGACCTTTCCGCCGCTGAGCGCATCGCCGCCGCCGAATTGCTTGCCGATGCCCTGCTCGCCCTGCCGTTCGCCCCGCGCGAAGGCGCCGTGGCCGGCTACTGGGCGCTGGATGGCGAGATCGCCCTGCACCGCTGGCAGTTGCAGTTGCCCGAAGGCCTCACCTACTGCCTGCCGGTGCTGGCCGGCGACGTGCTGCGCTTCGCGCCGTGGCGGCCGGGGCAGCCGCTGACCAGCAACCGCTACGGCATTCCCGAGCCGGACGTGGCGCTGGAAGACACCCTGGAACCAGCACAGATGGCGCTGGTGGTGGCCCCGCTGGTGGGTTTCGACACGCAGTGCCGGCGGCTGGGCATGGGGGGCGGCTGGTATGATCGCAGCTTCGCCTTCCGCCACGACCGGCCGGCGCCGCCCTGGCTGGTCGGTGCTGCGTTCGCGGTGCAGCAGGTCGAGTCCTTGCCGGTGGCGTCGTGGGACGTGCCGGTGGATGCGATCTGCACCGAAGACGGCACCCTGTTCCCCTCCGCTGCCCCCGTGAACGCATGACCGCCCGCAAGCGCTACTGGCTGATGAAGTCCGAACCGGACGCCTTCTCCATCGATGACCTGGCCAAGGTCAAGGTCGAACCCTGGAACGGGGTGCGCAACTATCAGGCGCGCAACTTCATGCGCGATGGCATGCAGGTGGGCGACGGCATCCTGTTCTACCACTCCAATACCAAGGTGCCCGGCATCGTCGGCCTGGCCACCGTGGCCAGTACGGCCTACCCGGACGACACCCAGTTCGATCCGAAATCCGACTACCACGACCCCAAGAGCACGCGCGAAAACCCGCGCTGGATGCTGGTGGACGTGGCCTTCGACCGCAAGCTCAAGCAGGTGATCGCGCTGGACGAGATCAAGCTGCACGCCGAAGAACTCGGCGAGGGCTTCCCGCTGGTTGCCAAGGGCAACCGCCTGTCGGTGTTCCCGGTGACCGCCGCGCAGTGGAAGCTGCTGCTGTCGCTGGAAAAGAAATCCTGATTCCCTGCCTGAGAGTTCTCCCATGTCCGAAGCCAAGCGCCTGGCCGCCGAGAAAGCCATCGAGTACGTTGAAGACGGCATGATCGTCGGTGTCGGCACCGGTTCCACCGTGGCCTATTTCATCGATGCCCTGGCCCGCATCCAGCACCGCATCAAGGGCGCTGTGTCCAGCTCCGAGCAGAGCACCGCGCGCCTGAAGCAGCACGGCATCGAGGTGATCGAGCTGAACCACAGCGGCAACCTGTCGCTGTACGTGGACGGCGCCGATGAGTGCGACGCCAACAAGTGCCTGATCAAGGGCGGCGGCGCCGCGCTGACCCGCGAGAAGATCATCGCCGAGGCCAGCGAGCGCTTCATCTGCATCATCGACCCGAGCAAGCAGGTGCCGGTGCTGGGCAGGTTCCCGCTGCCGGTGGAAGTGATCCCGATGGCGCGCAGCCTGGTCGCCCGCCAGATCCGCGACATGACCGGCGGCCAGCCGACCTGGCGCGAAGGCGTGGTCACCGACAACGGCAACCAGATCCTGGACATCCACAACCTGCAGATCACCGATCCGGAAAAGCTGGAGCGCGAGCTCAACCAGCTGCCGGGCGTGGTCTGCGTCGGCCTGTTCGCACGCCGCCGCGCCGATGTGGTGATCGTCGGCGGCGAGCCGCCGGTCGTGCTCTGACCCTTTCGAAGGATCCTGACGATGTCGCTGTTGCGTTCGCTGCTGATGCTCCCGCTGCTGGCCCTGGCTGGCTGCGCCACCGACGCGGCCCGCCATTGGGTCGAACTGGATGGCGCCCGCTACCAGGTCGAGCTGGCCACCAACGATGAAACCCGCGCACGCGGTCTGATGTTCCGCGACCAGATGGCGGCCGACCACGGCATGCTGTTCATCCACGACCGCGAGGAAATGCAGGCGTACTGGATGAAGAACACCAGGATCGCGCTGGACATCCTGTACTTCGACAGCCAGCGCAAGCTGGTCAGCCAGCAGCGTGATGTGCCACCGTGCTCGGCCGGCGACATGTGCCCGCCCTACCCCAGCGGTGGCCCGGCACGTTACGTGCTGGAGCTCAACGCCGGCCAGGCCGAGAAGCTCAAGCTGAAGGACGGCACGGAGCTGAAGTTCGGCCCAGGCATCGAGTAACAGGGTTCTGCCCGCGGTAGTGCCGGCCGCTGGCCGGCAACCCCGCAGGGGTCAGATCCCTTTCGCACGCGAAAGGGATCTGACCCCCGGATTTTTCACGCGGCACCGCTTGAAACCGCCTGCGAATGACGCCAGTCTGTGGTCATGCAGGACCGGATCACACTCCCCGACTGGGATGCACTGGCCGACCTCGAAGACGAGGCGCTGCCCTTGTTGCCGACCGCGCTGCTGATCGCGCGCGATGAATACCCCGATCTGCAGCCGTCCACCTACGACGCGCTGATCCAGAGCCATGTCGACCACCTCCGTTCGGAAGTGGAGAGCATCGACAACAGCCCACTGAAAATGGCGGCGATCAACCGCCACCTGTTCGACGAGCTGGGCTACAGCGGCGACCACGACGAGTATTACGACCCGCGCAACAGCTACCTCAACCAGGTGTTCGAGCGGCGCCTGGGCAATCCGATCTCGTTGGCGCTGGTGCAGATGGAAGTCGCGCGCCGGCTCGGCATACCGTTGGATGGCGTGTCCTTCCCCGGCCACTTCCTGGTGCGCTTGCCGGTGGACGACGGCGTGCTGGTGATGGACCCGTTCAACGGTGGCCGGCCACTGGACGTGGACGAACTGCGCGAACGCGCCAAGTCACACCTGGGCGGGCAGATGCCCGATGACCAGGTGCTGGCGCAGATCCTCGACCCGGCGCCGGCGCGCGCGATCCTGATGCGCATGCTGCGCAACCTGCATGGCGTCTACGCCGAAGCCGGTGAATGGGATCGTGCCGCACGCAGTGCCGACCGCCTGCTGAAACTGGCGCCCGAGCAGGACGACGCGCTGCGCGACCGCGGCCTGGCGTACCTGCAACTGGAGTATCTGGCCGGTGCCCGCCATGACCTGGGGCAGTACCTGAAGCGCAATCCCGAGGCCAGCGATGCGCAGTGGCTGCGCGAGAAGCTGATCGACCTCGGCGGGCCGATGCCGCGGCTGCATTGAGGGTGTCGGTGTGTGGACCAACGGTCCACACCCACCCCAACGGTCAGCACCCACAGGATGGGCCGGGTGGCCCGCCGGTCAATCGACCTCGACCATCTCGAAATCGGCCTTGGTCACCCCGCAGTCCGGGCAGGTCCAGGTCTCGGGAATGTCCTCCCAACGCGTCCCGGGCTCAATACCCTCCTCCGGCAAGCCTTCCGCTTCGCTGTACAGGAAGCCGCAGACCACGCACATCCAGGTTCGCAGGGTGGTGGGGCTGGCGTCGCTCATCGGATAATCGGGGCTGGATTCACGGGCGGCCATTGTCCCATTGCAGCCCACGCACCGGTAGCCATCGATGACTTCTGCTTCCCCGGCGCCCCGCGGCGTCTACCTGATCACCCCGGACGAGCCCGATACCGCGCGCCTGCTGGCCCGTACCGCGCCGCTGCTGGCCGCTGGTGCCACCTGGCTGCAGTACCGCAACAAGACCGCCAGCGATGCCCTTCGGCAGGAACAGGCGACGGCCCTGCAAGGCCTGTGCGCCGCCCACGGCGTGCCGCTGATCGTCAACGACGATCCGGTGCTGGCCAAGGCCGTGGGCGCCGCCGGCGTGCATCTGGGCGGCACCGACGGGGACATCCCCAGCGCGCGCGCGCTGCTCGGTGCCGAGGCCATCATCGGCGCCTCCTGCTACGACCAGCTGGCCAATGCCGAGAAGGCCGTGGCGGCCGGCGCCAGCTATGTGGCCTTCGGCGCCTTCTTCCCGACCACCACCAAGGTCACCAGCAGCCGCGCCCACACCGACCTGCTGCGGCAAAGCGCCGCACTCGGCGTGCCGCGGGTGGCGATCGGCGGCCTGACGCCGGACAATGTCGGTCCCATCATCGACGCCGGCGCCGATCTGGTGGCCGTGGTCAGCGGTATCTATGCCGCATCGGACCCGGTCGCGACCCAGCGCGCCTATCTCACCCAGTTCGCGTAATGCCCAGGAAAGCCCCATGAACCACGACCAGTCCCACGCCCTGTTCTCCCGTGCCCAGCAGCTGCTGCCGGGCGGCGTCAATTCGCCGGTACGTGCGTTCAAGTCGGTCGGCGGCGAGCCGTTCTTCGTTGAACGCGCCGATGGCGCCTACCTGTACGACGTCGATGGCAACCGCTACATCGACTACGTCGGTTCCTGGGGCCCGATGATCGTCGGCCACAACCACCCGGCCGTGCGCCAGGCGGTGAAGAAGGCGATCGACAATGGCCTGTCCTTCGGTGCGCCGTGCGCGGCCGAAGTCACCATGGCCGAGACCATCACCCGCCTGGTGCCATCGTGCGAGATGGTGCGCATGGTCAACTCCGGCACCGAGGCCACACTGTCGGCGATCCGCCTGGCGCGTGGCGCCACCGGCCGCAACCGCATCGTCAAGTTCGAAGGCTGCTACCACGGCCACGGCGACTCGTTCCTGGTCAAGGCCGGCAGCGGCATGCTGACCCTGGGCGTGCCGACCTCGCCGGGCGTCCCGGCCGGCCTGAGCGAACTGACCCTGACCCTGCCCTACAACGACTTCGAAGCGGCCACCGCCCTGTTCGAACAGCAGGGTGACGACATCGCCGGCCTGATCATCGAACCGGTGGTCGGCAACGCCAACTGCATCCCGCCGCGCGAGGGCTACCTGCAACACCTGCGTGCGCTGTGCACGAAGCATGGCGCGCTGCTGATCTTCGACGAAGTGATGACCGGCTTCCGCGTTGCCCTCGGCGGTGCGCAGGCGCATTACGGCATCACCCCGGACCTGACCACTTTCGGCAAGATCATCGGTGGTGGCATGCCGGTGGGTGCCTACGGTGGTCGCCGCGAGCTGATGCAGCAGATCGCACCGGCCGGCCCGATCTACCAGGCCGGCACGCTGAGCGGCAATCCGGTGGCGATGGCTGCCGGCCTGGCGATGCTGGAGCTGGTCCAGCAGCCGGGCTTCCATGCCGACCTGGCCGAGCGCACCGCACGCCTGTGTGCGGGTCTGGAAGCGGCCGCCGCCGACGCCGGTGTGGCCGTGACCACCACCTGCGTGGGTGCGATGTTCGGGCTGTTCTTCACCAGCGAGAAGGTGGAAACCTATGCGCAGGCCACCGCCTGTGACATTCCGGCGTTCAACCGCTTCTTCCACGCGATGCTGGAGCAGGGCGTGTTCCTGGCCCCGTCGGCGTACGAGGCCGGCTTCCTGTCCAGCGCCCACGACGATGCCGTGATCGAGGCGACGCTGGCCGCAGCACGCGTGGCGTTCAGGGCTGCCAAGGGCTGATCGCAAAAAAAGGGGACGGAGGGGATTAAGTCGTTTGTGCACAAACGACTTAATCCCCTCCGTCCCCTTTTTTTCAACCAAAGACGAACTTGCCCTTCATCATCGCGAAGTGGCCGGGGAACGAGCAGAAGAAGGTGTAGTCACCGCCCTTCTGCAGGCCCTGGGTGGAGAAGCGCACGCGCGTGGTCTCGCCACCGCCGATCACCTTGGTGTGCGCCAGCACGCGCTTGTCGGCCTTCGGCAGGTAGCTGTCGGCCAGGGTCATGCGCATGCCCGCCATCGCCACCGGCTGGTAATCGGCACTGCGGGTCAACACCCAGTTGTGGCCCATCGCGGTAGCGGCCAGCTTGCCGGTGTGGCGCAGGGTCAGGTCCACGGCGGTGCAATCGGCGGCGACCTTGATCTCGCGGCTGCTGAAGCTCATCTGGTCGGTGCTGTCGATGCTCACCGCACACACCCGCGCCATCGCCGACGGCGCCAGCATCAGCGCGCCCAATCCCACTGTCACCCTCCAAGCCTTCATCGTTGCATCTCCTGCGGATTCAAACGCCATTCTAGGCAGCCCCCCCATGGCCGCGTCTGCGACCGTCTGTCGCACGCGCACTCCAGGGTTTCCGCGCATCCACCGCGATGGCATGCTCGGCCGATGCGGATCGATCTGTTGCTGCTGGATGTGGACGGCGTGCTGGTGCAGTACCAGCGCGCGCAGCGCGTGCTGCACCTGGCACAGGCGCTGGATGTCGCGCCGGAAACCGTGCAGGCCGCGCTGTACGACAGCGGGCTGGAAGCGGCACATGACAATGGCACGCTGGATGGCCCGGCCTATCTGGCGCAGCTGAGCAAACAGCTGGGCCGCACCGTTGATGTACACACGTGGATCGCGGCGCGACAGGCCGCCAGCCATCCACAGCCGGCCGTGCTGCAGCGGCTGCAGGCCCTGCAGCTGCCGATGGCGGTGCTGACCAACAATGGCGCACTGATGCAGCAGGCCTTGCCGACTCTGCTACCGGAACTGTTCCCGGCCCTGCATGAGCGCGTGTTCTGCAGCGCGGAGTTCGGCCTGCGCAAACCGGCGCCCGCGGTGTTCCTGCGCACGCTGGAAGCACTGGACGTGGCACCTGCCCGCACGCTGTTCGTCGATGACCTGTTCGCCAACGTGCGCGGCGCACGCGCCGCCGGCCTGCACGCGGAAACCGTGCGCGATGGCCGTGGGCTGGGCAAGGTGTTGAAGCGTTACGCGGTGGGCTGATCGGGGTCAGAGCCCTCTGCGCAGGAGAGGGATCCGACCCCGACGCCAGGGCGTCAGCGCGCGGCGATGAACGCGGCAATTGCCGCGCGCAGGCGCTTGAGGCCTTCAGCCACTTCTTCGTCGGTGATGTTCAGCGACGGCACGAAGCGCAGCACGTCCGGGCCGGCCTGCAGGGTCAGCAGCCCCTGCCCGGCAGCGTGGTCGAGGATCGCACCAGCCTGGCCGGCGAAGTCCTTGCTCAGCACCGCACCCAGCATCAGGCCGCGACCACGCACCTCGCTGAACACGCCGAACTCTTCGTTGATGCGCGCGAAGCCATCGCGCAGCGCCTTCGACTGGCGGCTGACGTTGGCGGCGATCTCCGACGAGGCCAGCTTGCGCAGCGCCACGCGGGCCACCGCAGCGGCCAGCGGGTTGCCACCGAAGGTGGTGCCGTGCGCGCCAAACTGCATGGTCTCGGCCACCTTCGGGCCGGCCAGCATCGCACCGATCGGGAAGCCGCCACCCAGTGCCTTGGCCAGGGTGACCATGTCCGGCACCACGTCGTCCTGCCAGTGCGCGAACAGCGTGCCGGTGCGGCCCATGCCGGCCTGGATCTCGTCCAGCACCAGCAGCGCGTCGTGCTGGTCGCACAGTTCGCGCACGCGCTTGAGGAAGCCGGACTTGGCCGGCATCACGCCGCCCTCGCCCTGGATCGGCTCCAGCATCACCGCCGCCACGTCACCGGCGGCCATCGCGGTTTCCAGCTGCACTTCGTCGTTGAAATCGATGTAGCGGAAGCCACCCGGCAGCGGCTCGTAGCCTTCCTGGTACTTCGGCTGCGCGGTAGCGGTCACCGCGCCCATGGTGCGGCCGTGGAAGCTGCCACGGAAGGTGATGATGACGCGCTTGTCGGCCGGGCGGCCCTGGCTGGAGGCCCACTTGCGGACCATCTTGATCGCCACTTCGTTGGCTTCGGCGCCGGAGTTGCACAGGAACACCCGCTCGGCGAAACGACTGGCCTTCACCAGTTCCTCGGCCAGGTGCAGCGGCGGTGCGCTGTAGAACACGTTGCTGGTGTGCCAGAGCTTGCCGGCCTGCTCGACCAGCGCGGCCACCAGGTCCGGATCGTTGTGGCCCAGGCCGCACACGGCGATGCCGGCAGCCAGGTCGATGAACTCACGGCCCTGGCTGTCCCATACGCGGGCGCCCTGGCCTCGCTCCAGTACCACCTGGCGGGGCTTGTAGACCGGCAGGTAATAGTGCGAAAGGGAGATCAGCGGATCGGTCGCGGCGGTCATGGCAGTCGGCAGGGTTCAGGAACGCCCATTCTCGCGCCGGAACCCCTGCGGCACAATGCGCCCATGCGACCGTTTTCCGCCCCCCAGCTCAACCCCGCCACCGAGACCGGCTGGCGCCGTCGGTGGTTCGACATCATCTACCGCCATGACACCCGCCCTTCGCGCAATTTCGACCTGATCCTGGTGGTGGCGATCGTCGCCAGCATCCTGGTGGTGATGATCGACAGCGTGCAGCACCTGCATGCCGAATGGTCCACCGGCCTGTACATCCTGGAATGGGGCTTCACGATCATCTTCACCGCCGAGTACCTGCTGCGGCTGGCGGTGGTCAAGCGCCCGCTGCGGTATGCAGTGAGCATCTGGGGCATCATCGACCTGCTGTCGATCCTGCCCGCCTACCTGTCGATGTTCATCCCCGGCGCGCAGAGCCTGCTGGTGGTGCGCGCGCTGCGCATCCTGCGGGTGTTCCGCATCCTGAAGCTGACCCGCTACATCGAGGAAAGCGGCGTCCTGATGACGTCGCTGTGGCGCAGCCGGCGCAAGGTGCTGGTATTCCTGTTCACGGTGATCACCATCACCATCATCGCCGGTGCGCTGATGTACGTGATCGAGGGCCCCGAACACGGTTTCACCAACATCCCGGCCAGCATGTACTGGGCGGTGGTGACCATGGCCACGGTCGGCTTCGGCGATATCGTGCCGCAGACCGTGCTCGGCCGCTTCGTCACCTCGGTGCTGATCCTGATCGGCTACAGCATCATCGCCGTGCCCACCGGCATCTACACCGCCGAACTGGCCAGCACCATGCGTGAAGCCGAGCAGGCCGCACGCCGCGATGCGCGTGGCTGCCCGGACTGTGGGCTGGAAGGCCATGAACCAGATGCACTGCACTGCCGCAAGTGCGGCGGCAAGCTGCCGGATGCGTTCAGTCATTGATGCGAGCGCCGGCGATGTACACCGGCGCACGCTGATCACGCCATGAGCGGGAGCACTACTGGCGGTTGCTCTGGAAAACGAGCGTGTTGTATTCCTGCATCAGCTTGCTGGCCGATCCACGCGGCGCCATCGACGGCGAATCAAGCATGCGTCGTTCGAAATCGGTGTAAGGCTCTTTCTCGCTGACGCGCTGCAGCCGCGCCTTGCCTTCCCGACGGAAGTTCTCGGCCTCACGCTCGAAGCTGTTCCAGTCCAGCTTGCCCGGCTCCTGATCAGCCACCTTCGCATGCGCTTCGTCGGAAATGCGGTTGAACGCATCCAGACGCTCGCGGGCCTTGGCCTGATCGAAATCATCCTCGCTCATCAGATCCATGATGGCCTTGGCTTCCAGCATCATCGCCAGGCGGTAGTACTCGCGCGTGCGACCCTCGGCCTGCTCCAGTGCCTTGAGCTGCTCGCGCTGGGCGGCGTCGTTCTGGCGCTCCAGCTCGGCATTGAACGTTTCGCTGGCAGCCACGAAATCCTTGAAGGCGGCCATCAAGGGCGCGTGCAGCTGCTTGCCCTTGGCGAACTGGTCGTCTTCGTAGTCCTGGCGATCGTAGTAGTCGTGCGCGTCCTTGCTGATCGGCACCAGCGCCTTCAGCGCCTGCTGGTAGTGGCCGGCAGCAGCATCGAGTTCAGCCAGCACTGGCTTGGCAGCGATCGCCTCGGTCACGGGGGCATCGCACTGCTTCATGTCGTAATCGCTGATCTCGAACGGACCGTACACCTGTGTCTCGCGACCGGTCGGGCCGGCGGCGACATCCTTGATCCAGCGCGTATAGGACTCGATGCTGCCGTGGGTCTTCGAATCAAGCGCGTTGAAGCAGCCGATGTAGGCGTTGAGCTTGGCGGTCAACTGCTGCTGCGGGTCGGACGGCGCCGCGCTGGCGTCCGGCGTGCCGGAGGCAGCGGCGCCGCCCGCAGCGGCGGGTGCCTTGCCACCGCAGGCGGCCAGGATCAACGACAGCGAAGCGGCCAGCGCCGCGACGGAAAGAGTGCGTGACATGTGTTCACATCCCTGTTGAAAACGATTACAGCTGCGCATTCTAGCGCAGCAGGCCGAAGGTCGCAGCCCTCGGCCTCTTCCGGCGACGTACGATCAATCCAGGAACAGATCCGGCAGCAACGGACGCGATGGATCCACTGCGTAGCCCGAAAGATCGGTGATACCCGCCTGCGCCAGCACGTCATCGTCGATCAGGAACTGGCCATGGAAGCCCGCCGCTTCGCGCACCAGCACCGCATGCGCGGCATCAGCCATGATCTGCGGCGTGCGGCAGCCGGCCGCATCCACGCCCGGGATCATGTTGATCGCATCGGTGGCGATGACCGTGCGCGGCCACAGCGCATTCACCGCCACGCCCTGCGGGCCGAATTCCGCGGCCAGGCCCAGGGTAACGAAGCTCATGCCCATCTTCGCCAGCGTGTAGCCGGTATGCGGTGCCCACCACTTCGGCGCCAGGCTGGGCGGCGGTGCAAGGGTGAGGATGTGCGGATTCGGCGCCTGCAGCAGGTACGGCAGGCAGGCCTGCGCGCACAGGAAACTGCCGCGCGCATTGACCTGCTGCATCAGGTCGAAACGCTTCATCGGCGTATCCAGCGTACCGCGCAGCCAGATCGCGCTGGCGTTGTTGACCAGGATGTCGATGCCGCCGAAGGTATCGACCGTGGCCGCAACCGCCGCGTGCACCTGCTCTTCCTCGCGGATGTCGCACTTCAGGGCCAGGCCCTGCCCGCCTGCCGCCGTCACCGCTTCAGCCGCGGTATGGATGGTGCCCGGCAGCTTCGGATTCGGCACCGACGACTTGGCCGCAATGGCCACGTTGGCGCCGTCGCGCGCAGCGCGCAGTGCGATGGCCAGGCCGATCCCACGCGAGGCTCCGGTGATGAAAAGCGTTTTGCCCTGCAGACTGCCCACGTTCCACACTCCAGCGTATGCAATGAGCCGCTAGTATGCCGCGCCGACGCGGAGTTCACCCGGCCTTGACGATACTCGGGCCTCCAGCCAACGCACGAGGTCCACGCCATGCGCCGTTCCCGCCTGTTGCTGCCTGCCCTGGGGCTTGCCCTGCTGACTGCCTGCCAGGGCCGTTCGCCGGAACCCGGCAAGGAGCCACCCGCCGGTGACGCGCCCAGCGCGGAGAAGGCCGCCGCCGACGGCAAGATGCGCTGGAGCGAGGCCGTGGTCTGGGATGGCGATCTGAACGCATGCCGCCAGGGAGAGAATGCCGCCACCCGGGATTGCCTGCGCGATGCGATGCGAGCGGGGGGAGCAAGCGCCGAGGCGATCACCGCGGCCGAGCAACTGTCCAGCGCCGGGGAACTGGCGTATGTCACCGCCTGGCATGAGAACGAGGGGCTGGGCATTGCCACGGTCGAGTATCCCTTCCGGGCCAACACCAACGAAGGCACCCGCCTGGTCGACGCCAGCGGCAAGCGCATCGATGTGGATGCCGTACAGCTGGACGACACGCTGCGTGCCGACCCGGCCGTGCAGGAGCTGTTGAAGGCCAACCCGCAGGCCACGCCATTCGCGCCGGCGCAATCGGCCGGAGCGACACCGCTGGAGGGCGGCGGGATCCGCCTGCTGTACCGCACACCGCTGCGCGACTGCCACGCCTGCCCGGACGTGGGCCAGCTGCAGATCGCCTATGACTTCGATGCCAAGCGCAACTTCATCGGCCAGCAGGTGGTGCCGGCGACGCCGTAATCCGGAAATGCCGCGTGTCGCCGGGCATGGCCCGGCGAGCGCAGTGTCGAATCATCGGTACGCCTGCACCTGCTTCTGCAGCAGATGCGGCACGATCAACCTGTGCACGGGCGCGACCGGCAGCATGTAGAGCCGCCCGAATGCGTTATGCGTATGCACCACCGTCACCACTTCCAGCACATCGCCCTGCCATTGCAGGGCCAGCTGTACGCGCAGGTGGCGATCATCGTCTTCCAGCACGATGGCATCGTCATCCAGCGACTGCAGGGTGAAGATGCCCAGCCGCTGGCCGGCCGCCGGATCGTCGGTGTCCTGAACCGCACGCAATGAGCCAAGGTGCTTCATCCCAAGCAGGCGCATGCCGTGGTTGCGCAGCGCCATCAGACCATCGAACCAACCGGGAATGCTCGCGGCCATGTCGCGATAGGCCTGCAAGGCCGAGCGCCCATCACGACGGGTGGTCGCATGGCACGCATGCACGAAATCCGCACCGGGCAGCTGAGTTCGCAGCACGCTGCCCGCGCTCGGCGGCGCGCTCATCACCTGCGATGCACTCACGGCTTCGGTCCCTGCCCCTCGTTGTCTTCCCAGTGCAGGATGCGGCGGGTGACGAAGCGGTAGACCGGCTTGCCGGTGGCGAACCACAGCTCGCGCACCCACGACGTACGCTTGAGCACGCGCTTCTCCACCGGGGTGAGTGATTCGCGGCAGTACATGCGCTTGTGCTTGAGCAGGTGGCGCAGGTCCTCGCGGGCCAGCAGCCGCATCCAGCGCGAGCGCGGGTTGCCGATCACCGCCAGCTGGAAGTCGATCAGCGCCGGTCGTCCATCTTCAGTGACCAGCCAGTTGGCTTCCTTGGCCAGGTCGTTGTGGGCCACGCCATTGCGATGCAGCTGCCGCAGCAGGCGACGCGCGGCGCGGAACCAGGCCAGATCGCCGCGCGGCGGACGCTGGTACATGGCATCGCCGGCCATGAAGCTGCGGTCGAGGTGGCGGCCATCCCAGGCCAGCAGCTGCGGCACATCGGCCATGCCATGGATATGGCGCAGCGCGCGTGCTTCGCGACGTGCAAGCCACCACGCGGGCAACCGCAGCCACAGCGGCGTGGCCCCCAGATCGCGGCGTACGAACGGGCCATCGGGCCCTTTCACAAGAAGGATCCGGCCGAAGCTGTCGGCCTTCAGAGCATGGTGGGGAGCGTCTGGCGTATGCGGCATGACTCCATTCTAGGCGATGGCGCCGGTTGCAAACGGTCACGAAGCGGCTGGGAACCAGTCACCTTCACGCCCCTATAATCGGGCAATGGACTCTTCATGGATCGACGCCACGCTCGCGTGGATTGCCGCTCACCCCGTGCTGGCGGGCGCCGTTATCTTCCTCATCGCCTTCTGCGATGCGGTCATCATTCTTGGCGCCATCGTGCCGGCGCTGCCACTGCTGTTCGCGGTGGGCGTGTTCATTGGCCTGGGCCAGATCTCCGGGCCGTACGCGGTGGCGGCTGCGGCATTGGGTGCGTTTGCCGGCGATGGCATCAGTTACTGGATCGGCCGCCGCTGGGGCGACCGCCTGCGCGGCGTGTGGCCGTTCAGCCGTTACCCGCAGCTGCTCGACCGCGGCGAAAACCTGTTCCGCCGCAATGCCTTCAAGAGCATCCTGGTGGCACGCTACGTCGGCGCGATCCGCCCGTTCGTGCCGGCCATCGCCGGCATGATGAAGATGCCCGCCAGCCGCTACGTGCAGGCCAGCGGCATCGCCAGCATTTCCTGGGCGGTGCTGTTCCTGGCGCCGGGCTGGATCCTCGGCGAAGCGTACGACGCGGTGGCTGCTGTAGCCGGGCGGCTGGTGGTGGTGGTCGGCCTGCTGGCGGTGATCCTTGGCCTGGTCTGGGCCATCGTGCTGTACGGCTACCGCTGGTCGGCCGCACGCATGGACAACTGGCTGGCACGCCTGCTGGACTGGTCCAACCGCCACCCGACGCTGGGCCGCTACACCGTTGGCGTGCTGGACCCGAAGCGGCGCGAATCGGTGCCGCTGGCGATGCTGGCGCTGATGCTGCTCCTGCTGGGCTGGGGCTGGTTCGCGCTGTTGACCGTGGTGGTCGCACATGGCGAGCCGCTGGCGATCGACCTGCTGGTGCACCAGGCCATGCTGGCGCTGCGCAATCCGCTGGCCGACTACCCGATGGCTGCGCTGGCGTCGCTCGGGGCCTGGCAGGTCCTGCTGCCGGCCACCGCCGCGGCGATGGGCTATCTGATCTGGCGCCGACGCTGGATGGCCGCTGCTCACTGGCTGGCGGCACTGGCCTTCGGCCTGGCGCTGACCATGCTGCTGGGCGCCACCGTGGATGTGGTGCGCCCGATCGACGCCAGCAGCGGCTTCGGCTTCCCGTCGGTGTCGGTGACCATGGCCACCATCACCTTCGGCTTCTTCGCGGTGCTGATCGCACGCGAGATGCCCGGCCGCACCCGCGTCTGGCCGTACCTGGTTTCGGGCATCGTGGTCAGCCTGATCGGCTTCTCGCGCCTGTACCTGGGCGCGCATTGGCTGAGCGACGTGATCGGCGGCATGCTGTTCGGCACGTTCTGGCTGCTGGTGCTGGGCATCGCCTATCGCCGCCGCTTCAACCGCTCGTTCTGGGTGAAGCCGGTGGCCTGGCTGTTCTACGGCGTCTTCGCCGTGGCGGCGATGTGGTACGCACCGCGCAACATCCCGGTGAAGCTGGAACGCTTCGAACCGACCCTGCCGGCCCCGCAGGCGATGGACATGCAGGCGTGGTGGCAGCACGACTGGGCCACGCTGCCGGCGCGCCGCAACGAGTTCGACGACGACCAGCGCTGGCCGCTGGACGTGCAGGTGGCCGGGCCATTGGCACCGCTGCAGGCGCAGCTGGAAGCGCGTGGCTGGAAGCGGCAGGAACAGGCCGGCTGGCAGCAGGCGCTGCTGATGCTGGACAAGAACACCGGCGCCGATGAACTGCCGGTGCTGCCGGCCACGCTGGACACCCGCGTGGAAGCACTGCTGATGGTGCGCCAGGGTGCGAAGCCGGACGAACGCTATGTGCTGCGCCTGTGGCCTGCACCCGCGCAGCTGCAGGCGGGCAACACGCCGCTGTGGCTGGGCAGTGCACAGACCCTGCGTTACGAACGCCACTTCGAGTGGATCGGCATGTGGCACCCGCTGCGTGGCGTCGACCCGGCGTTGAACGCGGTGAAGGACGCCGTGCAGGACCTGCCGCAGCGCGAGGACGTGCACAGCGAAACCGGGTTGCCGGTGCTGCGGTTGAAGACCACCACGCCCTGACCGGTACCGGTCGCGATCACCCAGTGTAGAGCCGAGCCCATGCTCGGCTGCGCTTCGCGGGATCCATCAAGCCGAGCATGGGCTCGGCTCTACAGCAGATCCACGCCATGCGTGGATGGCTTCTACGGCATCCAGCCCAGCAATTGCTGCAATCGCTGGTGCGGGTCGTCCACCTGCAGCAGCTGCAGGCGCTGCTGCTCGCTCAGCGGCAACAGTTCGGCCAACCGCCAGCCGACCCAGCTGGCCTGGTCCAGCAGCGCCGGGTTGGCCGGCGCATAGGCCTCGCCAGCCTGTTCGATGATGTGCCCCAGCAGCGTGGCCAGCAGCGCATGCTGTGGCCGCAGTTCATCGTCCGGGTCTTCCTCGCACCAGCGCACGTCGGCCACCACCAGGCCGTTGTCGCGCACGCGGGTACGCTCGACGTGGAAACGGCGGGTTCCGCGCAGGCGCAGTTGCAGCACGCCGTCGGCGCCGACATCGAAGTCTTCGATGCGCACCTGCACGCCATAGGCGGCCGGCGTCGCTGGTGCGCCGACTTCCTCGCCATCGAGGATCAGACAGACACCAAACCCCTCACCACTGCGGCCGCTGTCGCGGATCAGGTCCAGATAGCGGCGCTCGAATACGCGCAGGCCCACCGCCGCACCCGGTACCAGCGTGGTGTGCAGCGGGAACAGCGGCAGCGAGCCGTCGCCGCTCATCGGGCCTGCAGGGCGGCGAGGAAGCGACGCGGCGCGCCGTCGAAGCCACCGTTGGACATGAACACCACGTGGTCGCCGCTGCGCGCGCTGGCCTGCAGCTGCGCCAGCAATGCGTCGGTATCGGGCACGGCATGGGCTTCGCCACGCACCGCGGCGATCACCGCCGCAGCATCCCAGGCCAGTTCCGGGCGATGCAGGAACACCACTTCATCGGCCAGCGCCAGCGAGGGAGCCAGCGCCTGCGCATGTGCGCCGAGCCGCATCGAGTTGCTGCGCGGTTCCATCGCGACCACGATGCGCGCATCGCCGACCTTGGCACGCAGGCCTTCCAGCGTGGTGGCGATTGCGGTCGGGTGATGGGCGAAGTCGTCGTAGACGGTGATGCCGTCATGGCTGCCGATCACTTCCATGCGGCGCTTGACGCTGCGGAAGCGCGTCAGCGCCGGAATCACCTCTGCCGGTGCCACGCCCACCGCATTCGCCGCGGCCAGCGCGGCCAGGCCGTTGAGCACGTTGTGGCGGCCCAGCAGCGACCACTGCACATCGCCCAGTGCCTGCCCGCGGTGGTGCACGCGGAAGGCGCTGCCATCGGCGGCCAGCAGCTCGGCATGCCATTCCAGCGACGGGTCGAAGCCGAAGCGCTCGACCGGGGTCCAGCAGCCCATCGCCAGCACTTCGGCCAGATGCGCGTCCTCGCCGTTGACGATCAGTCGGCCACGCGCCGGCACCGTGCGCACCAGGTGGTGGAACTGGCGCTGGATCGCGGCTACGTCCGGGAAGATGTCGGCGTGGTCGTATTCAAGGTTGTTGAGGATGGCCACCAGCGGCCGGTAGTGCACGAACTTGCTGCGCTTGTCGAAGAACGCGGTGTCGTACTCGTCGGCCTCGACCACGAACTCACGGCCCTGGCCCAGCCGGGCGGAGACGCCGAAATCCTCGGCGACGCCGCCGATCAGGAAACCGGGCGAACGACCGGCGCTTTCCAGCAGCCAGGTGAGGATGGTGGTGGTGGTGGTCTTGCCATGGGTACCTGCCACGGCCAGGGTGTCGCGACCCGGCAGTACCTGTTCGGACAGCCATTGCGCTCCCGAAATGTAGCGCTGGCCGGCGTCGAGCACGGCCTCAACGGCGGCATTGCCGCGCGAGAGGGCGTTGCCGATCACCACGTCATCGGTGCCTGCCGGCACGCTGTCGGCGCGGTAGCCCTGGTCCAGGGCGATGCCCAGCTGCTCGAGCTGGGTCGACATTGGCGGATAGATGGCCTGGTCGCTGCCGCTGACCGTATGGCCCAGTTCCCGCGCCAAGGCGGCCACGCCGCCCATGAAGGTGCCGGCGATTGCAAGGATATGTACGCTGCTCATGACCGAGGATTGTGACCGATGACGGCTGTATAGGGCCAATGTCCGCCCCCGGGTAAGACAAGTCCTACACGGGATGTGAGAAAACTCCAATCACCTGTCAGGGAATTCCCGATAGCGATGTTCTGTGAACCCGGACACAATTCGAACTGCCAGCCGCAGTACCCGAACCGGTCCTACTCCCCAAGAGGCCATCCCCAAGGGAGCTCATGCTGCGGGGCCCTGAGCAAGCCCTTCGCTGGCGCCTGTCAAACGACACAGGCCTGATCCTCACGGACCAGGCCTGTGTTTTTTTGCGCCCGAAGGGCCGGCAACAGACCGGCCCCGCCGGATCAGGCCTTGATCGCCGCCAGGATGCGGGCTTCGATCTCGTCCAGCTCACCGACGCCATCGACGCGGGCCAGGGTGCCACGGCCGGCGTAGAAGTCGACCACCGGGGCGGTCTGGTCGTTGTAGACCTGCAGGCGCTGGCGCACCGCTTCCGGCGTGTCGTCGGCGCGGCCCTGTTCCTTGGCACGACCGGCGATGCGCTCGACCAGCAGCTCGGTGGCCACGTCCAGCTGCACCACGGCATCCAGCGGCTGGCCGATCTTGGCCAGCAGGCCGTCCATCGCATTGGCCTGGGCCACATTGCGCGGGTAGCCATCAAGAATGAAGCCCTTGGCGACATCGGGCTGGGTCAGGCGCGACTCCAGCATGCCCAGCAGGATGTCGTCCGACACCAGGTTGCCGGCATCCATCACCGTCTTGGCCTGCTTGCCCAGCTCCGTGCCCGCGGCGATTTCCGCGCGCAGCATGTCACCGGTCGAAATGTGGGCGATCCCCAGCTTTTCCTTCAGGCGCGTCGCCTGTGTCCCCTTGCCCGAACCGGGCGGTCCCAACAGAACCAATCGCATTGACCTGACTCCAACGTGTTGAAAACAAAGAAGGTTCGCGTCCCGGACGGACCGGTATCGCTGCACCGCAATAGCGCCACTTTACCGCATCCGGGTAATGTCCCTGCAATGTCCTTTCCCCCGAGCAGGTAGACGCATGCGCAACGGTACTCTCCTCTACGCCCAATCCGGTGGTGTCACCGCGGTCATCAACGCCACGGCGGCGGCGGTGATCGAGCAGGCCCGGGCCAAGGGCATCAAGGTCCTGGCCGCGCGCAACGGCATCCTCGGCGCGCTGCGCGAGGAACTGATCGACACCAGCAAGGAGAGCGCTGCGGCCATCCGCGCCCTCGCCCATACCCCGGGCGGCGCGTTCGGCTCCTGCCGGGTCAAGCTGAAATCGCTGGACGCCGACCGCGCCCGCTACGACCGCCTGCTGGAGGTGCTGCGCGCCCATGACGTGCGCTGGTTCCTCTACAACGGCGGCAACGACTCGGCCGATACCGCGCTGAAGGTCTCGCAGCTGGCCAAGGCCTCCGGCTACGACCTGACCTGCATCGGCGTGCCCAAGACCATCGACAACGACCTGGCAGTGACCGACACCTGCCCCGGCTTCGGCTCGGCGGCCAAGTACACCGCGGTGTCGGTACGCGAGGCGGCGCTGGACGTGGCGGCGATGGCCGAGACCTCCACCCGCGTCTTCATCTACGAAGCGATGGGCCGCCACGCCGGCTGGCTGGCCGCGGCCGCTGGCCTTGCCGGCAACGGCGATGACGAAGCGCCGCACATCATCCTGCTGCCCGAACGCGCCTATGACGAGGCGGCGTTCCTGGCCAAGGTGAAAGCGGTGGTCGAGCGCGTCGGCTACTGCGTGGTGGTGGCGTCGGAGGGCATCGCCACCGCCGATGGCCGCTTCGTCGCTGACGCTGGCGGCGGCAAGGACTCGTTCGGCCACTCGCAGCTGGGCGGCGTGGCCGCGCACCTGGCCGGCCGGGTCAAGGACCAGCTGGGCCTGAAGGTGCACTGGGCGCTGCCCGACTACCTGCAGCGCTCGGCCCGGCACCTGGCCAGCAGGACCGACTGGGAGCAGGCGCAGGCGGTCGGCAAGGCCGCCGTGCAGCTGGCGCTGAAGGGCCAGAACGGCGTGATGCCGGTGATCGTGCGCAGCAGCGATGCGCCCTATCGCTGGAAGATCGAGGCGGCGCCACTGTCGAAGATCGCCAACCATGAAAAGAAGATGCCCGCCGGCTTCATCCGCCGCGACGGCTTCGGCATCACCGCCAGGGCGCGGGCCTACCTGTCGCCGCTGATCAAGGGCGAAGCGCCGCTGCCGTATGGCGCCGACGGCCTGCCGAAATACGTCACCCTGAAGAACGTGGCGGTGAAGCAGAAGCTGCCGCCGTTCGAGGGCTGACCCGAAAAAGGGGACGGAGGGGATTAAGTCGCATACGCCCCTCTGTCATCTCCAACAGCGTCAGCAGTGGGCCGGATACGACTTAATCCCCTCCGTCCCCTTTTAATGGAGGCACACCATGGCATTGCGTGTTGTTCGACTCGGTACGCCGCGCGTGCCTGGCGAGGGCCTGCGCATCGGCACCGTGCGGCGGCCGCCGCGCGGCGTTCCGCGCAGCGAGTTCGCCCGACAGGACTGGTACGACGTCTGGTTCCCGACCCTGTCACCCAGCGCGGAACTGGTGAAGCGGGCGCATGAGGCGAAGACGGCCGCCGACTGGACCGCGTTCTTCCGCCACTACAAGGCCGAGATGAAAGCGCCGGATGCCGCCCATGCACTGGACCTGCTTGCCGCACTGTCGCAGCACAGCGACATCAGCGTGGGGTGCTACTGCGAGGATGAGGCGCACTGCCATCGCAGGGCTTTGCGCGAGCTGCTGGTGGCGCGCGGGGCGACGCTGGCGGAGTGATGATTGCAGGGTTGCCGGCCAGCGGCCGGCACTACCCGTGGATGACCGCTTGGGTACACCGCCCAGGCAATTTCAGTTGCAGGCCTTGCCTTCCATCTGCAGCTGCGCGGCGAACATCGTCACCTGCGGAATCTGGCCGGCAGCGGCCTGCTTCCTGGCCTCTTCCAGATAGATGCGTGACTGCCCCTGACCGTCCAGCTCGACCTTGTTGGTCGACGGCAGCCGCCACACTCGCACCACCGCCTGCTGTGCGGGGCACGCGGCGCTGGGCACGCGGATCACATCATTGAGCTTCCAACCCTTGTCGGCACTCGGTTGGGCCTTGGCGTAGTCGACGAAGCGCGCGCGCGGCTGGCACTGCTCACTGGTACGCACCGCAGAGAAGCGGTACGGCTCGGCCGCCTGCCCGGTGAAGGCGCCTTCCAGGCGCGCACAGGCCTCGGGAATCTGGCGCAGCGTATGCACCGCGCCCACCGCCTGGGGTGCGCCCACGGCACGCTGTAGCTCCGGGGTTTCCGCAGCCAATGCCGGTACAGCCGGGACCAGGGCGGCAAGCATCAACAGGGACAGGCGCATGGGAGATCTCCTTCAGGACTCCACGCAGGCTTGCAGAGGCTGGCTTAACGGGGTGCAAAGGCCGGTGGCTCTCGAATCAAGCCCATTGACTGGCGGCATGCGCTGCGGCTCGCAGAAGCCAGTCGAGCACGGCTCGACTCTACAGTGCGCGGCACGCATACTGCGGGCACCAGGGAATGCTGAACACCGCCATACGTCGGACGACCGCCAAGGTCGGTACGGGTTGGTTCCAGGCTGCAGCCCGTCGTCCCCCTCGTGGTGCCGTTCATCGCCACTGGATGCCTACATCCATTCTGCGGAGGGGTCTAATGCTGGAACGTCACGGGCTGTCACTGGCGCTGGGCTGCGCCATTCTCGCGATCCTGTTCGGAATCGTCTCGGCGCGCTGGATCCTGCGCCAACCCACCGGCAATGAACGCATGATCGCGATCGCCACGGCGATCCAGGAAGGTGCGCGTGCCTATCTCAACCGCCAGTACCTGACCATTGGCGTGGCCGGTGTGGTGCTGTTCGTGCTGGTCGGTGTGTTCCTCAGCTGGTACACCGCGATCGGCTTCGCGGTCGGCGCGGTACTGTCCGGCGCGGCCGGCTACATCGGCATGAACGTGTCGGTACGCGCCAACGTGCGCACTGCCGAAGCTGCACGCCACGGCATCAGCGCCGCAATGGACGTCGCCTTCCGCGGTGGCGCGATCACCGGCATGCTGGTGGTCGGGCTGGGCCTGCTGGGCGTGGCCGGCTACTACGCGTTGCTGCTGCGCATGGGCCTGCCGATGGAACAGGCGCTGCATGCGCTGGTCGGCCTGGCCTTCGGCTCGTCGCTGATCTCGATCTTCGCGCGGCTGGGCGGTGGCATCTTCACCAAGGGCGCCGACGTCGGCGCCGATCTGGTCGGCAAGGTGGAAGCCGGCATTCCCGAGGACGACCCGCGCAACCCGGCGGTGATCGCCGACAACGTGGGTGACAACGTGGGCGACTGCGCCGGCATGGCCGCCGATCTGTTCGAAACCTACGCGGTGACCGTGATCGCAACAATGCTGCTGGGCAGCCTGATGCTGGCCGAGGCAGGCGCCAATGCGGTGCTGTATCCGCTGGTGCTGGGCGGCGTATCGATCATCGCCTCGATCATCGGCGCGCTGTTCGTGAAAGTGAAGCCTGGCGGCTCGATCATGGGCGCGCTGTACAAGGGCGTGATCGTCTCCGGCGTGCTGGCCGCCATCGCCTTCTACCCGATCACTACCGGCCTGATGGGTGACAACGTACATGGGCCGATGGCCCTGTACGGCTGCGCGTTGATCGGCCTGGTCCTGACCGGGCTGATCGTGTGGATCACCGAGTACTACACCGGCACCCAGTACAAGCCGGTGCAGCACGTGGCGCAGGCCTCGACCACCGGCCACGGCACCAACATCATCGCCGGCCTCGGCATCTCGATGAAGTCCACCGCGCTGCCGGTGGTAGCCGTGTGTGCGGCGATCTGGGGCGCGTTCGCGCTGGGTGGGCTGTACGGCATCGCCATCGCCGCCACCGCGATGCTGTCGATGGCCGGCATGATCGTCGCTCTCGATGCCTACGGGCCGATCACCGACAACGCCGGTGGGATTGCCGAGATGGCCGAGCTGCCCTCGGAGATCCGCGACATCACCGATCCACTGGATGCGGTTGGCAACACCACCAAGGCGGTGACCAAGGGCTATGCGATCGGTTCGGCCGCACTGGCCGCATTGGTGCTGTTCGCGGACTACACGCACAACCTGCAGGCTGCACATCCCGGGCAGGAATTCCGCTTCGACCTCAGCGACCACACGGTGATCATCGGCCTGCTGATCGGCGGCCTGATTCCCTACCTGTTCGGTGCGATGGCGATGGAAGCGGTCGGCCGCGCGGCGGGTGCGGTGGTAGAGGAAGTACGCCGCCAGTTCCGCGAGATCCCCGGCATCATGCAGGGCACCGGCAAGCCGCAGTACGACAAGGCGGTGGACATGCTGACCCGCTCGGCGATCCGCGAAATGATCGTGCCCTCGCTGCTGCCGGTGGCGGTGCCGGTGGTGGTCGGCCTGCTGCTGGGGCCACGCGCACTGGGTGGCCTGCTGATCGGCACGATCGTGACCGGCCTGTTCGTGGCCATTTCGATGACCACCGGCGGTGGCGCCTGGGACAACGCCAAGAAGTACATCGAAGATGGCCACTTCGGCGGCAAGGGCAGCGAGGCGCACAAGGCTGCGGTGACCGGCGATACCGTCGGTGACCCGTACAAGGACACGGCCGGCCCGGCGATCAATCCGCTGATCAAGATCATCAACATCGTCGCGCTGCTGCTGGTGCCGTTGCTGTAGATCCACGCCATGCGTGGATGACGGCCTCGATGGGGTCAGAGCCCTTTCCCAGGAAAGGGATCCGACCCCATCGTCAATCACCGCCCGCGCAGGAAGAACGACACCGGCACCATCACGTCCACCGGGTCGCCGGCCACTTCGGCCGGCGGCGCCGGTACCGGGCTGGCGCGCTGCACGGTGTCCAGCGTCTCCTGGTCAAGCAGCGCGAAGCCACTGCTGCGGCCCAGCTTCAATCCCGAGACCGCTCCATCGCGGGCCACGGCAAAGCGCACGTAGACCACGCCCTGCTGGCGCAGCCGCTCGGCCTGGCGCGGATAGCGGCGATGCTTCTGCAGGTGCCCCAGCAGGCGACCTTCCCAGCTTGCCTCGGCGCGACTGCGCTCACCCGCCGTGGTCTGCGGTGCGGTGTAGCGCGCGGCGGCGTCAGCGGCCACCTGTGGCGGTGCGCTGGTCTGCGCGACATTGGCGTCGGCGACATCCGGCGAGGGCGTCGGCTCTGGTGTACGCGGCGGTGGCAGGTCACCCTGCGGCTGCACCGGCGCCTTCGGTTGCTCGCGCAGCGCCGGCTTCGGCGCCCGCCGCTGCTGTTGCTGCTGCAGTGGACCGGTGGCGACCTCGCGCGGCGGCACCGGCGGTGCCTGCGCCATCGGTGCCAGTTCCAGCATCAGCGCGGCGGGCGGCGCCGTCGCAGCCAGTACCGGTGCGCGCGTCGCCCACCAGCAGGCCACGCCGATCAGCAGCGCATGCACCAGCAGCACGATCGCCAGGCTGGTCGCCCAGCGCCGCAATCCGCTCATCGCGCGCCCTGCTCCAGTCCAACCAGTGCCACCTTCAAGTAGCCTGCGCCACGCAGCGCGTCCAGCGTCGCCATCAGTTCACCGTAAGGCACGCGGGTATCGGCACGCAGGAAGATGCGCTGCGCGGTGTCGCCGTGGGTGGCCGCCTGCAATGCAGCGGCCAGCCCGTCACGCGCCACCGCCTGCTCGCCCACGCGCAGCGACAGATCGGCCTGCACGGTCACATACACCGGCGCCTGTTCGGGCGGCGTGGCACTGGCGCTGCTGGCCGGCAGCTGCACGGGCACTGATACGGTGGCCAGCGGTGCGGCTACCATGAAGATGATCAGCAGCACCAGCATCACGTCGATGAAGGGCGTGACGTTGATCTCGTGTGCTTCTTCCGGTGCGTCGTCGCGGTCGGACGCGGTCCTGATCGCCATCGTCGCGCCTCAGTGCACCGCGCGCAGCGGTGCCGCTGCGGTACGCGGCACGGCACGATCAAGATCGCGCGAGACCAGCTGCTGCACGGCCGCCGACAGATCGCCGAGCAGGCCCCGCAGGCCGGCCAGCACGCGGCTGAAATGGTTGTAGACCAGTACCGCGGGAATCGCCGCGACCAGGCCGAGTGCGGTCGCCAGCAGGGCCTCGGCGATGCCGGGCGCAACCACCGCCAGGTTGGTGGTGTTGCTGTGTGCGATGCCGATGAAACTGTTCATGATGCCCCACACCGTGCCGAACAGGCCGACGAAGGGCGCCACCGCGCCGATGCTGGCGAGCACACCGATGCCGCGCCGCTGCACGCGCGCGGTCTCCAGTTCGATGCGGTCCAGGCGCGAGGCGATGCGTTCCTTGATGCCGTCGCGACTATCCAGATCCTGCGACAGGCGCAGTTCGGTGCGTGCTGCGTCCAGCATCGCCAGCGCGGTGCCCTGCTGCAGACTTGCCTCTTCGCTCTGCGGCGGCAGCTGCGCGGACTGCAGCAACAGCGCGCGCGCCGCACGCAGCTGCCGGGCCTGGCGCGTCAGTTCCCAACCCTTGGCCAGCAGTATGGTCCAGGTGGCCAGCGACGCCAGTGCCAGCGCGATCATCACGGCCTTCACCACCACGTCGGCGGCCAGGTACATGCCCCACGGGGTCAATGCGGGGGCGGCCACGGGGGCCAGGTCAGCAGGCAGCATCGTCTCGGTTTCCATCAGCATCAGGGGTCGCTGCGCGACGACGGGCCGCGCGCGGATCATTGGCGTCGTCCACTTCCACGACAGGATGGGGCTCCAGCCGCGGTGCCGGTCGGCTCAGTACGTAGCCGGCGCTGACCGCAAAGAACAGGCCCACGCCCAACAGCAGGCGCCAGGACGGGTGCGCGCCCCAGCAGAACAGGGCAAAGCCCAGCGCCATGCCGGCACTGGCAAACGCCTTGCCCTTGCGCGATACCGCGCCCTGCTCGCGCCACAACCGCAGCGACGGGCCGTAGCGCGGATGCGCCAACAGGCGCTGCTCGAACTTCGGCGAGCTGCGCGCGAAGCAGCCCACGGCCAGGATCAGGAAGATGGTGGTCGGCATCACCGGCAGCAACGCGCCGATCACCCCGAGCCCGACCATCAGCCAGCCCAGCGCGAACCAGAGCCAGCGCATCAGCGCTGCACCTGTGGGCGTGCGCCGTGCATCAGGCGAATTCCACTTCGACGTGGCCGTGCACGCTGCGGAACGCGGCGTCGGCCGCATCGATCACCTGCTGCTCCTGCTCGGCACTCAGCGGTACCGTGTCCAGCGCCGCGGTGAACTCGCGCCAGTGGCGCGCCGCGCCATCCGGATGCGCGGCCAGGTGGCGGGCGCCAAAATCACGATCCAGGCCTAGCTTGGCAGCCATCTTGTACAGAATGGTGCCGCCCAGGTTGGAGCCTTCGGCCACGTACAGCCACCCCAACGCGGCGGGCAGTTCCAGATCGGACGGCAACGCCGCGATGTCAGCCCCCGGCAGGGTCTGCTCCAGGTCCTGCAGGTCGCGCGCGACCTGGGTCAGGCGGCGGCGCTCGCCCAGGTCCGGCAGCAGTGCGTCCAGCGCAGGGTTGGCATACAGCGCATCGATGCTGCGGTGGAAGCGATACTGCACGCGCAGGAAACGGGCGAAATTGCTGCGGTCGGCGAAGATGTCGCCGGCCATGATGCGCTTGTCCAGGGCACCGTGGCTGTCGCGGGTGGCGGCCTTGAGCCGCAGGCTGCGGCTTTCTTCAGGGGCGATGTGTGCGTTCATGGGGGAATGCCAAGGGGGTCGTCGTGCTGTAGACGTCTGCCACGGGGCTTTCCCCAAGGCCGTCTACACCGATAATGGGCCATCCCCTTGTCCATCCGGAACCGACGATGATCACCACCGAACCGCGCATGACCAACCTGTTCCTGCAGCTGGGCCTGGATGCAAGCGCCGAGGGCATCGCCCGCTTCATCCGCGAGCACCAGCTGGCCACCGATGTCGAAGTGGTCGAAGCACCGTACTGGAACGATGCCCAGCGCCAGTTCCTGTCCGAATCACTGCAGGCCGATGCGGCATGGACCACGGTGGTGGATGAGCTGAACGAGTCGCTGCACGAAGATGCGGTGAAGGCTTCGAGCGGGCTGTAAATAGACGCCGGGCATGGCCCGGCGCTGTCGATTGCTCGGCAGAAGCGGTGCGGACCAAGGTCCGCACCCACCGAGGGCGGTTGGGGCTCGCTGGAGTCGGAGCCCTTTCCGCAGGAAAGGGATCCGGCCCCACCGCTCATCCGCGACCGATCAGTACTTCCAGGTCAACGCCAGTCGCGCGGTGCGGCCCGGGGCCGGCATCACGCCCAGGGCCAGCGGGTCCAGGTAGTAGCGGTCGGTCAGGTTGTCCACGCCGGCTTCCACCGACAGCTGGTCGTTGAAGCTCCAGCTGGCGAACAGGTCCACCAGCGTGGTTGGCCGGTACAGCTGCTGGATCGCCGACAGGCCCACGTTCCAGTCCTTGTCCAGCTTGCTGATCGGGCCGGCGTTGTGGACCACGCGGGTGCCGAAGGTCAGGCGCTCGTCGAACAGGCGCGAGCCCAGGGTCAGGTTGACCATGTAGCGCGGTGGGTTCTGGGTATTGGTGTACGAGCCCTCGAAGCCGCCGTCCACGCAGTCGGGCGTGTTGGCCAGCTCGCCGTTCCTGCGCTGCGCCCCATAGGCACGGCGCTCGGCGGCGATGTCCGGCGCGCAGGTCTTGGCCTTGAAGTAGTAGTGCGCGGACAGATCGGCAAATACCTTGCCGCTGTCATAGCTGGACTGGAACTCCATGCCCGAGACCTTGAACTGGTCGACGTTGCGGATCAGGCCCGCCGACAGCGTGCGGTAGTCACGGGTGATCAGGTCGTCGATGCGGGTATCGAAGTACGCCAGCTTCAGCGCCAGGCGATCGCCGGCAGTGAACAGGTCATAGCGGAGGGTGCTGGCACCGATTTCCCAACTGCGCGCACGCTCCGGCTTCAACTCGCCCACCGGCTTGGCAGCGGTGAACAGGCCCAGCGTGGTCTCGAACAGGCTCGGCAGCTTGGTGCCTTCGGCGTACTTCACGTAGACCATGGTGTCTTCGCTGAAGCGGTAGGCCACGCTGGCGGTCGGCGAGAACGCGGTATCGCGACGGCGGATCGGCTGCGACCAGGTCCAGCTGACCGGCACTTCCAGGTCCTGCGCCTTGCCGGCGTCGTAGAAGTTCCAGCCACCGATGTCGCCCACCGTGCCCTTCTTGTACGGTGAGGCCAGCAGCGATTCCTGGGTGAAGTTGCCGTTGGCATCCGGATACCAGTTCAGCAGCGCGATGCGCTTGGCCCGCCACGACGGCAGCGCCGGGTTGCCATTGAGCAGTTCGGTGTAGCGGTACTGGCCCTGCACCTCATAGGCATCGGGCGAGGCCAGGCGGTTGCGGTCGTGCACATCCACGCGGTTCCAGCGGCCGCCGGCCAGCAGTTCCCAGTGTTCATCGGGCTGCCACTTCAGCGAGGCCACGGCGCTGTATTCCTTGCGCTCGGCGTTGCGCAGGAAACGGTTGTTGACCAGATCGTCGTGCATGACCGGCCCCGAGCTGCCCGGTGCGATGTCCTCATCGCTGTAGGACAGGCCGTAGTCGAGGGTGAACGCACCGGCGCGGGTATCGAACTTCGAGGTGTTGCTGGCATCCAGGCCGAAGCGCTTCTGCCGCAGCGGATTGCGGTAGGCATCCTTGTAGCCGGGGTCGCCACTGAAGCTGGGCGCGTCGTACCACTCGGTACGACGATCGAAATACCACGGGGTGATGCCGGTCAGGCTGTTGTACATCACGCTGTCGGTGTCGGTGTACGCGGCGTTGACGCGCAGGTCGACCAGCTCGCTGTCCGGGTTGAAGCGATAGCGCAGGGTGTAGCTGTCCATGTCGACATGGCCCGGGTCCCACTGCGGAATTCGATCGCGGTCGACGCGGATGATCTGCGAGGCCATGATCTCGCCGGCGGTGCCTTCGTAGCGGCGGTAGCCCGCTTCCAGCGTCTGCGCATCGTCGATGCGCCAGGTGCCCTTGAGCAGCGCCGACTTCGAACGCGACGAGGTGTTGAACACTTCGGTACGCGGCGGATTCAGCGGTGCCAGCGTGCGACGGGTCTGTGGGAAATCATCGTAACCGTGCTTGCCGGAGAAATAGTTGCCGTTGTCGCGGTAAGCATAGGCGGCGACCAGATCGAAGCGATCCCAGTGTCCCGCAGCGGCCACGTTGAAGAACTGACTGCCGGTGGCGCTGCGATCGGAACGCGGCGCGGCGCTATAGGACGGCAGGCTGTTGGCGCTGGCATTGGCCAGGCCGCCACGCACGCGCATGCCGAAGTCGCGCCCTTCGCGCAGCACGTCGCCGATCTTCAGCGTCTCCATCTCGACCACGCCGCCGATGCCGCCAGAGGCGTTGGCCTGCAGGCTCGGGCCCTTGGTGATGGTCAGGCTGGAGATCAGGTCCGGGTCGAGGTAGGTACGCTGCGATTGACCGGCGTAGCCGCGGTAGGTATCGATGCTGGACTGGCCACCGTCGATGATCACCGGCACGCGGCCCTGGCCCTGGATGCCGCGGATGTTGACGTCGAAGCCATTGCCGACGCGTGGGTCACCGGCAGTGACGCCGGCCACGCCCTTGACGATGTCGCCGTTGGAGGTACCGCGGAAACGCTCCAGCTGCGTGCGGTTGAGCGTGGTGGTGGAACCGACGCTGCGATAGCTGTCGAGCAGGCGCGCCTCGTCGCTGGTCGCGCCACTGTCGACGCGGTCGCCGGCCACGCTGAGCGTGTCGGTGACGATCACGCCGCTGTCGGCCTGCGCCGGCGTCGCCGCTTCCAGCGCGACTGCATCTGCGCTGACCCGGCGCACCGCCAGGCCACTGCCCTGCAGCAGCAGCTGCAGCGCCTCGTTGGCCGGCAGGCTGCCATTGACCGCACGCGAACTCACCCCATGGGCCAGGATGGCCGGATACACGACCTGCACGCCGGACTGGCGCATGTAGCTGCGCAGCGCCTCGTCCAGGGGCTGCGCCGGAATGTCGAAGCGCTGTACGGCGGCGTGATCGCCACGGGCGTTCTGTGCCAGCACGGATGGCGTGGCACTGGCCAGGCCGGCAGCCAGCAATGCAATGCACAGGCGGGACGGGCGCGGCGCGCGGCCCGGACGGTGGGAGTCGAACATGGGGAACCTGTCAGGTAATCGGTGCCGCAGGCGCGGCGTCATCCGCAACACAGGCGGACACGGCGACGTACGTGGCGGCGGCGGGTACGTTCGCGGGGTAAGACGGTTGGGCGCGCGGCAACCCCAAGGGCGATTTGCGGTCGCGGTGGGTGCCGACCGTTGGCCGGCACATCGGGAACATCATCCACGCATGGCGTGGATCTACTGATGGATGATGGCGACGCCGAGCGGCAGGCGGGTGACCTGCAGACCTGCCGTCGCCGCCAACGCGTCCAGCGCCTGTTCCGGGCGATCGATGCGCAGCGCCGCACTGATCGCCGGCAGTCGCGACAGATCACCGCGCACGAACGTCGGGCCGGCACGATAGCGCCCCACCCATTGCACGGCGTCGGCGACGCTGGCCTGCTCCAGCAGCAGCTCGCCCTGGCGCCATGCACCCACGCTGTCGGCCGCCACATCCTGCAGGCGCGTCACGCCGCTGCGCTCGCCATAGACGGCGCGCTGGCCCACCTGCAGGTAGGTCCAGCCACCGTCGGCCGGGCTGGCCACACGCACCCTGCCTTGCCCGACCTGGGTTTCCACCCGGTCATCGCCACGCGCGACGGTGAACGCGGTCGAGATGTCCTCAACCACGCCATTGCCGGCACGCACGCTGAAACGCCGCTGCGCATCCGGGCTGACCTCGAACCAGACGCGCCCGCGCAGCAGCTCGACCTCGCGTGCGTGCGCATCGAAGCGCACGGCGATCGCGCTGTCCGCATCCAGCACTGCGCGGCTGCCATCGGGCAGCGTTACGTTCTGCACGACGTGCGAGCTGCGATGGTCGGCCTGCAGCCGCAACCAGGCCTCCGGCCATGCCACCAGCATCGCCAGCACAGCTGCAGCGGCCATCGCCCAGCGCATTCGATGCGGGCGGCGGCGTTCGGCACACCGGGCCAGCGGGCGTGGCCCGACACTGCGCCACAGCGTGCGCTCGTGCTCGAAGGCCCGGCGGTGCCCCGGCTCTGCCAGCCAGCGCTCGAACTCGTGCATGCGTCCCTCGCCGATGTCACCCGAGGCCAGCCACGCAATCCAGCCCCGGGCCTGTTCGGCCAGGGCATCGTCATTGGCGGCGGGCAGCGTGTTCGGCGGGCTCATCGGCTGGCGGACAGGCGCATTCAAGCGCGGGCGGGGGAACTAGACCGCATCCACGGTCCAGTGATCAAGACGTTTCAGCGAGGGCCAGGCCCAAGCCGGAGCGATCATCGGCCGCTGCGCGCCCAGGCCAGGCGTTGCAACGCGGTGCGCACATGGTTCTCGACGGTGGTCACCGACACCCCGAGGCGGCGGGCGATCTCGGCCTGGGTCAGGCCCTGCAGGCGGTTGAGCCGGAAGATGGTGCGGGTCGGCTCCGGCAGGTGTCCGGCCGCATCCAGCACACGCTGCAGCTCGTCCTGGGCCATGGCCTGTTCCTCGGTCGAGATGACCTCGTCCGGCCCCCACAGATAGTGGTCGGCCAGCAGGCGGTTGCGCCGGGTCGATTCGCGGCCGTGGTCGGTGGCCAGGTTGGCGGCCAGCCGGTACAGATAGGCACGCGGATTGTCGATGGCCTGGCTGTCATCGACGCCACGCGCCTTGAACCACACCGCCTGGATCACGTCCTCGGCGCCGTTGTCGCCCCCCAGGATGCGTTGCACCCGGCGCAGCAGCGCAGGCCGCTCGCGGATCAGCAGTTCGGTGAGGGAGGCGGCATTGGAGGACATGCGCGGAACCGGGACGACAGGCGGAAGGCGCCGCGCATGCTACTCCGTTAATGAGAATCAGTCACGTTCGCATCAATGGATGCACCCGGTCAGCCCGTCATAGACGCTCTGCGAGGTCCCCGGCAACGGGTCATGCAGTGGATTGCGGGCGGCGAGCGCGGCATGGAAGGCCTCCACCGGTGTGCCAGGCACCAGCGGCAGGCGGCACAGCCAGGTCGGTTGCCGGGCGACGATCGCACCGTCATGCCGCGACACAGCCAGGTCACTGGCGGCAAATGCCCACAGGCACTCATGCACCGTGCCGCGTACCGCGTCCACCGAGCAGCGCAGGCGCAGGGCGCGGATATCGCTGTACTCGCCTTCGCAGAAGGTATCGCCGCAGATCGCGTCGAACCCGTACTGCAGACGTCCCTCCAGGGCAAAGAAGCGGTCCCAGTTGGCTTCCTGCCGCGGGTAGTCGATCAGGTCGACGTAAGGAGAGGCCTGGGCCAACGGCGCAACCAGCAGCATGCAGAACAGGGCGAACGGCAGGGCAGACACTTTCATCGGCGGACTCCTTGGCAAGGTCGATCCAGCCTGCGCCCCCGCACCGGCCGGCCCTATCAGCCAACCCCGGCCTGCCGCGTGGGTCCCTGCCCCACGCAGCGGTCAGCCCCTCCCTCTGCACAGCGCCCGGCAAAGGCATAAAATGGGGGGCTATCCGTCTATATCCCCCACCTGGAGCACGACCATGGGTCTGGAACTCGTCTCGCCCGGCAAGAACCCGCCGGAAGAAATCAACGTCATCATCGAGATCCCGAAGGACTCGGAGCCGGTGAAGTACGAAGTGGACAAGGAAACCGGCGCGATCTTTGTCGACCGCATCCTGTCCACCCCGATGCGTTACCCCTGCAACTACGGCTACGTGCCGAGCACCCTGTGCGGCGACGGCGATCCGGCCGACGTGCTGGTGGTGCTGCCGCTGCCGCTGGTGCCGGGCTCGGTCGTGCGCTGCCGTCCGGTCGGCGTGCTGAAGATGAGCGATGAGGCGGGCAGCGACGAGAAGATCCTGGCCGTGCCGGTCTCGAAGATCTTCAGTGGCTACGCCCACGTTGAAGACATCGCCCAGGTCTCGAGCCACTGGCTGGAGCGCATCGGCCACTTCTTCGAGCACTATAAGGACCTGGAGAAGGGCAAGTGGGTCAAGCTGGACGGTTGGGGCGGCGCCGCTGAGGCCAAGCAGATCCTGATCGAGGCGCACCAGCGCCACCTCGACAGCAAGGCCTGAGCCTGAACCGGATCGCTCCGGCGGTACCCTGCCGGAGCGATGCGGGTCACGTTTCATGATGACGGCACATCACTCTTGCTGCCGTATTAGGTAAATTGCGTCACTTCACACGTCATCGACATCCATCGTCGAGACAGCCAGGGGAATGTGTCGTGCGTATTCTGCTTGTTGGGGATGCAGCCAGCCTGCCGGCTGAGCTGACCGAATTCATTGCCGATCTTGGGGAAGACTGGCAGCCGCTGACCGCCACCGATGGCCAGACCGCGATGACCGCGGTTGCCACCCAGGGCGTGGACGCGGTGATTGTCTGCCCGCAGCTGCCGGACCTCAATGCCACCACGCTGCTCGGCCAGATCAGGACCCTGCGTCCGGAAACCATCCGCATCGCGCTGGTGGACGCACAGCATGGCAACCGGCCGCCGCCGGCACGCCTGATCGGTGTCGCTCACCGTTTCCTGCCGTTGCCACTGGCACCGGAAGTACTGCTGGAAGCGCTGACCAGCCTGGAAGAGCTGCGCGAAGTGCTGGACAGCCCGCGCCTGCGCGATGCCATCGGCCGCATCGAGAAACTGCCGTCGCCGCCGCACCTGTACCTGAGCCTGACCCAGGCGCTGGAGCATGATGACGACGCCGACAGCGCCGACGTGGCCAAGCTGGTGGCCGCCGATCCGGCCATCGCCGCCAAGGTGCTGCAGTTGTCGAACTCGGCGTTCTTCAGCCAGGGCCGCACCATTGCCGACCTGCGTACTGCAGTCACCCGGCTGGGCCTGGCCACGCTGCGTGACCTGGTGCTGGCCAGTGAAGTGTTCTCGGCACCGACGCTGTCGACTGCCGAACGCAACTCGCTGCAGCAGCGCGCCCTGCTCGCCTCGCGCCTGGCCGCACGCCTGCTGCCCGAATCCAGTGCCGAACTGGGCGCAACTGCGGCACTGCTGGCCGACATCGGCCTGCTGCTGCCCGGCGTACGCAACGAGCGCACCGAGCCGTCGCTGGCCGGTGATACCCGCCCGGGCCATGCCGAAGCCGGTGCCTACCTGCTGGGGCTGTGGGGCCTGCCGATGCCGATCATCGAAGCGGTGGCATTCCACCTGCAGCCGCAGCGCGCCAACACCCGCAGCTTCTGGGTGACCGGTGCGGTGCACGTGGCCCTGGCGCTGGTCAACGGCGACCCGGTGGATGAGGACTATCTGCAGCGCGCGGGCGTGCTCAACAAACTGCCGCAGTGGCGCGAACATGCCAACAGCCTGATGGGGCTTACGCCGAGCGAAGCCTGAGTTCCGCCGGCAATCCACACGATGAAGGCGCGTCCGCAGGGACGCGCCTTCGTTGCATCAGGGCTGCGCGCAGTGGTCGTACACGCAGCGCTCGAACAGGAACTGGCAGTACGCCGCATCCTCACCGGCCTTGATGCAGTTGCTGCGCACCTCCGCGCAATAACGGCCATTGGCACACACCAGCGGACCGGCCGACACACTGCCGGCCAGGCTCAGGACGGCGAGAACTGCAGCAGCAAACATACGTGGCATCGCGTTGTTCATTTCGCGCTCTCCTCGGTCCGGAATGGACCTCTGCGAACCTACCAGCGGTCCAGTTGCGACAAGCGTGACCTTTGTCGCTGAACTGCCCTATTCAGAATTTCCCGACCCGGCTCTGCCAAACGCAAAGAGGGCGGGCCTTGCGGCCCGCCCTCCTCGTCTTGCCTTCAGGCTTCGATGGATCAGAAGCGCTGGTTGTACTGGATGAACAGGAAGCGGTCGTAATCCAGCATCGGGTCCAGCTGCACGGCACTGGCGTTGGTCACCGCGTAGGTGATCGGCGGGGTCTTGCCGAACACGTTGCGGGCACCGACGGTCACGCTGCCGTTCCACGGGGCCTGCCAGGTGGCCGAGATGTCGTGATAGACGATCGCGCCCTTCTTGTTGGCACCCAGGCCACCGCTCCAGCCACCGTTCTCGGTGTAGTAATCGGGCTGGTTGCACTCCAGGCCATTTTCCTGGTCGTAGCAGAAGTCGCGGAAGCCGCCGTAGTAACGCATGGTCCAGGTGGCCGACAGGTCGCCCTTGGTCCAGGTGCTGGCCAGGGTGCCGCGGACACGCGGGTAGTTCCAGTAGCCTGCGTAGTCATCCCATGCAGCACCCTTGGTGGCCTGCTGACGGAAGCTGGTCAGGTAGTTGGTGTCCAGGTTGAACGACAGGGTACCGAAGCTGTATTCCGGCATGCGGTAGCGGACGCCGAAGTTGTAGCCTTCGGTTTCCAGCGAGCCCAGGTTCGCGTTGCCGCGGCTCAGGCCGGTGACCTGCTGGCCGTTGGCGACGTCGCCACGGCTGTACTGGTCACAGAAGGCCTGCACACCGTTCTGGTAGCACTGGTTCAGCACGTAGTTCGCCGACAGCGCGGTGATCACGTTGTCGACAGTGATCTTGTACCAGTCCAGCGAGACGTTCAGGCCGCTGACGAAGCTCGGGCTCCAGACCAGGCCCGCGGTGCGGGTCTTGCTGGTTTCCGGCTGCAGCTTGTCGTTGCCCACACCCGAGTTGAACGGGTTGTTACCCTGGGTGTCACGGGCACTGATCGGACGACCGGCAGCGTCGGTCTGACGGAAGTCGGACGCCAGGCCTTCAGCACCGCAACGGGCTGCAACGGCCGGGTTGCTGCGCTGGCCGAACACGGCATCACACGGATCGGTGAACTTGTCGAAGGTCTGCGAACCACCACCGAACGTGTCGTCCAGGGTCGGGGCACGGAAGCCCTCGCCGTAGGTCGCACGCACCAGCAGGTCGTCGATCGGCTTCCAGGTCACGCTGAACTTGCTGTTGACCGTGTTGCCGAACTTGTCGTAGTCCGAGTAGCGGCTGGCGATATCCAGCGACAGCTCCTTGGCACCCGGCAGGTCACGCAGCAGCGGCACCATCAGTTCCAGGTAGAACTCGTTGGTCTTGTACTTGCCTTCGGTCGGCTGCGCGGCCAGCTCGGTGGTGTAACCCGAGGAGGACAGTGCGTCCGGGTGATCGTAGCCCGACACTTCGCGATGCTCGTAACCGGCAGCGAAGGCGAACTCGCCCGCATCGCCCGGCATGTCGAACAGCGAACCGGTGATGTTGGCGAAGTACTGCTTGCTCTTGCTCTGGCCGGTCGAGTTCAGCAGGGTGTTGATGTACTTCAGCGCATCCGGGGTCGCGGCGCTGGCGCCGCCCAGCAGGTCGAACGGAACGCAGCTGCCCGGGCTGGTGCCCAGCGCGATCGGGTTGGCAGCGGTGCCGCACTGGGCGACGCCGTTGGCGTTGATGAACGACGGGCCGAGGGCGTTCTTCAGGGCCAGCAGGTTGATGTTGCCCGAGCTGGTCTGGGTCACGTCGAACTGGTTGTAGTTGATGCCCACATCCCAGTCGAACGGACGGTTGTTGAAGTCGAAGTTGCCTTCCAGGGCCGCGTCGAAGTGCAGCGACTTGACGTTGTTCTGGGTGATGCGCGGCAGTTCGAAGATACGACGGCCCCAGCCACCGATGTCAACGCCGGCGCCCGGGTTGGCCCAGTTGCCCAGCGGGTTGTAGATGCTGTCCTTGCTGATCGCCACCGGGAACTGCGGCTGCGAGGTACCGGTCAGCGGGTAGCCGGCGATCTGGCGCTTGGAATCGCGCTCGGAGTACATCGCCGTCGACTTCAGACGCAGGTTGTCGTTGATGTCGTAGCTGGCCGAGGTGAACATGGTCTTCGACTCAGCGCCCTGGTTCAGCATCATCTGCTGCGAGGCGTTGTAGTAGTCGTCCAGACCAATCAGGTGGTAGTTGTTGAAGTTGTTCGACGGCTGGCCAACGCCGACCGGGGTGTCCCAGGAACCGGTGTGGTTGACCACCCAGGTGTTCGGGACCCACTTGCCAGCCTTGTTGTATTCGCCAGCACCGGCGGTGCCTTCGGCACGCGGATCGGTGAAACGACCCCACGGGCCGGCCGGGCTCAGACCGTCTTCCTTGTGGCCCTGGCCATAGGAGTACTTGGTCAGGCCACGATCCTTGGCCCACACCGGATCTTCCTTGATGTAGTTCGCACCGAACACGATCGAGGAGCGCTCGCCGCTGGCACCCAGGGTCAGGCTGTACTGGGTCTTGGAACCGTCGCCGTGGCTGTTCTGGCCATAGTAGGCACTGGCCTCGGCGCCGTCGAAGTTCTTGCGCAGGATGATGTTGACCACGCCGGAGATGGCGTCGGAACCGTAGATCGCCGAGGCGCCGTCCTTCAGGACTTCAATGCGCTCGATCAGCGAGGTCGGGATGGTCGACATGTCGGTGAAGCCGGCCAGGCTGGTGCTCCAGCGCTTGCCGTTGACCAGCACCAGCGTGCGCTGCTCACCCAGGTTGTACAGGCTGACGTACTGGCCGCCCTGTTCCGGGTTGGACGCCAGCACGGCCGCCTTGCTGAAGGTCTGGGTGCCCGCCACGGACAGGTTCTGCAGCAGGTCGCCGACGCTGACCAGGCCCGAACGCTGGATGTCCTCATGGCTTACGGTGAGGACCGGCTGGGAGGTTTCCACATCCACCGAGCGGATGCGGGAGCCGGTGACTTCCAAGCGATCAAGGGTGGTCGGGGCACTGGCTTCCTGTGCGGAAGCAAATGCCGGTGCCAGCGCCAGCGCGATGCCGGCGGGCAGCAGGCCCAGCCGCACGGCAGGGGTGCGAACGTTCATCAATCTCTCCAAGGTACGTGTTAGTAGCGTGTTAAAACGCTCCAGCACGTTACGATTGCGTTGCGATGCTGTATTTGCGCGACCCAACCGTAGACTTTGCAGAGTGTGGCGGGAGCAAGCCGCCGTTTTCCCTGAACCGGGAAGCAGACTGCCCGTAACGGGCGCGGAAGGCCCGCGCGAAGCTGCAGCAGTTGTCGAATCCGCTGGCCGCGGCGACCTCGCCCACCATCATGTCGGTGTCGCGCAGCAGATCGGCGGCCCGCTCCAGGCGCAACCGTGCCGAAAGCGACTGGGGGCTCTCTTCATACAGGCTCTGGAAGGTCTTGGAGAGGTACCAGCTGGAGAAGTTGGTCAGCTCGGCCAGTTCGCCGATCCGCACCACGCGGTGGCTGTTGCCCTCCAGATAGAGACGGGCGCGCTGCATGCGGCCGAACACCTGGCGCTTGCGGCTGCGTGAGCGACCGGGGCAGCGCTGTACGTTGTCGGCCAGGTCACGCTGCAGGCCGGCCAGATGCAACAACAGCGGGCGCAGCGCCTGCGCTGGCAGGCCGCTGTCGAGCGCATCGCGCCACAGGCGCAGGGCAACGCGGGCGTCGCCGCGGCTCATGCGACCACGACCGGCATACAGGCCGCAGTCGGCCATCTCGGACAGCACCCGCATCGCCTCCGCAGTCAGGCTGAGGCCCACGCACAGTCCGTTACGGCCGGCCTGCACCAACGGGCGCGACTCCTTCTCGAAGGCAATCCACTCACCATGGCGCAGGCGGAAACGCCCTTCCTTGGCTTCCACCCAGGAACTGCCCCGCACCTGCAGCCAGACAGTGAAGCTTGACCCTGCGGTCTGCAGGCTGCCGAGCCGGGCCACGCCCATGCAGGTCGGCGCGAGATCGTCCAGCGCCTTGTCGAGGGAGACGGTTTGGCCACGATCGGCCAGCGAGAGTTGACGCATGGGGCACCACGGGTTTGCCTGATACAGGCTTCCGTTTTGCCTAATCAGGCGTCAGCCCGTCAGGAAAATCCGCCGAGATCGCCACGAATTCGCGGCGAGAACTCCACGAAAAAATCACGAAGAGATATTTTTCTTCAGGATCAACGACTTGAGAAAGGCCGGGAACAGTGCCGGCGTCAACCGGGGCAGCTGCATGACGCCGATGTCGGCACCATCGCTGACCGCCAGGGCGACGTACAGGTCCCGGCCATCGGCGCTGGCACTGATGCCGTTGCCCGCACTGAGCCGCTGCCGGTCCAGGCAGCGCTCGGGGGCTTCGGTGCCGGCCTGGATATGGATCAAGGTCGTACCGCATTCGGTCGAGTTGCCGAGATACCCGATGCCACCGGTGCCCGCCACCGTCCAGGTGCGATAGCGCCATCGGCTTGGTCGGTCTTCACTGACCTGCTGCACGCTGGCCGGGGACAGTGCCGCATCCACCGACCACAAGCCGCCGGATGCCAGGCGTGTGAACAGCACGCGGCCATCGCCGCGATCGAAACGCGCCTGGGAGACGCCGTCGATACTGGCCAGGCGGCGCCAGGGGGTCACGCTGCGATCGAACAGGCTCAACCGGGTGCGTTGCTCTGCATCGCGCTCGACTACCAGCAGCTGCTCCGGGGTTGCCCCGTACAGGGCCTGCAGCGGCTGATCCACCGGAACCGGCAGCGGTTGCAGGTGCTCGTCGCGCGGGGCGATCTCGTAGACAACGGTACGCCCATGCTCGTCACGCCCGACCACCAGCAGCTGGCGGCTGTCGGCCGACCAGTCCGGCGCCTGCCGCCCCTCCGGACGCAGGCCCTCGATCGGCCGCAGTGAGTCGGGCCGCTGCATGTCCGCCCACCACAGCGCGAAACTGCCGGAACGATCGGAGGTGAAGACCAGCTGGCGACCGTCGGGCGCCGCCATCGGCTGCCCGTCGCGCCCACTGGACGCGAACAGCCGCTCGGCGCTGCCGCCGGCCATCGGCACCTTGAACACGCCGAACTGGGCACGGCGGTGAACGAAGGCCAGCACGTCGCCGTGGCGCGACACCGCAGGCCACTGTGCGTCGTCGAGGCCGGCATCACGCAAGGTGCGGCGCTCCACGTCCAGGTAGTACAACCGCACCTCGCTGTCCACGCGCCGGCCGAACACGATGCTGCGCCCATCGCCCAGCCAGGCCCAGCCACGCTGTTCGGCGGATTCGTTGGTCAACTGCTCCAGCTCACCGCCTCCGGCCGGCATCCGCCACAGGTCGCCCATCTGTGGATTGCGCACGAACACCAGCCACTTGCCGTCGGGCGAGTAGCGTGGCGCGTAGTCAAAATCATCCTGATCGACGGCGTAGTCCAACGCCCGCCACTGGCCGCTGGCCAGGTCGAGCACACGGATGCCGCGATGGGCATAGCGGCCCACCATGCTGCCAAAGACCAGGCCGCGGCCATCCGGTGTCCAGTCGAAGCTGAGCAGCTCGGTTCCATCGCAACGGGTCGCCTGGCGCACGCCGCCGCCAGTGGCACTGGCGATCAGCACCTGGCAACCGCCGTCGGCTCCAAAGCGGGCAAAAGCGATCTCGCGCCCGTCCGGTGACCAGCTCGGGAAACGGTCACTGGCCCCCTTCGGCGGCAGCGCCAGCTGCCGGGCCGGCGCATTGCCCGAGGTCTGCACCTTGATCACACCACCTCCGGCGCCATCCTCGTTGGCGCCTTCGTAGGCAACCTGGGAGCCGTCCGGCGAAAGTGTGGGATAGGTTTCAAAACCACTGGTGGCGGTGATCAGGCGATAGGGACGCTGCGGGCTGCCGATCACCCGCACGCCGTTCTCGACCGCTGCATCCACCGGTGAACTCGGCTCCGGCCCGCGCCGCAGCAACAATGTGGCCATGACCAGCAGCGCGGCCAGCATCATCACGCCCAGCACCCACAACAGCTGGCGGCGCAGCTGGCGCCAGCCACGCCGGCGTGAAGGCGCTGCCGGCACGGCCAGCGCCGGAATCGTGCCGGCACCGTCCGGCGACGGCATCACATCCGCAACGGCCACCGCATCCACTTCCGCTACCGGCTCGAAGTCGTCCAGCGCCTGCACCGGTACCAGCAGCCGATAGCCGCTCTTGGCGATGGTCTCGATGTAGGCCTGGCCATTGTCGTCGTCGTTGGCGAACGCCTTGCGCAGCTGGGTGACGGCCTGGGTCAGCACGTCATTGGTCGGCAACGTATCGGGCCAGACCTCGGCAAACAGCTCTTCACGGGTGACCACGCGCCCAGGCTGCCGCATCAACACGCGAAGTACGCCCAGCGCTTTCGGCGTCAGCCGCCGCGGACGGCGCGCGCCTTCAACCTCGACCTCACGCGAGGACAAGGTAATGACACAGTCGCCGACCTGCACGCGGTCGGCGTCAATGGGCGTGAGTTCGCTGCTGTTCATTTTCCGCTATACAGTAGGGACGGGACCTGGGCAGGGCTCACCAGCAATACCGTCCCCACCGTCCCTGGACAGGGCCATCGAAAAGCCAGATTCCGCACAAAGCATCGGCGCATACCGCAAAAACAATAACGCCCCCGGATATTAGCCTAAGCCGGTTACCCCGCCTATGACGGGGTCGACACTCAGGCTCTCTCTCGCCGACGCATTCACATAATCTGCATCACCATTCGCGCCCTTATGGGCGCGAAATTTTTATCTGGCGTTCATTTTCACATGCGCCGAAGCATGGTCAATCCGACCAGACGCGACACCACAAGGCCGATATACATGACGCCTGCGAACTGTTCGAGCATCACCAGGGCCCGTGCCTGCGGGTGCAACGGCACGACGTCACTCAATCCAACTCCGGACAACAAGCTGAAGCTCAGATAAAGCAGCTCCATCCAACTGCGCTCGGGGCCGGCCGTCGCACCCTGGAAACTGCCTGGATACCACTGTTGGCACACCGCGAATGCAAAGGCGAACCCCCAGGCCAGCAGGGTGAAGGTTGCCCCGGCCGCGAACAGTTCGTCGCGTGTTACTCGATGGTCCTGCAGCATGTAGGCGATCAATGCCCCGGCCGTATAGAAGTACAGCAGGCTTTCCAGCAGCTGCGCGGTGGTCAGCAGCGCGCTGCGGTCCAGCAGCGCGCCAGCCAGCGAGAACACCACCGATGGAATGGCCAGCAGCAATGCCAGCCAGGTTCCCAATGGACTGCGCTGGACCACCCACAGCGCCAGGCCGAGTACCGCCATGCCGAACATGCCCAGCGCCGCCCGGCCAGCGGCGGTGTCATCGAGGGCGGGATACAGCAGTACCGCGATCAACTGGGCGGCCAGGAGCCAGGCCGAAGGATGGCGGCGGGCGATGGCCAGCCAGCGGGTGGTCGTGGCAACGGGCATGGCGTCCTTTCCCCTGGGCGATGCGCGGAGGATAGCCGGGCGCGGCGTGATGAACGGTAGTGCCGGCCATTGACCAGCACTCTCCCCGGTCCGTGCACGACGGAATGCTGGCCAGCGGCCGGCACTACCCGTTACCCGTCACCCCTGGCGGTAGACCTCGGCCCCGCCAGCACGGAACTCCTGCGACTTCTCCTTCATGCCGGCCTCGGCGTAGTCGCGCACGTCCTGGGTGATCTTCATCGAACAGAAGTGCGGTCCGCACATCGAGCAGAAGTGGGCCAGCTTGTGCGCGTCCTTCGGCAGTGTCTCGTCGTGGAATTCCTTGGCCTTTTCCGGATCCAGGCCCAGGTGGAACTGGTCCTGCCAGCGGAACTCGAAGCGCGCCTTGCTCAGCGCGTTGTCGCGTACCTGTGCGCCCGGATGCCCCTTGGCCAGGTCGGCCGCGTGCGCGGCAATGCGATAAGCCATGATGCCGTCGCGCACGTCCTGGCGGTTGGGCAGGCCCAGGTGCTCCTTCGGCGTCACGTAGCAGAGCATGGCCGTGCCAAACCAGCCGATCATCGCCGCGCCGATCGCACTGGTGATGTGGTCGTAGCCCGGCGCGATGTCGGTCGTCAGCGGGCCCAGCGTGTAGAACGGCGCTTCGCCGCATTCGCGCAGCTGCTTGTCCATGTTTTCCTTGATCAGCTGCATCGGCACGTGGCCGGGGCCTTCGATCATGGTCTGCACATCGTGTTTCCAGGCGATCTTCGTCAGTTCACCCAGCGTTTCCAGTTCGCCGAACTGCGCCGCGTCGTTGGCATCAGCGATGCAACCCGGGCGCAGGCCGTCGCCCAGCGAGAAGGTCACGTCGTAGGCCTTCATGATTTCGCAGATGTCTTCGAAATGCGTGTAGACGAAGTTCTCCTTGTGGTGCGCCAGGCACCACTTGGCCATGATCGAGCCGCCGCGGCTGACGATGCCGGTAACACGCTTGGCGGTAAGCGGCACGTAGCGCAGCAGCACGCCGGCGTGGATGGTGAAGTAGTCCACGCCCTGCTCGGCCTGCTCGATCAGAGTGTCGCGGAAGATCTCCCAGGTCAGTGCCTCGGCGCGGCCGTCAACCTTCTCCAGGGCCTGGTAGATCGGCACGGTACCGATCGCCACCGGCGAGTTGCGGATGATCCATTCGCGCGTCTCGTGGATGTGCTTGCCGGTGGACAGGTCCATCACCGTGTCACCGCCCCAGCGGATCGCCCACACCAGCTTCTCCACTTCCTCGGCGATGCCGGAAGACACCGCGCTGTTGCCGATGTTGGCGTTGATCTTGGTCAGGAAATTGCGGCCGATGATCATCGGCTCGCTTTCCGGGTGGTTGATGTTGTTGGGCAGCACCGCACGGCCACGGGCGATTTCGTCGCGCACGAACTCCGGGGTGATGACTCTCTGGATCGACGCACCGAAGGCCTCGCCCGGGTGCTGCTGCAGCAGGCCGGCATCGCGGATCGCGTCCAGGCGCTGGTTCTCGCGGATGGCGACGAATTCCATTTCCGGCGTGATGATGCCGCGGCGCGCGTAATGCATCTGGGTGACGTTGGCACCGGCACGTGCACGGCGTGGCAGGCTGCGCGCGGGGAAACGCACCGCGTCAAGCTTCGGGTCATGCTCGCGATCGCGACCGAACGAAGAACTCAGTCCTTCAAGCTGCTCGGTATCACCGCGCTCTTCCACCCAGCCGCGACGCAGTGCCGGCAAACCGGCGGACAGATCGATGCGCACCTCCGGGTCGGTGTACGGGCCCGACGTGTCGTAAACGGTCACCGGCGCATTCTCTTCGCCACCGAACAGCGTCGGCGTACGGGTCAGCGCGATCTCGCGCATCGGCACCTGCAGATCCGGGCGTGAACCGGGCACGTGGATCTTGCGCGAGCCGGGAATGGGCCGGGTCACGGATGCGGAGAGTTGCTGGGCCTGTTGCTGCAGGGCTGAGAGCTGTGCGTTCATCGGGCATCGTCCAGGAAGGTCAGGGACGAAGCGGCGGCGCACGGCACCCGCACACGAACGGTCCTTGGGCGGAGTCCGGGCACGGCTGCATTGCAAAGCTTCCCTACGCCGGTATGAGCCGGATCAGGTTCCAAGGGACTGTCTCAACCGTGGCCACATGGCCCGGTACCCCCGCTTCTTGGTGCGCATTAGAGCATAGACCGCCCGCCTCCGGGATCAGATCGCCATTCGTTAACGGAACCATGACGTCGCGTTCAGTAACGTGCACGCCATCGCGTTGCTGAGATCGATGCGTTCCCCGCCGCCTTCGCGGCCCCTGCCCGGTCCGTGCTGCATGCCGCCGGCCCTTCGCCGCAAGCTCTGCTCGCTCCCCTCAATCGCCCTTGATCGGAGAAGCTCCTTCATGGTGTTTCGCGTTTCCATCGCACTGGTTCTGCTGCTGGTGCTGCTCGCCGGTATCGCCCCCGGCCCCTTCAACACCGTGGTCCAGTCGATGCTGGCAGAAGTCATCCGCAGTGTCGGCTGGCTGTACCTGCTGGTGGTGTTCCTGGCGCTGGTGTTCCTGATGTACCTGGCGTTCGGCCGCTTCGGCAACCTGCGCATCGGCGGCGAGGACGCCGAACCCGAGTTCTCGCGTGCCAGCTGGATGTCGATGCTGTTCGCCGCCGGCATGGGCATCGGCCTGGTGTTCTGGGGTGCGGCCGAGCCCATCTCGCATTTCAGCAAGCCGCCGGAAGGCCTGGCGCCGCAAAGCCTGGATGCAGCGCGCGCATCGATGCGCTATGCGTTCTTCCACTGGGGCCTGCACCCGTGGGCGATCTACGCACTGATCGGCCTGGCGATGGCCTGGTTCCAGTTCAACCGCAATGGACGCGGCCTGGTCAGCGACATGCTGCAGCCGATCATCGGCCGCCACCATCGCGGCTGGATCGGTCGGGTGGTCAACATCGCCGCCGTAGTTGCCACTGCGATCGGTGTCGCCACCACGCTCGGCTTCGGCACCATCCAGATTGCTGCCGGTATCGAACGCGTCTTCAGCGTGCAGGCTACCGTCGCCGTGCAGATGACCATCATTGCCGTCGCCTTCGTGCTGTACATGGCCTCCACCGCCAGTGGCGTAGAGCGAGGTGTGAAGTGGCTGTCCAACTTCAACCTGGCGTTGGCTGCCCTGCTGGCGGCCATCCTGCTGGTGCTGGGGCCGACCGGCTTCATCTTCGATACGTTCACCACCACGCTGGGCTCCTACCTCAACCAGCTGGTGACGATGAGCCTGCGCATGTCACCGTTCTCCGGCAGCACCTGGGTGGCGGACTGGACGATCTTCTACTGGGCCTGGTGGATCTCGTGGGCGCCGTTCGTGGGATCGTTCATTGCGCGCATCTCGCGCGGCCGCAGCGTGCGCGAGTTCGTGATCGGTGTCGTGCTCGCACCGACGCTGCTGGGCTTCTTCTGGTTCGCGGTGTTCGGCGGCACTGCGTTGTGGGCACAGATCTTCGGCCACGCCGATCTGGTGCAGGCGCTTGGCAATGGCTACGAGACGGTGTTGTTCACACTGTTCAACAGCATGCCGCTACCGCTGTTGCTGTCGTGCATCGCGCTGGTGCTGCTGATGATCTTCTTCGTGACCTCGGCCGATTCGGCGGTCCTGGTGCTGGCCAGCATGTCCACCGACGAGGCTGGCGACCCACCGTTGAAGCGCAAGCTGGCCTGGGGCATTGCGGTGGCACTGATCGCAGCGGCGTTGCTGCTGGCCGGAGGCCTGGACGCGCTGCAGGGCATGATCACGATCGCGGCATTGCCATTCGCGCTGCTGATGGTGCTGGTGATGGTGTCGCTGTACCGGGTGCTGGACCAGGAGTACACGCGCGAGCGGCGGCAGGCGCAGCGCCAGCGGCACATGATCGATGCGTGGATCGCACGCGAGATGGCGGCGCAGGAGGAGACGCAGGCCGAGGCAGCGCGCGCGCACGATCAGGATTGAGGGTTGTTTTGCAGCCTGCGGCTGCACCGCTTTTTTCAAGCAACGGCAACAACAACTTCAAAAGCGGCTCTGGATTTCTGCTGGTTTGGCGGGGAGGGGGCCGATGGCGGGACACGCCGCAAGTACGTCCCTGTAGGCTCGGCCACGGCATCCATGCCGTGGACGGTCCCGCCATCGGCCCCCTCCCCGCTTCCGACAATTTCCCGGTGACGGTTGGTTTTCCACGCTATGCGTGGATGAGGTGTATCGGAAAACAAGAAGGGGTCGGATCCGTTTTCCTTCGGAAAACGGATCCGACCCCAACCCACAGCGCGCGGCTGTTGCTGTTGCCTTTGCTTTTGATCTTCTTCTTTTTCTTCCTGCGGTGGCGGCCACGGAAACTGTCAGGGGCCGGGCGGGTGGGCTGGGCGGGGGTGTCAGCCGCATGGATGCGGCTGCCAAGCTTCCAGGGACGGATTCACGCCGTCCCCCGAACAGCCCACCCGCCCGGCCCAATCACATGATCCCGCTTCCACGAACCACCACCGCAGAGGGGGCTCAGCCCGGTGGCCGGGAAACCTCAATACCCCGCCGCCTGCCCGTCCTTGGGGCTCTCCGACGCACCGTAATACATCCCGCTCTCGGGATCGCGCATGATCGCCTGGTACCCGCCATAAGGCCCATCGGCGAACACGATGCGATGCCCCTTGCGCATCAGCGCACGCACCGTCTCGTACGGGAAGCCGGTTTCCAGATTCACTTCACCACCGTCGGTCATCGCCGTGGCCTGACCCGTCGGTTCAGTCGAGCCTTCGTGCTGGATGCGCGGCGCATCACCGGCTTCCTGCAGGTTCATCCCGAAATCCACCAGGTTCATCACGATCTGCGCATGGCCCTGCGGCTGCATCGCGCCGCCCATCACGCCGAAGCTGGCATACGGCTTGCCGCCCTTGGTGATGAACCCCGGAATGATGGTCTGGAATGGACGCTTGCCCGGCGCGTAGCCGTTGGGATGGTTCTTCTGCAGCACGAACATCTCGCCACGGTCCTGCAGGATGAAACCCAGACCGGGCGGTGCCATGCCGCTGCCCATGCCACGGTAGTTGGACTGGATCAGCGAAACCATCATGCCGTCGGCGTCGGCCACGGTCATGTAGATCGTGTCGCCCTCCTCCAGCTGCTTCGGCGTGCCCGGCTGCACTTCCTTCAACGCCTTGTCCATCGAGATCAGCGCACGACGCTGCGCGGCGTACTCCTTGGAGATGAGCTTCTGCACCGGTGCCGGCTGGAACGCCATGTCGGCGTAGAAACGCGCACGGTCGGCAAAGGCCAGCTTCTTCGCTTCGACAAACAGGTGCACGTGTTCCGGTGAACCGAACGGGATCTTCGAGAAGTCGTAGCCTTCCAGCACATTGAGGATCTGCAGTGCGGCGATGCCCTGGCTGTTCGGCGGCAGTTCCCAGACGTCGTAGCCACGGTAGTTGCTGCTGACCGGTTCGACCCACTCGCCATGATGGTCAGCCATGTCCTGGTAGCTCAGGTAGCCACCGTTGGCCTTGAAGTAGTCGCCGATGGTGTGGGCGATCTCGCCCTTGTAGAAGGCGTCGCGGCCACCGTCGGCGATCTTCTGCAGGGTGCTGGCCAGGTTCGCGTTCTTCCACATCTCGCCCTTGCGCGGGGCGTGGCCGTTGATCGTGAACTGCTCCTTGAAGCCCGGGTACTGCGACAACTTGGGCACCGAGCGGTCCCAGTAGTAGGCGATCACCTCGGCCACCGGGTGACCCTCGCGGGCGTAGCGGATGGCCGGCGCCAGGTTGCCGGCCATCGGCTTGCGACCGAAGCGGTCGTGCAGCGCGAACCAGCCGTCGACGGCACCCGGCACCGACACCGGCAGTGGACCGGTGGCCGGGATGTCCTTCAGGCCACGGCGCTGGAACTCGGCCAGGGTGAGCGACTTCGGCGAGCGGCCCGAGCCGTTGTAGCCGTAGAGCTTCTGCGTCTTCGGGTCCCACACGATGGCGAAAAGGTCGCCGCCGATGCCGTTGCCGGTCGGCTCCATCAGGCCGAGCGCGGCGTTGGCGGCAATCGCCGCGTCCACTGCCGAACCGCCGCCCTTCATCACGTCCAGCGCGATCTGGGTGGCCAGTGGTTGCGAGGTCGCGGCCATCGCATGCGGGGCGATCACCTCTGAACGGGTGGCGAAGGTGTGGCCGGTGATGCGGTCGGCGGCGAAGGACAGCGCGGGTACGGCAGCCAGTACGGCGGCGGCGAGCAGGGAACGGGCAAGGCGTCGGGACACGGTCGGGTTCCGATGGACGGGTGGTTCCCCGATCTTCGCCGCTGCGGCCTTCACGCGGTATCGGACAGACGTCATGGACGTTGATCCTTGGGCGGAAAAATCCACCGGATTCCGCGCAAAAACCGCCCCGAAAGGAGTGAATTCGGGTTCACCGAAACACTTTCAGCAGCAACCATCCTTGTGCCGCAAGCGATTGCGCTGGATGCAGCGGAAACCGATAGAAAATCCGTCGCGAGGGTTGACACCGCCGAAATGGCTGTGTTTCTCTCGATCACATGTTGCACCACAACACGCCACCGCGAACCCACATCGAAGCCGCCGACACCGGCGCCGCCTCGCTGCGTTCGATTCTTGTGCTCGTACTTATTACCCAACCAACAGGTGCGGGACGAGCCAGCGTGTAAGCAACACACACACCGGAACTCTTCAAAAACCCGCACCCGCCCCGGTGCGGGTTTTTTCATTTCAGAACCTGGTTTCAGACGCAACCACCATGACCAACGCTCATCGCACAACCCGGACCTGCACCACCACGCCTCGTGGTGGCTGTGCCTGTGCGATGCGCGGCGCCTCCTCCACCGCTTTCCCCTGACCGGCCGGCACGTCACCTCGACGACCGGCCGTTCTTTTTTCTTCCCACCGCAAGGAACCTCCCCCATGAGCACCAACGACCTGCCCCAGACCAAGATCGCCGTCATCGGCTACGGCAGCCAGGGCCGCGCCCACGCACTGAACCTGCGCGAATCCGGCTTCGACGTGGTGGTAGGCCTGCGTCCGGGCGGGCCGACCGAAGCCAAGGCGCAGGCCGATGGCTTCACCGTGATCGCGCCCGCCGAGGCCGTGAAGGACGCCGACCTGGTTGCCGTGCTGACCCCGGACATGGTGCAGAAGAAGCTCTACAACGACGTGCTGGCGCCGAACATGAAACAGGGTGCATGCCTGCTGTTCGCGCACGGCCTGAACGTGCATTACGGGATGATCGAGCCGCGTGCCGACCTGGACGTGGTGCTGGTCGCGCCGAAGGGCCCCGGCGCGCTGGTGCGCCGTGAGTACGAGATCGGCCGTGGCGTGCCGTGCATCTGGGCGGTCTACCAGGATGTCAGCGGCAAGGCAGCGCAGCATGCGCAGGCCTATGCGGCCGGCCTCGGCGGTGCGCGCGCCAACCTGATCCAGACCACCTTCAAGGAAGAGACCGAAACCGATCTGTTCGGTGAGCAGGCGGTGCTGTGCGGCGGTGCCTCGGCGCTGGTGCAGGCCGGTTTCGAGACCCTGGTCGAAGCCGGCTACCAGCCGGAGATCGCCTATTACGAAGTGCTGCACGAACTGAAGCTGATCGTGGACCTGTTCTATGAAGGCGGTATCTCGCGCATGTTGGAGTTCATCTCGGAGACCGCGCAGTACGGCGACTACGTCAGCGGCCCGCGCGTGATCGATGCCGGCACCAAGGAGCGCATGAAGGAAGTGCTGAAGGACATCCAGGACGGCACCTTCACCAAGAACTGGGTGGCCGAGTATGAAGCGGGCCTGCCGAACTACAACAGGTTCAAGCAGGCCGACCTGGAGCACCCGATCGAAAAGGTGGGCAAGGAACTGCGCGCCAAGATGGTCTGGTTGCAAGGACAGGCCGCGTAACCACGCGGCCTCCCCCACCCGCTTTGCAAGGTTCCCCCATGAACTCTTCGACACATCGCAGCGCGCCGCCCAACGGCGCGCGCTGGCTGACCCAGGCGCTGGAGGCCGAAGGCGTCCGCACGCTGTTCGGCTATCCCGGTGGCACCATCATGCCGTTCTACGACGCGCTGGTGGATTCGTCGCTGAAGCACATCCTGGTACGCCATGAGCAGGGCGCGGCGCTGGCCGCCAACGGCTTCGCCCGCGCCAGCAACCAGGTGGGCGTCTGCGTGGCCACCTCCGGCCCGGGCGCCTCGAACCTGGTGACCGGCATTGCCGATGCGATGCTGGATTCGGTACCGATGGTCTGCATCACCGGCCAGGTCGGCACGCCGCTGCTGGGCACCGACGCCTTCCAGGAACTGGATGTGTTCGGCCTGACGATGCCGATCGTCAAGCACAGCTGGCTGGTGCGCAGCGTCGATGACCTGCCGCGCGTGGTGGCCGATGCGTTCCGCATTGCCCGTGAGGGTCGCCCCGGCCCGGTGCTGATCGACCTGCCCAAGGATGTGCAGCTGGCCGATGCCAGCCATCTGCCGGCGCATGTGCCCAGCAGCGTCGAACCGCCGCCGGCCCCGGCCGAGGCCGCCATCGCCGAGGCCATCGCCGCGCTGGCGGCGGCCGAGAAGCCGGTGGTCTACGCAGGTGGCGGCATCGCCCTGGGTGATGCCGTGCAGGACCTGCGCGACTTCGTCGAGGCCAGTGCCATCCCCACCGTGATGACCCTGCGCGGCCTGGGTGCACTGCCGGCCCACCATCCGCAGTCGCTGGGCATGCTGGGCATGCACGGCACCCGCGCGGCCAACATGGCGGTGCAGGAAAGCGACCTGCTACTGGTGCTGGGCGCGCGTTTCGATGACCGCGCGACCGGCAAGCTGGCCGAGTTCGCGCCATTCGCCCGCGTCGTCCACATCGATGCTGACGCCTACGAGATCTCGAAGCTGCGCACTGCCGACATCGCCGTGCCTGGCAACGTCGGTCACGCCATCCGTGCCCTGCGTGCGGCCTTCCCCTCCCCCAGGGCCCACCAGGACGCCTGGCGCAAGCGCTGTGCGCAGCACCGCGACCGCTTCGCTGCCCGCTACGACGCACCGGGCCAGCACATCTACGCCCCGGCGCTGCTGAAGCGCCTGAGCGAGCTGGCACCGACCGATGCGGTGATCGCCTGCGATGTCGGTCAGCACCAGATGTGGGTGGCCCAGCACTGCCGCTTCAACCACCCCCGCAATCACCTGACCAGTGGCGCACTGGGCACGATGGGCTTCGGCCTGCCAGCGGCGATGGGTGCGCAGTTCGCCTGCCCGGAGCGCACCGTGGTACTGGTGTCCGGCGATGGCAGCTTCATGATGAACGTGCAGGAGCTGGCGACCATCGCCCGCTGCCGCCTGCCGGTGAAGATCGTGTTGCTGGACAACAGTTCGCTGGGCATGGTGCGGCAGTGGCAGGAACTGTTCTTCGCCGAGCGTTACAGCGAGATCGACCTGTCCGACAACCCGGACTTCGTAGCCCTGGCGCAGGTGTTCGGCATTGCCGCCACCCGCATCGACAACCGCGACGACGTGGAAGGCGGCCTGGCCGCGCTGCTGGCCGAGCCCGGCCCCGCGCTGCTGCACGTGGCCATCGATGCACGCGCCAACGTGTGGCCGCTGGTGCCGCCGAACACCGCCAACAGCACGATGCTGGAAAGCAATCCCGCCCACGCCCGCCAGGAGACCCCCAATGCAATACCGGCTTGACCTGGTGCTGCACCCGGCCGAAGGCGCGCTGCTGCGCGTGATCGGCATGGCCGAACGCCGCGGCTTTGCGCCGCGTGCGATCAGCGGTGCGCCGGTGGCCGCCGACGATGGCCGCTGGCACCTGCAGCTGGTCGTCGATGGCCAGCGCCCGGCGGAAACGCTGTGCCGGCAGATCGAGAAGATCTACGACTGCGTGTCCGTGCAGGTCACCGCCGTGGAAGGAGTATCACCATGAACACCCGTACCGTAGCGACCACGGTGCCGGTACGGAGGCGTCTTCTTCGCCGCCCGTGCCCGCATGCGGCGGTCTTCCGCACCGCGCTGGTGGCCCATGCCGGCCGCTGACACCAGCCAGGAAAGCGATGTCGGCGACGTAAGCGTCGCCGACGTCCTGGCAGCGCAGGCCCGCCTGCGCCGCTTCCTGCCGCCCACCCCGCTGCACCACGCCGAACGCTTCGGTACCTGGCTGAAGCTGGAGAACCTGCAGCGCACCGGTTCCTACAAGGTGCGCGGCGCATTGAATGCACTGCTGGCCGGCCGCGAACGCGGCGACACCCGGCCGGTGATCTGCGCCTCGGCCGGCAACCACGCCCAGGGCGTGGCCTGGGCCGCCTATCGCCTGGATGTGCCGGCCATCACTGTGATGCCGCATGGTGCACCCGCCACCAAGATCGCCGGCGTCGCCCACTGGGGCGCGACCGTGCGCCAGCACGGCAACAGCTATGACGAAGCCTACGCCTTCGCGGTCGAACTGGCACAACGCCACGGCTACCGCTTCCTGTCCGCGTTCGACGATGCCGACGTGATCGCCGGCCAGGGCACGGTCGGCATCGAGCTGGCCGCGCATGCCCCGGACGTGGTGATCGTGCCGATCGGTGGCGGTGGCCTGGCTTCCGGCGTGGCCCTGGCGCTGAAATCACAGGGCGTGCGCGTGGTCGGCGCGCAGGTGGAAGGCGTTGATTCGATGGCACGCGCGATCCGCGGCGACGTGCGCGAGATCGCACCCGTCGCCTCGCTGGCCGACGGCGTGCGGGTGAAGATTCCCGGCTTCCTGACCCGCCGCCTGTGCACCTCGCTGCTGGACGACGTGGTGATCGTGCGCGAAGCCGAGCTGCGCGAAACCTTGGTGCGGCTGGCGCTGGAAGAACACATCATCGCCGAGGGCGCCGGCGCGCTGGCGCTGGCTGCCGGCCGCCGCGTCGCCGGCCGCCGCAAGTGCGCGGTGGTGTCCGGCGGCAACATCGATGCCGGCGTGCTGGCCGGCCTGCTCACCGACATCCGGCCGCGCCCGCCGCGCAAACCGCGGCGACGGCGCAGCGAAACACCCCGCTCGCCCGCCAGGGCCAGCGCGCCGTCCTCCCCCACCTCTTCCCCTTCCCACCTGCAAGCCGCAACGCCCGCTGTCGAGGAGATTTCCCTGTGACCACCATCGAACGAATTACCACCCCGCGCATCCGCATCTTCGACACCACCCTGCGTGACGGCGAGCAGTCCCCCGGCTGCAGCATGAGCCCGCCGCAGAAGCTGGTGATGGCGCGTGCGCTGGACGAACTGGGTGTGGACATCATCGAAACCGGCTTTCCGGCCAGCTCGCAGTCCGACCGCGAGGCGATGGCCCTGATCGGCCGTGAGCTGCGCCGCCCGAGCCTGAGCCTGGCGGTGCTGTCGCGCTGCCTGCAGGCCGATATCGAAACCTCGGCGCGTGCCCTGGAAGCTGCGGCCAACCCGCGCCTGCACGTGTTCCTGTCGACCAGCCCGTTGCACCGCGAGCACAAGCTGCGCATGACCCGCGAGCAGGTGCTGGAATCGGTACGCAAGCATGTATCGCTGGCCCGCTCCTACATCGACGATGTCGAGTTCTCGGCCGAGGATGCCACCCGTACCGAGCTGGATTACCTGATCGAAGTCGCGCGCGTGGCGATCGCCGCCGGTGCCACCACCATCAACCTGCCCGACACCGTCGGCTTCACCACGCCGGAAGAAATCCGCGCGATGTTCCAGCAGGTCATCGCCGGCGTCGCCGACGTGCCGAACGCGGCCAACGTGATCTTCAGCGCGCACTGCCACAATGATCTGGGCCTGGCCGTGGCCAACTCGCTGGCCGCCATCGAAGGCGGCGCGCGCCAGGTCGAGTGCACCGTCAACGGCATCGGCGAGCGCGCCGGCAACTGTTCGCTGGAAGAGATCGCGATGGTGCTGAAGGTGCGCCAGGCCTTCTACGAGCAGGACAGTTCGATCAACACCCCGCGCATCGTCGGCACCTCGCAGTTGCTGCAGCGCCTTGTCGGCATGCCGGTGCAGCGCAACAAGGCCATCGTCGGCGCCAATGCGTTCGCCCACGAATCGGGCATCCACCAGCACGGCATGCTGCGCCATCGCGGTACCTACGAAATCATGCGCCCGGAAGACGTGGGCTGGGAGGACTCGCAGATGGTGCTGGGCCGCCACAGTGGCCGTGCCGCCGTTGAAGCTCGCCTGCGTGCGCTGGGCTTCTGGCTGGACGAAGACGAACTGAAGCTGGTGTTCGAGCAGTTCAAGGGTCTGTGCGAACAGCAGCGCGTGGTCACCGATGCCGACCTGCAGACGCTGATGCAGGGCGGCTCCAACGCACAGGGCTACCGCTTGGCCTCGATGACCATCAGCGATGTCGGCAGCCGCGCCAACGCACTGGTCGAACTGTCCGATCCGGATGGCAACCGCGTGGCCGAGACCGCGCAGGGCGACGGCCCGGTCGATGCGCTGTTCGGCGCACTGTCGGCCGCCACCGGTGTGCAGCTGATGCTGGACAGCTACCACGTGCACAGCGTCGGCATCGGCGCCGATGCGCGCGGTGAGGCCAACCTGAGCGTGCGCCACGAGGGCGTGGAGTACGACGGCACCGGCACCAGCAAGGACATCATCGAAGCCTCCGCGCTGGCCTGGCTGGATGTGGCCAACCGCCTGCTGCGCCAGCGCCAGGCTACCGCCCACAGCAACACCGACGTTCCCACCCCTGCCACCGCCTGAGGAACCCGCCATGAGCGCCTTCGACACCTTCACCCCGGCCAGCGCCGCTGGCCAGCAGTGGAACGCCCAGGACTATGCGATCGACGCCGGCTTCGTCCCGCTGCTCGGCGGCGCGGTCTCGCGCCTGCTCGACCCGCGCGCCGGTGAGCGCATCCTCGACCTGGGCTGTGGCGATGGCGTACTCAGTACCGAACTGGCGCTGGGCGGCGCACGCATCCACGGCGTGGATGCTTCGCCGGAACTGGTGGTCGCCGCCCGAGCACGCGGTGTCGACGCGCAGGTGATGGACGGCCACGCGCTGTCGTTCGACAGCGAGTTCGATGCAGTGTTCAGCAATGCCGCACTGCATTGGATGACGATTCCGGACCGCGTGCTGGAAGGCGTGCGCCGCGCCCTGCGCCCCGGCGGCCGCTTTGTCGCCGAATTCGGTGGCCACGGCAACGTGGCCACGATCATCGCGGCGGTACAGGCCGCGCGCGTGGCCCACGGCCATGGCGCCAGCACCTTCCAGTGGTATTTCCCGACGGCCGATGCCTACGCCGACCGCCTGCGCCAGCATGGCTTCCAGGTGCAACTGATCGAGTGCACGCCGCGCCCGACCGCACTGCCGACCGGCGTGGCCGGCTGGCTGCGGGTCTTCGCCGCACCACTGCTGGACGACCTGCCGGCCGAGGCCCGCGCTACCGTGCGCGAGGCCGCCACCGCGTTGCTGGCCGAGCTGCCGCGCAATGCCGCGGGCGAGCCGCTGGCCGACTACGTGCGCCTGCGCGTGCTCGCCCGCCGTCGCTGACTTGACCGTTCCGTTTTCTTTACTGATGTTCGCTATTTCGTACTTCTGCCAGGCATACGCATGACTTCCGCACCCCGCACCCTGTACGACAAACTGTGGGACGCCCACGTGGTGGTTCCCGAAACCGACAGCGCCCCCGCCGTGCTGTACATCGACCTGCACCTGATCCACGAGGTGACCTCGCCGCAGGCGTTCACCGAACTGCGCGAGCGCGGCCTGTCGCCGCGCCGCCCGGACCGCACCAAGGCGACGATGGACCACTCCACGCCAACCCTGCCGCCTGCCGCCGACGGTACGCTGCCTTACGCCAGCGCCGCCTCCGAAGCGCAGGTCGCCACCCTGGCACGCAACTGCGCCGAACACGGCATCGAACTGTTCGACATGGCCTCGGACAATCGCGGCATCGTCCACGTGATCGCGCCGGAACAAGGCTTCACCCAGCCCGGCATGACCATCGTCTGCGGCGACAGCCACACCTCCACCCACGGTGCGTTCGGTTCACTGGCCTTCGGCATCGGCACCAGTGAAGTCGGCCACGTGCTGGCCACGCAGTGCCTGCTGCAGCGCAAGGCGAAGACCTTCGCGATCACCGTCGATGGCCCGCTGGCGCCCGGCGTCGGCGCCAAGGACGTGGTCCTGCACATCATCGGCGTGATCGGCGTCAACGGCGGCACCGGCCACGTCATCGAGTTCCGTGGCAGCACCATCGAAGCGATGGACATGGAACAGCGCATGACCCTGTGCAACATGTCGATCGAGGCGGGTGCGCGTGCCGGCATGGTGGCGCCGGATCAGGTCACCTTCGACTTCGTCGCTGCTACCCCGCGCGGGCCGAAGGGCGCCGATTTCGACGCTGCCGTGGCGCGCTGGCAGCAGCTGCGCAGCGATGACGGCGCGCGCTTTGACAGCGAAGTGCACATCGACGCCGCCGACATCCGCCCGACCCTGACGTGGGGCACGCATCCGGGCACCGCCATCGCGGTGGATGCACCGATTCCCGCCGCCAACGATGCCGCCGCACAGAAGGGCCTGGACTACATGCATTTCCAGGCTGGCAAGGCGCTGGCGGGCACGCCGGTGGACGTGGTGTTCGTCGGTTCGTGCACCAATGGCCGCCTGAGCGACATGCGCGAAGTGGCGCAGGTGCTGCGCGGCCGTCGCGTCGCTGACCGGGTGCGCATGCTGGTGGTGCCGGGCTCGGAGATCGTCAAGCGCGAAGCCGAGGCCGAAGGCATCCACGAGATCGTGCGCGCGGCCGGTGCCGAGTGGCGCGAGCCGGGCTGCTCGATGTGCATCGCCATGAACGGCGATCTGGTCGCGCCCGGGCAGCTGGCCGTGAGCACCAGCAACCGCAACTTCGAAGGCCGCCAAGGACCCGGTTCGCGCACGCTGCTGGCCTCACCGATGAGCGCGGCGTGGGCCGCGGTGAACGGGCACGTCGCCGATACCCGCGAACTGTTCGCACAGGAGGTGGCGTGATGGCCGGTTTCCATACCCTGACCTCGGCCAGCGTGGTGCTGCGCCAGACCAACATCGACACCGACCAGATCATTCCGGCGCGGTTCCTGTCCACCACCGAACGCGCCGGCCTGGGCCGCAACGCGTTCAATGACTGGCGCTGGCAGGCCGACGGTTCGCCGGTGGCCGACTTCGCCTTCAACCAGCCGCACAACGCCGGCCGCAGCGTCCTGCTGGCGGGCCGCAACTTCGGCTGCGGCTCGTCGCGCGAGCATGCACCATGGGCGCTGACCGATCTGGGCCTGCGTGCCATCGTCAGCAGCGAGATCGCCGACATCTTCCGCGGCAACTCGCTGAAGAACGGCCTGCTGCCGATCGTGCTGGACGAAGCCGACGTGCAGGCGCTGATGCAGCGCCCGGACGACGAGCTGACCATCGACGTGGCCGCACGTGAGCTGCGCACGCCCGATGGGCGCGTCTATTCCTTCCCGCTGGATGGCTTCTCGCAGACCTGCCTGCTGGAAGGCGTCGACCAGTTGGGGTATCTGTTGGGCCGTGTCTCTGAAATCGAACGCTACGAGAGTGAGCATGCACGCTGAAATTGTTGTCCTGCCCGGTGATGGCATCGGCCCGGAAGTGGCCGCCGCGGCAGTCGCCGTCCTGAAGTCTGTCGCCACGCGCTTCAACCACACCTTCACCTTCAGCGAGCACGACATCGGTGGCATCGCCATCGACCGCCACGGCGAGCCGCTGCCGGCCTCGACGTTGACTGCCTGCCAGGCCGCCAACGCGGTGCTGCTGGGTGCGGTCGGCGGCCCGAAGTGGTCCGATCCCAACGCCAAGGTGCGCCCGGAACAGGGCCTGCTGGCGATCCGCAAGGCGCTGGGCCTGTATGCCAACCTGCGCCCGGTGCGTACCCACGAAGCCGCACTGCACGCCTCGCCGATCAAGGCCGAGCTGCTGCAGGGCGTGGACTTCGTGGTGGTACGCGAGCTGACCGGCGGCATCTACTTCGGCGACAAGACCCGCGACGCCGACAGCGCCAGCGACCTGTGCCGCTACACCGTGGCCGAGATCGAACGCGTGCTGCGCAGTGCCTTCCGCCTGGCCCGGCAGCGCCGCGGCAAGGTCACCTCGGTGGACAAGGCCAACGTGCTGGAGACCTCGCGCCTGTGGCGTGACGTGGCCGCGCGCATCGGCCGCGAGGAATTCCCGGACGTTGCGCTGGAGCACCAGCTGGTCGATTCCATGGCCATGCACCTGCTGGCCAAGCCGCGCGAGTACGACGTGATCGTCACCGAGAACATGTTCGGCGACATCCTCACCGACGAAGCCTCGATGCTGGCCGGCTCGCTGGGCCTGCTGCCGTCGGCCTCGCTGGGTGAGCCGGGCGCGGTCGGCATCTACGAACCGATCCATGGTTCGGCCCCGGACATCGCTGGCAAGGGCGTCGCCAATCCGTACGCGACGATCTTCAGCGCCGCGATGCTGCTGCGCCATTCGCTGGGGTTGGAAACGGAAGCCGCTGCGGTGGAAGCCGCCGTGCACGCCGTGCTGGACGATGGCGTGTTCACCGCCGATCTGGCCGCCAAGGGCCAGGCGGTGAGCACGGCAGCCGCCACCGACGCGGTGCTGGCCAAACTCAATTGATCCGATAGCGCCACGCCACGCGTGGCGCCTCTCCCTTCGCACATTGCGGGCCGCCACCCATGGGGTGGCTCTACTGTAGAGCCACGCCATGCGTGGCTGCATTATTTGGTGGTGTACCCACCATTGACCAGGATGGTCTGCCCGGTCATCCACCAGCCGTCGGTGACCAGGAAGCGGATCCACGGCACGATGTCGGCGATGTCGGTCAGGCCGGTGCGGGTGAACGCCGAGAGCGCGGCCGCGGTCTTGTGGTACGCCTGCGCATCGGCACTCTCGGCCGGGTAGAAGAACGGCGTGTCCATCGGGCCCGGCCCGATCGCAGTCACCGAGATGCCGCGCTCACCGAACTCCTTCGATGCGGCGCGGGTGAAATGCTCGACCGGCGCCTTGGTGCCGGCATAGCTGGAATAGAACGGCGTGAACGCACCCAGCAGTGAGGTGACCAGAGTGCAGATGCGGCCACCGTCGTTGACGTGGCGTCCAGCCTCCTTGAGGAAGAAGAACGCGGCCTTGGCGTTGACCGCACTCATCTCGTCGTACTCGGCTTCGCCGATCTCCAGCAGCGGCTTCTTCAGCACCTTGCCGACCGTATTGATGGCGATGTCGGGACGGCCGACTGCGGCCACGGCATCGGCGAACAAGCGCTCCATCGCTGCCGCCGACGTCAGGTCGCCCTGCAGGGCAACCGCCTTGCTGCCAGCGGCCTGCACGGCGGCGACGGTCGCCTCTGCATCGGCCTGGGTGGCGGCGCTGTTGTAGTGGATGACGATGGCTTTGGCGCCCTGGCTGGCGAAGTCGCGGGCGATCAGTCCGCCCAGGTTCTTGGCGCCACCGGCGATCAGCACGGTCTTGCCCTTGAGGGAATGGTCGGTCATGGCGTCGGTCTCGGGAGGGGGCTGCCCGGGGTGGCAGCCCTGCCCTGACGACGATATCGTGCAGAAAATGCGGATAAAGCCCGCCGCATTGACTTAACCTTCCAGAGCCAGCGAACAATGGACCGGATCGATCGCTTCCGCATCTTCACCCGGGTGGTGGAGTGCGCCAGCTTCACCCGCGCCGCCGACCAGCTCGGCCTGCCCCGCTCCACCGTCTCGGCAGCCATTGCGGAGCTGGAGCAGCGGCTCGGCACCCGCCTGCTGCAGCGCTCGACCCGACGGGTGTCCACCACCCACGACGGCGACGTGTTCCATGCCCGCTGCCTGCGCCTGATCGCCGAGGTTGAAGACGCCGAATCGCTGTTCCGGCAGGACGATGCGCAGCCGGTGGGTCTGCTGAAGATCGACGTGCCAAGTCGCATCGGCCGCCGCATCATCGCCCCGGCGCTGCCCGACTTCTTCGCGCGCCATCCGCAGGTGGAAGTCGACCTGGGCATGACCGACCGCGCGGTGAACCTGATCGAAGACGGCTGCGATGCGGTGCTGCGGGTCGGCCAGCTGGGCGATTCCAGCCTGGTCGCGCGCACGCTGGGCCAGCTCGACTTCGTCAACGTTGCCGCGCCGGCCTACCTGCGCGAGTACGGTGTGCCGCAGCAACCTGCCGACCTGCAGCAGCACCGGGCGGTGAACTACGCGTCGCCGACCACGGCGCGGGTGGAACCGTGGGAGTGGCAGGAGGGTACGCAGCTACGCACATTGCCGATGCCCGGCTGGGTGCGGGTGAACAGTGCCGAGGCGTCGATCGCGTGCTGCGTGGCGGGGCTGGGGCTGTTGCAGATTCCGCGCTACGACGTGCAGGCCGAGCTGCAATCCGGTGCGCTGGTGGAAGTGATGCCGCAGCATGTGGCGCAACCATTGCCGGTGACCCTGCTGCAGCCGCATCGGCAGCACCGCGCACAACGCGTGCAGGTATTCATCGAATGGCTGCTGCCAGTGCTAATGACCGGGCTGCAACTGCAGTAGATCCACGCCATGCGTGGATGTGCACAACGTGGATGGGGTCAGAGCCCATTCCCAGCGGGAAAGGGATCCGAGCCCGGCCGCAGAATCCGGGGCATTACGCCCCGGATTCGTCCGGCTTCACCCGGAACCATGCCGCGTACAACGCCGGCAGGAACACCAGGGTCAGCACCGTGCCCACGATCAGGCCGCCCATGATCGAGATCGCCATCGAGCCATAGAACGCGCTGCGCGACAGCGGAATCATCGCCAGCACGGCCGCCAGCGCGGTCAGTACGATCGGGCGGAAGCGGCGCACCGTCGCATCGATGATCGAATGCCAGCGGTCATGCCCGGCATCGATGTCCTGCTGGATCTGGTCGATCAGGATCACCGAGTTGCGCATGATCATGCCGGCCAGCGCGATCGTGCCCAGCAATGCCACGAAGCCGAACGGCGCGCGGAACAGCAGCAGGAACAACGTCGCGCCGATGATGCCCAGCGGCGCGGTCACCAGCACCATCGCCGCACGCGAGAAGCTGCGCAGCTGCAGCATCAGCAGCGTGGCCACCACCACCAGGAACAGCGGCATGCCGGCCTTGATCGAGTTCTGGCCACGTGCCGAATCCTCCACGGTACCGCCGGTTTCCAGCAGGTAACCGTTCGGCAGCTCGGCACGGATGCCATCCAGCGTCGGCAGGATCTGATGCACCACGTCCAGCGGCTGCATGCCATCGCTGATGTCGGCACGCACGGTCACCGTCGGCAGGCGGTTGCGGTGCCAGATGATGCCGTCCTCGAAGCCGTACTCCATCGTCGCCACCTGCGACAGCGTGATGCTGCCGCCGTTGGCGGTCGGCATCGACAGGCTGGACAGCAGCTCCAGCTGGTTGCGCTCATCGGCCGGGCCACGCAGCAGCATCTCGATCTGGCGGTTGCCCTCGCGGTACACGCTCACCGACTGCCCGGCCAGCGAACTGGACAGGAACTGGCTGACCTGGGCACTGCTCACGCCCAGCGCCCGCGCACGCTCCTGGTCGATCACCAGCCGCACCACCTTGCTCGGCTCGCTCCAGTCCAGGTTGACGTTCATCACGTGCGGGTTCTCACGCACCTTGGCTTCGACCTGGCGCGCGATCGCCTGCACCTTCTCGATGTGCTCGCCGGAAATGCGCATCTGCACCGGATAGCCGACCGGCGGGCCGTTCTCCAGGCGGGTCACGCGCATCTGCACGTCCGGGAACTTCGGAATCACCTCGTGCAGCAGCCAGTCACGGGTGCTTTCGCGCGCCTTGATGTCCTTGGCCAGTACCACGAACTGGGCGAAGTTGGTGGCCGGCAGCTGCTGGTCCAGCGGCAGGTAGAAGCGCGGCGAACCGGTGCCCACGTAGGACACGTAGTTGGCGATGCCCTCGCGGCTGGACAGCAGCTTCTCCAGCTTCTCGGCCTGGGCCTGGGTCGAGCGCAGCGATGCGCCCTCGGCCAGCTCGATGTCCACCATCAGTTCCGGCCGGGTCGAATCCGGGAAGAACTGCTGCGGCACGAAGCGGAACATCATCAGCGAGAACACGAACAGGGCAATGGTCGCGGCAATCACCCACCAGCGGTGGCGCAGGCAGCCATCGAGGAAGCGACGGAAGCTGCGGTAGAACGGGCGCTGGTACGGATCGTGGTCGTGCCCGTGCTGCGGCGGCGCGATCAGGTTGGCCAGCGCCGGATAGCGGTCGGCCCACTGCTGGCGCTTGGCATGCCAGCGCGCGGACACGCTGCCCGGCTTCGGCGGCTGCGGATTGAACAGGTCCGGCAGCATCTTGTCGCCCAGGTACGGGATGAACAGCACCGCCGCGATCCACGACACCACCAGCGCGATGGTCACCACCTGGAACAGCGAACGCGTGTACTCACCGGTGCTCGAGGCCGCCGTAGCGATGGGCAGGAAGCCGGCCGCCGTGATCAGCGTGCCGGTCAGCATCGGGAACGCGGTCGACTCCCAGGCGAAACTGGCCGCGCGCAGGCGGTCGTAACCCTGCTCCATCTTGGTGGCCATCATCTCCACCGCGATGATCGCATCGTCCACCAGCAGGCCCAGCGCCAGCACCAGTGCACCCAGCGAAATCTTGTGCAGGCCGATGTCGAAGTAGTGCATGACGAAGAAGGTCATCGCCAGCACCAGTGGAATGGTCACGCCCACCACCAGGCCGGTGCGCAGGCCCAGCGAGAAGAAACTGACCAGCAGCACGATCACCACCGCTTCGGTCAGCACCTGCACGAACTCGCCGACCGACTCTTCCACCGACTGCGGCTGGTCGGACACCTTGCGCAGCTGCATGCCCGCCGGCAGGGTCTTCTGCAGGCGCTCGAACTCGGCATCGAGATTGGCGCCGAGCTTGAGGATGTCACCGCCATCCTTCATCGCCACTGCCAGGCCGATGGCCTCTTCACCCATGAAGCGCATCTTCGGCGACGCCGGATCGGCGAAGCCACGCTTGACCTCGGCGATGTCGCCCAGGTGCACGGTGCGGTCACCGGCGCGGATCGGGAACTGGCGGATCGCTTCGATGTCGTTGAACTGGCCGGTCACGCGCAGCTGCACGCGGTCGGTGGCGGTCTCGAAGAAGCTGGTGCCGGTGACCGCATTCTGGTCGGCCAGCGCCTGCTGTACCTGCTGCATCGACACACCCAGCGTGGCCAGGCGGGTGTTGGACAGCTCGATCCACACCTTCTCGTCCTGCAGGCCGACCAGGTCGATCTTGCCGACATCGGGCACGCGCTGCAGTTCCAGCTGGATGCGGTCGGCGTAGTCGCGCATCACCGCGTAGTCGAAGCCCTTGCCGGTCAACGCATAGATGTTGCCGTAGGTGTCGCCGAACTCATCGTTGAAGAACGGACCGACGATCTCGCGCGGCAGCGTCGCACGGATGTCGCCCACGCGCTTGCGCACCTGGTACCACAGGTCCGGGATCTGCCTGGAACGCAGGCTGTCGCGGGCCATGAAGATGACCTGCGATTCGCCGGGGCGCGAATAGGAGCGGATGAACTCGTACTCGCCGGTGTTCATCAGCGCCTTCTCGATCGGCTCGGTCACCTGCCGCGAGACCTGTTCGGCGGTGGCGCCCGGCCACAGCGTGCGCACCACCATCGCCTTGAAGGTGAATGGTGGATCCTCGGACTGGCCCAGGTGCTTGTACGACCACGCGCCGATCAGCGCGAAGGCCAGCATCGCGAACAGCACCAGCGGGCGGTTGGCCAGCGCCCACTCGGAAAGATTGAAGCGGCGCACCGGCTTACTCCTTGGCCTTGGCGGCAGCGGCCGGCGCGGCCGGCTTCAGCACCGGGCGGTTCTGCCGGTCCACGGCGATCACCGGCTGGCCCGCTCGCAGCAGGTGGCCACCGGCGGCAACCACCCAGTCACCCGCGTTCACGCCGGACAGCACCGGCACGGTCTCGCTGCCAAACGCACCGGTGGTGACCGAGGCGGCCTTCAGCGTGCTGTTGGCCGGATCGACCACCCACACGCTGGCGGCACCGTTGGCACCGCGCTGCAGCGCGCCCAGCGGCAGCTGCAGGGTGCCGTGGCGACCGGCGCTGCTGTAGACGCGTGCGCTCTGGCCCAGTTCGACATCGGCCAGCGCATCGGCGGCCAGGCTGACGCGGGTGGCATAGGTGCGTGCCTGCGGATCGGCGGCGGCGGCGATCTCGCGGATCGTACCGGGCAGGCGCTGGCCCGGGCGGTTCCACAGTTCCACCTCGACCGGCTGGCCGACCGCGTAGTCGCGGATGGTCGCCTCGGGCAGGTCGATCAGCACTTCGCGGCCGCCATCGGCGGCCAGGTTGAAGATAGTCTGGCCGGCGGACACCACCTGCCCGGCTTCGGCCTCGCGGCTGGCGATCACGCCATCGGCCGGCGCGCGCAGCTGCGCGTAGTCAGCCTGGTTGCGCAGCACATCGAGGTTGGCGCGGGCCGCATTGGCCTGGCCCTGCGCGGCCTTGAACGCCGCGGACTGCTGGTCCAGCTGCGAGCGGCTGACCAGTTGCTGGTCGGCCAGCACCTGGTAGCGCTTCAGGTCATCACGGGCACGCACCAGGTCGGCCTCGGCCGCAGCCAGCTGCGCCTGCGAGGCACGGGCCTGCAGCGCGAAGTCAGCCACGTCCAGTTCGGCCAGCACGTCCCCCTTCTTCACCCGCTGGCCAGCATCGACGTGGCGCTTGACCAGGTTGCCTCCGACGCGGAACGACAGCGGGCTTTCCTGACGGGCACGCACCGTGCCCGGGAATGCCGCCGGCGCCTGTCCGGCCTGTTCGCCGGGGTGAACCACCAGTACCGGCACGGCCGCCTGCGGCGCCTGTTCCTGTCCCGAACAGGCTGCCAGCGCAGCCACCCACACCATACCGCCCATCCAGCGCACGATCTTCATCGGTCAACGTCCTGAAAACGCAGGGTTGCAACAAGGGGGAGCCGCGACTGCCGGCCCAATTTAATAAACCGGCCGGTATAGTATAAATATCGAACCGCTTGGTCTAGTATTGTTGCGATGAGTTCTTCCACTTCCCGCAAGCCGTCGGCCAAGCCCGCTGCCAAGGCCGCCGGACCCGGGCGCCCCAAGGATCTGGGCAAGCGCGCGGCGATCCTTGAAGCAGCCAAGGTACTGTTCATCGAACAGGGGTATACCGGCGTGAGCATGGACGCCATTGCCGCCCAGGCCGGCGTCTCGAAGCTGACCGTGTACAGCCACTTCGGCGACAAGGAGACCCTGTTCTCCGAGGCCGTGCAGTCAAAGTGCATTGAAATGCTGCCCGATGCCCTGTTCGTGGCCGACGCGGACGGCCCGCTGCGCGACCAGCTGATCGGCATCGGCCTGGCCTTCTTCGAACTGATCACTTCCGATGCGGCGATCTCGATCCAGCGCATGATGATGGCGCCGGAGACCGACGAACGCCTGCGCGAGCTGTTCTGGAAGGCAGGACCGGAACGTACCTGCGAGGCCCTGGCTGACTTCCTGCGGGCACGCGCCGAGCGCGGCGAGCTGGAAATCACCGACTATTCGCTGGCTGGCGAGCAGTTCCTGACCCTGGTCAAGGGCGAAGTGCACATGCATATGATGTGCGGCATGCCACTGTCACCGGTGGAGTGCGACCCTCTTGCCCACGTGACCGCCAGCATCGACTTCTTCCTGCGCGCCTATGCGCCGCGAGGGGCCGGGACGGCTGAATAACCAAAACTGAACGAACCGGAGGTCGCGATGACTTCCGGCACTGCGACCCCGGCCACCCGGCAGCTGATGCTCTGGGCGCGCCGCCGGCCTCCGGCACCGGTAAAATGGCCGGCCCACTGCGCTGGATTTGAACCTCATGACGATTGATTACGCCCACGCCCGCGAACTGATGGTGGAACAGCAGATCCGTCCCTGGGACGTGCTGGACATCAAGGTGCTCGACGTCCTGGCCCGCCTGCCGCGCGAGGCTTTTGTCGCCGATGCACACCGGGCGCTGGCCTACGCCGATGTCGAACTGCCGATCGGCCACGGCCAGAAGATGATGAAGCCGGTCATCGAGGGCCGTACCCTGCAGGCACTGGATCTGCAGCCGGGTGACGAAGTGCTGGAAATCGGCACCGGCAGCGGCTTCCTGTCCGCCTGCATCGGCGCGCTCGCGCGCGACGTGCTGAGCCTGGAGATCGACCCGGAGCTGGCCACCGCCGCGCGTGCCCGCCTGGACGCCTCCGGCCTGGGCACCAACGTCCGCGTGGAAGTGGCTGACGCCCTGTCCTGGCAGACCGAACGCCGCTTTGACGTGATCTGTGTCACTGGTGCGGTCGACGTGGTGCCGTCACAGTTCGCCTCGTGGCTGCGTCCGGGTGGTCGCCTGTTCGTGATCCACGGCCGCTCGCCGGCGATGGAGGCCCTGCTGGTCAAGGCCGACGGCAGCACCGAGTCCCTGTTCGAGACCGATATCGATTACCTGCGTGGTGCCGCCCCGGCACCCCAGTTCCACCTCTGAGTCCAAGGAAGCCGCAATGATCCGCCGATCCCTCGCTGTTGCGCTGGCCACTGCCCTGCTGCCGTTGTCTGCCCATGCCGCCGACCTGCTGCAGGTCTACGAAATGGCACGCAACGGCGATCCGCAGCTGTCCGCCGCCGAATCGACCCGGCTGGTCGACAAGGAAGGCGCCGTGCAGGCGCGCGCCGCCCTGCTGCCGCAGATCAACGGCCAGGCCACGCTGAACCGCACGCGCAGCGAGCCGAACGCCGACATCAACTCCGGCTCGTTCACCAACAAGCGCCGCAATTACACGATCGATGGCAGCCAGACGCTGTTCAACTGGACCCAGATCAACAACCTGCGTTCGCAGCGTGAGCTGAGCAAGGCGGCGGACTTCACCCTCGAATCTGCCAACGACAGCCTGATCGTGCGCACCTCGGCGGCCTACTTCAACGTGCTGGTGGCGATCGAATCGCTGAACGCCGCACAGACCAATGAAGCGGCTGCGAAGAAGCAGTTCGACTTCGCCGACAAGCGCCTGGAAGTGGGCCTGGCGCCGATCACCGACGTGCACGAAGCACGCGCCCAGTACGACCAGGCGCGCGCCAACACCATCGTTGCGCAGAACACCCTGGCCGATAACTACCAGGCCCTGACCGAACTGACCGGCCAGCCGGTGACCAACCTGCGTGGGCTGCCGGCCGACTTCCGTCCGGAAGTGCCGGCCAACCGTGGCAACATCGACGAGCTGGTGCACCAGGCCACCACCCAGAATCCGGCGCTGAAGGCGCAGGAACTGAAGGTGAGCGCCGCCGAAGCCGGCGTGCAGGCCGCGCGTGGTGGCCACTACCCGACCCTGTCGCTGGGCGGCAGCTGGGGCAAGACCGCGACCTGGGGCGACAGCACCGGCTCCGGCTCGCTGTCCCCCGACGCCCGCACCAACAGCATCGGCCTGACCCTGAACGTGCCGATCTTCGCCGGCGGCGCTACCCAGTCCGGCGTGCGCCAGGCGCTGGCCCAGCGTGACATTGCCCAGGACGGCTACGAGCAGCAGAAGCGTGCCCTGGACCGCAACACCCGCAATGCCTACCAGACCCTGGTGCAGGGCATCAGCGAAGTGGAAGCCCGCCGCTTGGCGGTGGTCTCGGCACAGAGCGCCTATGACGCCTCGCAGGTCGGCCTGGAAGTCGGTACCCGTACCGTGCTGGACGTGATCCAGAACCAGCGCATCCTGTTCTCGGCGCAGCTGGACTACGCCCAGGCCCGTTACACCTTCCTGCAGAACCGCCTGCTGCTGAGCCAGTCGCTGGGTGCGCTGGACGTGGCCGAGCTGCAGGACGTCAACCGCCTGCTGACCCAGGACGCGGGCAACCCGGCAACCACCACGCACTGAGTCGTCAGCCTGCCGGTCACGAAGAAGCCACCCGCGAGGGTGGCTTTTTTGTTGGCCGCGCGGACGGAAGCATGCACCCATCGACCGTCAGCCGGGCCAGACCCGCATCCGTTCGACTGCGGCCAGCAGACACAGTGCGATGGCGACGGGAGCCAGCACCGGCAGGGCGCGTGACCGCGGTGCCCGTCCGCGCAGTACGGCCACGCACACGGCCCCCATCACCAACAGGGTTGCCGGACCAGGCAGTACCGGCAGGCTGCCCATGGGCGCCCACAACGCCAGCAATGCCGCCGACAGGACGACGGCAACCGGCACCAGTCTCTCCCGGAACTCCAGGGATCGGTCACCTGCCGTCGGCCACAGCTGCATCGCCAACCGCGCAGCCAACATCAGCAGCACCAGGATGAGCGCCACCAACCCTGCCACTCCCGCCAGCGGCAGCAAGGGCATCACCCAGTACAACTGCGGGTGATGCTGCAGGGCGACCGACAAAGGCCGCGTGCTGGCCAGGGCCGGAAATTCGACCAGGCCCGCCTGCAACGCGGCCAGTACGATCAGCAGCACCATGGCCAGCAGCACGCACGCCGACAGCAGCGGCGGCCGTGCCCTCGCCTGCCTGCCGATGCCAGGAAATCCCAGCGCCAGGCCAACGGTGGCGAACACACCGTACAGCGGCACGCTCGCCGCCAGTACACCGCCGAACCCGAAGCGATAGGGTGCCGTTGACGGCGGCAGCCATGGAATCCAGTACGCGTAGTGCACATGGCGGGCTGCCAGCACCAGCAACAGCAGGCCGGCGCCGACCTTCACCGTCAGCAGCACGCAGGCAACCAGCACCACACGGTGTGGCCGCAGCAATCCGACCACTGCAAGCAACAGCAGGCTGGCAGCAGCCATCAGTTGACCCGGCATCCCGTTGCTGGCCTCGATTCCACACCCAGCCAGCAGTACATGCAGATGGTTGGCGACGGACTGCGCAACGCCAGCGGCAGTCACCACCAGTTCCAGCAGCAGCGCGCCACCGAGCAGAACGGCCGGCACGCCTCCCCAGCAGTCCCGCACCACGCCATGCAGGCCATCGGCAGCGGGCCTTTGCTGGTTCAGAACGTGCAGGCAGTACAGCAGCGGCCCTGTGCCCAGCGCGGCCAGCAGCAGGCTCAGGACGATGGCCGGGCCTGCCTGGGCTGCGGTGTGCTGGCCGACCAGCGCGACCACGCCGCCTCCCAGCAGCAAGGTCAGTGCCACCACCACAAGGCGATCGCCGTACCCGGGCTCATCGATGCCGGGGCTGCTGTCGCTGTCCATCGCAAGTTCCCTTGATATCCGCCCAAGCGCGGTCGACAGCAGACTGACAGCCTGTGCCGGGAGGCGGTATCGGAATACGCGCCATGCGCATCACGATGTGACGGCAGGCACGTTGGCAAGGAAGCTCACGGTCCCGCTACGACAGATTCCAGGTCGCTAAGCAGAATTGACGCGGTCTTTCACGACAGTCACGTCGCGTGCGCCGGCCCTTCGGACTCAGCGGCAAGGCGGCGGCAGGTGTGGTCCGACCAGCGCCAGCGTACGCTGCAGGGCACCGCGTCCGTTGCTGATCAGCGTGCAGCCTGCCCGCGCCATGTCCTCGCGTGCCTGTGGATCTTCGAGCAGGTGCTGCAGCAGTTCGCCGACCGCCTGCACGTCTTCGCCGATCAACAGCGCGCCCGCCTCGCGCATCCGACGGGAAATCTCCGAGAAGTTGTGCAGGTGCGGGCCCGTCACCGCAGCGGTGCCCATCGCCGCCGGCTCCAGCAGGTTGTGGCCACCGATCGGCTGCAGGCTTCCACCGACAAACGCCACCTGCGCGCAGGCATAGAACGGCATCAGCTCGCCCAGGGTATCGATGACGAACACATCGGTTCCAACCTCCGGCCACTGCTTCGCGCGCCGGGTTGCCACGTTCCAGCCCTGCTCCCGCGCCAGCGCCTCCACCTTCGGGAAGCGCTCGGGATGCCGGGGCGCCCACAGCAGCAACAGGTCGGGGTGCTGCCGGCGCAGGCGCCGATGCAGATCGATCACCGCCTGTTCTTCACCATCATGGGTACTGGCGGCGATCCACACCGGCCGCCGGGCCGGCACGCGGGCATGGAACTGCTCGACGAAGCCCTGCACGTCCGGCGTAGTGATGTCGAACTTCAGGTTGCCCAGCGCCTGCACCTGCTCCGGCGCGGCACCCAGCTGCACGAAACGCTCGGCATCGTCCTGCGACTGCGCGGCCACGCAGGTGACCGTGCGCAGTGCGCGGCGGATCAATGACGCCAGCAACCGGTAGCCCCGCAGCGAACGTGCCGAGAGGCGCGCGTTGAGGATGTAGACCGGAATGCCACGGTCACGGCAGCCGAACAGCATGTTCGGCCACAGTTCGGTTTCCAGGATCAGCGCCAGGCTGGGCTGGAAGTGGCCGAGGAAGCGGTTGACGCTGCCGGGCACGTCATACGGCAGGTAGACGTGGTCCAGGGCGTCGCCCCACAGCGCACGCACGCGCTCGGAGCCGGTCGGGGTGATGGTGGTGATGACCCAGCGGATGTCCGGGCGCTCCTTGCGCAGCGCGTTCACCAGCGGCGCAGCGGCATTGACTTCGCCCACCGAGACCGCGTGCAGCCAGACCCGCGGTTGGCCGGTGGGCTGCGGATAGGAGGCATAGCGCTCATCCCAGCGCCGGAAGTATTCACGGACCCGGAAGCCGCGCCAGACCAGGTGGTACACGGTGATCGGCAGCAGGATGTAGAGCACGACCGAGTACAGGCCGCGCAGGATCCATTCGACAGGGTCTTTACGCATGCGGCAAGGATACGGGAGCCCCCCGGGAAAGACACGCGGCCGCCTTGGTAGAATGGGCCAATGTCCGATGCCACCACCGCCGTCCGCCCGTCGCTGCGCGATCCCCGCAACTGGCCGATGTTCGCCGCCATGCTGGGCGCCTTCGCCATCGCCCGCCTGCCGTGGATGCTGCAGCGGGCGCTGGGCCGGGGCGTCGGCTGGATCACCTGGCGCCTGCTGGGCAGCCGTCGCCGCGCCGCCGAGGTCAACCTGCAGCTGTGCTTCCCCGAGAAGGACGAGGCCTGGCGCCAGCGCCTGGTGCGCGACAGCTTCGATGCCCTGGGTGTGGGCGTGTTCGAGTGCATCCGTGCCTGGTGGGGCAGCATCGACAGCATCCGCCCGCAGGTGCAGATCGAAGGACTGGAACATCTGCGGCAGATGCAGGCGGAAGGTCGTGGCGTGCTGCTGGTGTCCGGCCATTTCATGACCCTGGAAATGTGCGGGCGCCTGCTGTGCGACTACGTTGATCTTTCAGGCATGTACCGCAAGCACAAGAACCCGGTGTACGAGTGGGCGGTGAAGTTCGGCCGCCTGCGCTACGCCAAGGCAATGTTCGCCAATGAGGACATCCGCGCCACCGTGCGCCACCTGAAGAAGGGCGGCTTCCTCTGGTACGCACCCGACCAGGACATGCGCGGCAAGGACACCGTGTTCGTGCCGTTCTTCGGCCACACCGCTTCGACCATCACTGCCACCCACCAGCTGGCGCGGATGACCGGCTGTGCGGTGATCCCGTATTTCCATCGCCGCGAAGGCGGGAAGTACTTCCTGAAGATCGGCGCGCCACTGGAGAATTTCCCCAGCGACGACGTGGAAGCCGATACCACGCGGGTCAACCAGGCCATCGAAGAGATGGTGCGCGAGGCGCCCGACCAGTACCTGTGGATCCACCGCCGCTTCAAGCGCCAGCCAGGCGGGCGGAGCGATTTCTACAAGTAGATCCACGCCATGCGTGGATGCTTTTCGATTCCGTGCCGGGATTCACAACGGCCAGCGGCACCAGGCGTACGGGTACTCCCCCACCACGCACGCCAAGCCCGCACGGACCGGATTGGCCAGGATGTACATTGCCTTCTCGTGAAGTGATTCGTCGGTCCGCACTGCATGGTCGTGATAGCCGCGCTGCCACTGCGCAGTTCCATCAGCCAGTGCAGATGGTCGGGCATCACCACCCAGGCGAGACTGTGGCTGAAGCCCCTACGCTCGACGAAGCGCAGGGTGTCGATCAGGATCGCCATGTTCGCCGCATCCGCGAACAACGGTTCACGGCCAAGGGTTGCCGTGGTCAATGAGTACACGTTGCCGGATCGGGAATATCGACCGTAGCGGAGTCCTGGGCTGGCCATGCCTCAAGCGTGCGATACGCATGGAAACACCGGTAGTGGTGGGTTACCTGTGTTTGCGTCGGGAAAGCTCCATCCACGCATGGCGTGGATCCACCACAGGAATCTCCGTTCGGTACGTGCAGTAGAGCCACGCCATGCTGGATGGACGATCACGCCGCCGTCGGCGTGTCGTCCGCGTCGCGCGCCAGCAGGCTGCCGGCGAACAGCGCGGCCAGCAATACGGTCAGGCCACCCCAGAAGGCCGAATAGAACGCCAGATGGGTGTTCAGCGGGAACACGGTCACCGCCAGCGCCAGCATCGCCGGACGCGCGCGTTCGCGGGCCATTGCCGGCGCGTAGCGCCATGCGCGCCAGGCCTGGGCCACCGCCGCCAGCCACAGCAACAGACCAATCACTCCAGTCTCTGCGAGGATTTCCAGCACGATCTGATGGGCATGAAGCGCCGGGGCATTGCCCCACACGGCCGGCCCTTCCTCCGCCACGCAAGCGGGATAGGCATCGCGGAAACCACGTGCACCCACGCCATTGATCGGGTGCTCTTCAATCATGCAGGCGGCGGCTTCCCAGATCCGCGCGCGCCCTGACAGGGCCTCGTCGACACCACGCTCCCCCCCATCCAGGGCCATGGCCGTTCGCGCGAAGCGCTCGCGCAGCTGCGGCACGCTGGCGGTCAGCGCACCGGCGCCGAGCACCGCCACCAGCGCCAGCGCGGCCAGCCGTTTCCAGCCGAACTGGCGCACGCCGCTGTAGGCCAGCACCAGCGCGAAGGTGATCCACGAGGCGCGCGAACCGGCCAACAGCAGCACGCTGCCCAGCGCTGCTGCAGCCAGCAGCCAGCCCGTATTGCCAACGCGCCGCGCGGCGGGCAGCAGCAGGAACGGCGACAGGCTGGCCAGCACCTGGCCGAACTTCAGGTTGCACGGTCCCAGTGCGCCACTGAGGCGATCTGCCAGTGCGGCCTCGTCGGCCGGGCACAGTGCGTGGCCACTGACCGCCAGCTTCAGGTGTTCCAGCGACCAGAACCAGGGGCTGGTGCCGGCCACCGCCTGCACCAGTGCATCCAGCGTCCATGCGCCGGTGATCAGTGCCAGCCCCGCGAAGGTCAGCCGCCGCCGCTCCGGCGTAGCCACCGCGATCGCCACCAGCCACATGAAGGGCAGATAGCGCAGGCCCGCAGCAGCCTTGGTCCACGAGGCCGCCGGATCGATCGCATCGAATGCGGAGAATGCCTGCGGCAGCCAGTAACCAAGGAACAGGATCGAAGTCAGTGCCCAGGCCGCCGTGCTCAACAGATGCGGGCGGCGCTGCAGGCGGCGCGTCACCATGCGCACCGCCGCGTACAGCGCGCCCAGGCCCAACACGGTTTCGGCGATGCCTGGCAACGGCCACATCGCCACGTACGCCAGCACCCACCAGGGCGCCCAGCGCCCGGCGCGGTCGTCGCGCACGATGACGGTGGGGTCAGCCGGCGAGGTCGGCATAGAGGCGGAGGGTATCGCGCTGCATGGCCTGCAGGGTAAACGGGATGCGGGTCGGCAAGGACGGGGGCTGGGCCAGCAGGGCCAGCGCACGTTCACCCAATGCCCGCGCATCGCCGAGCGGCACGGCACCTGCGGGTTGCAGCTGCCGAAGCAGCTCACCAACGCCACCATGGTCCCAACCCAGCACCGGCCGGCCCACCGACAACGCCTCGACCACGGTGCGGCCGAACGCTTCGGGCTTGTCCGACAGCTGCAGTACCAGGTCGCTGGCCGCGTAGGTCTGGGCGATGCGTGCGGTCGGCGTGCTGATGTGCACGGCCTCGGCCACGCCGAGCGCGGCCGCCTGCCGGCGCAGGTCGGCCACGTAGGCTTCACGGCCGGGTTCATCGGTGCCCAGCATCCACAACTGTGCCGGCACGCCGGCGGCGCGCACATCCGCCAGCAGCTGCAATGCGTGTGCGTGACCCTTCAGGCGGGTGCCACGCCCCGGCAACAGCAGCAAGGGGCCTTCAACCTGCGCCAGCCATGGGTACTCTGCCGCAAGCGCCATCCGCGGACGGCGATCGGCACGCGCCACGCGCGGGAACTGGGCCACATCGACGCCACGCGGAATCACCTGCAATGCCTGTTCGGGCACGGTCGGGTAGTGCCGCTGCACGTAATCGCGCACGGTGTTGGACACGCAGATCACGCGTTCGCCGCTGGTCATCACCGCGCTGTAGCGGCTGGGCGAATTCAGCCCATGCACGGTGGTCACCCAGTGCGGGCGTTGCGCGGCAGGCAGGGCACGGATTGCGTACAGGCCCAGCCAGGCCGGCAGCCGCGAGCGGGCATGCACGATGTCCGCACCAACCTCGGCAAACAAGCGGCGCAGGGTCGGCAAGTGGCGCAGGGTCAGCAGCGACTTGCGGCCGATGTCCAGGGTGAGGTGCTCGGCACCGCTGTCGAGCAGCGGCTGCACCAGGCGGCCACCGGCGGAAACCACCAGCGCGCGATGGCCGGCGGCGACCAGGGCCGCAGCGATTTCCAGGGTCGAGCGCTCGACGCCGCCGGAGTGCAGCGCCGGCAGCAACTGCACCACGGTCAATCGGCGCATCGAAGGGGCGGCCGCTTAGTCGGCCAGCACGAACACGGAACCGCAGTACGGGCACTGCGCTTCGCCATTGGGCTCGTCTTCGATCGGCAGGTACACGCGCGGATGCGAGTTCCACAGCGCCATTTCCGGGGTCGGGCAGCTCAGCGGCAGATCGCTGCGGTGCACGGTGTAGCGCTTCTCGGCGTTGGCGGGCGCAGTGGCGGTATGGCTCATGGCGGATGTCGATGAACGGGTTGCGAGGCCTGTGATTCTAGCATCCAGGCCGCCCCGACATTGCGCCGCAACGGGTCTTTGCGCGTATCGGGCCGATTCCCTGCGACCTTGCATGCCACTTCGGGATGAGGTGCCGGTGGGAATTCCCGACCGATCCTGCAGATTCACCCCGGGAAACCACCGACAACGATATTTACCGCATTTGGATCGAACTAAATGGCACTTGTCAGGTTGCCACGGCTGTTGCAGGATCGGGCCAGGTCGTGAACCGGCCTGCCCCAATCCGACCCGATCGCATGGCCCGCCCCCACCGGACCGGCATCGCCTCTTCCACTGCCATCCCGGCGGGCGGAGCGATGCCGTCCGTGGTGTCCGCCGATGCGGGTTCTGCCCGCCGCCAGCCCTTCCGGGAGACCCCTGCATGACCCTGTCCGATCCACGCCGCGCCCTGCTTCCGCTCGCCCTGGCCCTGGCCTGTGCGACTACCGCGATGCCGGTGCTGGCACAGGGACTGCAGAGCTCGTTCGAGCCGGGCCAGCCGGCTCCGGAACCGGCCGCAGGCGCATTGCAGGTCACGATCGGCAATGGCCCCGCGGCGCCCTACGCCGCCAAGCGCAATGTCGGCTACAGCGGCCTGCACGCACTGCGCTACAGCAGTGAAGGTGGCAATGCGCGGCGCGAACTGTTCAAGGCGGACGTGACCATCGAGGCGGATACCACCCTGTCGTGGTTGGTGCTGCCGGAGATCGTCGGCAAGGACACCGTGGCTTCGACCTATGTGTCTCTGGACCTGCTGCTGGACGATGGCAGTCGGGTTTCGGCCGGCACTGCACGCGACCAGCACGGCGTAGCGATCGGCGCCCGCGCGCAGGGCGACTCGAAGACGCTGTACCCGCAGCAATGGGCGCGCAAGGCGGTGCGGCTGGGCGATGTGCCCGCGCTGAAGGGCCGCCGCGTGGTGGCGATCGAACTGGAGGTGGCCAGTGCCGACGGCGCACCGGTCTCCGGCTGGATTGATGACGTTCGCCTGGACACAGTGCCACGGCAGCAGCCAGCGCGCGTCTCCGACTGGGTACTGACCACCCGCGGTACCCAGGCCAACGGCACCTTCTCGCGTGGCAACAATTTCCCGGCCACGGCGGTGCCGCACGGGTTCAACTTCTGGACCCCGGTCACCGATGCCGGTGCGCTGAACTGGCTGTACCGCTGGAACGAGCAGAACGACGCGCAGAACCGTCCGCAGCTGCAGGCGCTTGCGCTGAGCCATCAACCCAGCCCGTGGATGGGCGACCGCCAGACCTTCCAGGTGATGCCATCGGCCAGTCGTGGCGTGCCGGAGGCTGACCGTCGCAAACGTGCCCTGTCGTTCGACCGCAGCCACGAAAGCGCCCGCCCTTACCGCTACGACGTGCGCTTCGACAACGGCGTCGCGGCATCGATCGCGCCGACCGACCATGCCGCGCTGTTCCGCTTTGACTTCCCGGAGGACGGCGACGCCAACCTGCTGTTCGACAACGTCGATGCCCGTGGTGGCCTGACTCTGGACGCCGCCACGCAGACGCTGTCCGGCTACACCGACACGCGCAGCGGCCTGTCCAACGGTGCCAGCCGCATGTACGTGGTGGCCAGCTTCGACAAGCCGTGGCGCAGCAGTGGGCGCCTCAGCACCGGCCGCCCGACCGGCTACATCAAGTTCGATGCCGGCAGCGACCGGCGGGTGACCATGCGCATCGCCACTTCGCTGATCTCGGTGGAGCAGGCACGACACAACCTGGCCCTGGAAATCACCGCCACCGATACGCTGGAGAGCGTGGCCGGCCGTGCGCAGGATGCATGGGACGCACGCCTGACCCGCTTCGACATCGGCGATGCCAGCGACGACCAGAAGACCACGCTGTATTCCAGCCTGTACCGGCTGTTCCTGTACCCGAATTCCGGCCATGAAAACGTGGGCAGCGCCGCCGCACCGGAGTGGCGCTACGCCAACCAGGCCAGCGCCAGCGATGACAACACCGATGGCAGCGCGACCCGCACCTTTGCCGCCGTGCGCGATGGCAAGGTGTTCGTCAACAATGGCTTCTGGGACACCTTCCGCACCACGTGGCCGGCCTACGCGCTGTTCACGCCCGACGATGCCGGGCAGATGGTGCAGGGTTTCATCGAGCAGTACCGCGCTGGCGGCTGGATCGCGCGCTGGTCGTCGCCGGGCTACGCGGACCTGATGGTCGGCACCAGCTCGGACGTGGCCTTCGCCGATGTGTGGCTGAAGGGCGTCGGCGGCTTCGATCCGGGCGAGGCCTACGCCGCCGCGCTGAAGAACGCGACCGTGGTACCACCCGACCGCCATGTCGGCCGCAAGGGCATGGACCGTTCGACCTTCCGGGGCTACGCCAGCGCCGACGTGCATGAGGGCATGTCGTGGACGATGGAAGGCGCACTCAATGACTTCGGCATCGCCAACATGGCCGATGCGCTGGCCAAGCGCGCGGCCACGCCGGCCGCACGCGAGCGCTACAGCACCGAAGCCGACTACTTCCGCCACCGCGCTGCCAGCTACGCGACGATGTTCGACCCTGCCGCCGGCTTCTTCCAGGGCCGCAAGGCGGATGGCCGCTGGCGCGTGGACGCCAAGGACTACGACCCGCGCGTGTGGGGCCACGATTACACCGAATCCAACGGCTGGACCTTCGCCTTCACTGCCGCCCATGACGGCGAAGGCCTGGCCGCGCTGTACGGTGGCCGCGACAAGCTGGCGGCGAAGCTGGATACCTTCTTCGCCACGCCGGAAACCGCAGACCCGGCACTGGCCGGCTCCTACGGCGGCACCATCCACGAGATGACCGAAGCGCGCGACGTGCGCATGGGCATGTACGCGCACAGCAACCAGCCGGCGCACCACATCCCGTGGATGTACCTGTATGCCGGGCAGCCGTGGAAGACCCAGCAGCACGTGCGCGAGATCCTGTCGCGGCTGTACGTCGGCAGCGAGATCGGCCAGGGCTATCCGGGCGATGAGGACAACGGCGAAACCTCGGCATGGTACGTGCTGGCCTCGCTGGGCCTGTACCCGCTTCGCATGGGCGCCCCGGAGTACGTGATCGGCTCGCCGGCCTTCGAACATGCACGCGTGGAGCTGCAGGGTGGCGCGGTGCTGACCGTGAACGCGGCCAACAACTCGCGCGAGAACGTCTACGTGCAGTCGCTGAAGATCAACGGCAAGCCGTGGACGAAGACCTGGGTGCCACACGACCTGATCGCCAAGGGCGCGACCCTCGACTTCGTGATGGGACCCCGTCCCTCGCGCTGGGGCAGCGGCGTGGACGATGTGCCGCGCTCGTTGACCGCGCGCGGCCAGCGCCCGCAGCTGCTGCACGACCTGCTCGGCAGCGGCGCGAAGGCGACGCTGGCCGATGGCCGCGCCCTGCCCGCACTGGTCGATAACGATGCGAGCACCACCGTGGGCCTGGGCGGCGGCGCAACCATCGCGCTGACCGGACTGAGCGACGGCACGCCAACGATGTACACGCTCACCAGCGGCGACGGCCGCATCCAGGGCGGTGAGTGGACGCTGGAGGCGCGCAACGGCGGCGGCAGCTGGACCGTGCTCGACCAGCGCAGCGGCGAAGACTTCGAATCCGCCCGCCAGACCCGTCCGTTCCGCATCGCCAGACCCGGCCGCTACAGCGAATACCGCCTGCGCCTGGCGGCACCGGCACGGCTGCCACTGGCGGAGATCGAACTGCTGGCGGCCGGCACCGTACAATGAGCGGCATGCGCTACCGTCTTCTGCCTCTGGCCCTTGTTGCCCTGTCCTTCTCAAGTTTCGGCCAGACCCAGGCGTTCGATACGCAGCTGACCCGCGACGGCGTGACGCTGAACTACCAGGACGCCCGTGGCGCCCTGGCCGCGCCGCAGCGCAAGCGGGTGATCGATACGTTCTTCTTCGCCTACCTGCGCGAACGTGCGGACTTCCACCCGCCCGCGCCGGCGATGGTGCGCATCGTGATCGATCCGGCCTACACCGGCATCGCCTTCGTCGGCGACAAGGACCAGGCAGCGACGATCACCATCAACCCAGGCTGGTTGGCGCAGCACCCGAACGACATCGACCTGGTCACCCATGAGGCGATGCACATCGTGCAGGGCTATCCAGGTTACGGCGAAGCACGGGTGCCGGGCTGGCTGGTGGAAGGCATCGCCGACTACGCACGCGACCGCTACGGCATGGATAATGCCGCCGCAGGCTGGGTGCTGCCGGGCAAGGTCGAGAAGGGGCAGAATTTCGACAGCGGCTACCGGGTGACCGGTGCGTTCCTGAAATGGGCCGAGGCCGAGTATCCCGGCCTGGTGCTGGCGCTGGACAAGGCCCTGCGCGACGGCCGCTATACGCCGGCGCTGTGGCAGAAGCACACCGGCAAGGCACTGCCGGCGCTGTGGACGCAGTACGCCAAGCCGCGTTCGGATGCACCGCCGCCGGCACCAGCGCGCCGCGGCAAGCGGCGCTGACTGGGCGACCAACTGGGTACTGCGGCGACTGGGTACTGCGGCGACTGGGTAGAGTCGACTGGGTAGAGTCGACTGTTAGTCGACTGCCTTTCGTACAGCCCCCGAAAACCCCGCGCTTCGCGCGATAGTCGACCAACGGTCGACTCTACCTCGCTGGCGTCTACGCCTCAGCGCGACTGCACGAAACCGGCGTACAGCGCGAACAGCTGCTGGAAGTACCGCCGCGTCACTCGATTGCGCATGACACCCTCGCCCGTGAAAAGTTGGTCGGGCCCAGGGTGGGAAGGCCGGTCCGGTCCCTTCCCACGGCCGGGCCGCGTGGGCGTATTGGGCCGCAACGGCGTTGCAGGGACATGACCGGGTTGCGTAGCGCGTGTGGCAGCGGTGGGACCGGCATCGGGACCGGCATCGGGACCGGCATCGGGACCGGCATCGGGACCGGCATCGGGACCGGTAGAGTCGACTGTTAGTCGACTATCGCGCGATCGCGCGGGATTTTCGGCGTCCGAATCAAGAGCAGTCGACTAACAGTCGACTCTACCCGTTTCCGCTTTGCGGAAACAAAAACGCGCCCCGGAGGGCGCGTTTCTGCAGCTGTCGCCGGAAAGAAGGCTTACGCCTTCTTTTCCGCTTCCAGCTGCTTCCTGATCTGCGCATCCACCGCTGCAATCGCGGTCATGTTCAGGATCCTGCGCGAGGTCGCGCTGGTGGTCAGGATGTGCACCGGCTTGTTCACGCCCATCAGGATCGGGCCGATCGCCACGCCGTCGGTGAACACACGCACCAGGTTGTAGGCGATGTTGGCCGCTTCCAGGTTCGGCAGCACGAACAGGTTGGCGCGACCCTGCAGGGTCGAGCCCGGCAGCAGCTTCTGGCGCAGCGCTTCATCCCATGCGGTGTCGCCCTGCATTTCACCGTCCACGTTCAGACGCGGGTTGCGCTTGAGCAGCAGCTCGCGCACCTGGCGCATCTTCAGCGCGTCCTTGGAATCGTGGCTGCCGAAGTTGGAGTGCGACAGCAGCGCCACCTTCGGCTCGATGCCGAACAGCTTCATGCGGTAGGCCGCCTGCAGGGTCGCTTCGCACAGCTGCTCGGCGGTCGGGTCTTCCTGCACGTGGGTATCGACGAAGAAGAACACGCCCTGCTGGTTGATCACGCCTGTCATCGCAGAGGTCGAGGTGACCTTCGGCTCCAGCGGCAGCACGCTGCGCACGTAGCCCAGCTTCTTGTGGAAGCGGCCGACGATGCCGGTCAGCATCGCATCGGCTTCGCCACGGGCCACCATCACCGCCGCGATCAGGGTCGGGCGCGAACGCATCAGGTTCTTCGCCGCGGCCACGGTCACGCCACGACGGCCGGTCAGGCCGTGGTAGTACTGCCAGTATTCGTTGAAGCGCGGGTCGTCGTTGATGTTGGTGACTTCAACGTTCTCGCCGATCTTCAGGCGCAGGCCGAGGCGCTCGATGCGCGATTCGATCACTTCCGGGCGGCCGATCAGGATCGGGTGTGCCAGGCCGTCGTCGACCACGTTCTGCACCGCCTGCAGCACCACTTCCTCTTCACCTTCGGCGTACACCACGCGCTGCTTGTCGCTGCGCGCGCGGTCGTAGACCGGCTTCATCATCAGGCTGGTGCGGTAGACGAACTGGGCCAGCTTGTCACGGTAGGCGCCCATGTCCTCGATCGGGCGCGAGGCCACGCCCGAGTCCATCGCGGCCTGGGCCACGGCGGCCGACAACTCCACCAGCAGGCGGCGGTCGAACGGGCGCGGGATCAGGTATTCACGGCCAAAGCTCGGCGTCTCGCCACCATAGGCCGAGCCCATGTCGGTGGCCGCACGACGGGCCAGCGCCGCGATGGCACGCACGCAGGCGATCTTCATTTCCTCGTTGATCGCGGTCGCACCCACGTCCAGCGCACCGCGGAACAGGTACGGGAAGCACAGCACGTTGTTGACCTGGTTCGGGTAGTCCGAACGGCCGGTGCCGATGATCGCGTCCGGACGCGCGGCGCGCGCCACCTCCGGCATGATCTCCGGGGTCGGGTTGGCCAGTGCGAAGATCACCGGGTCCGGCGCCATGGTCTTGACCATGTCGGCGGTCAGGATGCCCGGTGCCGACAGGCCCAGGAAGATGTCCGCGCCGTCGACGATCTCGGCCAGGGTGCGCTTGTCGGTGTCGCGCGCATAGCGCTGCTTTTCCGGATCCAGGTCGGTACGACCGGTGTGGATCACGCCCTCGCGGTCGAAGGCCAGGATGTTTTCCGGCTTCAGGCCCAGCTGCACCAGCATGTTCACGCAGGAAATGCCGGCCGCGCCCATGCCCGTGGTCGCCAGCTTCACGTCCTCGATCTTCTTGCCGGTGATCGCCATGGCATTGAGCACGGCCGCACCGACGATGATCGCCGTGCCGTGCTGGTCGTCATGGAACACCGGGATCTTCATGCGCTCGCGCAGCTTGCGCTCGACCACGAAGCATTCCGGCGCCTTGATGTCTTCCAGGTTGATGCCGCCGAAGGTCGGCTCCAGCGAGGCGATGATGTCGACCAGCTTGTCCGGGTCGGTTTCATCCACTTCGATGTCGAACACATCGATGCCGGCGAACTTCTGGAACAGCACGCCCTTGCCTTCCATCACCGGCTTGCCGGCCAGCGCGCCGATGTTGCCCAGGCCCAGCACCGCGGTGCCGTTGGAGATCACCGCCACCAGGTTGCCGCGGGCGGTCAGCTCGCTGGCCTGCTGCGGGTCGGCCTTGATCGCTTCACAGGCGTACGCCACGCCCGGCGAATACGCCAGCGACAGGTCGCGCTGGGTCAGCATGGGCTTGGTAGCGGAAACCTTGATCTTTCCCGGCGGAGACATCCGGTGGTAATCGAGGGCGGCCTGTTTGAAATCTTCGTTGGACATCGATGTGGGTTACATGAATGGGCAGAAGGGACAGGGGATGATACCCCCGTTGGAGCGTCTGGACCTGTCGCTATCCTGTCGCAGGCATGCTGCGACTGCACAATTCCGTGCCGTATGCGACGGTACCGGGATGCCAGCATCGGCGCCCCCGATGACAGCCATGGGACGCCCTGAAACGCCGCGGGGCCGTACCACTGTCGTGATCGGCCCCGCGGTACCACACACCTGGGTCAGCCCTTGGCCGGCAGCGCCTCGGGCAGTGCGTCCACCGGCGGCGGCAGCTCGCTTTCGCGGCCATCCAGCGCCAGCTGCAGGCGGTTGCGGTCCAGCGCGCCTTCCCAGCGCGAAACCACCACGGTGGCCACCGCATTGCCGATGAAGTTGGTCAGCGAGCGGCATTCGCTCATGAAACGGTCCACGCCCAGGATCAGCGCCATGCCGGCCACCGGTACCTCCGGCACCACCGCAAGCGTGGCGGCCAGGGTGATGAAGCCGGCACCGGTGACGCCGGCCGCACCCTTGGAGCTGAGCATGGCAACCAGCAGCAGGGCGATCTGGTGGCCCAGGGTCAGTTCGGTGTTGGTGGCCTGGGCAATGAACAGTGCCGCCAGGGTCATGTAGATGTTGGTGCCGTCCAGGTTGAACGAGTAGCCGGTCGGGACCACCAGGCCCACCACCGACTTGCTGCAACCGGCGCGTTCCATCTTCTCCATCAGCGACGGCAGCGCCGACTCCGACGAGGAAGTGCCCAGCACCAGCAGCAGCTCGGCCTTCAGGTAGCGCGCCAGCTTGAACACCGAGAAGCCGCACAGTCGGCAGACCACACCGAGGATCACTGCCACGAACAGGAACGCGGTGAGGTAGAACGAGCCCACCAGCCACGCCAGGTTGACCAGCGAACCGACGCCGTACTTGCCGATGGTGAAGGCGATGGCGCCGAAGGCACCGATCGGGGCGGCCTTCATCAGGATGTGCACCAGCTTGAACACCGGGGCGACCAGCGCCTCCAGGAAGTTCAGGATCGGCTTGCCCTTCTCGCCCACCGAGGCCAGCGCGATGCCGAACAGCACCGCGATGAACAGCACCTGCAGGATGTTGCCGTCGACGAAGGCGCTCACCAGCGTCTTCGGAATGATGTCCATCAGGAAACCGACCAGGGTCAGGTCGTGCGACTTCTCGACGTAGCTGTGCACCGCGGTCTGGTCCAGCTCGGCCGGGTTGATGTTCATGCCGGCGCCGGGCTGTACCACGTGCGCCACGATCATGCCCACGATCAGTGCCAGCGTGGAGAAGAACAGGAAGTACGCCATCGCCTTGGCGAACACCCGGCCCACCGTGCGCAGGTGGGTCATGCTGGCGATGCCGGTGACGATGGTGAGGAAGATCACCGGCGCGATGATCATCTTCACCAGGTTGATGAAGGCATCGCCGAGCGGCTTCATCTTCTCGCCGATCAGCGGTTCGTAGTGGCCGAGGATGGCGCCCAGGACGATCGCCACGATCACCTGGAAATACAGCTGGCGATAGATCGGCAACGGCTTTGCAGGCGCCGGGGCTGCGGTCGGGATGTGCATGGCGGACTCCGGAAGGGGCGTTTTCAGGCACGTACGGCCCCGGGACAGCACGGGAACCGTTACCGTGGAAACTGATCGCAGGCCCTGTGCTGCATGCGCAGGAGGTGCGACCAATGGACGCCTTTGTACGCGCCGGGCACGCCGGCGCAGATAACCTATTGGTACTAGCCCCCCGGTTCAGGTGGCGGCGATGCCTACACTGGCGCCGCACCGCCCGATCCTGGGGAGGCCGGTGGCCCGTGCTGAACGGCCGGGCGCGTCATTGCGAAAGTTTCGGCCCCTGCGGCCGTTGTTGTCCTGTCCACACGCAATCTGAGAGAGCCGCACCCAACATGCGCCCGATTCCCACCTTGCTGGCCCTGTCGCTGGCCGCGCTTCCCGCCTTCGCTTCGGCTGCCGATTTCGACAACTGGCCGACCAAGTACGCCTTCGGCGACGGCACCGAGTTGGCCGCTACCGCCAACATCGCCTACGACTACAACGATTTCTCCTCGGGCAGCGGCCTGGAGGACGACGACGCCGTGCGCCGCAAGGAGTTCGGTGCGACGCTGAAGAAGAAGGGCGTCTACGACGCGATGGTCTACTACGACTTCCAGTCCGATACCTGGCTGGACGTGTTCGTGCGCTTCGAGAGCAAGGCCTTCTTCGGCCGCGATATCGGCCGCTTCCGCTTCGGCTATATGAAGACCCCGGTCGGCCTGGATGCGAACACCTCTTCGCGCGCCGGCAGCTTCCTGGAAACCGCGCTGCCCGTGCAGGCCTTCTACGAAGGCCGCCGCACCGGCGTGGAATGGGTGCTGGAGCGCCCGCAGTACCTGCTGCAGGCCGGCGCCTATGGCGGCAAGGACCTGCAGGGTGACAACCCCGGCACCACCCAGGCAGTACGTGCGGTGTGGACCCCGGTGAAGGCGCCCGGTGACGTGATCCACCTGGGCCTGGCCTACTCGCAGGAAAATCCGCGCGGTTACAGCGATGGCCGTGACGTGCACCACGAGGCCAGCGCGCGTCTTCGCGCACGCCCGGAAGCCGGCCTGACCGACATCCGCTACGTCGATTCCGGCGCCCTGGTCACCGCCGACCAGATCCGCCGCACCGGCCTGGAAGGCATCTGGATCCGCGGCCCGTTCTCGCTGCAGGCCGAAGCCCTGCGCGCCACGGTCACCCGCCATGACGGCAAGCCCGACTACACCGGCAGCGGCCAGTACGCGATGGCCAGCTGGGTGCTGACCGGCGAGTCGCGCCCGTACAACGCAGGTGCCGTGGCCAACATCAAGCCGGCGCACGACTACGGCGCGGTGGAACTGGTGGCCCGTTACAGCCGCATGGACCTGGACGATGGCAGCATCCTTGGTGGCCGCCAGCACGACCTGACCCTGGGCGCGAACTGGTACCTGACCAGCCACTTCAAGTTCCAGGCCAACTACGTGAAGGTCGACGCCAGCCGTCGCGGTGTGCACAGCACGCCGGAGATCTTCGAGCTGCGCGCGCAGATGCACTTCTGACCCCTTCCACGTCAGATCCCGGCGGGCGTGCACGCCACGCCCGCCGGCCCTGCGTAGACTGCCGCCATGTACTGGCTCAGCCGCCACCGGATGCTGTTGCTGACCATCCTGGTGATGGTCGGTGGCACCGTGCTTTGTGCGGTCGCCGCCGGCCACTACGCCTGGCGGCGCGCCCTCGGCGAGGAAAGCAGCCAGGTGCAACGCCAGCTGCAGCTGTACGGCCAGGGCCTGCAGCAGCGCATCGACCGCTTCGGCACGTTGCCGCAGGTACTGGCGCTGGATCCGGATCTGCTGCACGCCCTGCGTGTGCCGCCCTCGCCCACCGAACAGCAGCGGCTGAACCTCAAGCTGCAACGCGCCAATGAAGTCACCCGTGCCTCGACCCTGACCCTGGTCGGCCATGACGGGGTGGCAGTGGCGGCCAGCAACTGGGACCAGCCGACCAGCAACGTCGGCGAGAACTACAGCTACCGCCCCTACTACCGGCAGGCACTGGCGCAGGGCCGCGGCCGCTTCTACGGCATCGGCATGACCACCGGCGTACCCGGCTACTACCTGTCGCAGGCCATCGAGGAAGACGGCAAGCGGCTCGGCGTGGTGGTGATCAAGGTCGAGCTGTCGGCGCTGGAACAGGAATGGTTGAGCAGCCCGGACGTGGTGCTGGCCAGCGACGACCATGACGTGGTGTTCCTGGCCAACCGTGACAGCTGGCGCTACCGCCTGCTGCGCCCGCTGGGCGCCGATGAGCGCCGCGAAATGCTGGACGCCCGCCAATACGCCGACCGCGCGTTGCAGTCATTGCGCGCGCGTACTGAAGACGTGCTTGCCGATGGTGGCCGCATGGTGCGCCTGCTCGATCCCGCACTGCCGCAGCCGATGCTGTGGCAAAGCCTGCCGCTGCCCGCCGAAGGCTGGAACCTGCATCTGCTGCACGACGCCAGCGCCGCCACCGCCGCCGGTCGCGCGGCCGCCCTCACCGGCGGTGCCGCGTGGCTGGCGCTGGGCTTCCTGGTGCTGTTCGTGCAGCAGCGCCGACGCCTGGCCAAGCATCGCCTGCGCAGCCGCCGCGAACTGGAAACCCTGCTCAAGCAGCACGCACAGGAACTGCGCACCGCACAGGATGGCCTGCTGCAGGCGGCCACCGACGCCGACAGCGGACTCAGCCGCAGCCTCGAACACCTGCCGCAGGGCGTGGTGGTGATCGACCGCGAACTGCGCCTGGTCGCGTGGAACTCGCGCTACCTGGAACTGTTCCGTTTCCCACAGGACCTGGTTCGCGTCGGCCGGCCCATCGAGGAACTGTTCCGCTTCAACGCACGCCGTGGCCTGCTCGGTCCGGGCCCGGTCGATGAAGCAATCGAGCGTCGCCTGAACCACCTGCGCAGCGGCCGCCCGCACATGCGCGAGAGCGAGAAGGACGACGGCACGGTGCTGGAGATCCGTGGCAATCCGCTGCCTGACGGCGGCTTCGTCACCAGCTATGCCGACATCACCAGCTACAAGAACGCCGCGCGCGAACTGCGCTCCCTGGCCGATGCGCTGGAGCACCGCATCGCCGAGCGCACCCATGATCTGGAAGAAGCACGCCGCGAAGCCGAGCAGGCCAACCGCTACAAGACCCGTTTCGTTGCCTCGGCCGTGCACGACCTGCTGCAGCCCCTCAACGCGGCGCGCATGTTCGTCTCGGTGCTGCGCGGCAAGCTGAGTGACCCGGCGCAGCAACAGACCAGCGACCACATCGATGCTGCATTGGCCGCGCAGGATGCGATCCTCAACAGCCTGCTGGATATCGCGCGCCTGGAATCGGGCAGCCTGCCCACGCGCGTACAGGCGTTCCGGCTCGGGCCTTTGCTGCAGACGCTGGCACGCGAGTTCGGCATCGCCGCGCAGTCACGTGGGCTGGTGGTCGACTGGGTCGATACCGCTGCGGTGGTGGTCAGCGATGAAGCGCTGCTGCGCCGCATCCTGCAGAACTTCCTGTCCAACGCACTGCGCTACAGCGAACGTGGCCGCGTGCTGCTCGGCTGCCGTCGCCGCGAAGGCCTGCTGTGGATCGAAGTTCACGACCAGGGCCCCGGCATTCCCGATGCGCTGCAGGGCGAGATCTTCGAGGAGTTCCGCCGCCTGCACGACGGCCAGCAGCGCGGCGCCGGCCTTGGCCTGGCGATCGTCGACCGCATCGGTCGGCTGCTCGGCCACCCGATCCGCCTGCGCTCGCAGCTGGGCCAGGGCAGCGTGTTCGCGGTGGGCGTGGCGTTCGGCGAAGCCAGCGCGATTCCCGCTACTGCTCCTGTGCCGGTGCTGGTGCAGGAACCGGCCGCGGACAATCCGCTGCGCGGTCGCCGGGTGTGGGTGATCGACGACGATCCGCACGTCTGCGCCGCCAGCCGCGCGCTGCTGGAGCGCTGGGGCTGCGAGGTGGCGCTGGCCGACGGCCCGCAGGCGGCGCTGCAGCTGGCGGCAACAGGCGCGGTGCCGGAACTGGTGCTGCTGGATGTGCGCATGGGCGATCACCACGGGCCGGTGCTGTACGAGACGCTGGCCGAGTTGTGGCAGGCCCGCCCACCGGTGGTGCTGGTCACCGCCGAGCGCGATGCGGGATTGCGTGAGATGGCCGCCGAGCGCGGTTGGGGAATGATGGCCAAGCCGGTGAAGCCGCCGGCGCTGCGGGCGTTGATGAGCCAGTTGTTGATCCGCCATCGCGGGTAGTTTCCAGCCAACGGCGCAGCCCCTCGTGGGTGGTCGCACAAAGCAGTTCATCGGTGGGGCCGGGCAGATGGGCTGCACAGGGGCCGCTGCAAGTACGTCCCTGTAAGCTCGGTCGCCGCATCCATCCGGCTCACGCCCCTGTGCAGCCCATCTGCCCGGCCACGGACACGTTCCGTGCGCGTCCACCCTCGGAGAAGAAAAAAGATCAAAAGCGGGTCGCGCGCTGCGCTTGCTCGTGTAGAGCCGAGCCCATGCTCGGCCTCACGGACGGGCCGGAAAGCAGCCGAGCGTGGGCTCGGCTCTACGAAAAATGGCCTGCCAGGCTGCCTTTGCTTTTGATCTTCTTTTCTCTTCCGTGGGTGACAGGCCACCGAAATCTGTCAGAGGTCGGTCGGGTTGGGTGCGCGGGGGTGTCAGCCGCATGGGCCCGAGGCATGCCTCGGGCGGGTTGGGCAGGACGCCCAACCCGGGTCTTGCCGTGTGCGCAGGACAGCGCACACGAGCAAGCGGCTGCCAAGCCTCCAGGGACGGATTCACGGCGTCCCCCGCGCACCCAACTCGACCGGCCCGCTCGCAGCTTCTGCTTTCAGCGACCAACCCAAACCCACCCACGAGGGGCTGCGCCGTTGGCTGGAAACTACAACCCGATGCCGGCGTCGCCCTCAGGCTCCAGCGCCTTCACCAGTACCGCTGCCTGTGTGCGGCTGTGGCATTCGAGCTTCTTCAGGATCGCAGTGACATGTACCTTCACCGTGTTCTCGGCCAACCCCAGCGTGTAGGCGATCTGCTTGTTGAGCAGGCCATCGGCCAGGCACAGCAGTACCCGGAACTGCTGCGGGGTCAGCTGGGCCAGGCGGCTGGCCAGCAGTGCGTCGGCCTCGGAGCGTTCGGCGGCCATCGCCGGGAACCACAGGCCACCATCGAGCACCGCCTGCACCGCCTCGCCGATGGTCTCGGCCGGAGCAGACTTTGGAATGAAACCAGCCGCGCCGAACTGCTGGGCACGACGGATCACCCGCGGATGGTCGTTGGACGAGAGGATCACCACCGGAATGTCCGGATGCGAGCCGCGCACGTGCAGCAGCGCGGAGAAACCGTGTGCACCGGGCATGGTCAGGTCGAGCAGCACCAGGTCCACGTCCGGGTGCGCGTCGAGTGCTTCGGCCAATGCCTCGGCGCTGGCGACCTCGCGCACCTGCGCCAGCGGCAGGCTCTGCCGCAATGACTGCACCACCGCCGAACGCAGCAGCGGGTGGTCATCGGCGATCAGGATGGTGTATTCGCTCATGCCGCCATTGTACGGGCAGGCCGGAGCCTCAGCGCCCTGCCGGCTCCACGCTGCTGCGCCAGGCATCCAGGAACTGGCGGCGCTTGAGCGCGTCCAGGTACACCAGCAGGCCCGGGCCGAGCTGGATCGGGCGGCGGCTGCGGCCGGGCGCATCGTCGCCACGTGCGTTGCCGGTCACGATCGGCATCAGGCGTGCCTCGCGCGACAGCACCTGCTGGCCACGTGGCGACAACAGGTAGTCGAGGAAGCGCCGGGCTTCTTCCGGGTGTGGGCCGGTGCGTGGAATCACCGCGGTACGCAGCACCACCAGCGTGTAGTCCTCGGGCTCCACGATCGCCAGCGGCGCACCCGCGTCGATGCGCGCCTGCGCGTAGGAGCCGAGCACGTTGTAGACCAGCGACAGCTGTCCGCTGGCGACCTTGTCCAGCAGCACGCCGGTGCGCTCCTCGCGCACCACGTCGTTGTCGCCCAGCGCGCCCAGCAACGCGCCGGCGATGCTGCCACGCTGCGCATCCTGGGTAGACAACAGGTAGCCGACACTGCTGCGCTCAATGTCATAGGTACCGACCCTGCCGCGCAGCGGTGCTCCCTCCGCGCGCAACCGGTCCAGCAGTTGCCGACGCGTGTGCGGCACCTTCGCAGCCGGCAGTGCGCGGGTGTTGTAGACCATCACCACCGGCTCGTAGCTGATGCCGAAGGCCTCGTTGCGCCACTGCGCCCAGGCCGGTAGCGCAGCGGTCTGCGCCGAACGATGCGGCAGCGCGTGGCCGTCGTTGACCAGCTTGGTCTGCAGGTCCATGCCGCTGGAGATCAGCAGGTCCGGCGATGCCGGTCCGCCGCGGTCGTGCAGGTACCGCGCGTACAGGTCCTGGGTGATGATGTCCTCGTACACCACCTCAGTGCCGGGGTGCAGCCGCTGGTAGTCGGCAATCACTACCGCGAACACTTCGATGTCGGTGGTGCCGTGGATGCGCAGCTGCGCAGTGGCCTTTGCCTGGGCCGGGAAGCGGCGCACGTCGCCCGGTGCTGCAAGCACCGGCAGGGCCAGCAGCAAGGCAACGGCAGCAGCGAACAGGCGGATCATGGCGTACTCCGGGGCAGACGGATGGTGGCGACCAGCCCGCCCTGCGGACGGTTGCTGAGGTCGATGCGACCGCCATGGCTGTCGACCACGCGCTTGACGATGGCCAGGCCAAGCCCGGCGCCGCCGGACGGCGCGCCTTCGCCACGGGCGAAGCGCTCGAACACGCGTTCGGCATCGGCGGCGGCAATCCCGGCACCGTGGTCGGCGATGGTCAGCACGGCCTGCCCGCCTTCCACGGTCAACGCGATCTGCAACGGACCGTCACCGCCGTACTTGAGGGCGTTGTCGACCAGGTTCTTGATCGCCTCGCGCAGCAGCAGCGCATCACCGTGCACCTGCACGGGTTCGGCGGTCATCGCCAGTTGTACGCGCGGTGCCGGGCCGGCCTGCGGCAGTACTTCATGCAGGGCCTGGTGCACGGTCTCGGCCAGGTCCACCGCTGCAAAGCGCTGCAGATGCGAGCGATGGATCACGCTGGCATCGCTGAGCAGCTGGTTCAGCAACCGGCTCATGTGGGTGGCATTGCGTTCGATCGCCTGCAGGCTGCGCCGCATGTCCTCGGGGTCGTCGTCATCCAGCGCCAGCTGTGCCTGCGCGCGCAGGGCAGCCAACGGCGTACGCATCTGGTGCGCGGCCTCGGCCATGAACGCGCGCAAGGTCTCGTTGCTGCTGGACAGTCGTTCCATGAAGCGGTTCAACGCCGCCACCATCTGGTCCATCTCGCGCGGCACGCGCGCATCCAGCGGTTTCAGATCGGACGGCTCGCGGCGCGACAGCTCGCGTTCCACCCGCACCAATGGCCGGAACGCGCGATGCACGCCAAAGGCCACCAGCGCCAGCAGCAGCCCGGACAGCACACCGATCGCCAGCAATGCACGGTTGACCATGTCCTGCGCAACCGCTTCACGTGCACGCCGGGTCTGGCCGACCTGCACCTGCACCTCGCCCTGCGCCGACGCGGCGGCGAAACTGCGGCCGACCACCACGAAGCGCACGGTCTCGCCGCTGTACGCCGCATCAAACAGCTGCGGTTGCGTGCCGGGCCGGCGCGGTGGCGCCGGCAGGTCGCCGTAGCCGGTGATCAGGTTGCCGCGACTGTCGGCGACCCGATAGAACACACGGTCTTCCGGGGCCATCGCCAGCAGGTCCAGCGCGGCATAGGGCAGATCGACCTGCCACTGGCCATCGACCAGGGCCACCGAATCGGCGATGGACAACGCCGAGGACACCAGCAGGTGATCGTAGGAACGGTTGGCGGCGCGCTGGCCATAGCCGCGCGCCGCAAACAGCAGGGCCACCGCGAACACCGCCAGCAACGCGCCGAGATAGAGCAGCAACGTGCGCCGCAGCGAGCCCGGTGCGGCATTCGCGGTACGCGCGTCAGCCATCGGCGTCGGCGCTGCCGTCACTGGCTTCCAGCAGGTAGCCAACGCCGCGCACCGTGGTGATGCGCAGCGGTGCGCCTGCCAGCTTCTTTCTCAGGCGACCGACATACAGCTCGATGGCATTCGGACCGGCTTCGTCGTCGAAGCCGAACAGGCCGTTGCCGATTTCGTCCTTGCCGACCACCTGGCCGAGGCGGCCGACCAGGATCTCCAGCAACCGATATTCGCGGTTGGGCAGTTCGATCGGTTCACCGTCGAGGCTGACCCGGTGCGCGGCGTTATCGAACTGGAAGCCGCCGATCTGCACCACTTCGCTGGCCTGCCCACGCGCACGCCGCAGCAGCACGCGGCAGCGTGCTTCGAACTCGCGGAAATCGAACGGTTTGCCCAGGTAGTCGTCGGCGCCGACATCCAGCGCCTGCACGCGGTCTTCGATGCCATCGCGCGCGGTCAGCATCAGCACTGGCGTGCTGTCGCCGCGCTCGCGCATGCCGGCCAGCACGCGCAGGCCATCGAGCTTGGGCAGGCCGATATCCAGCACCACCAGGTCGAAGCTCTGGTAGCGCAGCACGCTGGCCGCCGCCAGGCCATCGGCCTGCCAGTCCACGGCATGCCCACTGCGGCGCATGCGGCGGATGATCGCATCGGCCAGATCCGGGTTGTCTTCGACCAGCAGCAGGCGCATGGGCACGGGGGTGGGAAGGGAAACGAATGCTACCGCATGCCGCTGCCGCGCTCGCCGCGCCCCGCCCGGAGGTGGCAGCGGGCCGCTTTACGCTGCACCGCACAATCCGTTGACAGGACGATGACAGCTTGCGCGACCCAGACTGCGGCCGCGCACCGTCCGGTGCCCACGATTGCCGCGCGCCTGGCGCGCACCTGGGAGGGTTTGTGGAATTCACGTTTGCCTGGCGGCGCCCTGCCGCCATGATGGCGCTGGCTGCCCTGTCGGCGCCGGCCTTCGCCGCCGAAGACGACCGTCCGGTCACCGCCACCCTCGGTGGTCGCCTGCACCTGGACTTCGCCACCTTCGACAACGACAACCGGGGCACCCCGAACAAGGACGACACCGAAATCCGCCGTGCGTGGGTTGACGTGTCCGGCAAGTTCTTCGTGGTCGACTACAAGCTGGAAGCCGATTTCTCCGGCGACCGCGTCGAGGCCAAGGACGTGTACCTGGCACGCAGCTTCGGCAAGGCCGGCAAGCTGACCGTGGGCCAGTTCAAGCAGTACTTCTCGCTGGATGACCGTACCAGCTCCAACTACGGCAGCTTCCTGGAGCGCGGCAACGCCGGCACCACGCTGGCGCCGCTGTACCGCCTGGGTGCGTCCTGGCAGGCCAACCCCGGTGACTTCACCTGGGCGGCCAGCCTCTACAGCCTGGAGAGCATCGACGCCTGGCAGGTGAAGGGTCGCGCTGCCGGTGGCCGCGTCACCTGGGCGCCCTCGCCCAGCGATGGCGACGTGCTGCACCTGGGCCTGTCGCTGGCCCGCGAGGCCTACGACAATCCCGGCGCCAACGGCGTGCCCGGCCTGCGCATCCGCCCGCGCCCGGCCGGCCATCTGTCCGACAACAGCCGCCTGACCCTGGTCGACTTCTCCGCCGGCCGCGATACCGACGTCAACAAGTGGTCGCTGGAATACGCGCAGGTGCGCGGCCCGCTGTCGTGGCAGGGCGAGTTCAGTGGCGCCACCTTCGACGACGGCGCGCAGCGCGGCGATGTAATGGCGGCCTACGGCATGCTCAGCTGGTTCGTCACCGGCGAAAGCCGTGCCTACGACCGCAAGACCGGTCGATTCGCGCGGGTGAAGGACATCCGGCACAAGGCCGGTGCTTTCGAAGTGGCGCTGCGCTACGACCAGATGTGGGGCGCGCAGCATCTCGACGGTGCGCCGGACCTGCGTCGCGGCAGCACCGAAGCCTGGACGCTGGGTGGCAACTGGTACCTGCGCGACAACCTGCGCTTCATGCTCAACGTGATCGAAAGCCGCAACCGTGATCGCCTGGCCGGGGTGACGGTGGACCGCACGCGCGCGGTCACCGGCCGCCTGCAGTACGACTTCTAGGCCCGACATTCCGGGCATTCCGCCCGGGCCCCTTCCACTCCCCACGTCCTGTTTTCGCAAGGAGTCCGCAGATGATGCTGAGCATCCTCGGCTTTGGCATGGTCATTACGTTCATGTACTTGATCATGAGCAAACGCCTGTCGCCGCTCGTCGCCCTGATCACCATTCCCATCCTGTTCGCGCTGATCGGTGGCTTCGGTGCCGGCATCGACGAGATGATGCTGGAGGGCATCAAGAAGATCGCGCCGACCGGCGTGATGCTGATGTTCGCCATCCTCTACTTCGGGGTGATGATCGACGCCGGCCTGTTCGATCCGCTGGTGCGGGTGATCCTGCGCTTCGTCAAGGGCGATCCGATGAAGATCGTGCTTGGCACCGCGGTGCTGGCGATGCTGATCTCGCTCGACGGCGATGGCTCGACCACCTACATGATCACCGTCTCGGCGATGCTGCCGCTGTACCAGCGGCTGGGCATGAACGCGCTGAACATGACGTGCGTGACCATCCTTGCCGGCGGCGTGATGAACCTGACCCCGTGGGGCGGCCCGACCGCACGCGCGGCCACCGCGCTGCACGTGGACCCGGCCGACGTGTTCGTGCCGCTGATCCCGTCGATGGTGATCGCCTGTGCCGGCGTGCTGCTGCTGGCCTGGTACCTGGGCCTGAAGGAACGCCGTCGCCTCGGCGTGGTCACCCTGCCCAAGGGCGGCAGCTGGATGGACAACAGCGTGTCCGATGACAGCAATCCGCTGCCGACCGTGGAAGACGCCGAAGACATCAAGCGCCCGAAGCTGCTGTGGGTGAACCTGGCGCTGACCGTGGCACTGATGACCGCGCTGATCATCGGCGTGCTGCCGATGCCGGTGCTGTTCATGGTCGGCTTCGCCATCGCCCTGGTGATCAACTATCCGAACCTGGCCGAGCAGCGCCGCCGCGTGGTCAACCATGCCGGCAACGTGCTGTCGGTGGTGTCGCTGATCTTCGCCGCGGGCATCTTCACCGGCATCCTCAACAACACCGGCATGGTCGAAGCGATGTCACACAGCTTCCTGGCGGTGATTCCGGAATCGTGGGGCCCGTACCTGGCGGTGATCACGGCGGTGGCGTCGATGCCGTTCACCTTCTTCATGTCCAACGACGCGTTCTACTTCGGCGTGCTGCCGATCCTGTCCGAGGCCGCTGGCAACTACGGCATCACCCCGGTGGAAATGGCACGCGCCTCGCTGGCCGGCCAGCCGGTGCACCTGCTCAGCCCGCTGGTGCCGTCCACCTACCTGCTGGTGGGCCTGGCCAAGGTCGAATTCGCCGACCACCAGAAGTTCACCCTGAAGTGGGCCATCGCCATCTCGATGCTGCTGATGGTCGGCAGCCTGCTGTTCGGCCTGTATCCCCTCGCCGCCTGACCCTTTGCCAAGGAGCCTTCTGCAATGACGCTTCGAATCGCTTACGTCACCAGTGGAATGGGCAGTGTCGGCACTGCCATCTGCCAGAGCCTGGCCCGCAGCGGCCACACCGTGGTTGCCGGCTGCGCGCCGAACTCGCCGCGCAAGGCCAACTGGCTGCGCGAGCAGCGCGAACAGGGCTTCGACTTCATCGCCTCCGAAGGCAACGCGACGGACTGGGCCTCGACCAGCGCGGCGTTCGCCAAGGTCCGCGCCGAAGTCGGCGAGGTGGATGTACTGGTCAACAATTCCGGCGGCAGCCGCGACCTGCTGTTCCGGCAGATGACGGTGGAGGACTGGAACGCGGTGATCGCCTCCAACCTCAACGCGCTGTTCAACCTGACCAAGCAGGTGGTGGACGGCATGGCCACGCGGGGCTGGGGCCGCATCATCAACATCGGTTCGGTCAGTGCCCACAAGGGCCAGATCGGCCAGGTGAACTACGCTACCGCCAAGGCCGCGATGCATGGCTTCAGCCGTGCGCTGGCTGCCGAAGTTGCGTCGCGCGGGGTCACCGTCAACACGCTGTCGCCGGGCTACATCGCCAGCCAGGCGATCAGCAGTTTCCCGCCGGATGTACTGGACCGGCTGGCTGCCTCGGTGCCGGTTCGCCGCCTGGGCCGCCCCGAGGAAGTGGCCGGCCTGTGCGCGTGGCTGGCGTCGGATGAAGCCTCGTATGTGACCGGTGCCGACTACGCGGTCAACGGTGGCCTGTACATGGGTTGAGCCCTCCCCCACGGAGTGCGCGGGGGCCGGATCACCTTCAGTTGTGAAGGTGATCCGGCCCCTTTTGTTTCTGCATTTCTGAGACGCACTTCCCGATACATCGGCAGAACCGGTGCTATAGCTGCCAGCGCTCGCCGAGCCCGATGGATGAACGGCTGGAATCGCGGATCAAGGAGGTTGGCATGCGTGCATTGCTGATTGCGCTTCTCGTGGTCGCCACTACGCTGCTGGCGACACCGACCCGCGCGGAGCCCCCGCCTATGCGGGTGATCACGGGCCTGGGCTGCCCCGACTGGCTGATCCCAGGCGCGCCCACGCTCGACGCGCAGATCACCGGCCATCCGGAGTGGACCTTCGCCTGGGCTCCCGCGTCCTATACCAATCGCGATCCCATCCGGATCTACATCCAGTCCTTCGACTGCGATTCCTCCGACATTGCAGGCTATTACTTCCGGATCGCAGCCATTGCCCATGAAGTGGGACACGCACTGTATTTCGAAGGTATCGCCTTGAGCACCCGAGGTGCGTTCATCCAGCACTTCTGCACCATGGAGGGGAAAGCGGTACTCAACAACCTCACCGCGCGCAGTGAGCTTCTGGTGACCAGCCTGGGGTACTACGACATCGGCGTAGCTGCGTCCAACGGTCCTGGCCTCATCGCACAGGCCGATGCCGGCGGTGAAGACCTGGACCGGCAGGTAGGTAAGCTGTTCTGCGACAACAACGTAACTTCAACCACCGGCGAGAACTACAACGACTTCTACGGAAGAATCTACGATGAAGCGATCGCAGCCCGTCCCTGAACTTCTTCTGATCCTGAGCCTGTTGGTTGCCGGTTCTGCAACAGCAGCCACGTCCGCTGCCACTGCGGAAGAGGCGGATGCAACCTGGCGGCTCGTGGAGCGCTGGTCCTTGCAGCTGTCACGCTCTGACCTTGTCGCGCAGCTGTCACCCCTGGCTCCGGCCGGCTCGCGTTCGGAAGCAAGAATGGGCCGGGGCGACAGCGCCACCATCGATCTGGCGCCATTCGCGGTCGCTGGGAGGATCAAGGGGCCCTCTGGCCAGATCTACACCGACGCGTCGGGGCGAATCATCAAAGGCATTACGCTGCGGCTGAGCGGCGCCTGCATCTCGCGAAAGCAGATGGGTCGTCGCTACCCCGACTTCAATGTCCTTTCCGTGCCGTCAGGGCATAGCCTGGACGAGTCGACGGTGTTCGGCACAGTAGTGAACGGCATCCAGATCGGGTTCTCATTCTCCGAACATGACCGTGACTGCATGGACCAGCTCAAATTGAGCTGGCCTGGGGAGCGCTTCTGATTCCCACCGGCCTACCACCATGACGAACATGTTGCAGGACACGCACCACTGCCCTGCACCGTTCGTTGGTTTTCCGTAAAGAAGGTTTCATGTTCCGTTCGCATAGTGGCCATGCACCGCGCACGCGTGCCGGTGACCACCCCCAATGCAACGGACCACCATGCAGACCCGACACCTGACGATCGCCGTGGCGATTGCGCTCTCCGCCGCCACCAGCGCCCATGCCGCCACCGCCGCCGATACCGGCGCCAGCACCGATGCCGCGCTGAGCGCGCAGACGCTGGATACCGTCTCCGTGATCGGCCAGGGCGAGACCCGCCAGGTGCAGCGCATCACCACCGTCGACAAGCAGGTGCTGCCGCCGGGCACCAGCGGCCAGAAGATCCTCGACCGCCTGCCGGGCGTGTCGGTGCAGTCCAACGATGCCTTCGGCGCCAACGAAGAATCGCAGACCATCAGCCTGCGCGGCTTCGACAAGAGCCGCCTCGGCTACACGCTGGACGGCATCCCGCTGGGCGACAACAGCTACGGCAACTACAACGGCCTGAGCATCGCCCGCGCGATCATCGCCGAGAACCTGGCCGGTGCCGAGCTGTCGCAGGGCATCGGTTCGCTGGGCGTGGCCTCGACCAGCAACCTGGGCGGCACCATCCAGTACTTCTCGATGGACCCGTCCACCGAGTTCGGTGGCCGCGCCAGCGTCACCGTCGGCGACAACAGCCAGCGCCGTGGCTACCTGCGCGTGGATACCGGTGACATCAACGGCTTCTCAGCCTATGTGTCCGGCGTGCACCAGGACCAGGACATGTGGGCCGCGCCCTACCAGAACCAGACCACCCGCCAGTTCAACGCCAAGGCAGTGTGGAATGTCGGCGACCACCGCTTCGGTGCGTTCGTGGCCACCTCGCGCGCCAGCCAGGCCAACTACGCCTACCTGTCCAAGGACATGCTGGCGCGTGGCCTGGGCTGGGATTGGAACATCTACGCGCCGGACTGGGATCGCGCCGTCGCCGCTGCGTACTGCGCGCCGGGCACCTACAACAAGGCACGCTGCAAGTTCAGCGGCGGCGTCAACAGCATCGACGATGCCTACTACCAGAGCCGCGCATTGCGCGACGACAATCTCTATTCGGTCGATGCCGACCTGCGCCTGGGCGAGCAGGGCCGCCTGAAGCTGCTGGCCTACCACCACGACAACCGTGGCCAGGGCCACTGGTGGGCACCGGGCCAGCCGTCCTACCCGGGCACCGACAGGATGCTGCCGATCTCGATCCGCAGCACCAACTACACGATCAACCGCGATGGCCTGACCGCCGCATTGTCGTGGACGGTGGGCATCCACGAACTGGAAGCCGGCCTGTGGTATGAGCAGAACGACCACAACGTCTCGCGCAACTTCTACTACATCAGTGGCCCGTTCCTGGACGACCTGTACCTGAAGAATCCTGATCGCCTGCTGTTCAACCAGGACTTCGACATCCGCACGCGCCAGTTCTACGTACAGGACCGCATGCGCTTCCTGGACCAGCGCCTGACCGTGGACGTGGGCATCAAGAGCCCGAACACCCGCATGCGTGCCACCGCCCAGCCGGGCGTGGAAACCAGCATCGCCTCGGGCACGCTGACCGCCAAGGAATCGGTGCTGCCGCAGGTGGGCCTGGGCTTCAAGCTCAACGCCAACAACGAGCTGTTCGCCTCGTACGCCGAAAACATCGCCGCCTTCGTCGGCGGTGGCAGCGGCGGCCCGCTGCAGGTGTCGCCGGAATCGTTCGCGGCCAGCGCTGGCCTGGAGCCGGAGAAGTCCAAGAGCCTGGAAGCCGGCTTCCGTACCTTCGGCGAGAAGTACCAGGCGTCGATCGCGGGTTACAACGTGAAGTTCGACAACCGCCTGCTGTCGTTGAACCCGTGCTCGAGCATCGAAGTCGGCACGCGTCCGGAGTGCGTGACGCGCTTCATCAACGTCGGTTCGGTGAAGAGCTACGGCGCGGAACTGACCTTCATCCTCAAGCCGATCGACGGCCTGCAGTGGTACAACGCGCTGTCCTGGAACAAGACCACCTACGAGGATGACTACACCTCGGGCGGCGCCATCGTTCCGGTGGCCGGCAAGATCACGGTGGATACGCCGCAGCGCATGGCCTCCAGTGAGATCAGCTGGAACCGCGACGGTTTCTTCGCCAGCCTGCGTGCCAAGTACACCGGCAAGCGCTACTACACCTACACCAACGACCAGTCGGTGCCGGGCGTGACCACCTTCGACGCCGGTGCGGGCTACGACTTCGGCCCCGGCCTGGGCCTGCGCAACGTGCGGGTGTCGTTGAATGCGACCAACCTGACCAACAAGCGCTATGCCGGCCAGCTGAGTTCGTTCGCACCGACTGATCCGAAGGGCACGCGTTATGCGATCCATGCGAGCGCACCGCGGCAGTTGTTCATGACGGTGGCGGCGGAGTTCTAAATCGAAAGCGGGCGCTGCAGCGCGTTGATTGTTCCTGCATGGCGTGGGTAGGCAGGCCCATGCAGGACACGCCGTAAACCCATCCATGGGGGCTCGATCGGCGCATCCATGCGCCTCACGGTCCTGCATGGGCCTGCCTACCCCCGCTGGACAGTTCCCCGCGCCGGCGCGGAGGCAATGGAAAGCAAGAGCAAAAGCAAAGAGCCGGGCAATGCCCGGCTCTTTGCTTTTCAAGCGCAATCCCTCTGGTGGACCTGCTGCCGCGCCCGCAGGAAATTGTCTGGAGGAGGCGGGGCACCCTGGTCAGGACCGTTGGCGCCATGGATGGCGCCATCGAGCACCATGGAGGGGCTTTTGCGTGTCCTGACCAGGGTGCCCCGCCTCCTCCCAGCCGATAGCAGGCAGGCGCAGGAGGATCCGCCAACGCATTTCATTCCGGCGCCAGCTGGTCCATCCGTATCCGGTTGGCAAACAGCGAGAACGCCAGCATCCCGGCCAGGCCATTCGCCCGGCTCACCCAGTGCGGCAGCCAGCGCGGAGGCTTCAGCACCCCCGCCTCGAACAACGGCGCGAACGCGATCGCATCGGTCAGGCTCATCTTGCCGGCGAACAACCAGCGACAGACCTGCAGGCGGTCCTCGGCCAGCATGTGGCGGAAGAAGGTGTGCACCGACACCAGGCCGCGCAGGTACACCGTGTCCTTGGTGAAGGCCAGGCCGCCACTCGGCGGCACGCCGCGGAACACGCGCTGTGCCGAGGCGAAACTCTCCTCTGCGTTCTGCCCCGCATCGCAGAAATAGCGGAACACTTCGATGAAATCGGCGCCTTCGCGTGCCATCGCAATTGCTTCGGTACGCAGGCTGATGCGCTTGAGGCGCTCGATGTCGATGCTGCCGGTGATCTGCTCGGCGAAGGTGGCCAGACCTTCCTGGGTGGCGGTCACCCGTGGCGAGGACAATGCCAGGCTCGGCAGCACCGGCTGTTCGCGGCCGTTCAATGCGGTCAGCGAATGCACCAGCGCTTCGTGGTGGAACAGCTGCGCGCGGTCGTAGGCACTGAAGCGGGCACTGGTGCGCAGTCGGATACGGGTCGGACCGGCAGCCGCCTTGGACACCAGTTCCGGGTCGAGCTGTACCTGGATGATGCGCGATTCGAAGAAGGCATCCAGGTCGTTCTGCAGCTGCAGCTGCAGGGCGATGGCCGACACTGGCACCTGCTCTTCCGGCGCCAGCAGTTCGTGGTCCAGTTCGGCGGCAATCTGGATGAAGTGGCGCGCTGCTTCGCGCGTGCTCGGGCCATTGCCCGGCAGCGGCTGCTCGGGTGCGCCGAACAGCTGCACTGAACAGGTATCGACCGCCGCGGTGCCCAGCCCTTCCAGCAGCTGCGCGGCCAGGTCCCAGCTCTGCGCCGACTGTCGCACGTAGTGGCCCAGTGGGTGGCTGTCGTCGCAATCGGCGGCGATCGCGGCCAGCGCGCGACGTTCTTCGCTGAAGTCCAGCCGTGGGTAATCCACCTTCGGCAGCACCGGCTGACCACGTGCCAAGCTGTCCAGAAACGGTGCCTGCACCGTTGCCGGCCAACTGGTCAGGCCCAGCAGGCGGATGCCTCCCACGGCCTCGACCAGGCGCGCATCGAGCGCTGCATGGTGGGCCACGTCACGGTCCAGCGTCGCAGTCGGTTCCATGCGCGGACTATAGCGCCCTGCCCTTGCTTTGGTAGGTGCCAACGTTGGTTGGCGTCCGCCGACGGCGGGCTTCGGACACACCCGTGCCAACCAGGGTTGGCACCTATCAGGAGCGGGCAGTTGGCACCCGCCCGAAGCAGACAGAGGCGGGGTCATTGCAGGGGTCAGCGCCCATTGCGGTGCAATGGGATCCGACCCCGCGGTACCGATCAGCGCCTACGCGGCTTGCCGGCCGGGCGGAACTGCTGGCCCTTGCCCTTCTTGCCGCCACGCTCCTGCGCGGTCTCGGCCTGGCGGACCGCCAGCTTGGCGGCGGCGGCGGCCACTTCTTCCTTCAGCTTGAAGTAGTTGAGCAGCCGGCTCTCTTCGATCTCACCTGCTTCGATCGCTGCGCGTACGGCACAGCCCGGTTCCTGCTGGTGCTTGCAGTCGTTGAAACGGCACTGTGCGGCCAGCGCTTCGATATCGGCGAAGCCGCCTTCGGACAGCGTCTCTTCACCGGTCGGCTTCAGCTCGCGCATGCCGGGGGTGTCGATCAGGCAGGCGCCGGTCGGCAGCGGCATCAGTGCGCGGTGCGTGGTGGTGTGGCGTCCGCGCGAATCGTTGGCGCGCACCGCGTTGGTCTTCATCCGCTGCTCGCCCAGCAGGGTGTTGGTCAGCGTCGATTTGCCGGCACCGGACGAGCCCACCAGCACCACCGTGCGGCCCGGGCCCAGCCACGGCTGCAGCACCGCCACGCTGTCGGCATCCAGGCCGTTGATCGCATGCAGCGCGATGCCCTGCATCTCCAGCTCCTCCAGCACCGCCAGCGCGTCTTCGCTGTACTCGGTCTGGTCGGCCTTGGTCAGCACCACCACCGGTTCGGCACCACCACCGCCGACCAGCAGCAGGTAGCGTTCGATGCGCCTCGGATTGAAGTCGGCATCCAGGCCGCAGACGATGAACACCGTATCGATGTTGGCCGCGATCACCTGCTGGTGGTAATGCTCGCCGGCAGCACCACGCTTGATCGCGGTACGACGCGGCAGCAGGGCGACGATGCGGATGCCATCGAGCAGCACCCAGTCACCCACCGCCGGCCGTTCATGGCTGGGGAAGCGCGGGCGCTGCCATTCCGGCAGCGACTCGGCCTTGATCGACGCGTCCGGGCCATCGGCCACCACGTAGTGGGTGCGGTGCTGTTCGATCACCCGTGCCGGGCGGGCCTGCGGATGTGCGGCCATCGCGGCCTGCCAGTCGGCCTGCTGCGCCGGGCCCGGCCAGGGCCAGCCGATGGTCTGCAGGGCGATGAAATCGGGGGTCTGGGTCATCGCCGCCATTCTACCTGTGCCGGCGCCCTGCCAGCCCAGCAATGACGGGCCCGGCGCCCTTGCCATGCATTGCAGCAATTCCGGTAGGATGGAAGCCCCATGCCTTTTGACGGCCCAGCTCCCATGTCCACCAACTCGCCCAAGCCCCTGGCCATCCGCGAGCGCCTTTCCGAAGTGCGCTACGAAATCCGCGGAGAACTGGCGCGGCGAGCCCGGGAGCTGGAGGCGCAGGGCCGCAAGCTGATCAAGCTCAACATCGGCAATCCGGGCGCTTTCGGCTTCCGCGCGCCGGAGCACCTGCAGCGTGCGATCGCTGACGACATGGGCCGCACCGACCCGTACACGCACCAGCAGGGCCTGCCGGTGGCGCGCGAAGCCATCGCCAGCTACTACGCCCGTCGTGGCGCGCCCGATGCGCACCCTGACCGTGTCTTCCTCGGCAATGGCGTCAGCGAGCTGATCGACCTGTCGCTGCGTGCGCTGCTCAACCCGGGCGATGAAGTGCTGGTTCCCTCGCCCGACTACCCGCTGTGGTCGGCCTCGACCATCCTCAACGATGGCCGTCCGGTGTACTACCGCTGCGCACCGGAGAACGGCTTCCAGCCGGACCCGAGCGAGATCGAGACACTGGTGTCCTCGCGCACCCGCGCCATCGTGCTGATCAATCCGAACAACCCCAGCGGCGCCAGCTACCCGCGCGAACTGCTGGAGCGCGTGGTCGAGATCGCACGCCGCCACAACCTGTTGCTGCTGGTCGACGAGATCTACGACCAGATCCTGTACGACGACGCGGTGTTCCAGCCGGTCGCGCCGCTGGCCGGTGATCATCCGTGCCTGACCTTCAGCGGCCTGAGCAAGGTGCACCGCGCCTGCGGCTGGCGCGTGGGCTGGGCCCACCTCAGCGGCGACGATGCCCGCCTGGGTGACTTCCGCGCGGCACTGGACCTGTTGGGCGCGCTGCGCCTGTGCGCCAACGTGCCGGGCCAGTACGCCATCGAGGCCGCGGTGAACGGTCCGGACACCATTTCCGAGCTGTGCACGCCGGGCGGCCGCCTGTATGAAACCCGCCGCGCGGTCATCGAGGCCTGCGAAGCCAGCGAACATCTGTCGCTGGTCGCACCGGCCGGCGCGCTGTACGCGTTCCCGGCCGTGGTCGGCGCCGCTGCGAAGGGCTTCGACGACCACAACTTCGCGCTGGACCTGATGAACAACGAAGGCGTGCTGGTGGTGCCGGGCTCGAGCTTCAACGTGCCCTACCGCCATCATTTCCGCGTGACCCTGATGCCGGAGGCCTCGGTGATGCGCGATGTGTTCGCGCGCATCGACCGCGTGCTGGCGCGGCGTGCCGAGGACGCGACCAAGGTCGTGCCGCTGAAGCCGCGCCGTTCGGTGGCCTGAGCGTGGCGCTGTCCTACCTGGCGCTGGGCGATTCGTACACCATCGGTGAAGCGGTTGCAGTCGAAGGCCGCTGGCCGCACCAGCTGGCCGCCACGCTGCGTGCGCAGGGCATTGAGCTGTCCGATCCGCAGACCATTGCGACCACCGGCTGGACCACCGACGAACTCGATGCGGGCATCGATGCGGCTGCGCCGCAGGGGCCGTTCGATTTCGTCAGCCTGCTGATCGGCGTCAACAACCAGTACCGCGGGCGTCCGCTGGACGAATACCGCAGCCAGTTCCTGGTGCTTCTGCAGCGGGCGATCGGCTTCGCTGGCGGTGATGCCGGACGCGTGCTGGTGCTGTCCTTCCCCGATTGGGGCGCGACCCCGTTCGGCGCAGGCAGTGGCCGCGACCTGGCCGCGATCGAGATCGAGACCGACGAGTTCAACGCGGCAGCCGAGGTGATCAGCACCCAGCAGGGCGTGGCCTTCGTCGACATCACCGATATCAGCCGCGCACAGGGCGAAGACCCGACGATGATCGCCGAGGATGGCCTGCACCCTTCGGCGCGGATGTACGCGCTGTGGAGCGCACGCGCCCTTCCGGTGGCCACGCACCTGCTCGGCGGCACGGACTGAGGCGATGGACGGCACGCCACGGAACGGCCCGCCCCTGCCCTGCACTCCCCTGACGGCCCCGCAGGCCCGCTTGATTGCCGAGGCCTTCCGCCCGGCGCAGGCCTGGGGCAGCCGCCGCGACTACTACTACACCCGTGGCAAGCTCGGCAGCGATCCGCTGTACGACGGCGTGCTGCAGCATCTGCCTGACGATGGGCAGCCGGTGCTGGACCTCGGCTGCGGGCTGGGCCTGTTCGCCCATGTACTGCGCCAGCGCGGCGGTACCCAGCGCTACCTTGGCGTGGACGTGGATGCCGGCAAGATCACCCGCGCGCAGCGTGCTGCCGCCGACCTGCATGACGTGCGCTTCGATTGCGTGGATGTGCAGGCGCCGCTGCCGGCGCAGGCCGGGCACGTCCTGCTGCTGGACGTGCTGCAGTACCTGGACGCGGGCCCACAGCAGGCACTGCTGCGCGCGGCCAGCGCACAGGTGGCCCGCGGCGGCCGCCTGCTGCTGCGCACGCCGCTGGCCACCGGCGATGGCCGCGACCGCACCACGCGGGTGGCGGACCGGCTGGCCTGGCTGATCGGCTGGATGGGCACGCGACCGCGCCACTACCCCGATCCGCAGGTATTGCAGACAACGCTTGCCGAAGCTGGATTGCAGGTGACCGCACCCCGGCCGCTGCACGGGCGTACCCCCTTCAACAGCTGGCTGCTGGTGGCCAAACGCCCCGCGTTGTAGGGCCGAACCCACGCTCGGCTGTGCTGTTGCGGTAGATCCACGCCATGCGTGGATGGCCTCGCGACCATTCCTGTAGGGGCGAGCCCAAGCCTGGCTGCCCCAAGCGGCCAGAAGCCTGGTTTACAGGACCGGCAGCCGCGCCTTCAGCCCCCGCTCGTCCAGCGCCTGCAGCACGCGTTCGATGATCACCCGATTGTGACCGTGGGCGGCGCCCTCATGCAGCAGCACGATGGCGCCGGGTTGCAGGTCAGGCAGCAGCCGTGCCAGCACGCCCTCCGGCGTGCAGCCGACGCCGTCGTAGCCCCGGGCACTCCAGCCCACGCGCACCAGGCCCAGCGCCTTCAACACCGGTGCCACGAACGGATTGGTCATGCCCACCACCGAGCGGTACCAGCGCACTGGATGCCCGCTCAGGGCCTGCAGTGCATGCTGGCAGCCCTCGATCTCCGCCCGCATCGCCGCCGGGCCCAGACGCCAGAAGCGCGCCTGTGGGTGGCTGTGGCTGTGGTTGCCCAGGTCGTGGCCGCGGCGCAGGATCTCCTGCACCAGTTCCGGCTGTGCCAGCGCACGTTCCCCCACCAGGAAGAAGGTGGCGCGCGCCTGGTGGCGGTCCAGCAGGTCGAGCACGGCGCGGGTTTCCGGGCCAGGGCCGTCATCGATCGTCAGCCAGACGCTGTTGCCGGCCTCTGGCAACCGGCTCAGCACCGGTGCGTAGAAGCGGCTGTTGGGCAGGAATATCGGCACCATGAACAGCGCGTGGCTGGCCACCATCAGCGGCAGGCCCCAGTGCCAGCCTGCCAGTACCCATACCAGGATCACGGCCAACTGCGACGCCACCAGCCAGGGCAGCCAGCGCCAGGGCCGGGTCGGGATGCGATGCAATGTTCCTGCGTTGCTCATCCCCCATGATGCCATGAGGGGTAGAATTGATGATTCGAATTCCCGGAAACCCGACGTCCATGTCCCTCGATCCCGCCCTGCGTTCGCGCATCGAATCCATCCTCAACGCCAACCGCGTCGTGCTGTTCATGAAGGGCCAGCCGTCGATGCCGCAGTGCGGTTTCTCGGCCAAGGCCGTGGGCGCCCTGCAGGATCTCGGCGTCGAGTTCGCCCACGTCAACGTGCTGGCCGACCAGGAAATCCGTGAAGGCATCAAGGCCTACGGCGACTGGCCGACCATCCCGCAGCTGTACATCGACGGCGAACTGGTCGGTGGCAGCGACATCGTGCTGCAGATGGCCGCCAGCGGCGAGCTGAGCAGCGTGCTGGGCCTGGCCGCACCGGACCGCACCCCGCCGAGCATCACCGTCACCCCGGCCGCCGTGGAAATGCTCAAGGGCGCGCTGGCCGACGCTCCGGGCGCTGCCCTGCAGCTGAGCATCGACGCCGGCTTCCAGCCGAACTTCCAGCTGGCTCCGCACGACGAAGGCGCGATCGCTGCCGAGTCCAACGGCCTGCGCGTGCAGTTCGACCTGGCCAGCGCGCGTCGCGCCAACGGCATCACCATCGACTGGGTGGACGACATCCGCGGCAAGGGCCTGGCCATCGACAATCCGAACGCACCCAAGCCGGTGCAGGAAATCAGCGTGCGTGATGCCGATGACCTGGTGCGTGCCGGCAACATCACCCTGGTGGACGTGCGCCCGGCCGAGGAGCGCGAGATCGCTGCCGTGGGCGTGCCGTTCAAGAGTTTCGACGGCAACGGCCGTGCGGAGCTGGAGGCCCTGCCGAAGGACACCGCACTGGCTTTCATGTGCCACCACGGCGGCCGCAGCGCACAGGCTGCCGAGCAGTTCCGCGCACTGGGCTTCACCAAGGTGTTCAACGTCACCGGCGGCATCAACGCCTGGTCGGAAGAAGTGGACAACGGCGTGCCGAAGTACTGATCGGCCCTGAAAAAGGGGACGGAGGGAATTAAGTCGTTTATGGCACAAACGACTTAATTCCCTCCGTCCCCTTTTTCTTAGCCGGCGAACCCGCCTTCGGCCAGGTAATCCAGTTCTTCCGCCGTGGGGAAGCGGCCCAGCACGGCATTGCGATGCGGGAAACGACCGAAGCGGCGGATGATGTCGCGGTGCAGTTCGGCGTACTGCAGGTATTCCTTGTCACCCAGCACGTCGAACATCGCCACCGAGCGGTCCTGGTCCAGCGGATCCTCGGAGTGCTCGAACGGCAGGTAGATGAAGGCGCGCAGCTTCGGCACCAGCTGCAGGTCCAGGCCTTCCTCGATGGCGCGCATGGCGTAATGCCGGGCCAGGCCATCGGTGGCGTAGGAATGGGCAGTACCCCGGAAGCAGTTGCGCGGGAACTGGTCGAGCAGCAGCATCAGGGCCAGCGCCCCTTCGGCACTGCCCAGCCAATGTTCGCGCGCGCGCGAAGCGGCGGCGAAATGCTCATCCAGAAACAACTGGCGGAACTGCGCGTCGAACGCGTCGTCGCGGGCGAACCACTTCGCGGGGCCCGCCTCCTTCCAGAATTCCACCACTTGCGCGGCAACGTCCATCACCTACTCCCCAGGGCCGGCGCGCCGCGCCAGGCCATCATCATCATTCGTCGAAGCGCAGGTGGCGGACCGACTTGCCGTTGCGCCGGATAAGCTTAAGCGCCTCGATACCGATCTGGATATGGTTTTCCACGAACTGGGAGCTGACCTTGGCATCGGAGGCTTCGGTCTTGACCCCATCGGGGATCATCGGCTGGTCCGACACCAGCAGCAGCGCACCGCTGGGGATGTGGTTGGCGAAGCCGGCGGCGAACACGGTGGCGGTTTCCATGTCGATGGCCATGCAGCGCATCGCCCGCAGCCGCTCCTTGAACGCCTCGTCGTGTTCCCAGACCCGGCGGTTGGTGGTGTAGACGGTGCCGGTCCAGTAGTCGTGGCCGAGGTCGCGGATCATGGTCGAGACCGCACGCTGCAGCGCGAACGCCGGCAACGCCGGCACTTCCGGCGGCAGGTAGTCACCCGAGGTACCCTCGCCACGGATCGCAGCGATCGGCAGCACCAGGTCGCCCAGCTGGTTCTTGCGCTTGAGGCCGCCGCACTTGCCCAGGAACAGCACCGCCTTGGGCATCACCGCCGACAGCAGGTCCATGATGATCGCGGCATTGGGGCTGCCCATGCCGAAGTTGATCATGGTGATGCCGTCGATCGTGGCGCTTGCCATCGGCCGGTCCAGGCCGATGACCGGCGCACCGGTCAGCTCGGAAAAGGTATGCAGGTAGCCGCCGAAGTTGGTCAGCAGGATGTGCTGGCCGAACTGGTCCAGAGGCACGCCGGTATACCGGGGCAGCCAGTTGTCGACGATTTCCTGCTTGCTTTTCATGGGCGGTCCGGTACGGCGGGGGACCGGGTATTTTCGGCCACCCGGCCGGTGCAGTCGAGCCGCCGTCGACCGTCCTGTGAAGAAGGTCACTTGGCAAGCCCGCCACCACCGGGCTAGCGTCGGCGGTTGGACCAGGTTGCAAGGGGAACTGCATGGCATCGACGTTGTTGCGCGCCGGGGTGGCCCTGGCGCTGCTTTCATTGAGTACGGCTCCGGCGGTGGGCGCCTCGCGCTTTGTCGCCGATCCCTACCCCAGCACCTACCAGGCCCATCCCGATGCGCCGGTACTGATCCACAACGCCACCGTGCTGACCGGTACCGGCCAGCGCCTGGACAACGCCGATGTGCTGCTGCGCGACGGCCGCATCGTTGCCGTCGGCCGCCAGCTGCAGGCCGATGCGGGCGTCACCCGCATTGATGCACAAGGCAAGTGGGTCACTCCGGGCCTGATCGACGTGCATTCGCACCTGGGCGTGTATCCCAGCCCGGGCGTCGGTGCGCACAGCGATGGCAACGAGATGACCGCACCGGTCACCGCCAACGTCTGGGCCGAACATTCGGTGTGGCCGCAGGACCCGGGCTTCGCCACCGCGCTGGCCGGCGGCGTGACCAGCATGCAGGTGCTGCCGGGCTCGGCCAACCTTGTCGGTGGCCGCGGCGTGACGCTGAAGAACGTCCCGGCCATCACCTACCAGGCGATGAAGTTCCCCGGTGCGCCGTGGGGCCTGAAAATGGCCTGCGGCGAGAACCCCAAGCGGGTCTATGGCGAGGGCAAGGGCGTGACCCCGGCCACGCGCATGGGCAACGTGGCCGGCTATCGTGCCGCCTTCATCGATGCCGCCGACTACATCGCCAAGAACAAGCCCAAGCCGGCCAAGCGCAAGAGCTGGTTCGGCAGCGACAAGGGCGACAGCGCCGGTGATGCCGGCGGCAAGCGCGATCTCAAGCTGGACACACTGGCCGGCGCGATCGAAGGCGACATCCGCGTGCACATCCACTGCTACCGCGCCGACGAGATGGCCACCATGCTCGATCTGGCCAAGGAATTCGGCTTCAAGGTAGCCGCCTTCCACCACGGCGTGGAGGCCTACAAGCTGGCCGACAGGCTGGCCGCCGACGGCGTCTGCGGTGCGCTGTGGGCCGACTGGTGGGGCTTCAAGATGGAAGCCTTCGACGGCATTCCGGAGAACATCGCGCTGGTCGACCGGCCGAAGAACAGCTGCGCCATCGTCCACTCCGATTCACCCGAGGGCATCCAGCGCCTGAACCAGGAAGCAGCCAAGGTGATGGCGTCCGCGCGCCGCGCGCGCATGCCGGAGATCACGCCCGAACACGCCATCACCTGGATGACCGCCAACGCCGCCAGGGCGCTGGGCATTGAAGGCCAGACCGGCACCCTGGAGGCCGGCAAGATGGCCGACGTGGTGGTCTGGAACGGCAACCCCTTCAGCTCGTATGCGCTGGCCGAGCAGGTCTTCATTGATGGCCGCAGGTTGTACGACCGCAGTGCACCGGCAGCGACGCCGCGTTCTGATTTCCAGCTTGGCCAGGAGGTGCGCTGATGGTGGTGCTCAAGCAGTTGACGCAGTCTGCCGCGAAGGGCAGCCGAGCATGGTTCGGCGCTACTGTCATGGTGCTGGCCTGCATCTCCGCATCCGCACAGGCACAGGACCTGCTGGTGCGCAACGCAACGGTGCACACGGCCAGCGCACGCGGCAGCCTGCACAACGCCGATGTGCTGGTCCAGGGTGGCATCATCCGCGCGGTCGGCCCCGGCCTGTCCGCGCCGGCCGGGGCGACCGTGGTCGAAGCCAATGGCAGGCCGCTGACCCCGGCCCTGTTCGGTGGCATCACCGAAACCGGCATCGAAGAGGTCTCAGGTGAATCGAGCACGGTGGACAGTTCGTTGAAGCTCGGCGAGCAGCCGCTGCGCCCGGAATTCGACGTCACCCTCGCCTACAATCCGGCCTCGGTGCTGATTCCGGTCACGCGCCTGGAAGGCATCGGCTTCACTGCATTGGGGGCCGCCACCGGTGGTGGTTTCGTGGCCGGCCAGGGCGGCGTGATGCGGCTGGACGGCAGCGCCGACCCGATCGGCCCGCGTGCCCTGTTCCTGCGCATCGGCGCGGCCGCCTCCGAACTGACCGGCCATTCGCGCGCCGCGCAATGGATGCTGCTGCAACAGATGGTCGACGAAGCACGCGGCCAGGTTGCTGTGGATTCTCCGCACGCGCTGTTGACCCCGGCCGGGCGCCGTACGCTCAGTCGCTACCTGGCCGGCCAGGGCCGCATCGTGGTGGAGGTGGATCGTGCCTCGGACATCCGCCAGCTGCTGCGCTGGGCCACACGCGAGAAGGTAAAGATCGCCATTGCCGGTGCCAGCGAAGCCTGGCAGGTCGCGCCGGAGCTGGCCGCTGCGCACGTGCCGGTATTCGTCGACGTGCTGGCCAACCTGCCGGCCAGCTTCGATCAGCTCGGTGCCACCCTGGAAAACGCCGCGCGCCTGCAGCGTGCCGGCGTGGCGGTTTCTTTCGTGCAGCGCGGCGACGCCACCCACAATGCGCGCAAGATGCGCCAGCTGGCTGGCAATGCAGTGGCCAACGGCCTGCCCTGGGCTGACGGTCTGGCCGGGCTGACCCGGGTACCCGCACAGGCGTTCGGCGTGGCCGACCAGATCGGCAGCATCGAGCCCGGCAAGCGCGCCGACCTGGTGCTGTGGGAAGGCGACCCGCTGGACGTGGCGCACTATGCCGAACAGGTCTGGCTGGGCGGGCGTGCGATGCCGATGCGCTCGCGCCAGACCGACCTGCGTGATCGCTACCTGCAGCGCAATGCGCAGCCCTGACCGCATTGAAGGACACCACCATGGCCACCCTGCGCTGGTACTTCGACTTCGTCTCGCCCTACTCCTACCTGCACTGGCAGAAGCTGAAACAGTTGCCGCAGTTCGCGCAGATCCAGACCGTGCCGATCGCCTTCGGCGCGGTGCTGCATCACCTGGGCAATCTCGGGCCGGCCGAGATTCCGGCCAAGCGCCGTTTCATGTACCGCCAGCTGCAATGGACCGCGCAGGCCGAGGGCACGCCGATGCGCTTCCCGCCCGGCCATCCGTTCAATCCGTTGTCGGCGCTGCGCCTGTGCCTGGCCGCCGGAGCCAGCGCACAGGCGGTGGACGTGCTGTTCGACTGGATCTGGCGCGACGGCCATGCCGGTGACAGCGCCGAAGCCCTGCGCGAACCGGGTGCGCAGCTGGGCATCGAGGATGTCGCCAGCGCCATCGCCGCCCCGGCGGTCAAGGAACAGTTGCGGCGCAACACCGAGGCCGCAATCGGCGCCGGGGTGTTCGGGGTCCCGACCCTGGCCATCGACCAGGAACTGTTCTGGGGCAACGACGCCCATCCGCTGATGGCGGCCGTGCTGGCCGATCCTGCCCTGCTGCAGCAGCCCGAATGGCAACGCCTGGACAGCCTGCCGGTGGCGGTGCAGCGCGATCGCTGAACAGGGGTGGCGCGTTTCCCTCGGGCGCGGGCTCTGGTTTTGAGATAGATTTCACGTTTCCGAACCTACAACCGCCCTGGAGGGGGAGCCGCGGATGCGCATCGGAATCGTCGTCGACTCGGCCTGCGACCTGCCGCAGGACTTCATTGCCGAGCACAACATCGTGCTGCTGCCGATCACCGTCCGCATCGGCGAAGCCGTGCTGGCCGATCACCGCGATGAGCAGGCCACCCTGAGCTTCCTGCACGCGCACGTGGCCGAACACGGCGCCGAGGCGGAAACCATTCCCTTCAGTGTCAACCAGATCCGCGACCTGTTCCTGCAGCAGCTGGTGATCGATTACGACCACGTGTTCTGCATGACCATCACCAAGACCCGCAGCCCGATCCACGACAACGCGCTGCAGGCCAGCTTCGCCATCCTCAACGACTACAAACCGGTGCGTCAGGCAGCGGGCTACAACTCGCCGTTCGCGCTGCGCGTGCTCGACACCCAGAACCTGTTCGCTGCCCAGGCGGTAACGGCGGTGGAAGCGGTGCGCCTGCGCGACAGCAACGCCAGCGTGCAGCAGATCCGCGAACGATTGGAGGAACTGGCGGGCAACGTGCATGGCTACATGGTTACCCGCGACCTGTACTACATGCGCGCACGTGCGCGGCACAAGGGTGACCGCAGTGTCGGCCTGCTCAGTGCAGCGCTGGGAAGCGCACTGGACATCAAGCCGGTGCTGCATGGCTACCGCGGCGAGACCGGGCCGGTGGCCAAGATCAAGGGCTTCGACAACGCCGTGCAGAAGCTGTTCGCGGTGGTCGGCCAACGTGTGCGTGCCGGGCTGATGACACCGACGGTGTGCGTCAGCTACGGCGGCGAACTGGACGAGCTGCGCACCCTGCCCGGCTATGCACAGATGAAGGAGGTCTGCGCCGGCCACGGCGTGACCGTGTACGAATCGGTGATGAGCCTGACCGGCATGGTCAACGTCGGCAAGGGCGCGGTCACCGTGGGCTTCGCCGATGGGCCACATCGGTTCGAATGAGCGCCGGCCACGGCCGGATTCTGCACATCGATTCCACCGCGGTTGTGCCAGTCTTGCCGCACTTCAAGGAGAACTCCATGCCTGCGCAGTACCACATCAGCCTGCCCGACCCGTCCAAGGCCCGCGGCAACGATCCTGACCTGTCCTTCCATTCGCAGGGCGCCGCCGGTTTCGCCGAAGAGCTGCAGGACGCCCTGCGCAGCGGCACGCTGTTCGAGCGCTGGAAGGCCAAGCAGCCCGACCCGGATGCGGTGGAACCGCAGTGGGGCGTGACCGACCCGGCTGCCACCGTGACCGGCGAGCAGAAGGACCTGCGCATCAACCTGGTCGCCACCACCCGCATCGACAGTGACGTGTTCAAGCAGCGCCTGCGCCTGCTGGCCGGCAGCCACTGGGAACTGCGCGACGTGCGTTGAGGCCCTGCCCTGGTAGGTGCCAACCCTGGTTGGCAACTACCGGGACGCGAGGTAGTGCCGGCCGCTGGCCGGCAACCGCAACATCCATGAAGGTGCCGGCCAGCGGCCGGCACTACCAGCCTCCACCCAGCGCGCGGTACAGCTCTACACGCGCGATCGCGGCGGTGGCCTGGCTATTGGCCAGCGCGGCCTGGTTGTCCAGTGCGATGCGCTGGGTGGTCAGCACGTCCAGCATGTCGACCACGCCGGCCTGGTACTGCCGGCGCGCCGCCCCCAGTGCCGTCTCGCTCTCATCCACTGCCACGTGCAGCTGCACCGTGCGCTGCTGCTCGGCACTGTAGCCATCCATGGCGTCATCCACTTCGTGCCATGCCTGCAGCACGGTACGGCGGAACTGCAGGGCCGACTGTTGCTGCTGCAGCCTGCTCAGCGCGAGATTGGCCTTCAGCCGTCCGCCCTGGAAGATCGGCAGGCTGATCGACGGACCGATGCTGAAACGGTGCGCGTTCCAGCCATCCAGATCATCGAGCTGCTTGGCCTGGAAGCCGGCGTCGCCATTCAAGGTGATGCGCGGCAGGAAACTGGCCTTGGCCACGCCGATGCCTGCCGTTGCCGCATGCAGTGCCGCTTCGGCACGACGGATGTCCGGGCGACGCTCGGCCAGTTCACTGGGCAGCCCCACCGCTACGGCCGGCAACGCCGGCCAGTCACGGCGTGCATCCTGCAGCTGCGCGTCCAGCGCCTGCGGCGGCTGCGCCAGCAGGAACGCCAGCGCATTGCGCAGCTGCGATTCGCGATGCCGCAACGGCGCGATGCGTGCCTGCAGCGATGCCACCTGCGCGGCCGCGCTGGACACCTGCAGCGTGCTGGCCACACCCTGGCGTTGGCGTGCTTCGGTCAGGCGTTTGATGTCGTGGGCGATGCTGAGGTTGTCCTCGGTGATCGCCAGCAGCTGCCGCGTCGCGCGCAGCTGCAGGTAATCACGCGCGGTTTCCGCCAGCAGCGCGATGCGCACTGCATGTGCATCCTCCTCGGCCATCTGCACGCGCGCGTCGGCCGCTTCCACCTGGCGCCGCACGCGGCCCCACAGGTCCAGTTCCCAGCTCAGGCCGATACCGGCCTGGAACAGCCCGTAGTCATCACGGCCGCCGTTGCCGGACGGATCATTCAGGCCCACCTCGCTGTTGCGTGCACGCACGCCACTGGCGCTCGCGCTGACGCTGGGCAGGCGATCGGCGGCGGTGATGCCGCGTGCAGCACGGCTCTGCTGCACGCGGTTGGCCGCCAGCTGCAGGTCCAGGTTGGCCGCCAGCACCTGGTTGCCCAGCTGCCCCAGCAGCGGATCGTCGAAACCGGCCCACCAGGCCGCGTCCTGGTCGATGGCGTTGCCGGCGACGGCCTCACCCTGCCAGTGGCTGGGCAGTTCCGCCTGCGGGCGTACGAAGTCCGGACCCATCGTGCAGGCAGCCAGGGCCGTGCACAGACTGGCCGCAACGAAGGTGCGGAACACGGTGACTGCGCTCATGCGCCCTCCCCGCTCTTGTGGCCCGGACTGTGCTGCACGCTCTGCGCGCGCGCGCGGCTGCCCAGGTCAACGCTGGCTTCCACCGACATGCCGGCACGCAGCTGGTCCAGCAGCGGCTGGCCCGGCTCCAGCACGATCTTCACCGGAATGCGCTGCACCACCTTGGTGAAGTTGCCGGTGGCGTTCTCTGGTGCGACGGCAGCAAAGGTGACGCCGGTGGCTGGTGCAATGCTGTCGATGTGCCCGCGCAGCGGCTTGCCCGGGAATACGTCCACCTTCAGTTCGACCTGCTGGCCGGCCTGCATGCGGGTCATCTGCGTTTCCTGGAAGTTGGCGACCACGAAGGCGCGCTTCAGCGGCACCACCGCAGCCACCGGCGTACCCGGCGTCAGGTAGGCACCCACGCGCACCGCGCGGCGACCGACCATGCCATCGATCGGTGCGCGCAGCACGGTGTGCGACAGATCCAGTTCGGCGCGTGCCTGCGCCGCTTCCGCACGCTGCACCGCCGCCTGTGCAGCCTGCACGCCCGCGCTGAGGATGTCGGTGCGCTGGCGTGCGGTCGACAGCGCGGCCTGGCCCTGCTGCAGATGCGCACTGGCCACGGCCTGCTTCGACTGCGCCTGCTGCGCGTTCTGCACGGTACCGGCGCCGTCACGGGCCAGTTCGCGGTAACGCTGCTGGTCGGCACTGGCCAGGGTCAGTTCGGAACGGCTGACATCGACACTGGCCCTGGCCTGCGCGATCAACGAGTCCTGCTGGGCCAGTGCGGCCTGCGCATTGGCCAGCTGTGCACGGGCATTGGCGAGGTCGGCACGGGCCGCCTGCAGGGCGACCCGGTAGTCGCGGTCGTCGATGCGGGCCAGCACATCACCGGCCTTCACCGACTGGTTGTCCTCGACTTCCACGGCACTGACGAAGCCGGGAATCTTCGGCGCTACCAGGGTGTAGTCGGCCACCACGTACGCATTGTTGGTGGTCTGGTGGCCGCCATCGCGCAGCAGCAGCCACGCGCCGACGGCCAGGGCCAGCACGCCCAGGCCCAGGCCAGTGTTGAGGGTGGTTCGATTGATCGTCATGAGGGGGTTCCTGCGAAAGGTTCAGGCCACGGCACGTGGCGGATGGATGCGGGTGGGCATCCAGGCAATGAGGGGAATGAAGGCCAGCGCCACCAGTGCGACCACCCAGTACAGGTCGGCCGAAGTCAGCGCCTGCACCTGTGCATGCAGGCGCGCGCCCAGCTGCGGGCCATCGGCCAGCCACGGTTGCTCGCCAAGGCGGTCGACCAGCACGGTGGAATGGAAATGACGGCGGCCCTGGGCGACGGCATCCAGCACGCCACCGGCGAGCACGGCAGCGAAGCCCTTGACCGTGTTGAACCAGGCCGAGGCGAACGGGCCGTCCTGCGGCGCCAGGCCGCCGGTGGCCAGCATCAGCAGCGGCAGCACCGCCATCGGTTGCGCGAACACCTGCAGCAGCTGCACCCACAGGAAGTTGTCGCGGATCCAGGCCACGTCCAGGTGCGAGCCCAGCCAGCAGGCCAGCGCCAGCATCGCCAGGCCCGTGGCCTGCACCCAGCGGCAGTCCACCGCGCGGATGTTCAGCAGCGCCGCCACCAGCGGCAGCGCGATCACCTGCGGCAGCGCCACCCACAGCAGCATCGGTGCGGTCTGCAGCGGCCGGTAGCCCTGCACGCTGGCCAGGAACCCGGACGGGATCGAGATCACTGCCAGCAGCACGAACAGCACGCCGCCCAGCGTCACCAGCGAGTAGCTGAGATTGCGGTTGGCCAGCAGCTGCAGCTTGAAGAACGGCAGCGGATGGAACCATTCATTGATCATGAACAGCACCATCAGGCCGGCACCGCCACCGATCATCAGCGTGATCATCGGCGAGTCGAACCAGTTCAGGCGCGGGCCCTGCACCAGGCCCAGCACCAGCAGCACCAGCGCCGGCAGGCCCAGCAGCAGGCCGACGCCATCGAACTCGGCGAAGCGTTCCAGCCGCAGCGGGTCCTGCGGCAGGCCCCAGCCGACCATCGCCATGGCGGCCAGGCAGTACGGCACGATCTGCCAGAACGCCCAGTGCCAGCCCACCTGCTCGACCCAGAACGCGGCCAGCGGCGTGCCCATGCTCGGGCCGAACGTCGCCGTCAGTGCGTAGCCGGCCAAGCCGTACAGCTTGATGCCCGGGGGCAGGAAGCGCAGCGCCACGCTCATCAGCAGCGGCGGCAGCGCGCCACCGCACAGGCCCTGCAGCGCGCGCAGCAGCAGGAACACCTGCAGGTTCGGGGCGAGCGGGCACAGCACGCCCAGCACCATGAAGCCACCGATCATCGCCAATGCGAAGCGGCGCAGCGAGAAGGTGGCGGCACACCACGGTGCGAAGGCCATCGCGCTGACCGACATCGCGCTGTAGAGGGCGACGACCCAACTGCCGTCGTCGACGCTGAAACCCATCGCGCCACGGATGTCGGCCAGGGCGACCTTGGTGATGTTCTCGTTGAAGCCCGACACCAGCACCGCCAGCAGCACGCCACACAGGCCGACCAGAATGCGGCGATCGAGCCCGGGGGCGGCGGCAGCACGGGGCGCTGCGGCGGCCGGGACAGCGGCGGCCGGCGTACTCATCGCCGGGCACCTATCCGTGCAGTGCACGGCATGTTGGGGGTCATTGGAATGCGCTCAGTGAAACTCCGGGGAGCGCAGTCTAGGGAGCCGGTACCCTGCGAAAAATGGCGCAACCCGCATCCCAGGCGTGCGCCAGGCGCACGCATGCAGATGTCAGCGCGGGGCCTCCCCTGCGCTTTCGCACATGGTCTTGATCGACCGCCGCAGCCACTGGTGGGCGGCGTCGTTGTCCAGTCGTGGATGCCAGGCCTGCACGATGGCGGCGGTCCGCACCGGGATCGGCAGCGGGAACAGGCGCAGCGGCAGGCGCATGCTGACGATCCGCTCCAGCATCACGCTCGGCATCTGCGGCAGGATCAGGTCCGATTCGGCCGCCGCGAAGATCGCGCCGTGGAAGGTCGGGCTGATCAGCGCCACCCGCCGCTGCAGGCCCAGCGCGGCCAGATCATCGTCGATCGGACCACGCGGCAAGCCGCGGCGCGACACCGCGATGTGGTCGCAGGCGGCAAAACGCTCGGCGCTGATCTCCTCATCGAACAACGGATGATCTTCGCGCGCGGCGCCCATGAACGAGGTACTGAACAGGTTCTGCACCTTGGTATCGGGCGCATGCTTGCCGGCGGTGCTGATGTACAGGTCGATCCGGCCCTGCGCCATCGCATCGTCGTCGGTATCGCCCTCGGGCACGAAGCGCAGCACTGCGCGCGGCGCCTGCTGGCGGAACAGCTCGCGCAGGCGTCCGCCGAACCCCCCGACGAACACATCATTGGCACGCACGCTGAAGGTTCGTTCGAGCACGCGCATGTCCACTTCACGACCGGCGTTGAAGACGCGGTGGGCCTGCTCGATCACATCGCGGACCTGCTCGCGCAGCTGCAGGGCGCGGGGCGTGGGCGCCAGACCGCGGCCGGCACGCACCAGCACCGGGTCGCCCAGCGCGGTGCGGATCCGGCCCAGGGTACGGCTCATCGCCGGCGCGCTCAGATTCATCCGGCGCGCGGCGGCGGCCACGCTGCATTCGTCAATCAGCACGTCCAGTGCCAGCAACAGGTTCAGGTCCGGCAGGGGCATGACAGTCTCCAGTAAATCAGATGACTTTACGGCACTTGCAACCACGGTGGATTGCGTTCGACGCATTCATTGACTGCCGCGCACGGCATGGGTGCGCGCGGTGACATCGGCGACCATCCCCGGCCTGCCAAGGAGACATCCATGTTCAATACCCTGCTGGTCGCCCTGGATGGTGGCCCCCAGCACGCACGCGTGCTGGACCTGGCCGCCGCAATCGCCGGCCCCCACAGCCGCCTGCACCTGCTGTGCGTGCTCGACCCCGAATTCGCGCTGGCGGCCGATGCCAGCGAAGCCGACCGCATCGAGTACCCTGAAGCCGCCCGCCAGCGCTCGCGGGCCGAAGCGGTGCTGGCCGAAGCCTTGGCCGAGCTGCGCGAACGCGGCATTGACGCCATCGCGCAGATTCCCTCCGGTGACCCTGGCGAAGTGATCAGCGAGCAGGCCCGGCGCCTGAAGTGCGACCTGATCGTCATCGGCCACCGCCACCTGTCCCGGCTGGAACGCCTGTTCGAACCCTCGATCGGGCAATGGACCATCGACCACGCGCCCTGTCCGGTGCTGGTGGAAACCCGCGACCCACAGCCCTAGCCACCATGGCCTCCCGTTCCCCGTTGTTTCCCACCCGGGTCAACTACCGCGCCTTCGGTCGACAGTTCGGCCGCGGCGAACAGGCGCTGCTGGGCGCGATACGGCAGCTGCGCGACCCCGATCTGCAGGCCGATGGCCTTGCCCAGCTGAGCGGACTCGGGCTTGGCCAGGAGGGATGCGACGCCTTCATCGGCCTGCTGCCGCTGCTGGCCACCCCCGCCGCTCCGATCGATCTGCTGCCGGCCGGCTCTCCCTTCATTGCCGCCAGCGAATTGGACCTGCTGGCCTGCCTGCTGCGCATCGCACAATGGCGGCATGCGCGGCCCCGCGAAGACGACACGCTGGCACCGTTGCGCCGGCAACTGGCACGCTGTGCGATGGCCGTGCAGGCGGCAAACCTGCCGTTGCGGCAGCGCTCGTTGTCACCGGTCGGGCTGAGGCTGCTCGATCCGACCGGCTGGTTGCGGCAGCGATAAGCCGTCGCGCCCCCCGTGTGATCGCATGCAGAGAGCTGCTCAGCAGTCCATCGTTCCGTGCGTGCTGCCCTCGTCATCCAGCACGTGCGCATGCAGGATCACCTGGTTGCGGCCAGCCCGCTTGGCGGCATACAGGCCGGCATCGGCGTCTGCCAGCAACTGATCGGCACTGGCCAGAGCCGGCGGATGCAGGTAACCCACGCCGACGCTGATGCTGACCGGGCCCTCCGGCAATGGCAGCGCTTCGACCGCTTCGCGCAGCCGCTCGGCCAGCGCCAGCACGCCCGACAACGGGCTTCCGGGCACGATGACGGCGAACTCTTCACCGCCATAACGCGCAACGCTGTCACCACCGCGACCGGCTATGGCCTTCAGCACCCCGGCCACCGCCTGCAGGCAACGATCACCGGCCGGATGGCCGTGCTGGTCGTTGAAGGCCTTGAAGTGGTCGATATCCACCAGCAGCAGGCCCAGCTCGGTGCCGCTGCGCCGTGCGCGATTCCACTCGGACGTCAGCCGTGCGTCGAACTCGCGGCGGTTGGCCACGCCGGTCAGGCCATCCTGCCGCGCCAGTTGATCCAGTGCTGCCTGGCGTTCCAGAAGATCGGTCTGCAGCAGGACGCTGCGCAGGCCGAAGCCAAGGGTGGCTACGACGAAGCCGGCAACGGCCAACGGCCGCGCATGATCGACCACCAGCGTGCCGACCACCAGCAGCAGCAATGGCAGGATGATCGGACCGGCGGCCTGCACCGTCCTCGCCAGCCGCGGGTGTGCCGTGGTGCCTGTGTCCGGCCTCGTGTCCAGCGCCAGGCAGGCGATCAGCAGAAAAGGTACGTCGATCAGCAGATCGTTGAACGCACCGAATGCATCATCGGAGGTGTAGTGGTTGATGTAGTAGGCCACCAGCAGATAGGCCAGTGCGTACAGCGCCAGTGCGCGGAAGAACCTGCGCCGTTCGGGCACGTCGCCGGCCAGCCATCGCACCACGGCGAACGCGGCGATACACAGGTTCTGGATATCGAACATGCGTTGCATGTTGGACAATGCGTGGTCGTCGATGTCCACGCGGGCGGCGAACGACTGCGCATGCACGAAGAACAGCACGCCAAGCAGCGCCGCCATCGCCGCGTCGATCAGGCTGATGCTCAGGCGCTCGCGGCGTGCCCGGGCCAGGATGAACACCAGGGGCACGCCATACAGCACGTACAGGAACATGCTTGCGCGCGGGGTGAAATCGGCACGCCCGGCGCCCAGCGCGTCGATCATGTTGAACGCCATGCCGCCGGCCCACAGCAGCAGTGCCAATGCCGTGGCGCGCCACCCCAGTGCCGCGCGGTCGCGGCGGGCCCGCCACAGGCAGGCGGCCGCCGCCAGCAACGGGGCGCCGGTCAGGAAAACGAAGGAGCCGACCCCGGCGGGGCCAGGCCACAGGGCCAGCACCAGGCCATGGCACAGCACATACAGCAGCGCCAGCACTACCGGCATGCATCCCCCCGATCCGCAAGGCCGTCTACGCGCACGATAGCGCGCCGGCACGCCACAGCGGCGTGATCCACTGCGGCAAAACGACACTCCGAGTGCACCGCGATGGTAGTGCCGGCCGCTGGCCGGCAAACCCAATGAATCACAGGGCTGCAGGTTGCCGGCCAGCGGCCGGCGCTACCGGAAAGCCCTCAGCCCTGCAGGGCGCGGGCGTGGTGGGCGATGTGCTCGCCGATGAAGCTGGCGATGAAGTAGTAGCTGTGGTCGTAGCCGGGCTGCAGGCGCAGGGTCAGCGGATGGCCGGCGGCATCGCAGGCCTGCTGCAGGCGCTGCGGCTGCAGCTGGGTCTGCAGGAACTCGTCCGCCTCGCCCTGGTCGACCAGCAGCGGCAGGCGCTCGTCAGCCATAGCGATCAGCTCGCAGGCATCCCATTGCGCCCAGTCGGCCGGGTTGTCGCCCAGATAGGCATGGAAGGCCTTCTGCCCCCACGGCACGTGGCTGGGCGCGACGATCGGCGAAAACGCCGACACGCTGCGATAGCGCCCGGGGTTGCGCAGCGCGATCACCAGCGCGCCATGGCCGCCCATCGAATGGCCACTGATCGCGCGCGCGTCGGTCACCGCGAAGTTCGCCTCGATCAGCGCCGGCAGCTCCTGCGCCACGTAGTCATGCATGCGGTAGTGCTTCGCCCACGGTGCGCGGGTGGCATTGAGGTAGAACCCTGCCCCCTTGCCCAGGTCGTAGCCCTCGGCATCGGCCACGTCATCACCGCGCGGGCTGGTGTCGGGCGCGACGATGATCACACCGTGCTCGGCCACATAACGCTGCGCGCCGGCCTTGGTGATGAAATTCTGCTCGGTGCAGGTCAGGCCGCTCAGCCAGTACAGCACCGGCAGCTTCTGTGTTTCCGCCTGCGGTGGCAGGTACACGGCGAACTGCATGTCGCAGCCCAGCGTGGTCGAATGATGGCGGTAGACGTCCTGCCAGCCGCCAAAACAGGCGCGGTGTTCAATGCGTTCCATGGTGCTCTCCTGCGCGGCGCGTCAGCGCACGCGTGCTTCCGGTAGATGCCGACCTTGGTCGGCTTATCCACGCCCGGCGTGGATGCCTTGGTTGATCCGTTCATCCAGCTGTGCCAGCAGGCGCAGCAACGATTCGACGCCAGGCTGGCCGTCAAGGTTGCGATACACCGCCACCGCCACGTCGCTGCGCGGTGGCCACTGGCCGTCGGCGCGGGCCTCGTAGAGGCGCGGCAGGAATACCTGCGCAAGCCACTGCTCGAACGGCATGCCATCGTCACTGCCGAAGGCCGAAGTCACCGCACGCGGTGGTCCCACCTCGCCGTCGACCCAGCCCAGCGCACGCAACGCCTGCTCGATCGGCGCCACCAGGGCCGCGCGCGGGTCTTCCGCACGCGGCCGGCGCAGGGCATCGAACCAGCCCATGACGCGGCTCAGTAGTGGACCACCGAACGGATCGACTTGCCTTCATGCATCAGGTCGAAGGCGTCGTTGATCTTGTCCAGGTCCATGGTGTGGGTGACGAACGGGGCCAGTTCGATATCGCCCTTCATCGCATCCTCGACCATGCCCGGCAGCTGGCTGCGGCCCTTCACGCCGCCGAAGGCGGTGCCCATCCACTTGCGCCCGGTCACCAGCTGGAACGGACGGGTGGAGATCTCCTGGCCCGAACCGGCCACGCCGATCACCACGCTCTGGCCCCAGCCACGGTGCGCGCATTCCAGCGCCGCGCGCATCACGTTGACGTTGCCGATGCACTCGAAGCTGTGGTCCACGCCCCAGGTGGTCATTTCAACGATGACCTGCTGGATCGGCTTGTCGAAATCCTTCGGATTGATGCAGTCGGTGGCACCGAATTCGCGCGCCAGCTCGAACTTGGACGGGTTGGTGTCCACCGCGATGATGCGGCCGGCCTTGGCCTGGCGCGCACCCTGGATCACCGCCAGGCCGATGCCACCGAGGCCGAACACGGCCACGCTGTCGCCTTCCTGCACCTTGGCGGTGTTGTGTACCGCGCCGATGCCGGTGGTGACGCCACAGCCGAGCAGGCAGACGTGCTCCGGGTTGGCGTCCGGGTTGATCTTCGCCAGCGAGACCTCGGCAACGACGGTGTACTCGCTGAAGGTCGAGCAGCCCATGTAGTGGTACAGCGGCTCACCGTTGTAGCTGAAGCGGCTGGTGCCATCGGGCATCACACCCTTGCCCTGGGTGGCGCGCACGGCCACGCACAGGTTGGTCTTGCCGCTCTTGCAGAACAGGCACTCGCCGCACTCGGCGGTGTACAGCGGAATCACGTGGTCGCCGGGCTTGACGCTGGTCACGCCCTCGCCGACCTCGACCACGATGCCGGCGCCTTCATGGCCCAGCACCACCGGGAACAGGCCTTCCGGGTCATCGCCGGACAGGGTGAACGCATCGGTGTGGCAGACACCGGTGTGGGTGATCTTGACCAGCACTTCGCCTGCCTTCGGCGGGGCGACGTCGATCTCGACGATCTGCAGCGGCTGGCCGGGACCAAAGGCGACGGCGGCACGGGACTTCATGGTGGTTTCTCCAAAGACAGGCAATGACAGGATGGGCGGCGCCATGTTGCGCCATCGTTTATTTCAGGTACGAGCGGATCAACGCGCTCATGTCGCGCACGCGTTCGGCGCGTTGTTCATCGGAGGCCGCAGGCTGGCCGAACTCCTCGCGCAGATGGGCCTCCATCACCTCGGACATCAGGCCGTTGACCGCGCCACGGATGGCGGCGATCTGCTGCAGCACCGGCCCGCAGTCAGCGCCGGCTTCCAGCGCGCGGTCCAGCGCATCGCACTGGCCGCGGATGCGGCGCACGCGGGCCAGGACCTTTTTCTTCTCTTCGGGGGAGTGCGGCATGGCGGGCCACCTCGGAACTATACTGGGGGATAGTATACACGCGTGTTGGCAAAGTGACGGAAATGGCATCTCCCGCCTCCGCAATAGTGCCGTTGGATCCATTCATATCAATCACTTACAGCAATTGCGCTTCTCCCGTAAACGCATCGGGCATGCTGTGGGATCGGCAGAATCAGGAACCAGGCAATGGGTGTTGGCATCCAACTCGGGCGCATCACCGATGAGATCGGTAGTGGTGCGTTTCTCTATGCCTTCTTCTCGACCATATCCGGCAACCTGGAGCCGAATGGCTGGGCAAGTCGATTCCCTATCCTCTTGAATCAGCTATACGCCGGCAGACTGCAGCAATCAGATGCTGCCGCCGCGCTGGCCGAACTACATGGGGTCCGCCGAGAGCTGGCCGAGCTTGCGCCAGCCCGTGTCATATGGTCGTTCGAGGATCGAACCCAGCGTCCACCGTGGGGAGACGATATCGCTGGCGATATCGACAGCCTGGCGACCTACTTCGTCACCTCACATGGGCGCGATCTGATCGCGCTTCTGGCCGAGGTGTTTGAAGCACTTCAGGAAGGCGAAGACACGTCCGCCCGGATCGTCAGCTACTGAAGCCCTACGCTCAGTCAAACAATCCCTCACCCGCCAACCGGGTCAGTTCATCCACCACGTAGCGCACCTTGGGCCGCAGGTGGCGCGTCGGTGGCCACAGCGCGTGGATATCGATGTGCCGTTGCATGTGCGCATCCAGCACCGACCGCAACACGCCGGAATCCAGGTGGCGGCGTACCAGTGAAACCGGCATCTGGCAGATACCAAGCCCGGCGATGGCCGCCTCGATCACCGCGTCGCCGTCATTGAGTTGATAGGGCGCATTCGGGATGAATGTCCCTTCGTCCTCCTCGCTACCGATCCGCCACCACACCGGTTGCCCGTGGCGGAAGCCAACAATGCTGCGGTGCCGCGCCAGTTCCTCCACCGTGCGCGGCACGCCGTGCGCCTGCAGGTACTCCGGCGATGCGCAGGTGACCAGTCGCTGGCGCCCCAGCCGCCGCGCCACCAGATGCTCGGCCTGGTGCAGCCCGCCGAAGCGGATCAGCAGGTCGATGCCTTCCTCGACGGGATCGACGAAATGATCGGTGAAGGTCATCGTCAACTGCAGGTCCGGGTACTGCCGGCACAGCCGCAACAGCACCGGCAGCACCACCAGGCGCCCGAACGAGGATGGCATGTCGATGCGCAGCCGCCCGCTGGGCAGGCCGGCCGAACCCAGGCAGGCCTCGGCGGCGGAGATTTCTTCCAGCGCCGCCGCGCACGATGCGTAGTACGCCTCGCCATCGGTGGTCAGCGCGATGCGCCGCGTGGTGCGGTGGAACAGGCGCACCCCCAGCCGCGCTTCCAGCCGGGCGATGGCCTTGCCCACCGCCGAGCGCGAGATGCCCAGCGCGTCGGCGGCCTCGGTGAAGCTGCCTGAGCGGGCCGTGGTGACGAACGTGACCAGGCCATTCAACGATTCCAGCGGCAGCATCTATCGCGCTCCATTGGGGACAAATAGTCCCACACTCAGGGAGATCGAAGCGCTTTATGCGCCCGCATGTCAACTCCATCCTGTGGGCATCGCGCCGCTGGCGCTCCTCCCCCCGCACCGAGAAGACCGACATGACCGCCACCCTGTTCCGCCCCTTCGACCTGTCAGGCACCCTCCTGCGCAACCGCATTGTGATGGCCCCGATGACCCGTGCCCGCAACCCCGGCTCGGTCGCCAATGCGCTCACCGCGCAGTACTACCAGCAACGCGCCAGCGCTGGCCTGATCATCAGTGAAGGCACCCCGGTCTCGCCGCAGGGCCAGGGGTACATCGACGTGCCGGGCATCTGGTCAGCCGAGCAGGTGGCCGGGTGGAAGCGTGTCACCGAGGCGGTGCATGCCGCACAGGGCACGATCTTCGCCCAGCTCTGGCACGTCGGCCGCATGTCGCATTCCTCGCTGCAGCCCGACGGTGGGCAACCGGTCAGCGCCGGTACCCGCCCGGTGGCCAGCGCACCGAAGAACACCTCGTTCGTGTACCTGGACGATGGCAGCCGCGGCCACGCCGATCCCACTCCGGCACGTGCACTGGAGACTGCGGAGATCCCCGGTATCGTCGACGACTTCGTGCGCGGGGCGGACAACGCCATTGCGGCCGGCTTCGACGGCATCGAACTGCATGCCGCCAACGGTTACCTGTTCGAGCAGTTCCTCAACCCGCTCATCAACCAGCGTGATGATCGCTACGGCGGCTCGCTGCCCAATCGTGCGCGCTTGATCCTGGAGACCGTCGATGCGATGGCGCAGCGTATCGGTGCGCATCGCATCGGCGTGCGCCTGGCACCGAACAACCTCACCTTCGACATGCCGTTCTACCCCGACAACGAAGCCACCTATCTGTACCTGGCCGAGGAACTGGGCAAGCGTGGGCTGGCCTACGTGCACCTCAACGACAACCTGCAGGCGGGCCGGTCGGTGCTGGGCGAGGCGTTCCTGCGGCAGTTCAAGCAGGCCTACGGTGGCACCGTCATCCTGGCAGGTGGCATGACCCGCGAACGCGCCCTGCAGCTGGTCGAAGCGGGCACCATCGACCTGGCCGCGTTCGGCCAGCCGTTCATCGCCAACCCGGATCTGGTCGAACGCCTGCAGCGCAACATCGCGTTGGCCACGCCCGACCGCAGCACCTATTACGGGGGCGGCGAAGCAGGCTACCTCGACTACCCGGCCGCGGGCTGATCCCCACGGGGCCCCCACGGGGTCGGATCCCTTTCCAACGGAAAGGGCTCTGACCCCTGTTCGGCGAACAAGGCGTCAGAGCCACGCTGCGCGCGGATCCGACCCCGGCCTTCAGGCGTCCTCGCGCACGTAGGCGAACGACTCGTCCAACCGCTCGAAGCCGATCACCTCAGCGACGATGGCCTGTGCATCCTCGTCGCTGATGTTTCCTTCAGCGATATCGTCAACGCGGGCGAACAGCCGCTGCAGGGCTGCGTACTGGTCATCGCGCAGGAACGGCTGGTGGCTCTGCAGCCAGCGCCGCAGGTTGCTGGCCAGCTCGCCGTGCGACAGCAGCGTGTACGGCCCCTGGTAGTCAGCAACGGCTTCGACCATCTTGCGGAACAGGAAATCCTGATAGCTGGCCGCCAGCACATCGGCACGATCATCGTCATGCCACACCAGCACGACGGGGGGCTCGGCAAAGCCGGGCGCGTTGCTCCAGAAGCAGTAGCTGTCGCCACCGCCGGTCCGCGCAAAGGGCAGCAACTGCAGGTCAGTGCGCAGGGGATTGTAATGATCCTCCGCAGTCAGCTCCTGCCACGCCTCGAGCAGCTCATCGTCCTCCAGGGGCTCATAGTCCTGGGCATACAGCAGCACCGGCGGATCCGCCTGCAGCGTCGGGAATACCACCTCGGACCATTCCGGATGTGGGGCACCCCAACTCAACCGATCCGCTGCATGCAGCTGCTTGAACAGGGGCGGGAAGGACTGGCCGGTGGCCTGTTCGATGCCGGATAGCGCGCTCATGGATGTCCTTGTCGATGGAGACCGCCCAGCTTGCCCGAATCCGCGCAGGAGATGAACCAGCCGCAGCACGCGGCAGGACTAGACTGCGACCACCGGATGCCGCCCATCGCTGCCATGAACGCCACTGCCCACAGCTTCATCGTCAACCTCGACGTGCCCGACCTGGCCGCCGCCGAAGACTTCTACATCCGGGCCTTCGGCCTGCGCATCGGCCGCCGTCTCGGCCCGGGCGCCGTGGAGCTGCTCGGTGGGCCAACGCCGCTCTACCTGCTGCACAACGACGCCGGCAGCGCCGCCACCGAAGACGGCGACGTGCGCGACTACGAGCGCCATTGGACGCCGCTGCACCTGGATTGGGTGGTGGATGACATCGAAGCCGCGCTGGTACGTGCAGTCGCAGCCGGAGCGACGCTCGAGCAATCCGTGCGCGAGCGCCGCTGGGGACGCATCGCCGTGCTGGCCGATCCGTTCGGCCACGGCTTCTGCCTGATCCAGTTCAGCGGCGAAGGCTACGACGCACTGGTCGAATGACCGTTGCACCGCTCACCACGGCAACGGCACCGCTTCGCCGTTGGCGCGCTCGCCGTAGTACAGCGACGGCAGCAGGCGCGAGAGGAAACTGAACTCCGTGTAGCAGTGCTTGAGCAGGCCCAGCCCGACCGCATCGCCGGCATCGCGGTGCGGATCGGTGCTGTCCAGGCCGAGCACGAAGCGGCTGCGCAGCACACAGCCAAACGGCGTATCGCGTGCGACGTGCAGCATCTGCCCGTCGCAGGGGTCAGCGTTTGCATCCAGACGGACCTGGTCGCCGAAGCCGATTCGCGCGGCGATCACCGCCGATACATCGCCTGCATCCTGTGCCGCCTGCAGGCGCTCGGGCACCAGCAACGTGCGCGGGTCATGGAACTTCAAGCGCGCCGCCACCGGCGGAATGTCGGCCAGCGATTCCACCGCATGGATGCTGGCGCCGTGGTAGCTGCGCCCGCGCTGCCAGGCCGCGTCCCAGCCGCGATGCTCGACATGATCGACCGGATGCCACCAGCGGATGTGCTGGGTGGTCTCGAAGAAGGTGAACCACCAGTCGAGCATGCGGCCCTTGCAGCCGTGCAGATCGGTGCGCACCGCCACCAGCAGGGTGCCGTCTTCGCGGCGCTGGATGCCGGTCTCCAGATGCATCGGCGCCGGGTCGAGCAGATCGTGGTGGTCCAGCCAGGCGCGGGCGTTCACAGCGGTATCCATCGGGGTCTCCTGCGGTGTTGGGAGTCCCGACAATACGGAAACGTCTACCGTTTCGCAATTGTCCGGATGCGGTAAGATGGGCGCAATGAACAGCACCACCGTGCCCGAGCCCACATCACCGACCCGCCGCCGCGGCCGCCCTGCGCGGCCGGAAGCCGAAGTCCGCCACGCCGTGCTGCAGGCCACGCTGGAACTGCTGCTGGCGCAGGGCTACGAGGCCACCACCATCGAAGCGGTGGCGGCGCACGCCGGAGTGGCGAAGAAGACCGTCTACCGCCACGCCAGCAACCGCGAGGAACTGGTTGGGTTGGCGGTGCGTGAGTGGACCGACGGCTTCGCGCCGCAACTGCAGCGCGATGCGCGCAATGCCCAAGAGGTCGTGCCGTTGCTGCAGGACATCCTGCACGCGGTGTGCGCGCAGGCGCTGTCGGCGCAGGCGGTGCAGGTATTCCGCCTGCTGGCCACCGACTTTCCCGGCAAGGACGCGCTGCTGCAGGCCTATCTGGACAACGGCATCGAACGCGGCCGTGCGCTGCTGGCCGACTGGCTGGCGCGCCAGCAACAGCGTGGGCTGCTACGCGAGGGAGATCCTGTTTGCATGGCGCGATTGCTGCTGGCGATGGCCGTGGCCGAGCCGCTGCGCGAACGCGTGATCGGTGTGGTGGCCGAGGATGCGCCGGTGGACGTGCACCTGCGCGACTGCGTGGCGTTCTTGGCGCCGGTGTTGCAGGCGCCGTAAGGTTGCTCCATCCACGCGTGGCGTGGATCTACCGGCCGATCCCGATTCGTTGGTCGGCAATGGCCTGCCCCGGTGGGTGCCGACCGTTGGTCGGCAATGGCCTGCCCCCGGTGGGTGCCGACCGTTGGTCGGCACTCCTGCAGCACCTCACTCGCGCAGCATGTCCACGAACGCACGCAGCGCGGCAGGCATCTGCCGCTGCTTCGGGTAATACAGCGCGAAGCCGGCGAACGGTTCGCTCCAGTCTTCCAGCACCGCCACCATCTGTCCGGATTCGATGTACGGCCGCGCGGTGTCTTCCAGCACATAGGCCAGGCCAATGCCATCGAGCACCGCGCCGACCACGGTGCCCTGCTCGCCCAGCGTCAGCCGCCCCGGTACATCGATCTCCAGCGCCTGCCCACCGCGCTCGAACTGCCACTTGTACAGATGCCCGCTGGCGAAGCGGAAGCGGATGCATTCGTGTGTGGCCAGGTCGCGCGGATGCTGTGGCGCCGGGCGCCGCCGCAGGTAGTCCGGCGAGCCAACAATCAAGCCACGCAGCGGTGGGCCCATCGGCACCGCCACCATGTCCTCGGGTACGAACTCGTGCAGGCGCACGCCGGCGTCGTAGCCTTCGGCAACGATATCGACCAGGCCATCGTTCTCGGTCAGCTCCACCCGCACGTCGGGATGGGCGTGCAGGAAGCGCGCCAGCCGTGGCCCCAACTGGGTCGGCACTGCGGCGCGGGTAGCATTGATACGCAGCAGGCCCGCCGGCGCGGCGCGGAACTGGTTCATCTCCTCCAGCGCGTCATGCACCTGGCCCAGCGCGGGCTGCAGGCGTTCCAGCAGGCGCTGCCCGGCCTCGGTCAGGGCCACGCTGCGGGTGGTGCGATGGAACAGGCCCACGCCCAACCGTTCCTCCAGCGCGCGGATCGCATAGCTCACCGCCGAGGTCGACAGCGCCAGCTCGGCGCCGGCACGGCGGAAGCTGCGGTGACGGGCGACCGCCGCGAACGCGGCCAGGTGGGTGAGATTGTCAGTGGCCATGATTGTGCAGTTTCACTTGATGAATCATGCCGATATCCGGGCTTTTTGCCGCTGGGTACGGGGCGTATTGTAAAGCGCCTTTCGACAAACCCTGCCAAGGATTCCCCATGTCCCTCGCCCGTGGTTACGCCGCCCATTCACATACCGACCCGCTGATCCCGTACGAGTTCGAACGCCGCGCGGTCGGCCCGGACGATGTGCGCATCGAGATCCTCTATAGCGGCATCTGCCACTCCGACCTGCACCAGGCCCGCGACGACTGGGGTGGCTCGATCTACCCGATGGTGCCGGGCCACGAGATCATCGGCCGCGTGACCGAGGTCGGCAGCAACGTCACCCGCTTCAAGGTCGGCGACCACGCCGGCGTGGGCTGCATGGTCGACTCCTGCCGCCACTGCGATGCCTGCGAGCACGACCTGGAGCAGTACTGCGCAGAGGGCGCGACCTGGACCTACAACGGCCGTGAACGCGAAAGCGGCGCTCCGACCTACGGCGGCTATTCCGACCACGTGGTGGTCGAACAGCGCTTCGTGGTGAAGGTGTCCGAGACCCTCGACCTGAAGGCCGCCGCCCCGCTGCTGTGCGCCGGCATCACCACCTGGTCGCCGCTGCGCCACTGGAAGGTCGGCCCGGGTCAGAAGGTCGGCGTGATCGGCCTCGGTGGCCTCGGCCACATGGGCGTGAAGTTCGCCAAGGCGCTCGGCGCGCACGTGGTGATGATCACCACCACGCCGGAAAAGGGTGCCGACGCCAAGCGTCTGGGCGCCGATGAAGTGCTGGTCTCGCGCGATGCCGCGCAGATGAAGGCGCACGCGGGCAGCTTCGACTTCCTGCTCAACACCATCCCGGTCGGCCATGACACCAACCCGTACATGGGCCTGCTCAAGCGTGAAGCCACCATGTGCCTGGTCGGCGTGCTGACCGAACTGGACCCGCCGCTGACCGGTGGCAGCGTGATCTTCGGCCGCAAGCACCTGACCGGCTCGGCGATTGGCGGCATGGCCGAAACCCAGGAAATGATGGACTTCTGTGCCGAGCACGGCATCGTCAGCGACGTCGAGATGATCGACATCAAGAACGTCAACGAAGCCTGGGAACGCATGGCGAAGAACGATGTGCGCTACCGCTTCGTGATCGACATGGCGACGATGAAGGACGCCGCCTGATCCAAGGCAGATGTGGAAAATGAAAAACCCCGGCAATGCCGGGGTTTTTCTTCTGGTAGTGCCGGCCGCTGGCCGGCACCCCCGCATGGCTGCCGGCCAGCGGCCGGCACTACCGCAATCCACTCAGTACGCGAATTCGCGGAACACCGGATCGACGTCGCCGTGCCAGCGGCCATGGAACAGCGCCAGCTTGCGCTCGGCCGGGGTCAGCCCGGATTCGACGATCTCCTGCAGCACGTCCAGGAACTTGCTCTCGTCCTGGCCGTCGGCATTGCGCGCCGCGCGGCGCTTGAGGCCTTCGACGGAAATCTTCACGGCTTCGCGGGCCAGGTCGCGCACCGTGCCATTGCGGAACGGCAGGTTCATCGCATGCTTCGGCACGCCGTCGCGCAGTGCATGGCGCTCGGCCAGGGTGAAGTCACGCACCAGGTCCCACGCAGCGTCCAGCGCAGCGTCGTCGTACAGCAGCCCGACCCAGAACGCCGGCAGCGCACACAGGCGGCTCCACGGACCACCATCGGCGCCGCGCATTTCCAGGTACTTCTTCAGGCGCACTTCCGGGAACGCGGTGGTCATGTGGTCCGACCAGTCGCGCAGCGTCGGCAGCGCGCCCGGCAGCACCGGCAGCCTGGCCTGCATGAAATCGCGGAAGCTCTGCCCGCTGGCGTCGTGGTAGATGCCATCGCGGTAGGAGAAATACATCGGCACGTCGAGCAGGTAATCGACATAGCGCTCGTAACCGAAGCCATCCTCGAACACGAAGTCGAGCATGCCGGTGCGGTCAGCGTCGGTGTCGGTCCAGATGTGCGAGCGGTAGCTCAGGTAGCCGTTGGGCTTGCCTTCGGTGAACGGCGAATCGGCGAACAGCGCGGTGGCGATTGGCTGCAGCGCCAGCGATACGCGGAACTTCTTCACCATGTCCGCTTCGGTGGCGTAGTCCAGGTTCACCTGTACCGTGCAGGTGCGCGTCATCATGTCCAGGCCGAGCGAACCGACCTTGGGCATGTACGAACGCATGATCTTGTAGCGGCCCTTGGGCATCCAGGGCATCTCGTCGCGCTTCCACTTCGGCTGAAAGCCCATGCCGAGGAAACCCAGCTGCAGTTCGCCGGCCACCTGTGCCACTTCGTTGAGGTGGGTGCCGGTCTCCACGCAGGTCTGGTGGATGGTCTCCAGCGCCGCACCGGACAGTTCCAGCTGACCGGCCGGTTCCAGCGTCACCGAGGCGCCATCGCGCAGCAGGGCGATCGTGTTGCCGTTCTCCTGCACCGGCTCCCAGCCGAAGCGGACCAGGCCGTTGAGCAGCGCTTCGATGCCGCGCTCGCCTTCGAAGGTCGGCGGGCGCAGGTCATCCAGGCGGAACCCGAACTTCTCGTGCTCGGTGCCGATGCGCCACTGCGCGCGGGGCTTCTCGCCAGAGGCGATCACCTCCACCAGCTGCGAGCGGTCGGTAATGGGGGTATCGGCGACGTGGCTGGGGCTCGACAAGGGAAAGGCTCGCTGGACGGTGGCGGGGGATGTGGGGCTCGCGGCCTTCCATCGCAAGGGCGCACTATAGCGTGGCACCCCGTTGCGTCATGCGACGGTGACGGGTTTCAGCATCCTACCGACGCCCTCTTGACCCTCGTACACTCAGAGCCATGAGCCGCCATTCACGACACCCCGAACTGCATCGCTCCGAGCGCGTCGGCTGGCTGCGAGCCGCCGTGCTGGGCGCCAACGATGGCATCGTCTCGGTGGCTGGCCTGGTGGTCGGCGTGGCCGCCAGCGGCGCCTCGGCTGCGACCATCCTGGCCACCGGCGTGGCAGGTACCGTGGCCGGCGCGATGTCGATGGCGGCGGGCGAATATGTCTCGGTGCAGACCCAGGCCGACACCGAAGAGGCCGACCTGGCAATGGAAAAGCGCGAGCTGCGCGACGATCCGCACAGCGAACTGGAGGAGCTGGCCGCGATCTACCGCCACCGCGGCCTGGAGCCTGCGCTGGCGCGGCAGGTGGCCGAACAGCTCACCGCCCACGATGCGCTGGGTGCCCACGCCCGCGACGAACTGGGCATCACCGATACCCTGCGCGCCCGGCCGCTGCAGGCAGCGCTGGCCTCGGCCGGTGCGTTCACCTGCGGTGCGGCGCTGCCAGTGCTGACCGCCCTGCTGGCGCCGGTCGACAAGGTCGCACTGATGACCACGGCCAGTACCCTGCTCGGCCTGTGCCTGACCGGCGCGGTGGCAGCCCAGGCCGGCGGCGCCCCGCCGGTACGCGGCGCAATACGGGTGATGTTCTGGGGTGCACTGGCAATGGCCGCCGCTGCAGGCGTCGGTCGCGTGTTCGGCGCCCAGGTGACATGACCGGCATGCTGCCGCCAGTTACCGCGCTGCTGGCCGAGATGGCCAGCCTGGCCGGCTGCGCACGCGCCGAAGGTTATGCGTGCATCACCGCGCGGCGCGAACATGGCGCCAGCTCGGTGGAGATTCCGCAACCGCAGTTCGCGATCCTGCTGGAAGGCCGCAAGCAGGTGCGTACCGCGCACCAGTCGCTGGAGTTCATCCCCGGCGACATCCTGCTGCTGACCCAGCGCTGCCGCATCGATGTGGTCAACACCCCCGACCCACGCAGTGGCCGCTACCTCAGCGCCATCGTGCCGCTGTGTGCCGAAGTGCTGGCGGCCGCACGCACGCTGTGGAGCGAGGAGCTTCCCGCGCCAGGCCAGGCGATGGCGCGACTGCCGTTGATCGATCATGGCGCGGTGCTGCGCCAGTGGCGGCAATCGCTGCAGGACGGTCGTTACAGCGAAGCGCGGCTGGCCCTGGCCTCGCTGGTACTGACCTTGTGCCGGCAGGGCCACGGCAACCTGCTGCTGCCGCAGGCACCGAGCCTGGGCGAACAGATCCGCGACCGCATCGCCGCCGAACCGGCCCGCGACTGGCAATCGCGCGATGTGGAAGAACAGTTCGCGTTGAGCGGCGCGACACTGCGCCGCCGTCTTGCCGCCGAGGACACCAGCCTGCGCCAGCTGCTCACCGAGGCACGGCTGGCGCATGGCATGCAGCTGCTCTACACGACGGACCTGCCGTTGAAGACCGTGGCAGCGCGCGCGGGCTACCGGTCTGCGGCGAGTTTCAGCAAGCGCTTCGCCGAGCAGTACGGACTGGCTCCCACAGACATTTGAGGGGGTTCGGCAGGGCTTGCAGCCCTGCACCTGCAGAGGCAACGGCAACAGCGAAAGCAACAGCAACAGCGGCTATCCGTGGGAGGGCGGGACGGTGTGGGTGGGCAGGACACGCCGTAAACCCATCCATGGGGGCTCGATGGCGCCATCCATGGCGCCAACGGTCCTGCCCACCCACACCGCCCCACCTCTGACAGATCTTCGCGACTGTTAGTAGGTGTCGACCTTGGTCGACACATCTGTCAGATATCGAATGAAACTCGTGGGGTCAGATCCGTTTTCCTGCGGAAAACGGATCTGACCCCACGAGCTGACAGATCGCGGAAAACTGTCGAAGGCGGGGCGGGTCCGGTTGCGGGAGTGTCCGCGGCATGGATGCCGCGGCCAAGCCCCCATGGACGGGTTTACGGCGTCTCCCGCAACCGGACCCACCCCGCCATCCAACAGGAAACCAGCTTTTGCTTCGGCCGTTGCCGTTGCCATTGCCTCTGCGGGTGCAGGGCGCAGCCCTGCAGACAACACCCCTTCCCTGAGCATTCCGCGCAGTGGTTTGAGCGCCGCGCACACGCCGGCCACGGCACTCTGGGCACAACGGAACCGCCCGTCATCCACCGAGAACCGCCATGACCCTGCGTCCCCTGCCGCTGCGCGGCGCCCTGCTGCTGGCCCTGTCGTCCCTGCCGCTGGTCGCGCTGGCCGAGGCCACCTCGCCCGCCCCCACCCAGCAGGTGCCCGGCGTCTATCACCAGCGCATCGGTGCGCTGCAGGTCACCGCCCTGTTCGACGGCGTGGTCGCGCTGGGTCGGCAGGAAGTGGTGGACGTGCCGCCGACGCTGGTCAGCCGCCTGCTGGAAGGCCGTTACGTGCCGGAAGACAAGAAGGGCCTGCAGACCGCGATCAATGCGTTCCTGATCCGCCAGGGCAACCACCTGACCCTGGTCGACACCGGCACCGCGCAGTGCTTCGGCCCCGGCCTGGGCCAGGTGCTGGGCAATCTGCGCGCCTCCGGCGTGGACCCGGCCGAGGTGGATGAGGTGCTGCTGACCCACGCCCATCCGGACCACCTGTGCGGCGTACTCGACGCGCAGGGCAAGCCGGCCTATCCCAATGCCACGGTGTGGCTGTCCAAGGCGGATGCCGATTACTGGCTCAACCCGGCCAGCGAGGCCACCGCGCCGACGGGCGTGCGCTTCGCCTTCCCGCTGGCACGCAATGCGGTCGCGCCATACCAGGCCAGCGGCCACCTGCGCACCTTCAGCCCCGGCGACGCCCTGCCCGGCGGCGCGGTGGCGATGGACACCCATGGCCATACGCCCGGCCATGTCTCTTACCGGCTCGACAGCCAGGGCCAGTCACTGCTGGTATGGGGTGATGTGCTGCACTTCCATGCGGTGCAGTTCGCGCACCCGGAGGCGGCATTCGAGGCCGATTCGGACCGCACAGCGGCCATCGCCAGCCGTCGCGGGCTGCTGCAGCAGGCCACCGCCAACGGCTGGTGGGTAGCCGGTGCGCACCTGCCCTTCCCCGGCCTGGGCCATGTGCGTGGCGAGGGCAAGGCCTATGCGTGGGTGCCGGCGGAGTATTCGCCGTTGTGAGGGTGTGCCGACCAAGGCCGGCACCCACCGATCGGGTAGCGCCCGGCTGCCAGCCGGGCGACCGGAAATACCTTATTCCAGCCCCAGCCAGCCGCCGATCACGCCGCGGGCTTCGTCCACGCCGGTACGGTCTTCGCCGGAGAACACCTGCACGCTGACGCTGTCGCCGTAGGCCGATTGCAGTTCCTTGCGCACCTTCTGCAGGGACTGCATCTGCTGGCTGCGGCTGAGCTTGTCGGCCTTGGTCAGCAGGGCGTGCGCCGGCAGGCCGCGCTGCACGGCGTAGGACAGCATCTGCCGGTCGTAGTCCTTCAGCGGATGGCGGATGTCCATCACCACCACCAGCCCCTTCAGGGCTTCGCGGGTGCGGAAATATTTGTCGATGAAGGCCTGCCAGTGCGCCTGCAGGTCCAGCGGCACCTTTGCATAGCCATAACCTGGCAGGTCGACCAGATGCGCTTCCGGGGTGACCTGGAAGAACACCAGCTGCTGGGTACGGCCAGGGGTCTTGGAGACACGGGCCAGGGCGTTCTGGCGGGTCAGCGCGTTGAGCGCACTGGACTTGCCGGCGTTGGAGCGGCCGGCGAAGGCCACTTCGGCCCCTTCGTCGGGCGGCAGCTGCCGCACGTTGTGGGCCGAAAGGTGGTAACGGGCGCGTTCGATGAGCAATGACATGTGCCTAGGATCGCATGTTGCGGCGCCGCGCGCCCGTGCCGGCGGCCTCTGCGGGCATTTTGCTGCACTGCTGCGTTGACCGTGCGCGGAAACGGCGTTGATAATCCGGGCGATGCCGGCGGCCACCGCCCGGCCCGGTCCATACGGAGCTTCAGCATGCGCCACGCTCGCGTTCTTGCCGTATCCGCCCTTGCCACTGCTGTAGTCGTTGCCGCTGCTGCGTTCGCGCAGACCACGTTGACCCCGCTGCCCGACAACGGGCCGATCAACACCGCCTCGCTGGAGGTGGATTTCAGCAAGACCCACTGGGGCGATGCCAAGGCCGGCCAGACCAAGGCCTCGGCCTGCGCGGCCTGCCATGGCGCCGACGGCAATTCCACGGTGGAGATGTACCCGTCCATCGCCGGCCAGAGCGAACGCTACGTCGCCCAGCAGATGGCCCTGATCGCCAATGGGCAGCGCAGTTCCGGCGCGGCGGTGGCGATGGTGCCATTCGTACAGAACCTCACCCCGCAGGACATGCGCGACATCGGCGCGTTCTTCGCCACGCAGAAGGCCACCGCCGGCATCGCCGATGACACGGCAGTCACCGACGGCCCGTACAAGGGCATGAAGTTCTACGAGATCGGCCAGCAGCTGTACCGTGGCGGCGACGCCAAGCGCGGCCTGCCGGCCTGCATGGCGTGCCACGGCCCCAGCGGTGCCGGTAATCCGGGTCCGGCCTATCCGCACATCGGTGGTCAGCACGCCAGCTATGTCGCGCGCCGCCTGCAGGAATACCAGGCCGGCCAGACCAACGAGACCGACAAGGCCCACTTCCAGATCATGGCGACAGTCGCGCAGAAGCTGAGCGAGCAGGAGGTGCAGGCGCTGTCGAGCTACCTGCAGGGCCTGCACAACAAGGCCGACGATGTGGCCACTGCCCCCCCGTCGGCGCAACCGGCTGCCGCCCCCTGACCACCACTGGTCGGCCCGGGCCGCCACCACGGCCCGCGCCTGCGGTATGTTTCCTTCACGCCGGCGACCGCGCCGGCGTTGCTTTTTTCAACGGAGATGCGTGTCGATGAGGTTGATTTCCCGCCTGCTGTTGTCCGTGCTGGTGCTGCTGCCGCTGGCAGCCTGCGCCGCTACCCCCGCCAATGCCCCGCTGGTCGAGGGCAAAGACTACGAGCGCATCGCCCAGCCGGGCCCGTTCCAGCCGCTGGCCGGCAAGATCGAGGTGGTCGAGGTCTTCGGCTACACCTGCCCGCATTGCGCCCACTTCGAACCGCAGCTGGAAGCCTGGGCGGCCAAGCTGCCGGCCGACGTGCGCTTCACCCCGGTCCCGGCTGCCTTCGGTGGCGCCTGGGATGCCTGGGCACTGGCCTACTACGCCGCCGACGAGGTCGGCGTGGCCAAGCGCAGCCACGCTGCCGTGTTCAAGGCCCTGCACGAGCAGGGATCGCTGCCGATGCAGAACGTCTCGGCCGATGAGCTCGCCACCTTCTACAAGGCGTATGGCGTGACCCCGGACCGTTACCTGCAGGCCCTGCGCGGCGACGCCGTACAGAAGAAGGTCGATGCCGCGCGCGCGTTCGCCCAGCGCACCAGGATCCCGGGGACCCCGGCGCTGATCATCAACGGCCAGTACCTGGTGCGTGGCAACAGCTTCGACGACCAGCTGCGCATCGCCTCGGCGCTGATCGCCCAGGCCCGCGCTGCCCGCGGCCGCTGAACCAACACCCACCACCGACACGGCGCCGTCGCCGCCGCATGTCATCATTTCCCTCTGGCCGGCGCCTGGCGCCGGCCCCACCATTCCAGATGCTGGAGACGTTTCCATGAAGATCCGTTACGCCCTCGCCCTCGCAGCGCTGCTGCCGATACTGGCTGCCTGCAAGGCTGATGATGGCAGCACCAACACCACCGCGGCCCCGGCCGAACCGGCTGCAGCCCCGGCAGCCACCACCGAACCGGCTGCTGCGCCGGCGGCGGGCAGCGAAGGCGCCGCGCCGGCTGCCGCTGAAGGCGAGAAGGCCCCGGCCGAAGCGGCTCCGGCCACCGCACCGGCCCCGACCACCGCCGCACTGACCGGCCCGGCCCCGGTGGAAGGTGCCGACTACCAGGTGATCCCGAACGGCCAGCCGTTCCAGCCGGCCACCGGCAAGATCGAAGTGACCGAGATCTTCGGCTACGTCTGCCCGGCCTGCGCCGCATTCCAGCCGCTGGTCGGCCCGTGGAAGGCCGGCCTGCCGAGCGACGTGAACTTCGTCTACGTGCCGGCCATGTTCGGCGGCACCTGGGATGACTACGCCCGTGCCTTCTACGCCGCGCAGACCCTGGGCGTGCAGGAGAAGACCCACGAAGCGCTGTACGCCGCCATCCACTCGCAGAAGACCCTGAAGGGCGAGCGCGGCCGTGATTCGGTGGAAGACATCGCCAAGTTCTACGGTGCCTACGGCGTGGATCCGAAGCAGTTCGCCGCCACCATGGGCAGCTTCGCAGTGAATGCCAAGACCAACTCGGCCAAGCAGTTCGCGCAGCGCAGCCACATCAGCGGCACCCCGTCGATCATCGTCAACGGCAAGTACCTGGTGAAGGGCAAGAGCTTCCCGGACATGCTGCGCATCGCCGACCACCTGATCGCCCGCGAACGCGGTGCGGCCCAGGCTCACTGATCCAAGAGAAGCGTTTCCCGGCCGTGAATTCCCCCCGTACACGGACCCTGCGCTTGCTGACGGCCAACATCCAGGCCGGCTCAAGTACCCGCCGCTACAGCGACTATGTGACCCGCAGCTGGTCACATGCGCTGCCGGCGGGTCGCAAGCGCAGCAGCCTTGACGCGATCGCCACCTTGGCGCGCGACCATGACATCGTCGGCCTGCAGGAGGCCGACCCGGGCAGCCTGCGCTCGGGCTTCACCAACCAGACCCACTATTTGGCCCAGCGCGCCGGCTTCAATTACTGGAGCCACCAGCCGAACCGGCGCATGGGTGGGGTCGCCTCCAGCGCCAACGGCCTGTTGAGCAAGCTGGAACCGGTTGAAGTGCAGGATCACGCCCTGCCCGGCCGCATCGGCGGGCGCGGCGTGCTGCTGGCCAAGTTCGGCGATGGCGCCGATGGCCTGGCGGTGGCAGTGGCCCATCTGTCGCTGGGCGCGGGATCGCGGATGTCGCAGCTGGGCTTCATCGCCGAGCTGTTGTCCGACCACCCCAACGCAGTACTGATGGGCGACTTCAACTGCCTGGCCGAGCGCCCGGAAATGCAGGTGCTGTACCAGAAGACCCGGCTGCAGCCCCCGGGCTGCATCGTGCCGACCTTCCCCAGCTGGCGGCCGGACCGCGCCATCGACCACATCCTGGTCAGCAGCGGCCTGCAGACCCGCACCGTGGAAGCCGTACCGGCCGCGTTCTCCGATCACCTCGCCCTGGCGATGCAGATCGACGTCCCGGCCGACGCCCTGCGCTGACTCGCCGTTGCGGTAGGTGCGGACCGTTGGTCCGCACGCCCTGTGCCGGGCGCCGCCCGGCGCTCCCTAAATCGGGGCACAAACGACTTAATCCCCTCCGTCCCCTTTTTTTCAGGCGGTGACGGGTGCCTTCAGGCGCCGCGCGGTCATCGTGCTGCCCACCGAGGCCAACACCGTGCAGCCGATCGCCAGCCACTGCAGCCCGTGCAGGTGCTCGTGCAGCAACAGCATTGCCCACAGCGCGGCCACCGCCGGCTCCATGCTGATCAGGATGCCGAAGGTCTCCTTCGGCAGGCGCTTGAGCGCCATCATTTCCAGCGACATCGGGATCGCGCTGGACACCAGTGCCACCAGCAGGCCCGCCGCCAGGATCTTTGGGTCGAGCAGCGCGGCACCGGCATGCACCACGCCCACCGGTACCACCACCAGAGACGCCGCCAGCAGCCCCAGCGAGACCGAGTGCCCGGCATGCAGATGACCGGCACGCTTGCCGAACACGATGTACAGGCCCCAGCAGGCCGCAGCGCCCATCGCGTACAGCACGCCGGCCGGGTCCAGCGCGGGGCCACCGCCGATCGGCAGGAGCAACAGCAGCCCCACCGCCGCGCAGCCTACCCAGAGGAAATCGATCGGGCGTCGTGATGACAGCATCGCCACCGTCAGCGGCCCGGTGAACTCGATGGCCACCGCGATGCCGAAGGGAATCGTGCGCAGGGCCATGTAGAACAGCAGGTTCATCAGCCCCAGGGTGAGCCCGTAGCGCAGGATGGTGATCGCATCCACGCGGCTGGTCTTCCAGCGCCATGGTCGCCAGAACAGCAGCAGCAACAGCGCTGAAAAGCCCACGCGCAGCGCGCTGGTGCCCTGCGCACCGATCAGCGGGAACAGGTGTTTTGCGTAGGAAGTGCCGATGGCCAGCGAGGTGACCGAGCCGAGCACCGCCAGCGCCGGCAACATCGGCGCAAGTCGTGAGGTCTGCATGCGCAAAGTCTATTGCGTCGGCGTCGAGCACTTGGCTCAATTGACAGCCTGTTCGTGCAACTTCTGCTCGCCATGGCCATCGCTCCCGTGCTCGACAGTTTCGACCGCGCCATCCTCGACCTCCTGCAGCGGGACAACACCCTGCCGTAGCGCGAAATCGCCGAGTCCGTGCACCTGTCCACCCCGGCCGTGCAACGGCGCATCAAGCGCCTGCAGGACAGTGGCGTGATCGCGGCCAACGTGGCGGTGGTCGCCGCAGCCAAGATCGGTCGGCCGCTGACCATCATCGTCGAGGTGCGCGTGGTCAGCGAGCAGCGCGACCGCGTGGCGCCGTTCAGGCGCCGCGTGCAGGACGACCCTGCGGTGCAGCAGTGCTACTCCATCACCGGCGATGGCGATTTCCTGCTGCTGCTTTCGGCGGCGTCGATGGAAGAGTACGAGGCCATCACCGAGCGGTTGTTCGGCGGCGATGACAACATCGAGCGCTTCCGCACCTCGGTGGCACTGGGCACGTTGAAGCGGAGTTTCGAGGTCCCGCTGACACCGGTTCTGTAGCGTCGAGCCATGAATACACCGTCCTCCCACGCCCACCGCCTTCGCCGCTGGTTGCTGCGTGGCCTGTGGCTGGCCATTGCGCTCGTCGCGGCGATGACGCTGTGGAACAGCCCATGGGCGGTCGCACCGAAGATGCTGTGGGCGCTCTCGCGGATGCCGCCGGCAACGCAACTACCGGTGCCGGTGGACGGCGTGCGGCCACGCCAAATCGCCGATACCTTCGGCGCGCCACGTGGCCGTGACCGCTCCCACGCCGGCATCGACATCTTCGCCAAACGCGGCACCCCAGTGCGCAGCGCCACGGCCGGTGTCGTCGCGGATGTCAGCGAACGCGGGCTCGGCGGGCGTCAGGTCTGGGTGATCGGGCCCGGGCGCGAACGCTACTACTACGCGCATCTGGAGGACTGGGCCGACGGCCTGGCACGCGGCCAGGTGGTGCAACCCGGCGATCTGCTCGGCCATGTCGGCGACAGCGGCAACGCCAAGGGCACGCCGCCGCACCTGCACTGGGGCGTCTACGGCACCGACGGCGCGCGAAACCCGCTGCCATTGCTGCGCTGACTGCCACTGCACACCCGCAGACCGATCTGTTCATGATTTGTAAATAGGAATAGTTCGTATTACCATTTCTTTCGTTTCCGGTGGTGCCAGGACGGCCTGCCCGTCCGTTTCCCGCCCGTAGCGCCTCGCCTCTGGATGCCGGCCGAGCGCGCGTGCTCGTCCAGGACCCCCATGACCCGTTCCGTCTTCCGTACGCCGCAGCCACAACGGCTGTCCGTTGCCGTGCTCGCCGTTCTCTGCGCCGTGGCCCCGGCCGCCTTCGCCGAAACCGCCGCCGATCCGACCAACCTCGACAAGGTGGTGGTGAAGGGTGAACGCGCCGAAGGCTATTCGGTGCGCCGCACCTCGGCCGGTACCCGCTTCGACCTGGCCCCGCGCGAGATCCCGCAGTCGATCAGCATCATCAGCCACCAGCGCATCGAAGATCAGAACCTGGACGACATCATCGACGTGCTGGCCAACACCACCGGCGTGACCAGCACCCAGTCCGACAGCGAACGCACCGAGTTCTACGCGCGCGGTTTCTACATCGATGCCTACCAGTTCGATGGCCTGCCGACGCAGATGGTGCAGAACTGGAGCTACGGTGATTCCGGCCTGGACCTGGCGCTGTACGACCGCGTGGAAGTGGTGCGTGGTGCCACCGGCCTGCTCAGTGGTGCCGGCAATCCGTCCGCGTCGGTGAACCTGATCCGCAAGCATGCCGACAGCGCCGAACTGAACGGCAGCGTCTCGGTGAACGTCGGTAGCTGGGGCCGCACCCGCACCACCGTGGACGTGGGCAGTGCGCTGAACGCCAGCGGCACCGTGCGCGGCCGCGTGATCGGCAGCTACCTGGACACCGACGGCCAGATGGATCGCTACAACCAGCGCAAGACGCTGGGCTATGCGGTCATCGACGCCGACCTGACCCCGGACACCCAGCTGAGCGTGGGCTACGACTACCAGCAGAAGCGCGCCAACGGCGCGACCTGGGGCGGCTTCCCGATGCTGTACTCCGATGGCTCGCGCACCGGCTATGACGAATCGTTCAACGCCAGCCCGAACTGGACCTACTGGGACACCACCAGCAAGCGCGCGTTCGCCACCCTGCAGCACGCCTTCAGCAATGGCTGGAAGTTCAAGGTCGGTGCCACGCACGATGAGACCAAGGCCGACGACAAGCTGTTCTACCCGGCATACAACGACTGGACCACGGGCGCATCGAACTTCGACAGAACCAACGGCACGGGCATCTCGCCTTCCGCGGGTTTCTACAACACCGAGCGCAAGGTCACCGGTGTTGATGGCTATATTGACGGTCCGTTCCAGCTGTTCGGCCGCGAGCACCAGTTCATGGCCGGACTGAGCTACAACAAGCGCGACTATGCCAACTACGGCGACTACCAGGTCGGTGGCGCCGGCAAGACCTGGGACCCGTTCACCAGCTACCTGCACTGGACCGGCAACATCAGCGAGCCGAACTGGAACCCGCTGGCACTGGCCAGCCAGGGCACCATCACCCAGAAGGCCGGTTACGCCGCCGCACGCCTGTCACTGGCCGATCCGCTGAAGCTGATCATCGGCGCCCGCTACACCGACTGGAAGAGCGAAGGCGAGAACGACGACCGCGAACACAAGGTGACCACCCCGTACGCCGGCCTGGTGTATGACATCAACGACACCTACTCCGCGTACGCCAGCTACACTGAGATCTTCCAGCCGCAGACCGCCCGCGACCGCAACGACCGTTATCTCGACCCGGTCGACGGCAAGAGCTACGAGGTGGGCGTCAAGGGGGCTTGGTTCGACAACCGCCTGAATGCCTCGCTGGCGGTGTTCCGCATCGAGCAGGACAACGTCGCCCAGGTCACCAGCGAGCCGATCATCGGCCGCCCGGGTGAGTTCGCCTCGATCGCCGCACGCGGCACCGTCAGCCGTGGCTTCGAGTTCGAGGTGAACGGCGAACTGGCACCGGGCTGGAATGCCACCTTCGGCGCCTCGCGCTACGTGGCCAAGGACATCAACGACGCCGACATCAACACCAACCTGCCGCAGACCGCCCTGAAGCTTTTCACCAGCTACACCCCGCAGTCGCTGCAGGAACTGACCGTCGGTGGCGGTGCCAACTGGCAGAACCGCATCTACTACGCGGTGCCTGCCTACGGCCGCATCGAGCAGAGTGGCTATGCACTGGTCAGCGCCTTCGTGCGCTACCGCATCTCGCCGGAGTTCAGCGTGCAGGCCAACCTCAACAACCTGCTGGACAAGAAGTACCTGTCGCAGATCAACGGCTACGGTGCGTACGGCGATGGCCGCAACGGCTCGCTGACGTTCACCTGGTCGTTCTGATCCAACCGGCTTTGTAGCGTCGAGCCATGCCCGACTCGGCCACAGAGGGCAGTCGAGCACGGCTCGACTCTACAACGGGGGCGCTCAGCGCCCTCGTTGCGGCGGCGCCCCGGCAGGTGTAGCGTCGCGGACACGGTGGCCTAACTTCGACCCGTGCCATACGGACACCTTGCGCCTCCCCTTCAAGGACGACCGGCCATGCGCACCCGCACGAAACTCGGTCTCTCGCTCATGGCCCTGTTCTCGTCGCTACCGCTGATGATCGGCACCGGCAACGGCTACTTCATCCTGCTTCTGCTGATCGGCCTGCCCGCCGCCATCCTGTCCTGGTTCGATCTGGGCCGTGAACTGCGTGCCATCCCCAGCCCCACCCGTACCGAGCGAGCGCTCGGCCTGGCAATGGGCGTTCCGCAGGTGCTGTTCGGGCTGTTGTGTGCGGTCATCGGCCTGCTGTTGGTTGTCTGGATCCTTTACAACCTGCTGATCGAGCACCAATCGCAGTTTCGCATCCCGTCACTGCCCGCCTTCGCGGCTGGGCCGATGATGATCGTGGTCGGGCTGGGTTGGGCGCGCACAGCCTTCCGCCGCGCGGCCCTTGAGCAGGACGCCCCGAAACAGGACATTCCGGATTGATCCCTGATGACCGGTGCCGGGACATGCCCGGCACCGGTCCCTCATCAGAACCGCAGATCCGCGCGCAGGTACCAGTAGCGGCCACGCGGGATGTCGTAGGTCGAAGCGTCGTAGCCGTTCAACGAGCACGACAGGCAGATCGGCGGATCCTTGTCGAACACGTTGTTCAGGCCGGCGGTCAGCTGCAACCCCTTCATCCAGTCGATCTTGTAGCCCACCTGCATGTCGTGGAAGGTGGTGGCCGACAGCGTGTTGGTGCCCGCTGCCTGGTTGCTGCACACCGGGAAGGCCGCGGCATCGCCACAGTTCTCGGTCAGCTCGGAGATGTGCCGCACCGTCCAGTTGGCGCTCCAGCGGTCCATCGTCCAGCCGATGCTGGCATTGCTGGTCCACTCCGGAATCGAGCTGTCGGCCACTTCCACGCCCGGCTTCTGCGGCTGCTTCTGCCCGGCCGCGCCGGTGGCCTCGTAACGGCCGACGAAGGTGTTCTTCCACGCCAGCTTGAACTGGCCGATGGAGGTCTGCGGCAGGGTCCAGAACAGATCCACGTCCCAGCCGTCGGTCTTGATCGACCCCAGGTTGGTCAGGCGGTTGTTGAAGCTGCTGACCGCACCGGTGCTGGCACGGGTGATGCCATCGCAGTAGACCGGGTCCAGCGTATCCACGCACAGGTCCAGCTGGGTCTGCGCGTTGATCGCTTGGATCGCACCATCGATGGCGTGGCGGTAGAAGGTCACTTCCACATCGAAGCGCTCCGACCACGACGCATTGTTGCCGAACCACGGGCTCCACACGAAGCCGGCGCTGAAGCTGCGCGAGCGTTCCGGCTCCAGCTCGCGGTTGCCGCCGGTGGTCACCGAGATCTGCGAGTTGGCCTGCTGGAAGCCGGCCGGCACGCCCAGCGCGGCACAGTTGGCGGCGCTGCCACGCGGCGGAGTGCCGCCCAGACCCACCGAGCACGGGTCGAACAGCTGCAGGTCGGCACGCGCCGCCGAGCCGTACAGTTCACCGATCGACGGTGCGCGGAAGCCCTCGGCGTAGGTGGTGCGCAGCACGAAGTCATCGGTCACCTGCCAGCGCAGGCCGTACTTGGGCGTGAATTCACCACCAAAGGTGGAGTAGTCCGAATAGCGGCCGGCCAGGCTCAGGTCCAGCTTCTTGCCGAACGAGGAATCGGCGAAGATCGGCACGCTCAACTCCAGGTAGGCCTCGTTGACGTCGTAGGAACCGGAGGTCGGCTGCGACGGTACGCCGTTGTAGTGGCCGATCACCGTCAGCGGATCGGGCTGGTAGGAGCCCTTGTACTTGCGGTACTCGAAGCCGGTGGCGAACGATACCGGACCGGCCGGCAGCGAGAACAGCTCGCTGGACAGGTTGGCGGTGAACAGGCTCAGTTCGTTCTGGCTGCGGTCGCGCACCACCGGCTGGATCCACTTCAGCATGTCCGGGGTGATCGAACCGACGCCGCCGAAGATGTTCAGCGGCACGCAGCCCGGCGTGGCCGCACAGACGGACGGATCGCCCAGCGCCATGTTCACCTTGTAGATGTCATAGCTGCCGTAGTTGGTCTGTTCGGCCTTGTTCTTGCTGTACATGCCGTTGACGTCCCAGTACCAGCTGCGGTCGGCGGCATGGAAGTCACCGACCAGGCCGGTGGCGAAGTAGGTGGTGTCCACTTTCTGCTTGAACACGCGCGCACCGCCTTCCACCGGGCGACGACCGATCAGGCTCATGTTGTCGCCGGAAACGAGATCGAAGCCGAACGGGTTGTACGGGTTCAGGCGCGAGACCACGATGTTGTCGGCCAGCGGATTGCCGGTGGCACCATCGGGGCCGAAGAACAGCGGCTCCGGGCCGGCCTGGTTGGTCGACTCACGACGGTTGCCCAGTGCCTTGACGTACCACTGCACGTTGTCGGTGATGTCGAAGCGGAACTGACCGAACAGGCCTTTGCGCTCCGACGGCGTCAGCACCATGTTGTATTCGGCGAAGTTGAAGCGGTCGGCGGTGGTGAAGCAGTGGTAGTCATCCGTGCGGCTGCAGCCGGCGCTGCCGTCGTAGCGCGGATTGCTCACGCCGGTATTGGGCACGATGTTCTGCACCGCACCGGTGTTCGGGTCGGTGAACATGAAACGGCCCTGCGGAATGCCACCGCTGCCGAACGCCAGGCCGGTGCCGGGAATCGGGAAGCGCGACTGCTCGCGGTCCTTGGCGAATACCGGATCCTGCTTGGTCCAGCTGGCGCCCAGGAACAGGCTGAAGCGGTCGCCACTCTTGCCCCAGGCCAGGTCCACGCCCTTCTGCGTGCCGTCGCCCTTGCTGTACTCGCCGTAGTTCAGCGTCACCTGCCCACCATCAAAGTCACGGCGGGTGATGATGTTGACCACGCCGGCAATGGCATCGGAGCCGTACAGCGACGACGCGCCATCTTCCAGCACCTCGATGCGCTCGACGATGGCCAGCGGAATGGTATTGAGATCGGTAGCCGAGCCGACGCCGGAGGCGGACGACTCATTGACCCAGCGGATGCCATCGACCAGCACCAGCACGCGCTTGGCCCCCAGGTGGCGCAGATCGACCTGCGCCGAGCCGGCACCCACGCCACTGCCATCGGGCGGGAAACCGAAGTTGCCGGACGAGTTGAACTTGGCGTTGAGCGCCGAACCGGAACCGGTGAGCTGCTGCAGCACTTCGCCGATCGAGGTCAGGCCGGTGCGTTCGATGTCACCGCGCGTCAATGTCTGGATCGGCACCTGGCCTTCGACTTCAGCGCGCTTGATGCGGGTACCGGTCACTTCCACCGCATCGAGGTTGGTGGTGGATTGCGCAGCGGCACCCAACGGTGCCAGGGCCGTCACGCACAGCGCAACGGCAACCGCCAACGGGCGGTGATGCAGGTGAATCATTCGCTCTCTCTCCAAAGGAATGTCGGGACTTGGACTGCCGCGCTCCCCCCTGCATGGCGGCAGCGTCTCCTTTGTAAACAAGTGGTAAAAACCAAGGCGTGATGATCGACACTATTTCACGCGGAATTGACGCAATTGCAGGCCGATTACGTCAGATAGCTGCAGGTTATGACCGGACGATACTGTTCGCAGCAGGCAGCCTTGATGCTGGCTGCGACAGCGCGCGCCGGGAGCTGCCGCATTCATGAAAAAGGTCTTTGCCGGACCGTTTCAGGAATAGTTTGAAATTTCTTCGTTTAGAAGGCCCCGCTAGTCGACCCCGTGCAGACTCGCACCTGCAGCCATTCGCGGGAGGATCGATCATGAAAGCAGCAACTGCCGTGCCGGGCGTCATGATGGTACTGACGCTGCTTCTTTCCTTGGCAGGCGAATCAAGGGCAGGCGGCGTGATCGAGTGCAACAACTGCCCCTCTCCCAGCGATGCGGCCTTGGCCTCGGGAGAGGGACTGACGGTTGTGGTGGATTTCGAGAGAGCCGAGTTGACTGCTTTCGACGTTGAACATGACCCTGAGAGCAGAAAGTGGCGAGCACATCCGACAGCGGTTCCAGCGCAGATTGAAATGGCTTTTCTGCGGATCCTGGATGCGACACTGTCAGCAGGGCAAGCGCCGCTCATGCAGCAATCACCGCATGAGCGGCAGTGAGACAACGCCCTACCGCACGAACGCAATGCGCTCCATACCGGTGGCCTCGGCAGCGGCCAGAATCCGCGCCATGCCTTCGTACTCGGCCGCCGGATCGGTGGCGATGCGCAGCTCCGGCAGGTTGCCGGCATGTTCGCCCACCTGTGCCTGCAGGCGCGCCTGCAGATCGCCGATGACCATCGGCTGGCCATTCCAGCTGAGCTGGTTGCCAGCGTCCAGGCTCAGCTCGATCGGCGGTGGCGGTTCGAGGCGATCGATCGTGCGATCGGTGGACTGTGGCAGCTGCACGGCAATCGGCCGGGCCACGATCGGCGCGGTCACGATGAAGATGATCAACAGCACCAGCATCACATCCACCAGTGGCGTGACATTGATGTCCGCCAGCGGGCCGCTTCTTCCTGCGCTACTGAACGCCATGTGCCGCTCCGTGCAGCCGGGCCGTTCGCCCAAGGCCGACAGTACGTCGCCTTCCGTCACCTGCGGCAGTGGCCTGTACGGGTTCATTCAGCTGTCGTTGCCAACGCCCGGCGTCCACACAATGCGAAACTGAATTCAGCCATCCCCCGCTATGCTGAGTGCCATGACCCGACGCTCCTCGACCGCCCTGTCCCTGCTGCCCTTGGCCACCACGCTGCTGATCGGCTGCGCCAATGCCCAGTCCCTCGACGCCCAGAACGCGCAGCTGAAGGCCGCGATCGCTGCCGCCGAACGCGGCCAGTTCGATCCCGGCCAGGCCGCCGCACTCAGCCGCCATCCGGCTTACGGCTGGCTGGAGTACGCCAACCTGCGCCGCAACATCGACACCGTCGATACCGCGCAGGCCCAGGCCTTCCTCAAGCGCTATGACGGCCAGGCCGTGGCCAACACGTTCCGCAGCGTGTGGTTGCCCTCGGTCGCACGCCGCCAGGACTGGCCCACCCTGCTCGCCAACTGGGTGCCCACCGACAACGCAGGCCTGCGCTGTGCGCAGCTGACCGCGCGCCAGGTGACGGGCAAGGTCGATCCGCAGTGGATCAGCGAGGCACAGGACCTGTGGCGCAAGAACGGCAAGTCGCTGCCAGACGGCTGTGACGCCGTTTTCGCCGTGCTGCAGGCACAGGGCGGACTGAGTGACGCATTGCGCTGGGAACGCATCGATGCCGCCGCCGACGCCCAGCAGCCGGCCGTGATGCGCAGCGCCGCACGTGGCCTGCCTGCCACCGACCTGGCGCTGGCCAACAATTACGCCGCCTTTGTCGACAAGCCCAATGCCAGCGCATTGAACTGGCCGCGCAACGAGCGCAGCCGGCGCATCGCCACCGACGGCCTGGCCAAGCTGGCCAAGGCCGACCCGGCCGCCACCGAACAGCAGTTGCCGCAGTACGCCCAGGCGCTCGGCCTGAGTGCCGAGCAGCAGGGCCAGGTGCTGTACCAGATCGCGCTGTGGACGGTGGCTTCCTACCTGCCCGATTCGGCACGCCGCCTCAACGCAGTGCCGGAATCGGCGTATGACGAACGCCTGCACGAATGGCGCGTGCGCGAGGCGATGTCGCGCGGTGACTGGCCGGCGGCACTGACCGCGATCCGCAAGATGGCCAGCAAGCAGCGCAGCGACCCGCGCTGGCGCTACTTCGAAGGCCGCATGCTGGAGAAGACCGGCCAGGCCCAGCAGGCGCAGCCGTTGTTCCGCGATGCGGCGCGCGCACCGACCTTCCACGGTTTCCTGGCTGCCGACAAGCTGCAGCAGGGCTACACGCTGTGCCCCTGGAAGCCGAACGACAGCGCGCAGGCACAGGCGGTGATCGCGCGCGACCCGGCCATCCAGCGCGCGATGGCGCTGTACCAGATCGACCGCACCGGCTGGGCCGTGGCCGAATGGAACAGCGCGCTGTCGCGCTTCGATGACACCCAGCGCCGCCTCGCGGTACGCGTCGCGCAGGACAACGGCTGGTTCGACCGCGCCGTGTTCGCGCTCGGCAAGCAGCCGCAGGAACAGCGCCTGTACGACCTGCGCTTCCCGCTGCACCACGACGCCACCATCCGCCGCGAATCGGCACGCAACGCGATCGATCCGGCCTGGGTGGCGGCGGAAATCCGCGCCGAGAGCACGTTCACCCCGCGTGCGCGCTCGCCTGCAAACGCCATGGGCCTGATGCAGGTGCTGCCGGCCACCGGTGCCGGTGTGGCCAAGTCGATCGGCCTGACCGGCTACGGCGGCGCCGACAGCCTCTACGACCCGGACACCAACATCGCCATCGGCACCGCCTACCTGCGCCAGCTGATGAACAAGTACGACGGCCTGCCGTACGTGACCATCGCCGCCTACAACGCCGGCCCGACCCCGACCGCGCGCTGGCAGAGCCAGCGCCCGGGCTTTGACCCGGACCTGTGGATCGAGACCATCAGCTACAAGGAAACCCGCGAGTACGTCGCCCGTGTGCTGGCCTTCAGCGTGATCTACGACTGGCGCCTCAATGGTGATGCACTGCCGCTGAGCGACCGCCTGATGGGCCGCCTGGTGGACAAGCGCAAGAACTTCAGCTGCGCCGCCAACGCCGAGCAGGGCGGGGATTGATCGCACTGCGGTAGTGCCGGCCGCTGGCCGGCAATCCCCGGTATCCACGCCCTGGAGTGAAACGATGAGCCTGCTGGCCTGGATCAGGCTGGCCGCTGTATCGGTAGTGCCGGCCGCTGGCCGGCAGCTTCGGTGTGACTGCCGTTGCCGGCCAGCGGCCGGCACTACCGGTGCATCTGCGCCGGGCATGCGATGATTCCAGCCATGAAGATCTATCTTGTCGGCGGCGCCGTACGCGACCGCCTGCTGCAGCGCCCCGCCGGCGACCACGACTGGGTGGTGGTTGGCGCCACGCCCGCGCAGATGGAAGCGCAGGGCTACACCGCGGTCGGCCGCGATTTCCCGGTATTCCTGCATCCAAAGACCGGTGAGGAGTACGCACTGGCGCGCACCGAACGCAAATCCGGCCGCGGCTATCGCGGCTTTGTGGTCGATGCCGACCCGGGAGTGACGCTGGAAGAAGACCTGCAGCGCCGCGACTTCACCATCAATGCGATTGCCTGCGACGAAGACAGCGGGGCGCTGGTCGATCCTTACGGCGGCGTGCGTGATATCGAGCAGCGCGTGCTGCGCCATGTCGGCCCTGCGTTCGTGGAAGATCCGTTGCGCGTGCTGCGCGCGGCGCGCTTCATGGCGCGCTTCGCGCCGCTGGGCTTCACCGTTGCGCCGGAAACGATGGATCTGATGCGCGAGATCGCCGCCAGTGGCGAACTGGACGCGCTGGTGCCGGAACGCGTCTGGCAGGAACTGCGCAAGGCGCTGGTCAGTGAGCGGCCCTCCGCCTTCCTGCGCACGCTGCACGATGCACATGCACTGGGCCCGATCCTGCCCGAGCTGGAAGCGCTGTATGGCGTGCCGCAGCGTGCCGAATTCCACCCGGAAGTCGATACCGGCATCCACCAGGAAATGGTCAGCGACATGGCGGCGAAGCTGGCCCCCGGCGATGACCTGGTCGGCTTTGCCGCGCTTACCCACGATCTCGGCAAGGGCCTGACCCCGCCGGAGGAGTGGCCGCGCCACATCATGCACGAACAGCGCGGTATCAAACCCCTGAAGGCGCTGTGCGCGCGGTTGAAGATTCCTGCCGAGCACCAGCAGCTGGCCGAAGCGGTCTGCCGGGAGCACTTGAACGTGCACCGCATCGACGAACTCCGCGGTGCCACCGTGTTGGAACTACTGGGCCGCTGTGATGCGCTGCGCCGGCCGGAGCGCGTGGCCCGCATCGCACTGTGCTGCGAGGCCGACAAACGCGGCCGGCTCGGCTTCGAGGACGCCGACTACCCGCAGGGCGAAACGCTCAAGCGCCTGCACCAGGCGGCACTGTCAGTACAGGCGCGGGACCTGGATACCACCCATCTGAAGGGCCCGGCCATCGGTGAAGCGTTGGCCAAGGCACGCGTAAAAGCCATCGCCGCCGCCCGCTGATCCGCAACCGCCGTGGCGGCCGCGCACCGACTCCCATGGGTAGTGCCGGCCGCTGGCCGGCAACCCCAGGTTGCCGCCACAGGAGTCAGTTCTCACCCAACTCCTGGACTTCAATTGCCACGACATTGCATCCACCCAGCAGCACGGTCCCTCGGGATCGCAGGTCCCCGATCAGTTTCCCCCTGATGGTCGCGTAGGCACCAGAGCGTCGTTCAACCTGGTCAATCATGCGCTTGGGGATCAAAAGCGACACACAGCTTGCTTCACTGTTGTACCGGCGGTACTCCGCTTTGCTGTCCCAGATGCCACGATCCTCGAACTGTGCCACTAGGTAGCCGCGAAGTTCCACCTGAGACCCATCCAGCTCCGCGCTTCCCTTGATGGCCTTGCTTGGCAGCAGCGCCGCCGGGTTGGAGGAAGGTGCCTGCCCGGAAGTTGCACACCCGGCCACGGTTGCGAACAACAGGAAGACGCCAGGCAGGAACCACTTCATCGCCCACTTCCTGGTAGGTAGAACAGCTCCTGCTGCTTGGTGATGTTCTGCTGGATGAGCCGCTGCTCGGTCGGCGTCATGCGGCCCTGAATCATCCGGAATTGCACCTTGCCGTCGACCAGCTCACGCACACCGACCCGCGAACCCGTGCTGTCCACCGTGATGTTGGGAACCCCCGGGCTCACGAGGGGACCCGAATCTCCTGGCGTCAGCCGATCCACCAGGCCACTCTGCTCCAGATGGCCGTGCATCACAGCCACGGTATCGGCGGTCGGCGTCAGTTCCGCATAGAACCCGGAGGCATCCGAGGACGTCGCCATTGATGGATCCACCCGGATCGACTCGGTACCGTTGCTGCTTGCCTCGATGGTGACAGCCTTCTCCCGGTTGCCACTACCGACTCTCACCGAATCGGTGTTGGCCAGAGCGGTCTTCTCCGTCTGCGCCGAAAGCTGGATGTCCAGGCCACTTGATCGGCTCTGGTCGAAACGCCTGGCATCGATGCACGTGGACCGGCCGGCCCCTTCCGGGCATCGTCCATCCGGATCCGTGAACCGGTAGGGATTTCCGTTGGCGTAGTGGTAGCGGTTGAACTGCCCAACCGGCTGTCCATATGCCGTCACCGGGTCCACCGACAGGAATACTCCCAGCTGTGGGTCCATGTACCGCTGCTGCATGTAGCTCAACCCAGTAGCCGCGTCGCTTACATGCCCTGTATAGCCAGGACCATCGGCCACCCCTTCACCGATCGCGGCTCCGTAGGGTTCGTAGTCATAGCGTGTGATGACGGCGCCCGCCCCGTTGGTTTCAGCGACAACCGACCCGAGGGCGTCGGTATGGACGTAGGTGACGACCTGTGCGCCGGCAATGGCGCTGTACATCAGTGAAGTCGATGCGAACAACGCCAGCCGCAGCTTCGAAGCCACCATTCCGTTCTCCAGCAGGTCCATCCTGAACTGCCTCCCCCATGAGCGGGGGATGCCCCCTGGGTCCGCGCGTGCCCACTTTCCCTGCCGCTCGCCTGCCCTGCCCGTTTCGTGCAGAGCATTGCAGCCACATGCGCCCCTTGCCGAACGTGGTTCCTGGCTCAGTGCGCCATGCCGCGGGTGATCGCCGCGGCGCGCTGCTTCAGCTGGGCCACGGCATCGGGAATCATCTCCATGCCCACGTCCAGGCCGGGGTTCAGCACCAGGCCGACGCCGTCGCCGATCCCGGCCAGCAGCGCGTGCACCGCGATCGGCATGGCATGCGCGAACTGCGGCAGCTGCTCGTGCCACAGGCCCGCGCGCTCGGGCGCGGTGAACACCGCGAACATCGGCTCGCCGCTCTCGCTGGTCAGCACCAGCGGCGAGATGCTCTCGTCCCAGGCACCGTCTTCGCCGATGGCCTTGTCCAGCAGCACGAACGCCGTCGAGGTCAGCAGGCCATCGAGGAACTGCGATGCGGTCAGCGTGCCGTCCTGGGCCTGCAGCAGGCGCACCTCGAGGTCGTTGAGGGGTTCGAACGGGGTGTCGTGGTCCATGGTCGGTTCCGGTACGTGGTTGCAGGGCAGACTTTAACAGGCCCGCTCCTCAACCGAGGAATCCGTGCCGCCACAGCCAGCCCAGCGCGGCCAGCCCGGCCACGCCGACCAGCATCAACGGCAGGCCGAAGCGGTGCCGCCACGGGATCGGCACCCCGCCCAGCTGCTGGTCCATGGTCTCGGTATCCAGCACCCAGCCGTGCCCGCACCGGGTGCAGGCCAGCTCGTAGCGGCGCTGGTAGGTGAGGCCAAACAGCAGGTCGATGCGCGCCATTTTGTAGCGCAGTTGCGGGGCGAACTCGGTTTCCGTCTGGCAGCGCAGGCAATGGTGGGCTTCGGTTGGGCCGACCACCACCACCCGCTCCTGCTGGCCGATCAGGATCATGGATCAGCGGCCCTGGCAGGCGGGTTGGGCCAGCAGCCAGGCTTGGGCGGCGGCCAAAGTGGCGGCATCACCCTCGATACGCTGGTCGGGCTCGATCTTCAAGCCATCACCACGATCATTGCGGTCGCGCATCACGGTGGTGGTCAGCAGCAGGCGACTGCCATCGGCAAGCGTGTGCACGACATTGCCAGTGGAGACACCCGCAGTGGGCTGACCGAAACTCCGCGTCTGCGGACGACCACGCCACGCCAGCACCGAGGCCTCGCCCGAACTGCCGGTGCGCGGCCCGAACAGCACCGCCACCGGCGCGCCGGGCTGCCGCAGCACATAGCCGGACTGGCCGAAGTCCAGCACCGACTTGCCTGCACGCTGCACGGCGGTCGCGGTCAACGTCCAGCGCTCGGGCCCCTGTGCAGTTTCGAACGACCCCACATCTTCGTTGTTCACTACCGAGGTGCGCAGCAGCGGTGCCATGCCCAGCAGCATCGGCCACATGTTGCCACCGCTGTTGTCACGCAGGTCGACGATCCAGCCACAGCGCGCGCCGTCGTCCTTGCTGCGGATGACCTGCTGCCACCGCGCGGCACGCTGGATGTCCTGGCGGAATTTTTCCTGCGGCGTCGCGCCCGGCGTGGAGGCATAGCCCTCGATGACCACCCAGCCGATGCGCATATCCACCGCATCGGCCGCCTTGGCCCGGTCCACGGCGGCGGCGCCGGCCTGCTGCGCGCGCGCAAGGGATTCGCTCTGGCGCTGGGTCGTCGTCCATCCGCCATGATTGCCCGTGCTGACCGCAATGGCTTCGCGCAGAACGGCCAGCCGTTGCGCGGGGTCGCCCTGCGCCGATTGCAGGCGTACGTGGGTGGCGGCCCAGTCCACCCGATCGCGATACAGCGCTTGCCGTTCAAGCAGATTGAGGATCTCGGCCTGGGCCTCCGGCGAGGGCACCTCGACCGCGCCTGGCGTATCGGCCATGGCGCCGGTCGCCAGCAACACGAGCATCAGCGCGCCGATGCGACGCACTCCCTTGCGAACCTGCATGTGACGTTTCCTTGTCGTTGAGGCAGGCGCACAGCATAGCCCGCAGGTGATGGCTTTCGCCATGCGCGAACTGTCGTATCTGGCCCCGCCGCGGGTTGCAGCAAGACAGCGTGCACGCGATCAGTAAATTGCAACTTTGCCCATGTCATTGCCACGTAGAACGCGAGAAGGTTGCCTCCGTCGGCGCCTCCTGCGCTGGCCGGGATTGGCGTCCTGAATCAAACATCGAAACGATCGAGTTGCCGCCTCAGCGGCAATCGCGACAATGCACCGGCTTGCCCATGGCGGGCGGTGCGTGGGGATCCTCGTGATCCGTCGGCTTTTTTTCGTTTCGATTTTGACCGGCACGCCAACCCGCACCGCCCGCCACCTTGCACGCCGCAGGTGGCCTTGCCTCGTGAGGTTGCCGCCATGAACACGCCCCACCCCACCTATCCACGCCTGCAGGCATTGCTCGGCGCTGCACTGCCCGGCCTGCAGCTGCCCACTACCGCCGCCGAAGCGTTGGAAGATGCACTCGCCGAAGCCAACGAACAGGCGCCGCCCTCCGCATTCTTCGCGCGGTTGCGCGGCATCGCGCACAGCCACGCAGCCGACGGCCAGGCGTGGCGCGAGCGGCAACTCAGCGAGGCGCGCGGCCGGGACCTGGCGGAGGCAACGCGCTGCCTGGCGGCAGTGTCTGCGTGTGGGGGCGTGTTGCTGGCGGCGCAGTCGGCACGCGAGATGGATGATGCGCAGGCGCAGTGTCCGCCGCAGGTGGAGGAAGGCTTGCTGCACGCAGTGGTGGTATTGGCCGATCATGCCGGAGCGTTGGTGGAACCGGATGCGTGCGCACCGCTGCTATAGAGCTGCGCCTATGCCCGGCTGCGCAGAGGTCATGGCGTGGGTGGGATTCGTGCCGACCAAGGTCGGCACCTACCCAAGGTTGCGGTTGTCACCAGTCCGCGCGCAGGCCGATGTTGCCTTCGATGATGCGGCGCTTCTCGTTGCGGTCGCCGCCCAGCTCGCGCGTGTAGTCGGCCACGGCGTACGCACTGATGGTGCGGTTGAAGCGACCGACCACACCCACGCCGGCTTCCAGCGCGCGCGAGCGCTGCGAATTGACGATCACGTCGTCGTCGAAACGGATGCGGTCCTCGCCGGAACGGCCATGCCAGTAATTGAGCTTGAAATACGGCTGCCAGCCGTTGTCGGCCAACTGATAATCGCCGGCCAGGCGCAGGCCGATGCGGCCGGTCCAGGCGTTGTCGTTGTCGAAGCGCACGCTCGATACTTCATCGCGACGGTCATCCAGCGAAGCGCGCTGCCAGATCACCTGCACCTGCGGTTCCAGCCACCATGCGGACTGCCCGACGTGCAGCAGCGGCTTTCCGGCCTCCACTGACACGCTGGTGCCATCGCCCTTGATGCCGAAGCCGAGCCCACGCGAGGAACGCACGCGGCCGTCGTAGCGGCTCTGCATCGCCACGGCGTCGATGTAGCCGCCACTGCTGTCGGTGAACGTCCAGTACAGGCCCACGTGCTTGTCATCCAGGCGGTTCTGGCCTACCTGCACGTTCTCCCAGCCCAGGGCCAGGCCGGTGGTCTTGCCCTGCGCGCGGGTGCGGCCAACGAATACGCCGATCTGGTTGCGGTGGTTGTCAGACGCCGCAGCCCACACGTCGAGGCCGGCCTGCAGGCCCATCACATCGCCATCGAAGCCCGGCTGCGCATCCCCCTTCCAGTGGATCTCGCTGCTCTGCCCCACCAACCGGCCCCAGGCGGTGCGGAATGCGCCCTGGTTGTACAGCAGGCGCTGCTCGCCCTGCCGCTCGTGGAACGTGCCGAGACTGGCCAGCGAGGTCTCGCGCAGCAGCGGTGGCACCACCGCGTAGGCGGCGGCCTCCACGCGGTACAGCGGCACCACCGCGCCTTCGGCCGGGCGTGCACCCGGCGTTGGCGGGGCGCCGGTACCGGGCAGCGCACCGCCGGCCACTGGCACGTCCGGCACCGCCGGGTCACTGGGCGGCGCCACCGGCGCCGGTTCCGGTGGCGGCGGTGGCGGCGCGGTCTCGCCGGCGGTCAGGTCAGGATCGGTGGCGCCTTCCGGTGGCGGCGGCGGTGCCGGGGTGATCGCCGGCGGCGGTGCGACCGGCGGCGTCAGCGGCGGTGGCGCGGCGCTGCCATCACCGTTGGGTGCCGGCGTTGGCCCGGTCACCAGCGTCGATCGCAGGTACCAGTTCTCGCTGGTGCCGGCGCTGACACCGCCCTTGAACAGGAAGTACTCGTAGGCACCGGCCGCGACCGGCGCAAACAGCGAGAACGCGCCCGGCGCGGTGCGGCCACCATTCAACGCCTGCACCACCAGGATGCCATCGGCCAGCGTGGCGGCACCGCTGCCGCCCGCATTGAGTACCCCGATGCCGGTCGTGCCGGTGGCGGCACCGCCATCGATCACCAGGCGGTCGCTGGTGGAATTGTCCGCGCCCAGCACAGTACGCAGGTACAGGCCACCGCCATCACCGCGATAGTTGCCACGCACGGTGAACACGTCGCCGGCACCGGTACCGGTCAGGTCGATGCGCCCGGCATTGACCATCTCCACCAGTGCGGCGCTGTTGAACGGACGGATGGCATGGCCGCCACTGCCCGCATACACGGTACTGGTGTCATCCACGGTGAGCGTGCCGGTGCCGGTTGCGCTGTCGCCCAGCACCAGATCGCCATCAAAGGTCATCTCGGTGCTGTTGGCCAGGCTGATCGCCTCCCAGTTCTGGAAGCGGGCCACGCCCGTGGTCTTGACGTTGTTGAAGTTGAGCTGGTCGATGCCACTGCCGCCGTCGAACAGCGGCACCGCACCGAGGTTGCCCTGGTTGAGGCTGCTGAGGTTGGCCACGTCGTTGTCCGGCCCCATGTCGATCGCGCCGTAGACGATGCCACCGCCACTCCAGTTGAAGGTGTCGCTGCCGGTACTGAGCAGCACCTGCCCGCGCACGGTGCCATCGGTGATGGTCACGCTGTCGTTGCCGCCACTGACACTGATGTTGCCGCCGATGTAGGCCGTGCCCGAGATGATGATGGTATCGGTGTCGAAGCCGGTCACCACGTTGCCGTCTACCGTACCGCCAGACTGGTCCCACAGGTTCTTGTCCAGCTTCATGTTGACGCGGCCGATGCGGCCAGCGGTCATCCAGGCCTGGTCGCCATCCTCGAACGCGCCGATGATGCGGCCACCGCTCATGCGGAAGGTATCGATGTTGTCGCCCTGCTGCAGCGCGCCGATGGTGCCGCCACTCATGATGAAATCATCGCGGCCACTGCCCTGCGCCACCACGCCGGTGACGGCGCCGCCGGTGACGGTCATCTGGTCATCGCCGCCGCCCTGGTCGACGCTGTCGATCGTGCCATCGCTGAGCAGCAGCACATCATTGCCATCGCCCTGCAGAACGCCGCCGGTGATGCTGCCGCTCTGCATCTCGAGGCGATCATTGCCCGCATCGAACTGTACGCCGGTGCGCCCGCTGATCGTTCCTCGATTGACCAGCACGCTGTCGCCCGCACCGACGAACTGCAGGGCGGTGTTGTTGCCGGTGCTGATGCTGCCGGTGTTGTCGACGCGGCTGCCACCCCCAAGCTGCACGGTTACACCGCCGACCGAACTGATCGCGCCCTGGTTTGACAGCAGGTGACCACCGGCGCCGACCAGCGCGATGGCCGATCCACCACCACTCTGCTGCAGCTGTGCACCGGCGGCGACATTGACGGTGATGCCGGCCGCACCATTTGCGGTAACGGGAGTGGTCTGCGGATTCGGCGCGTTGGTATCACAGGTGACCGTCTGGCCGGCGGTCGGTGCCGGGCTGTTGCAGCCGGCCCACGCAACGCTGGCGGTCGTCAGAAGCAGGGAGGGAACGGCGAGGGCCTGCAACACGGAAACAGCAAGGCGGCGCGGACGGAACGCACGCGGAACGGCACGGTACATGGGGCACTCCTGGGCGGGAAATCAGGAACTGCGTATGTGCGGCACGGCGCTTGCAGTCTGCCGTGTGGTGAACCATTTCGATAGGTGAACTTGCGTGCGGGAAATCACAGTTCAGATATGAAATCGCCCAGCCCTCACGCCGATGTGATGTGGCTGAAACCGTTCATTTTTCCGGCATCCGGAATCACGCGCAAAGCATCCACGCATGGCGTGGATCTACTGATCCTGCATCGCCAATCGATTCGCTCACGGCACCTGGTAAATCTACGTCATGCGTGGATGCCGTTGGCGGGTGGGGTCAGATCTTCAGGTAGATCTTCCGCTTATCCAGCCACCACGCCACGCCCCACCACAGTGCGACGAACACCAGCGCCTGCAGCATCGACGCCAGCTCCAGCGCCTGCGGCATCGCGGTGGCCAGCTGCTGCCAGATCCACCCCCAGATCCCGGTGGCCATCAGCACCACCGACATCACCGATGCCCCCAGGTACGCGGTGATCGCATTGACCCCGAAGCGCCGGCCGAGTGCCGGCCAACCCTTCTGGTCGATCAGCACGTGGCCCAGCCACAGTGCCAGCGCGGCCAGGCCGCCGGTCCACAGCACGTAGCTGGGCGTCCACAGCTGCTTGTTCAACGGCAGCACCACGGCCAGCAGCAGGCCCAGCACAGCGGTCGCCACGCCCAGCCCTGCCAATGCCGCCGAACGCCCGTTGCGCAGCAGGCCACCGGCAAGCAGGCCGAGCACGGTACTGGCCAGCGCCCCCAGCGTGCTCAGCAATCCTTCCGGGTCATGGCCCAGTCCGGTATCGGCATGCCACTGGTAGATCCACGGTGCGAACAGCGCGGTATCCAGGCGGCTGGTCGGGTTGGTCCACGGCGCCAGGTCGCCGATGCCCAGCAGCAACACGGTGTACCCCACCAGCAGCGCGATCAAAGCGCCCACCTGCACGCGTGATCGCGCGTAGACCGCCAGTACGCCCACCAACGCCGCACACACCGCGATGCGTTGCAGCACGCCCCAGATGCGGAAGTGATGCGTATCCAGTGCCCACCAGATCAGCAGGTGCAGCAGCGCACCGGCCACCAGGATGCGCAGCGCGCGCTCCAGCACGCCGCGCGCCAACGCGGGTCGCGCCGCCGCATCCTGCGCGCGCGGTGCCACGCTGAAGGCCATCGACACGCCCACCAGGAACAGGAAGAACGGGAACACCAGGTCGGTGGGCGTGCAGCCATGCCATTCCGAGTGACGCAGCGGCGCGAACACCGCACTCCAGTCGCCCGGATTGTTGACCAGCAGCATCGCCGCCACGGTGATGCCGCGCAGGGCATCGATCGAGCCCAGCCGGCGTGGCGGCGAACTGTTCATCAGGCGGCCTCGTACTGTCCGGCAATCCAGGTACCCCGCACCTGCAGGGCGTCGTCCAGCAGCACCAGGTCGGCCTGGTAGCCCTCGGCGATGTGGCCCAGGCGATCATCGACATTGAGGAACTGCGCTGGGTATGTCGATGCCATGCGCGCCGCTTCGGCCAGCGGCTGGCCAAGCAGCTGCACGGTGTTGCGCACCGCGGTGGCCATGTCCAGCGCCGAGCCGGCCAGCGAACCGGCAGCATTGCGCACCACGCCGTCGACGGCGGTAATGGTTTCGCCGTACAGCACGTAGCTGGGATCGTCGGCACCGACCGGCGGCATCGCATCGGTCACCAGCAGCAGGCGGCCTCGCGGCTTGGCCGCCAGTGCCACGCGCAGGCTGGCCGGGTGCACGTGAACGCCATCGACGATGATGCCGATCCAGCTGTCGCGGTCCTCCAACGCGGCGCCCACCGCACCGGGCTCACGGCCCTGCAGCGGCGACATCGCGTTGTACAGGTGGGTGAAGCCACGCACACCGGCATCCAGGCCGGCACGGATCGCTTCGTAGGTACCTGCGGTGTGCCCGGCAGCAACGATCACGCCACGCTCGACCAGCGCACGGATGGTCTCCAGCGGCACGCGCTCCGGCGCCAGCGTCAGCACGGTCACACCGTTGTCCAGCGATGCCGCCAGCGCGATTTCTTCTTCGTCCGGCACGCGGAACTTGCTGGCATCGTGCGTGCCCTTGCGCGCCGGTGCGATGTACGGGCCTTCCAGGTGGATGCCGATCACGCCTGGTACACCCTGCGTGATCGCCTCGCGCATCGCAGCGATCGCTTCGCGCATCACTGCCACGTCATCACTGATCAGGGTCGGCAGCATCGCCGTGGTGCCGAAACGGCGGTGCGCCTGCGCGATGGTGCGCAGTGCCGCCACGTCCGGCGTGTTGTTGAACAGCGCACCACCGCCACCATTGACCTGCACATCGATGAAGCCGGGCAGCAGCCAGCCGCCACCCAGGTCCACCTGCTCGGCGGCATGGCCGAGCTGCGGTGCGGCGTCGGGCAACAGCGCGCTGATGCGACCGTTCTCGATCACCAGCGCCAGATCATCGCGGAAGTCGTCGCCCACCAGGATGCGGGCATTGCGCAGGACGGTCGCCATTACACGGTCTCCGTCACCTTGTTCAGGTGCGGCGGCAGGTCCGGGTTGAAGCCACGACGCAGCGCCAGCGCATTGATCGCGCGGTAGAAGCTCTGCACGGTCAGCAGCGGTGCGCACAGCGGGTGCGGCGCAGCAGCCACCGGCAGGTTGCCGCCAGCACCGGCCATCCATACCTGTGCGCCACGCGCGGTGAATTCTTCGACGACGGCACGGGTGCCGGCGCCGGTTTCATCCGGCTGGGCAAAGGCCAGCACCGGGAAGCCGCGGTCGACCAGCGCCATCGGGCCATGCTTCACTTCAGCCGAGCTGTAGGCTTCGGCATGCAGGCTGCAGGTTTCCTTGAACTTCAGCGCCGCTTCCTGCGCCGCCCCCAGGCCCAGGCCACGGCCGAGCACGAACAGGTTGGTGGCCTCGACCAGGCCTTCGGTCACCGCGCTCCAGTCACACTGCCACGCCTCACGCAGGGCGTCGGGCAGCAGGTCCAGCGCCGCGCGCAGGCTGCTGTCCTGCTTCCAGTACGCGGCCAGCTGCAGCAGCGCGGCCAGCGACGCCAGGTAACTCTTGGTCGCCGCCACGCTCTTTTCGGCACCCGCGTGCAGCGGAATGACCGTGTCGGCCAGCTGCGCCAGCGGTGAATCCTCGACGTTGACCAGCGCGATCACGCGCGCACCGGCCGCCTTGGCGGCCTCGGCGTTGCGCAGCAGGTCCGGGCTCTTGCCCGACTGCGAGATGACGATGAACAGTGCGCCGCGCAGCTGCAATGGTGCGGCGTAGACCGACCCCACCGATGGCGAGGCCGACGCGACCACCAGGCCCAGCTGGGTTTCCAGCAGATACTTGCCATAGGTGGCGGCGTGGTCGGAGCTGCCGCGTGCACAGGTGACCACGAACGGCGGCGGTTCAGCACGCAGGCTGGCGGCCAGGGTTTCCATGGTGGCGTGGTTGCGCGAGAACTGGCGCGCGACCACGTCGGCCGCTTCAGCGGCCTCGGCGAACATCAGGGTGGACGTGGGGTCTGACAGCGACATGGCAGGCTCAGGCAGGATCGGAAGGAAGGGGGCGTGCGCCGGCGGGGCGCATCGGCGCGGTCGAACCACGCACCACCAGCTGCGGCACGAAGCCCTGGTTGTGCAGCGGCGCCGGCGCATCGTCGTAGGCATCGCTGCGCAGTTGCGCGATCAGCAGGCGCGCGGCGTGGCGGGCGATGTCCTCGGTGGCCTGCTTGGCGGTGGTCAGCGGCGGCCACGACTGGCGCGAGAACGGGCTGTCCTCGAACCCGGCAATGGACAGGTCGTAGGGCACGTTCATGCCGGCCGACTTGGCGGCGGCCAGTACGCCGGCGGCGATTTCGTCGTTGGAACCGAAGATGGCGGTGGGCGGCTCGCGCAGCGCCAGCAGGCGGCGCGCGCCGCGGAAACCATCGTCGAAGGTGTAGTCGCCCTGCACCACCAGATGCTTGTCCACGGTCATGCCGTAGTCCTTCAGCGCGGCTTCGTAACCGGCATAGCGTTCGCCAGAGGAGCGGTGTGAGCTGCCGCCCCAGAGGAAGCCGATGCGCTGGTGGCCCAGCTGGATCAGGTGCTCGGTGATCTCGTAGGCGGCCTCGCGGTCGTCGACGAACACGCAGGCACCGTCAGCCGGATCTTCGGTGGCGGCGATGATGCGCACCAGCTTGATGCCGCGCGCGGTCAGCGCCTGGATCAGGTCGCGGCGCTCGGACATCGGTGCGGTCAGCACCAGCCCGGCCAGGCGCGAACGCTGCACCCAGTCGGCCAGTTCATCGGCCAGCAGCGGCGAGCTGGAATCGCAGGGATGGATCTGCAGCCCGAACCCGGTCTCGCGGCAGGCGGCGAGCACGCCGTTCTGCACGCCGATGATGTGGTATGGGTTCGGGTTGTCGTAGACCAGCCCGATCACGAAGGTGGTGCCGCTGCGCAGGTTGCGCGCGGACGGATCGGGCTCGTAGTCCAGCTCGGCGATGGCACGCAGCACCCGCGCGCGGGTGGCCTGCATCACCGAGGGCTCGTTGTTGATCACGCGCGAGACCGTCTTCAGCGAGACCTTGGCTTTCTCCGCAACGTCCTTGATGGTCGCTCTGCGCATGGGTTTTCCCTGGGGTTGGCTGCCGTCCATCATCGCCGATCAGGCCTTGTCCTGCGGCAGGCCGGCGCGATGCCCGATCACCGAATAGAACAGGATGTACAGGTAGCACGGCACCATCAGCAGCACGAAGGTCAGCTGGAAATCGATGTGCTGCTTGAGCAGGGCGAACAGCTGCGGAATGATCGCGCCACCGGCGATGCCCATCACCAGCAGGGCCGAGCCGGTTTCGGTGAAGCGGCCCAGGCCACGGATCGCCAGCGGGAAGATGGCCGGCCACATCATGGCGTTGGCAAAGCCCAGCAGGGCCACGAAGGCCACCGACACATAGCCGTGCGTTGCCCACGCGCCCAGGCAGAACACCACGCCCAGCACCGCCGAAATGGTCAGGTAGCGCGACTGCGACACCACCCGCGGAATCACCAGCAGGCCGACCACGTAACCGACCAGCATCGCGCCCAGGGTGAAGGCGGTGAACATCTTGGTCTCGTCCAGCGGCAGGTTGAAGCCATGGCCGTAGGTGCCGATGGCATCACCGGCCATCACTTCCACGCCCACGTACACGAACAGGCACAGCACGCCCAGCCACAGGTGCGGGAACTGGAAGATGCTGCGGCGCTCGACCGCACCGGCGGCCACCGGCGTCGCGTTGGCTTCGGACGATTTGATTTCCGGCAGCGGCGAGAACAGGATCGCCACCGCCAACACCACCAGCAGCGCCGCCATGGCCAGGTACGGGGCATGGATCTTGGCCGCAAACTGGTTCAGCAGCAAGGCCTTGGTCGCGGCATCGGCCGCCTGCACCTGCACGTCCAGATCGCCAATGCCATGCAGCACCACCGTGCCGATCAGGATCGGCGCCAGGATGCCGGCGATCTTGTTGCAGATGCCCATCAACGCGATGCGCCGCGCCGCCGTTTCGATCGGCCCAAGGATGGAGATGTACGGGTTGATGGCCGTCTGCAGCAGGGCCAGGCCGCTGCCGATCACGAACAGGCCGCCCAGTGCGCCGGGGTACCAGCGCTGGGTGGCGAATTCGCCGAACAGCGCGGCGCCCCCGGCCATCACCAGCAGGCTCAGGCTCAGGCCCTTCTTCATGCCGGTGCGGCGCAGGATCCACGATGACGGCAGGGCCAGGAAGAAGTAGGACAGGTAGAACACCATCAGCACCAGGAAGGCGCCGACCTCGCTGAGTTCGAAGGCGAGCTTGACGAAGGTGATCAGCGGGCCGTTGAGCCAGGTGAAGAAGCCGATCAGGAAGAACAGCACGCCGACGATGGCGATGGAGGTGGCCACGTTCGGGCGCACGCTTGCAGCGGAGACGGCGGACATCGGGAAGGGCTCCTGCGGCGACGGCCGCAGAACGCGGCGTCGGAGAGTGGCTGGGAACAACGTTGTCACATTCTTTCGATGGACAACCGAGGTTTGTCAACTTCCCCGCGAGGCCGCGTGAACCTCGTGCTGCACTGCGCAACCCGATGGCAGCGGATCGTGCTGAATGCGCCGCAGCCCTTGAGCCCCGTGCAGCAACGGCTCCAGCGTGAAACCCATGCTCACGCCATGTAAACGTTTACTGCACGCCGCATTCGTTGCGACGCAGCAACGAAAGTGTCACGAACTCGTTGACATCGTTGTCAGCGCGGTTACAGACTCCGCCCCAATCGCCGCCCTCGAGCCTTGGGGACGGCCCCACCTGCAGCAGGAGCCCGCGTGACCGCCAGCCACCCCGCCCCGGCCCATGTCCTGTCCCGAATCGCGCCCTCGTTCCTGGCCGCCGACGTCGGTGGCACCCATGTGCGCGTGGCCCGGGTCCAGGCCAGCGGTGATGCCGCCCATCCGGTGCAGGTGCTGGAGTACCGCAAGTACCGCAACGCCGACCATGCAGGCCTCAGCGCGATCCTGTCCGACTTCCTCGGCGAAGGCCCGCGGCCCACGCACTGCGTGGTCGCTAGTGCCGGTTACGCCCGCGAGGACGGCACGGTGATCACCGCCAACCTGCCGTGGCCGCTGTCGGCGCGCCAGGTGGAAGCCGACGTCGGCCTGCAGCGGGTCTACATCGTCAACGACTTCGAAGCCGTGGCCTATGCCGCCGCGCAGGTTGACGCCAGTGGCGTGCTGCACCTGTGCGGACCGGAAACCGCCGCCCGCGGCCCGACCCTGGTGGTCGGCCCCGGTACCGGCCTCGGCGCCGCGCTGTGGATCCCCACCGCGCACGGCCCGGTGGTGCTCCCGACCGAAGCCGGCCAACCGACCCTGGCCGCCAGCACCGAACTGGAAATGGCCATCGTCCGCCACATGCAGCGCGACCGCGCGCACGTGTCGATCGAACACGCGATCTCCGGCCCGGGCCTGATGAACCTGTACCGCGCGGTATGCGCGCTGCAGGGCCAGGCGCCGACCCTGGCCAGCCCCGACGCGGTCACCGCTGCGGCCATGGCCGACAGCGATGCACATGCGCGCCAGGCGCTGGATGTGTTCTGCGGCCTGCTCGGCAGCACCATCGGCGACATGGCGCTGTTCTACGGCGCCCATGGTGGCGTCTACCTGGCCGGCGGCATCCTGCCGCAGATCCGCGAATACCTGCACGCCAGCACCTTCGTCGAACGCTACCTGCAGAAGGGGCCGATGGGCGAAGCGCTGGCACGCATCCCGGTGAAGGTCGTCGAGCACGGCCAGCTGGGCGTGGTCGGCGCTGCCAGCTGGTACCTGCAGCAGCAGTCGGTCGCCTGACACCGCAACAGGCTTCAACGCAATCGCAGCACGCAGTACGTGGCACGCCAACGCACGGGACTTCGCCGCCGCCCCGCGCATGTCATCGCAACCGTAATCGAACACCGCCGCCGGCATCCAATCGAGTGATGAGGAGAGACATCATGAACACCCGCAAGACCCTGCTTTCGGCCGCCATCGTCAGCTGCATCGCCTTCAGTGCACATGCGCAGCAGGCCGCCCAGACCGCCACCGACCTGGATACCGTGCAGGTCACCGGCATCCGTGGGTCGATGGAAAAATCGCTGGACACCAAGCGCGAAGCCAATGCGCGCGTGGAAGTGGTCACCGCCGAAGACGTGGGCAAGCTGCCCGCGCACAACGTCGCCGACACCCTGCAGCGCCTGCCGGGCGTGAACATCAGCTCGTCCAGCGCCGACGAAGGCGGCTTCGACGAAGCCGACCGCGTCAGCCTGCGTGGTACCAGCCCGAGCCTGACCCAGACCCTGATCAACGGCCACACCGTCGGCACCGCCGACTGGTTCGTGCTCAGCCAGGGCAACAACGTCGGCCGCAGCGTGAGCTACTCGTTGCTGCCATCGGAACTGGTGCGCTCGGTGGAAGTGAACAAGTCCTCGCAGGCCAAGCTGCAGGACGGCGGCACCACCGGTACCGTCAACATCCTCACCCGCAAGCCGCTGGAATTCTCCAAGCAGCTCACTGCGGAAGGCTCCATCGGCATGGTGCGTTCGGACCAGGCCAAGTCCAACGACCCGCAGCTGTCGGCACTGTTCAACTACAAGAACGACGAAGGCAACTTCGGCGTGATGGTGCAGGCCTTCAGCCAGAAGCGCGAGCTGCGCCGCGAAGCGCAGGAAATCCCGGGCGGTTTCTTCCAGATCGATCCGAATGGCACCGTGGCCAAGTCCAACCCGGACCTGGCCGGCGTATACGCGCCGGGCCTGCTCGGCTCGACCCTGTTCGAACAGACCCGCGAGCGCAAGGGCGGCCTGGTGTCGCTGCAGTTCAAGCCGATGGACAACCTGACCCTGGGCCTGGAAGGCTTCAGCTCGGAATTGAAGGCGAACAACTACAACCGCAACTTCATGCTGTGGGGTGGCCGCATCCTCAATGACCGCACCGTTGAAGATGCCAATGGCAACAAGATCCTGATTCCGGGCCAGGCCCCGAATCCGGGCTACGTCATCAAGGATGGCGTGCTGTCCAACGCCACCTTCGCCGGCCAGGCCGACCGCGACTACGCGGTGTACGACATGATCTACCGCGAGTCGAAGGCCAAGACCAACTACATCACCTTCGATGCCGACTGGCAGATCAGCGACAACCTGGGCATGAAATTTCAGGCTGGCAGCACCAAGGGCACCGGCGAAACGCCGCGCCAGTACATCGCCGAAGTCAACCTGGCCCGTGGTGGCGGCGCCACCTGGGCAACCCACGGCAACGGCTCGCCGATCGACTGGAACGTCGGGGGCAACATCGGCCCGAGCGGCGTGACCGACTTCGGTACCTGGGGCAACCAGCAGGTCACCGCGATCGACAAGGAAAAGTGGGCCACGCTCGATTTCAACCAGTACTTCGCCGACGCTGGCGTACTGAACTCGATTGATTTCGGCGCCCGCTTCGGCGACCACAAGCGCGAGGCCAAGTCGCCGGAAGGCGCAACCCCGGGCGCGATCTGGAATGCGCTGAAGAATGGCGCCACCGCCAACTTCCCCGGTGGCTTCGCCAACGGCATCGGTGGCAGCTTCCCGCGTGACCTGTGGTACTTCACCCCGGGCGCACTGAAGGAAGCAGTGACCAACAACTCCACCTGGCTGTCCGGCAATGACGGCCCGACCGGCCGCCACAACTACGGCGCCGAGTGGACGGTGTCCGAGAAGAACTTCGCTGCCTACGTACAGGGCAACTTCAGCGGCGACCGCTGGAGCGGCAACGTCGGCCTGCGCTACGTCAACATCAAGCAGGATATCGATACCTACGCCGCCGCCACCGGCTCGACCGTGCCGGACGTGAGCAGCCTGTTCGGCGCGTGGACCCGCGAAGCTTTCGAGAACAAGCACAACCGTGTGCTGCCGAGCGCCAACTTCAAGTACGACCTGCGTGACGACCTGGTGCTGCGCGTGGCCGCCTCGCAGACCCAGACCCTGCCGGACTTCTCGGCACTGGGTGCCTCGTCGTACGGTTCGGACCTGAACCGGACCGGCGGAGGCGGCAATCCGAAGTTGAAGCCGGTGGTGTCGACCAACTTCGACGCCAACCTGGAGTGGTATTTCATGCCGCGCGGCATGTTGTCGATCGGTGCCTACTCGATGCGCCTGAAGGACTACGTCGCCTTCAGCACCGAGAAGGAAATGCTGTTCAGCGAGCTGACCAACCGTCTCGAGGAATACAACATCTCCCGCCCGCGCAATGCCGACGGCAAGGTGCGCGGTATCGAAGTGGCCTATGAGCAGCCGATCGGCGAGTACTTCGGTGTCAATGCCAACTACACCTACGCCGATGGCAGCACCGACCACACCTGGGCCGATGGCAGCGACAACCTGCTGGGTACTTCGAAGAACACCTACAACGTCGGTGCCTACTTCGAGAACGATACCTTCGGTGCACGCGTCAGCTACACCCGCCGTTCGTCGTTCCTGATCGGCCTGTCCGGCGCCAACCCGTACTACCAGGATGACTTCGGCACCCTGTCGGCGTCGCTGAGCTACAAGGCCACGGACTGGCTGAGCATCAGCTTCGATGCGCTCAACCTCAACAACCCGACCTACAAGTACTACCAGACCGCGGCCATCCCGACCTCGTTCTACAGCAACGGTCGCCAGTACTACCTCAACTTCCGCTTCAAGTACTGATCCAGCGGCGGCAACATCGCCGAGTCGTGCACGCACGCCGGGCCTGGGTCATTCCGGGCCCGGCGTTTTTCATGTATAGCGTTCATCGCACCGTTCCAAGGAGTCGTCCCGATGGTCAAGCCTTCCCGCGCCCGGATGCGCAGCGCAGTGCTGCTGGGCAGCCTGCTCGCCCTGTTGCCGGCACTGCCGGCACTTGCCGCCGACCCCATACCCGCCACTGAAGCACCCGGCCCTCTGCTGCGCGCCGGCAGCCTCATGCTGATTCCCGCACCGGCGACCGTGCAGCGCGGCCAGGGCAGCGGCATCACCGTCCGCGCCGACACCGTGCTGCAGGCCGAAGGCGAAGCCGCGCAGCGCGTCGCCAGCCAGTTCGCCGATCTGCTGGCCCGCAGCGGTGGTCCGCGCCTTGCACGAGCCAGCGGCAAGGCGGCAGGCACGTCGGGCAGCATCCGCTTCCAGATCGTGCCCACCTTCCGCGACAGCGGCGAAAGCTACACGCTGGAGAGCACCGCGCAGGGCGTGCTGATCCAGGCCGGCAACGAAACCGGCCTGTTCTACGGCGCGACTACCCTCGCCCAGCTCGCCACCGGCGGCAGCAATGGCGTGCTGCCGGCGGTGCAGATCCAGGACGCGCCGCGCTTCAGCTGGCGCGGTTTCATGCTCGATTCCGCACGTCACTTCCAGAGCCTGGACGAGATCAAGCGCGTGCTCGACGCGATGGCCGCGCACAAGCTCAACACCTTCCACTGGCACCTCACCGACGACCAGGGCTGGCGCATGGAGATCAAGCGCTACCCGAAGCTGACCGACGTGGGCAGCTGCCGCCTGCCGGCCGGCGACGGTGGCATCGATCCGGTCACTGGCAAGGAGCATCCGTATTGCGGTTTCTACACGCAGGACCAGATTCGCGAGGTAATCGCCTATGCGGCGAAGCTGCATATCCAGGTGATTCCGGAAATCGATGTGCCGGGCCACGCGACTGCCGCGATTGCTGCGTATCCGGAGCTGGGCACCATCGATACGCCGTTGAAACCGATCAGTGAATGGGGCGTGTTCCCCAACCTGTTCAACACTGAAGACAGCACCGTCACCTTCCTCGAGAACGTGCTGGAAGAAGTGATCGACCTGTTCCCGGCCAAGTACGTGCACGTCGGTGGCGACGAGGCGGTGAAGGACCAGTGGGAAGCGTCGAAGCAGGTGCAGCAGCGCATGCGTGCGCTGGGCATCAAGGATGAAATGGCCATGCAGAGCCACATCATCAAGCGCCTGGAGACCTTCCTGGAGGAGCACGACCGGCGCCTGATCGGCTGGGATGAGATCCTCGAAGGCGGGCTGCCGCCGCAGGCCACGGTGATGTCCTGGCAGGGCACCGAAGGCGGCCTGGCTGCGGCCAGCGCCGGCCATGACGTGATCATGTCGCCGGTCGGCTACCTCTATCTGGATTACCTGCAGACGGCCTCGCCGAACGAACCGCCCGGCCGCCCGACCCAGGTCAACCTCGGCAAGCTGTACAACTTCGAGCCGGTGCCGGCCGAGCTGGCCGCTGACAAGCGCGGGCACATCCTCGGCCTGCAGGCCAACATGTTCACCGAGCACACGCGCAGCTACGCACGCCTGCAGCACAACCTGTTCCCACGCCTGGCCGCCGTGGCCGAGACCGGCTGGAGCACGCCGGAACATCGCGATTTCCGCGATTTCCTCGCGCGCCTGCCGTCCCAGCTGCAGCGCTACCGTGCCTGGGGCCTGGCCTATGCGCAGACCCCGTTCGAAGTGGGCGTGGACTACACCGACAATCGCGCGGACAACACGGTGACGGTGTCGCTGGCCAATCCGCTGGGCTATGAAGTGCGCTACAGCACCGATGGGCAACCGCTGAGCGCGCAGTCACCGCTGTACCAGCAGCCGCTGACCGGAAAACTGCCAACCACCGTGCAGGCTGCCGCGTTCTACCAGGGCCAGATGCTGGCGGCGAAACCGACCATTGCCACCTTCACCGCACAGTCGCTGCTCAGCCGCCGCAGCGATGAGCTGCTCAGCTGCGTGGGCAAGAAGGGCCTGGTGCTGCGCCTGGAAGACGATGGCCCACGCGAAGGCAACCGTGCGGTGTTCAACGTGGACATCTTCCAGCCGTGCTGGCGCTGGCCGCAGGCACAGCTGGACGGCATCGGCAGCCTGGAGGTCCGCGCGGGGCGTATTCCGTACTACTTCCAGCTTGCCCACGATGAACCCAAGCGTCGCTTCGAGAAGGCCAAGCGGCCACACGGTGAGATGCTCGTGCGTCGTGGCGACTGCAGCGGCAAGGTGCTGGCGGAAGTGCCGTTGCCGGCCAAGCCGGATGCCGATGGCTTCGTGACCCTGCGTGCGGCGCTGCCGAAGGGGACGCAGGGCAGCGGTGACCTGTGCATCAACTTCACCGGCGACACGCGCCCGGCGATGTGGGTGCTGGATGAGGTGACCCTGGGGAAATGACGGCAGGCCTGTCCAGGTGGGTGCCGGCCTTGGTCGGCACCTCGGGCAGAGCATCCACGCATGGCGTGGATCTACGGGTAGGTGCCAACCTGGGTTGGCACGCCTTTACCCGCGCCAGCGCAGCAGCAGGTCGCGCAGCGGGGTCAGTGCGGTGGCCATGCCGGCGAGCACACCGACCGTGTTGGCGATGGCATCCATCGGGTCGGCCATGCGGTTGCTGGTCAGCGCACCCTGGGCAAATTCGATGCCGATGCCCATCAGCACCAGTCCCACGCCCACCCACAGCAGCGGGCGGCCCCGACGGAACAGCTGCACCGCGCTGCCGGCCAGGATGAAGTAGGCGAGGAAGTGCTCGCCCTTGTCGCTGTTTTCCGGCAACGGAATCGGCGGCGGTGGAATCAGGCAGACCACGATCACCAGCAGTACTGCCGCCGCCCACAGCCCGGCCCACAACCGCGGCCGCCGCAGCGGCTTGATCGCCGGCAACACCTCGCTCACAGGCGCCAGCTCAGGTCACCCAGCTCGAAGGCCGGTTCGAAGTCGACGCCACGCTGCAGGCCGATGGCCTGGAAGCGCTCGCCCATCTCGGTCGGCAGGGTCAGCTTCTTCACCTGGTCGCGCAGCTGGATGCGGCCGACCTCATCGGTGCGTTCCTCGGCCAGCAGCAGCACCTGGTCCAGGCCATTACCGAGCAGGAAGCTGGCCTGGCTGCAGTAGCCGGCCAGCTCGAATCCGCCGTGCATGCCGGCCTCGGCCATCGCGGTGAAATCCACCGACGCGGTGATGTCCTGCAACCCCGGCCAGCGGTGCACGTCGTTGTGCACGTGGTGGCGGTAGAACGCACGCACGGTGCCATCGTCGCGGTCGTGCTGGTAGAACTCGCTGCGACTGTAGCCGTAGTCGACGAACAGCATCGCACCACGCTGCATGCCACCGGCCACCGCCTGCAGCCAGTACGGCAGCTGCGGCAGCACTTCAGAACGGTAGCCTTCGGCGAAAGGCTTTTCCAGGTAGCGCTCGATATGGCGCACCGCACCGTTGAGCAGGATGTCGGCCGGCTGCGCGCCACGGATGAAGTTGCCCTCGGCGTCCAGCTCGACGGTTTCCTCGTAGACCTCGCCGTCCCGGATCAGGAAGCGCGGGGTCGGCAGCGCGTCGATCACCTCGTTGGCGAACACCACCCCTTCCCAGTCCTCCTCGAACGGGCGGTCGACCCAATCCACCCGCGCGGCCAGCTCCGCCGGCAGGTTCTGCTGCAGGCGCTGCTGCTGGCGCTCGCGCAGGTCGGCGCTGGGTTCCAGGATGGCGTAGCGCGACGGCAGCGCGTCCAGCTCGGCCAGGCGCAGCAGCACCGCCTCGGCGAAGGCGCCGGTGCCGCCGCCCAGTTCCAGCATGCGCGCCTGCGCACCCAGCTGGGCAAACACCGGCGCCAGCGCATTGGCCACGCTGCCGGCGAACAGGCTGCCGAGCTCGGGGGCGGTGGTGAAGTCGCCACTGCCACCGAACTTGCTGGCGCCGGCGCTGTAATAGCCCCAGCCGGGGGCATACAGGCAGAGCTCCATGAAGCGCGAGAACGGCATCGCCCCGCCCTGCGCAAGGATCTCGGCGCGCAGGGCGGCCGCCAGCTGGTCGCTATGGGCCAGGGCATCGGCTTCGGGCAGGGGGAAGGTGGGCTGCATGGCGTCTTCGAATGCGGTGACAATGGTGCACAGGATAGCCGAGCCTTGGAGGACCCTCGATGAGCGATACCCACCCCGTGGTCCTGATCACCGGCAGCGCGCGCCGGATCGGTGCGGCCATCGCCCGCCAGTTCCACGCCTGTGGCTGGTCGGTGGTGCTGCACGCCAATACCTCCAGCGCCGAGCTGCAGCAGGCCGCGTTCGATTTCGACAACGTGCGCCCGGGCAGCGTGCTGGCCCTGCAGGCCGACCTGCGTGACGCCGACGCCCTGGCCGACCTGGTGGAACAGGCGGTCACCCACTTCGGCCGACTGGACGCGCTGGTCAACAACGCCTCCAACTTCTTCCCCACCCCGCTCGGCCAGGTCACCGCCGAGGCGATGGACGAGCTGTACGCGGTCAATGCACGCGCGCCGCTGCTGCTGTCACAGGCGGCGGCGCCCTACCTGCGCCGCCAGCAGGGTTGCATCGTCAACCTGACCGATCTGCATGGCACCGACCCGATGCGCGACCACATCGCCTACACCATGGCCAAGGCCGCGCTGGAGATGGCCACCCGCGCGCTGGCACTGGAGCTGGCGCCGAAGGTGCGGGTCAATGCGGTCGCGCCGGGTGCGATCCTGTGGCCGGAACAGGGCAAGGACGATTTCGCCCGCGAGGCGTTGCTGGCGCGCACGCCGCTGGCGCGGATCGGCACGGTCGAGGAGATCGCCGAAGCGGTCTACTGGCTGGTGGCCGAAGCCAGCTTCGTCACCGGCCACACCCTGCGCGTGGATGGCGGGCGCACGGTCAGTTGAGGTAGTGCCGGCCGCTGGCCGGCAACCGCCGTCATTCCAGGTCCACCACCTCGAACGCTTCGCCAAACTGCGCGTGCGCCCGCCACAGCGTGGCCAGGTCCTGCCCGCTGACCGGGTCGATGAAGCCCGGCGCGATGTCCGCCAGCGGCTTCAGCACGAAGGCATGCTTCAGTTCCGGGCGCGGAATGCGCAGGTGGCCGGGGCCTTCCACCACCAGGTCGCCGTAGAACACCACGTCGATGTCCAGGGTCCGGTCGGAGAAGCGCGGCCCACTGCGATCGCGGCCATGCGCGTCTTCCAGCGCATGCAGCCAGTCGTCCAGTTCCTGCAGCGGCAGATCGGTCTCGATCGCCACCGCATTGTTGAGGAAGGCCGGGCCATCGAAGCCGACCGCGGCAGTACGGTAGGCGGGTGACACCTGCAGTGCGCCAAAGCGCTCGCGCAGGGCCGTCACCGCGGCGTGGAGGTAGCGGCGGGGCTGGACGTTGCTGCCCAGGCTCAGGAGCACGGTGGTCATGCGGTTCAGGTGACGGCACTTGGGGGGGCGTGGACATGCCGTCGTCACGGCGGCCTGCCTACAATCCGGGACGCACATGATAGGGCACCGACATGACCTATTGCGTTGGAATCGAGGTGGACGAAGGCCTGGTCTTCGCTGCCGACACCCGGACCAATGCCTCGCTGGACGATGTGCGCGTGCACCGCAAGCTGCACGTGTTCGAGTACCCCGGCCAGGCAGCCTACGTGCTGATGGCGGCTGGCAACCTGGCCACCACCCAGCTGCTGGTGTCACGCCTGGGGCGCGACGCCGGTGAACGGCGCACGCCCAACCTGCGCGACATGACCCATCTGTTCGAAGCTGCCGAGTACGTCGGCCAGCTGCTGGTGGACAGCCAGGTGCACAGCAGCCACAGCGAGCACGGCCATGACGGGGTCAACACCCAGGCCACGCTGATCTTCGGTGGCCAGATCGCTGGCGAGCGGCCCGGGCTGTACATGATCTACCCGCTCGGCAACGCCATCGCCGCTTCGCCGGAGACGCCCTATCTTCAGATCGGTGAGTCCAAGTACGGCAAGCCCATCCTGGACCGCATCCTCAGCCCGGCCACACGCTTGGAGGACGCGGCGCGCACGGCAATCGTGTCGCTGGATTCGACCATTCGCTCCAATCTGTCGGTAGGCCTGCCGATCGACCTGGCGCTGCTGCGTGATGGTGACCTGCGCATCGGGCAGCAGCTGCGGCTCGGCGCGGATTCAACGTTGTATGCGGACATCCACCAGAACTGGTCACGGCGCCTGGAACAGGCGGTGGACGCCCTGCCACGCTTCCCCTGGGAAACTGCCGAACGGTAGTGCCGGCCGCTGGCCGGCAACCGCATTGATCCCGCCACACAGGGATGCCGGCCAGCGGCCGGCACTACCGGGCATCAGCCCAGCGCTTCGGCCGCTGCGCGAAGACCAGCTGCATCTGCAGCGGCTGGAACAGACGGTGGACGCCCTGCCACGCTTCCCCTGGGAAACTGCCGAACGGTAGTGCCGGCCGCTGCGCGGAAGACCAGCTGCATCTGCAGCGGCTGGAACAGACGGTGGACGCCCTGCCGCGGTTCCTCTGGGAAACTGCCGAACGGTAGTGCCGGCCGCTGGCCGGCAACCGCATTGATCCCGCCACACAGGGATGCCGGCCAGCGGCCGGCACTACCGGGCATCAGCCCAGCGCTTCGGCCGCTGCGCGGAAGACCAGCTGCATCTGCAGCGGCTGGAACAGACGGTGGACGCCCTGCCGCGGTTCCTCTGGGAAACTGCCGAACGGTAGCGCCGACCGCTGGCCGGCAACCGCATTGATCCCACCACACAGGGATGCCGGCCAGCGGCCGGCACTACCGGGCATCAGCCCAGCGCTTCGGCCACCGCGCGGAAGACCTGCTGCATCTGCAGCGGCTGGAACAGGCGGTGGACGCCCTGCCACGCTTCCCCTTGGGAAACCGTGGAACGGTAGTGCCGGCCGCTGGCCGGCAACCGCATTGATCCCACCACACTGGGATGCCGGCCAGCGGCCGGCACTACCGGGGCATCAGCCCAGCGCTTCGGCCACGGCGCGGAAGACCTGCTGCATCTGCAGCGGCTTGTGCAGCACATGCACCTCCACGCCGTCCGGGAAGGCATCGGCCGCGACCGGCACTGCCGGGTCTTCCAGTACCAGTGCTGGGCCGCGATAGCCCAACGTCGCCATCTCGCCCAGCAGCTGGCTGGCCGGCAGCAGCTTGGAGCCGGCATCGGCAATCACCAGCGCGGGCATCGCCTCCTGCTGCATCCAGCGCAGCGCTGCCGGCCCATCGGAGGCCAACTGCAGCTGGTAGCCCTGGCTGGACAGCGCATTGCCCAGCAGCGATAGACGCGTGGCTTCGCCATCGACCACCAGGATCGATTGGCCGCTGCCCAAGGCCACCAGCTGTTCGATCGGCTCGCTGCCATCGATGGCCTCGTGCATCGGCAGGCGCAGTTCGAAGCAGGTGCGCTGCCCCGGCTGGCTGCTGACGTGAATGCTGCCGCCGGCACCTTCGACGATGCGCTTGCAGGAAATCAGCCCCAGGCCAGTGCCGTCGGCCTTGGTGGTGAAGAACGGATTGAACAGGTGCGACAGCGTGTCCGCATCCATGCCGATGCCTTCGTCGGCGACCCGTATGTGCATCCAGTCCACGCCATCGCGATGGCCGGCATGGCTGGCAGTCAGGCTCAGGCGGCCACCGTTGGGCATCGCCTGTATCGCGTTGAGCGCCAGATTCAGCATCACCTGCTGCAGTTCGGTGTAGTTGGCGTCGACCACCAGGCCTTCGTCCTGCACCTGCAACTCCAGGCGCACCGCATCAGGCACGTTGCTGCGCAACAGCAGTGCCACCGCATCGAACAGGCCGTCGATCTCGATGCGCTCGCTCGGCTTGCGCGAACCGCGCACGAACGACAGCATCGATTCGGCCATCTCATGGCCACGGCGGCCGCACTCGGCGATGACATCGGCCAGGTGGTGCAGCTGCGGATCGTCGGTACGCGCCTTCAGCAGGTCCGGCATGATCAGCAACGGCTGCAGGATGTTGCGCAGGTCGTGGCTGAGCCCGGCTGCGAGCAGCGACAGGCTTTCCAGGCGCTGTGCGCGCATCAGCTCGGTTTCCACCCGTGCGCGCTCGATCGCGCTGCGTGCATCGCGGATCGCACGTGCCACCGCCGACGGCAGGCGCGCCGGCTGGTGCTTGATGATGTAGTCATTGGCGCCCTTCTGCAGCGCCGCCACCGCATTCTCCTCACCCATGGTGCCGGAGACGAAGATGAAGGGTACTTCCGGCGAGGTCTCGCGCACGATGCGCAGCGCGTCATCACCGGAAAACCCCGGCATGCTCAGGTCGGACAGCACGATGTCCGGCTGGAACGCGGCCAGTGCCTGGCGCAGTTCGGCCTCGCTCTCGACACGCTCGAAGCGGGCCTCCAGGCCCGCATCGAGCATCTGTTCGGACATCAGCTCGGCATCTTCCGGTGAGTCCTCCACCAGCAGGATGCGCAGCGCCCCCAGGGCGGGACCGGTCAAGGGCATGGGCTCACTCGAGTTCCGGTGCCTGGTTGATCAACGCCCAGAACTTGCCCAGCGTCTGTACCGCGCCAAAGAACTGGTCCACGTCCACTGGCTTGACCACATAAGCATTCACGCCCATGTCCCAGCTCCGGGCCAGATCGCTTTCCTCGCGCGAGGACGACAGGATCACCACCGGGAGGCGCTTGAGCTCTTCGTGTTCGCGGATCTGCCGCAACACTTCCAGGCCATCCATGCGCGGCATCTTGATGTCCAGCAGCAGCACTGCCGGCAGGCCTTCCTCGCGGTTGGCGAAGGCGCCGCGCCGCAGCAGGTAGTCCATCACTTCCACGCCATCCTCGACGTGCACGATGGGGTTGGCCAGACGCGCCTCTTCCAGGGCGTCGATCGCCATTTCGGCGTCGGCCGGGCTGTCTTCGGCGAGAAGAATGGTGCGCAAAGTGGTCATGCAGAAGGCCCTTGTTTGTCCGCATCGATCGCGGGAGGCAGGTAGAAGTGGAAGGTGGCGCCGACGTCCGGTTCAGCCTCGGCCCAGATACGGCCGCCATGACGGGTGAGCACGCGGCGCACGCTGGCCAGGCCGATGCCGGTACCCGGGTAGTCGCTGGCCTTGTGCAGGCGCTGGAAGACACCAAACAGCTTGCCGGCGTAGGCCATGTCAAAGCCTGCACCATTGTCGCTGACCGTGAACTGATGACCGCCGTCAGGCTGCGGCTGGTAGTCCACGCGAATCTTCGCCGGTTCGCGGTTGCCCGAGTACTTCACCGCGTTGCCGAGCAGGTTCAGCCAGACCTGGCGGATCATGTTCTCATCGCCGACCACGATCGGCAGCGGCGCGATGCTCCACTCCACCTGGTGCACATGGCCACTGTTCTCCGCCTCGGCCTGCAGGTTGGAATCGAGCATGGCGCGGGTATCGGCCACCAGCGACTGCATGTCCACCGCCTGCTGGCGCATCGCCGCGCGGCCCAGGCGCGAGTAGACCAGCAGGTCATCGATCAGCGCCGCCATGCGCCGGGCCGAACTGGAGATCACGTCCAGGTAATGACGGCTCTTGTCATCGGCAGCGTCGCCCAGGTGGCGCGACAGCTTGTCGGAGAATCCGGCGACGTGGCGCAGCGGTGCGCGCAGGTCATGCGAGACCGAGTAGCTGAAGGCCTCCAGCTCGCGGTTGACCTCGGACACCTGCGCGACCTTGCCTTCCAGCTGGCGGTTGAGCTCTTCAACGCGCAGCTGGACTGCGCGTTGCATGGTGACATCGCTGACCGTCAGCAGCACCACTTCATCATCGGTATCGGGCAGCGGCATGCGCCGTGCGTTCAGCAGCATATAGCGCGCCATGCCGTCGGCGGTGCGCTGTTCGTGCTCGAAATCCCACAGCTCGCGGCCTCGCAGCAGCACGTCGGACAGGCGTTGGCGCACGACGGCGTCCTTCCAGGCGCCGTCGCCGACGCTTTCCAGCAGCAGGCCATCGGCGCGTTCGTCCTGCAGCCCGTACAGCTCGGCGAAGGCGGGGTTATGCAACTGCACGCGCAGGTCGCGGTCGAGCAGCACGATGGGTTCGCGCACGGTCTGCAACACCGATGCCGCGCGTGCCGCCGAGCGCAGCGATTGGCGTTCGGCGTGCAGGCGCCGCCCGATCTGCCGCTGCAGGAGCCAAAGCACCAGGCCGAGCAGTCCCAGCTGGATCACCAGCGAACTCCAAGACACCAGCTCGGTCTGCTTGCGCTGGCGCGCCGCCTGCTCGGCCCGCAGTGTCAACAGTTGCTGTTCGCTGGCCTGCAGCTCCTCCACCAGGCCACGGATCGGATAGCGCGTGCTCAGGTCCTTCACCAGCTCGCGTTGATCGCTGTTGGGTTCAGATCTGGCCAGCTCGCGGGCAAGCGCCATCCGCCCTTCCAGCATCGATTCGATACGGCCGATGCGGATCAGCTGGTCGGGGTTGTCGCGGGTCATCCGCCCCAGTTCGGCCAAGCGACCGGGAATGTCGTTGGCTGCGGCCATGCGCTCGCGCAGCCCGGGTGCGTCCACGCCCTTGGACAGCGTCAATGCGGCCGATTCGACGTCGCGCACATCAGCCTGCAGCTGCTGCAGGGCCACGCCCACCGCCTGGGTATGGTTGACCCAGGCCATTGCCTGCTCGTTGTCCTGCTGCAGTTTGCGCAGGGTCAACCACGGCACCACGATGATCGCTGCAGCCGCCAGCGCCAGGGCCGGCAACCGCCAGCGGTCCCAGATGTCGTCACTGAAAACCAGCGCCATAGTTCCTCTTCAGCACGGCCGCAGGGCGTCGGCCGGACCCTGTCCGGCTGCGGCGGAACCGGCAATATAGCGCAGGCGGTCACAACGCAGGGGTTTCCCCCCTGGTTGGCTGAACAGGTTCGCAGTCCTCAGACCTGTAGAGCCGGGCCATGCTCGGCTGCCTTGGAGTTCCAGCCGAACATGGCCGCGGCCCTACAGCTCAATGGGCGCCCCGCGAGGGGGCGCCCATCAGGTTCAGCGCTTGGCGGCAGCGCTGACCTTCAATGCGGCTGCATCAACGCGGGTCACGCCCTTGATGCCCTTGGCGGTGGTGACGGCCTTGTCCTTCTCGGCCTGGCTCGCTACGGCGCCACTCAAGCTGACCACGCCGTTCACGGTTTCCACCTTGATTTCCGTACCCGGAACGTTGCTGCTGGCGAGCAGGTCGGCCTTCACCTTGGTGGTGATCCAGGTATCGGTCACCGGCTCGTTGGAATCGTGGCGATCAGCATGGGTCGCCGGGTGCGCGCTGGTCGGCGGGCTCTTCGCGGCCGGATCCTTGGCGAATGCGGCCGAGGAAGACAGCGCCAGGCCCAGCGTCAGGGCGGAGGCAATCAGCGTGCGGGTCGTATTGCTCATCGTGTCGTACTCCTTCGGAATGTGCTGCCAGTCTGGACAAGCCGGCGTAGAGCAGGCGTGGCGTTGCGGTCATGCCGCTGTGAATCGGGCTACCTGCAACGACAACCGTTCAGCTTTGGCCCGTGAGCCCGCGTCGTTTACCCTGCCCTTCCCACTGCCGGAGCTCTGTCATGCGCCCCGACCTGCAACTGGCCCTGATCGGCTACGGCCTCGCCGGCCGTGTCTTCCACGCACCGCTGATCCAGCACACACCCGGCCTGGTGCTGCACAGCATCGTGAGTTCGCAGCGAGACACGTTGCTGCGCGCGTTCAGCGACGTGCACGTGCGTGCCACGCCGCAGGAGGTGTTCGACGACCCGGCCGTGGATGCCGTAGTGATCGCCACGCCCAATGAACAGCACGCGCCGCTGGCGATCGCAGCGTTGGCCGCCGGCAAGCACGTGCTGGTCGACAAGCCGTTCGCGCTGGATGTCGCTGAAGCCGAAGCCGTTCTGGCTGCGGCACGCGATGCCGGACGCATCGCCACCGTGTTCCAGAACTGGCGCTTCGATGCCGACTTCCTCACGCTGCAGGCGCTGCTTGCGGACGGGACACTGGGCGACATCGCCGAGTGCCATGTGCACTTCGATCGCTATCGCCCGCAGGTGCGCAACCGCTGGCGCGAGCAGGACGGTCCCGGCAGTGGCCTGTGGTACGACCTGGGCCCGCACCTGCTGGACCAGATGCTGGTGCTGTTCGGCTGGCCCGAAGCGATCGATGCTGATCTGGCCGTGCAGCGCGATGGCGGCAGCGCCATCGATTACTTCCACGCCGTGCTGCACTACCCGCGGCATCGCGCGATCGTGCATTCCGGTTCCCTGGTGGCAGCTCCCACGCCGCATTTCAGCGTGCATGGCAGCAAGGCCAGTTGGATCAAGCACGGCCTGGATGTGCAGGAAGCGCAGCTGCGCCGCGGTGTGGCGCCCGGTGCGCCCGGCTGGGGCATCGACCCGCGGCATGGCGAGCTGGTGCGCTGTGATGCCGAGGACAACGTGCAGCGCAGCACCGTCGACAATCTGCCCGGTGACTACCGTCGGTTGTATGCGCAGTTCGCCGCGGCCATGCATGGCGACGGCGAAGCCACGGTCGATCCGGTGCAGGCGCTGCAGCTGATGCGGCTGCTGCAGGCAGGCATGGACAGTGCGCGCGAAGGGCGGCGGATCGCGTTGGGGTGATCGGCAGGGCTGCGCCCTGCACCCGTGGTAGTGCCGGCCGCTGGCCGGCAACCTCAACAGCAACGGCAAAAACCGGCAATCCGTGAGATGGCAGGATGGGTCCGGTTGCGGGAGCCGGACCCACCCCGCCTTCGACAGAGTCCCGCGCCCGACGGTAGGTGTCGACCTTGGTCGACACATCGACGTGGAAGCCATCGGAGACGGCTTTTGCAGAGTCGAGCCATGCTCGACTGCCTGCATGGGGTCAGAGCCCTTTCCTGCGGAAAGGGATCCGACCCCGGCTTCGTGCTTACGATTTCTTGATCGCGTGGCCGCCGAATTCATTGCGCATCGCCGACAACAGGCGATCGGTGAACGAATTGGATTCGCGCGAGCGCAGGCGTTCCAGCAGCGACAGGGTGATCACCGGTGCCGGCACATCGAGCGCGATCGCTTCGGCCACGGTCCAACGGCCTTCACCGGAATCCTCCACGTACGGCGCGATGCCATCCAGCGACGGATTGCGCTTGAGGGCTTCGGTGCTCAGGTCCAGCAGCCACGAGCGCACCACGCTGCCGTGGCGCCAGACTTCGGCCACCTGGGCGAGGTCCAGTTCCATTTCCTGCTTGCGCTCCATCAGCGCGAAGCCCTCCGCGTAGGCCTGCATCATTCCGTACTCGATGCCGTTGTGGACCATCTTGGTGAAGTGGCCAGCGCCGGACGGGCCGACACGACCCCATCCACGATCTTCGGCCGGTGCCAGCGTACGCAGCAGCGGTGCGATCTGCTCCACCACCGCCGCTTCACCACCGACCATCAGGCTGTAGCCTTCCTGCAGGCCCCACACGCCACCGCTGGTGCCGCAGTCGACGTAGCCCAGGTCGTCTTCGGCCAGCGCCTTGGCGCGACGGACCGAGTCCTGGTAGTTGGAGTTGCCGCCGTCGATGACGATGTCACCCTCGGCCAGGTGCGGAGTCAGCTGGCCCAGGGTCTGGTCGACGGTTTCGCCGGCCGGCACCATCAGCCACACCACGCGCGGCACCGGCAGCGCGGCCACCGCGGCGGCCAGCGAATCGACCACCTCCAGGCCTGCCTCGGCGGCGCGCTGGCGGGCACCTTCGCCCGGGTCGTAGCCGACGACGCGGTGGCCGCCGCGATGCAGGCGCTGGGCCATGTTGGCGCCCATGCGGCCGAGGCCGATCATTGCAATATCCATTGTTTCACCTTCAGTTGGGGTCTAGGGTCAGGCTGCCTGGCCTGCCGGTAGCCGCGCAGTGGCGCAGCTGCGCCTCGCGCCAACGCCGGTAGAGCGTGGTATGCAGATTGTGCACCGCCAGGTCGATCGAAAAGGGGGTTCGCGGGTTGCGGTCAAGCAGGCGGGCGATGTGGTAGCCGATGGGACGTATACCGCGCGGATGCACATAGATCACGAACTGCTGGTAGAACGGATCGTCCAGCAGGCGGTCCATGCGTGCCAGCGTGGCGTGGTAGCGCGGTTCCAGCCGTGCACGAAGGTCCGGGTCGCGCTCGAACAACAGGCGTTCGAAGTAGCGCCGGCCGATACGCGGGATGTCCTGCGCCAGCGCCCACAGCTCGGCATTGCGCTGGTCGTACCAGGCAAGGCCGCCGTGCGCGGCCAACGCCTGCGCGGCCTCCTCGCCCACCGACACCACCACGAAGTTTTCGGCCTGGTTGCTCAGGTCGTCCAGCGTGCCCTTGTCGTCCACATGCTCGATGAAACCAGGCACACCGACGAAGGCCTGGCGGCCCATCGCCGAGGTGCGCACCGCCTTGCCATCGGCGAAGTAGTCACCGGCGTGTGCGCCAAGCAGGATGCTGTCGGTATCGTGCAGCGCGAGGAACGTACCGATCGACAGTTCTTCTGCGGAGAATCCAGCGTCGAAGGCCGCATCGCCATACAGCTCGCGCTGGGTGGCCAGTTGTGCGACCTGGCGACCGACTCCACATTCGGCGCGCACATTGCCGCTGTAGAACGCCTGCAGCGCCTGGCTGTTGCCCGTAATGGGCACGAAACCACGGCCGAAGCTTCGCGTGCGCTGCCAGCCTTGCGCCTGTGCGCCGTGCAGGCCGAAGCCGATCCAACCGAGCTGCAGGCCAGAGAAGCGGAATCCTGCATTGCCCTGCAATGCAGCAGCGGCACGTTGCGTGGCTGCACCCAGCTGGAAGGCGTAGGCGCAAACCGTAGCCGGGTCGTCCAGCACCTGCTGCAGCAACGCCTTGCGCGCTGCAGCGGGCATGTCCGCCGGCCATTTCACGCGCAGATCGCCTGCCGCCTGAGCCTCCGGCAGCGACGCGCGCGTGCACACAGGGCCACCATGCACCTGCGGTGCACCGATCGCGCGTGTTTCGAAGCGCCACCCCAAGCGCTGCAGCAGGCCTTGTGTACAGTCCAGCGGCGTGGCTGCTGCGCCCAGCGCGGGCAGCAGCAGGGCCACACCCATCCATCTGCCGCGCACGTTCAATCCTGGTCCGTGCTCGCCGGTGCGGGCTCCGGGGTTGTGACCACAGGCGGAACGGGCTTGCCTGCCTCCGCCGGGAGGTACTGTTGCAGGCGCTGGAAGAAGCGACGATAGAACTCAGCATCGGTAACCGTGCTGCTGGCCACTTTCACCAGCGAGTCGTCATTGCTGCCGAACGGCAGCGATACAGATCCGAGCGCACCGACGCCAACACTGGCCGAGGTCGGACTCTTCTTCAACGCATAGCGATCCTGCACGGCACTGACGAATACCAGTGTCTGGCTCCCGCGCGGTGCGCAGGAAATACGCAGCACCAGCTGCTCGTGATCGTCCTCGCGCGGCTGGAAGTTCTTGTTGCCTTCCACCTGCGCCGCGTCGGAACGGGCGATGGCATAGCCCTGGCTGAGCAGGGTGCGCCGTGCGGCCTCGCAGGCGTCACCGGGACGGCCATCGACGGTGCGCGAGAAGGTGTCGCCGGAATCAAAGGATTCGCGAAGCAACGTGCTGTCAGCAGCGCGGCCACCACAGGCCGACAGGATCAGGGCGCTGGCGAGCGCCACGGCAACACTGGAAAGACGGGAGGCCCGCATGGGTACTCCTGCGAGGACGGTACCGCCAAGGGTAGTCCTGCGGCCGTGTGCGGCAGGTCGAAAGTACGCCCGCCAGCCCCCGCCGTTGCTGCCGGTTCATGCACGGAAAAGGGGACGGAGGGGATTAAGTCGTTTGTGGCACTTCGCCCCGCCACGCATGGCACGGCGCTACCGTGAACGAGGTCCCCCAAACGGAGAAGGGCCGGCAATGCCGGCCCCTCGGGTATCACATGCCGTCGCCGGCTCAGTCCGCCCAGCGGCCGGCACCGGTGGACTGCGGCAGCACCTGCGCCGACAGCGGGCGGTCGTTGGCCAGCAGGTTCACCGCGTCGGCCAGGATCGAGGCTGACTCGCGCAGCAGCGGGTCCGGGCGCTTTTCGGCAGCCTTCTCGCGCGCGGCATCCTTGACGATGTCGCGCTCGTTGCCAGTCAGGCCGTCATCGCTGCTGTCATCGGCCAGCGGGTCCAGGGCCAGGCCAAGCTCCTTGCGCTGCACCTGGCGCTCCTTGCGCTGGGTATCCTGGCGCTCGCGCTCAGCGCGACGGGTCGCCTCGTTGAGCGAGATGTACTTCTTCGCCGCTTCGGTGCGGAACTGCTGCACGTCCTCGTTCCACCACTGGAACTCCTTGTCGGTGGCGATGCGCGCGTCGTGACGGGTTTCCAGCTTCGGCAGCAACGGCGCGAAGTTGCCGTACTGGGTGTGCGGCACGGCGGCGATGCGGGTCCACGGCAGTGCGTTGTCGTAGGTGCTTTCGCCGAACTCGGTGGCATCGACGCTGGCCGGGAAGGCCAGGTCCGGCACCACACCCTTGTGCTGGGTGCTGCTGCCGCTGATGCGGAAGAACTGGGCAATGGTCAGCTTGACCTGGCCGAAGCGCTGGGTCTCGCCGCTCGGCCAGCGGTCAAGGTCGACGATGTTCTGTACGGTGCCCTTGCCGAAGCTGGTTTCACCGATCACCAGGCCGCGACCGTAGTCCTGGATGGCACCGGCGAAGATCTCCGAGGCCGAGGCCGAACCACGGTTGATCAGCACCGCCAGCGGGCCGTCCCATGCCACGCCCTGGTTACGGTCGCTGTTGACGGTGACTCGGCCACCGGATTCGCGCACCTGCACCACCGGGCCCTGCTCGATGAACAGGCCGGTCAGTTCGATCGCTTCATCCAGCGAACCACCGCCGTTGTTGCGCAGGTCCAGCACCACGCCGTCCAGCTTGTCGTTCTTGAAGCCGGCCAGCAGCTTGGCCACGTCGCGGGTGGCCGAGGCGTAGTCGGCGGCATTGCGGCGACGGCCTTCGAAGTCCTGGTAGAAGGTCGGCAGCTTGATCACACCGATCCTGCGTGCCGGCTCGCCGTTGGCAGCCGGGATGGTCATGGTCTCGCCCTTGGCGGCCTGTTCGGCCAGGCGCACCTTCTGGCGGGTCAGCACCAGGGTGTGGTGCTTGCCATCGGCGCCTTCGGCAGCCGGGATGAATTCCAGCTTGACCTGGGTGTCCTTGGCGCCGCGGATCTTGGCCACGACATCGTCGATGCGCCAGCCGATCACGTCCTCGACCAGGCCGGACTTGCCCTGGCCAACGCCGACGATGCGGTCACCCGGCTTCAGCGTGCCATCCACCGCGGCCGGGCCACCGGCAATGATCTCGCGGATGACCACCACATCGTCCTGGCGCTGCAGCTGCGCACCGATGCCTTCCAGCGACAGCGACATCGCCTGGTTGAAGTTCTCGGCGGTGCGCGGGGTGAAGTAATCCGTGTGCGGGTCAACGGCACTGGTGTACGAATTCATGAAGAACTGGAAGACGTCTTCGCCCTTCAGTTCATTGACCGACTTCTCCAGCGTCGCGTAGCGCTTGTCCAGCGTCTTGCGGATGTCATCCGGCTTCTTGCCGGCCAGCTTCAGGCGCAGCCAATCGTTCTTCACCGACTTGCGCCACAGCTCATCGAGCTCGGCACTGCTGGCCGCCCACGGCACCTTCTTGCGGTCGTACTCGAAGCGCTCGTCGGTGGTGAAGTCCGGCTCCTGCTTGAGCAGCTTGCGCGCGTACGCCACGCGCTCGCCGACGCGCTGCTTGTAGACAGCGAACACCTGGAACGCCGGCTCCAGCTCGCCGCCCCGGATGGCCGAGGCGATGTTGGCCTCGAACGGTGCGAAGCGCGCCACGTCGGCCTGGGTGAAGTACTGCTTGCCGCCGTCAAGCGTTTCCAGATAGCGCTTGAACACGTCCTTGGAGGTGGCCTCGTCCAGCGCGCGCGGGCGGTAGGCGTAGCGGCTGTCGGACAGCAGGCCGTACACCAGCTTGGACGTGGTCACCTGGTCGGCGGTGGCCGCCGCGGGCAATGCGGGCGAGTCGGCCTTGGCCGCCAACGCCAGTGGCGCGACCAGCGCCAGGGCCATCAGGAATGCGGGGGCTTTGAATTTCATTGACGTGCTCGAAGGCGCCTTGCCAAGGGGGAGACTGCGGGGTGTTAAGACACCACGACAGTGCCGAAAGTTGCCGGGTTTGTCACCCGGCCGCGCTCGGTGGAAAACCAGCCTAGCCGGGCCGGTGTAGCAAATTGTGAATGCAGGCGAAGGCGTGCGGACCAACGGTCCGCACGCACCAAGAGGGTGGTGACACCCATTGGCAACGCCAGGCCATGGCTGGCGAAGGCGTGCGGACCAACGGCCCGCACCCACCTCAGGAGACGCCGGCGCCCTTGGCCTGCACGTCGGCGTGGTACGACGAGCGCACCATCGGGCCGGAGGCCACGTGGCTGAAGCCCAGCTCGTAGCCGTAGTCTTCCAGCGCCTTGTAGTCTTCCGGGGTCCAGTACTTCAGCACCGGGTGGTGGTGTGCGGTCGGCTGCAGGTACTGGCCGATGGTGATCATGTCCACGTCGTGTGCGCGCAGGTCGCGCAGGGTGGCCTTGATCTGTTCGAAGTCCTCGCCCAGGCCGAGCATGATACCGCTCTTGGTCGGCACGTCCGGATGCTGCGCCTTGAAGTTCTTCAGCAGGTTCAGCGACCACTGGTAGTCCGCACCCGGGCGCACGTTGCGGTACAGGTCCGGCACGGTCTCGATGTTGTGGTTGAACACATCCGGCGGGTTCTGCGCCAGGATCTCCAGCGCGCGCTCCATGCGGCCCTTGCCACGGAAGTCCGGGGTCAGCACTTCGATGCGGGTGCCCGGCGACTTCTCGCGAATGGCGGTGATGCAGTCGACGAAGTGCTGGGCACCACCGTCGCGCAGGTCATCGCGGTCCACGCTGGTCACCACCACGTACTTCAGGCCCATGTCGGCCACGGTCTGGCCGAGGCTGGCCGGTTCGTTGGCATCCGGCGGCTTCGGGCGGCCGTGGGCCACGTCGCAGAACGAGCAGCGGCGGGTGCAGACCTCGCCCAGGATCATGAAGGTGGCGGTGCCGTGGCCGAAGCACTCGTGGATGTTCGGGCAGCTGGCTTCCTCGCACACGGTCACCAGGCGGTTTTCGCGCAGCTTGGCCTTCAGGTTCTGCACGGCATTGCCCGAAGGAATGCGCACGCGGATCCAGGACGGCTTGCGCAGCACCGGCGCGTCGGCGAACTGCACCGGCGAGCGGTTGATCTTGTCACCGCCCAGCTGCTTGACCCCGGCCTGCAACGGCGCGGCGGACGGGGAGTCGCCCTGCACGATCTGCAGGGGAATGGAACGGGCGGTGGTTTCAGTCATGGCAGTTCCGGGGGCGGTCAGGCGGCCGCAGAAAGATCGGGCAGTTCGGGGGTGTGCTGCAGCAGCAGGCCGAACTGGCGGGCCAGGTGGTCCAGCAGCACCGGCTTGACGGCCTCCATCCCGGAGGGACCGCCCAAGTCTACCACCGAGGTCACCTGCAACCCCTGATAGCCACAGGGATTGATGCGGTGGAAGGGCTCCAGGTCCATGGCCACATTGAAGGCCAACCCGTGGAAGGTGCAGCCGCGACGCACGCGGATGCCGAGCGCAGCGATCTTGGCGCCGCCGACATAGACGCCCGGGGCGCCCTCGCGGCGTTCGGCACCGATGTTCCACTCGCCCAGCGTATCGATGATGGCCTGCTCGATGCGGCACACGTAATCGCGCACACCGATGCCCAGGCGCGGCAGGCGCAGCAGCGGGTAGACCACGATCTGGCCGGGGCCGTGATAGGTCACCTGGCCGCCACGGTCCACATGCAGCACCGGGATATCGCCCGGCGCCAGCACATGCTCATCCTTGCCGGCCTGGCCCAGGGTGAACACCGGGTCGTGTTCGACCACCCACAATTCGTCGGCATCGGTGTCGCTGCGCTGGTCGGTGAAGCGCTGCATGGCACGCCACACCGGCTCGTACGCCTGGCGGCCAAGGTCACGCACCAGCGCCGGACGCGGCGCGCGGTCCTCGGGGGCGGCTTCAGCCGGGCAGCTGTCGGCTACAGCGTCCACTTCACTTCCGGGTGGTCGCGCAGCGCCTGGTGCGCCAGGTCGTACTGTTCGCGGCTCTCAGCCTTGAACACGATGCGGACGGACACGTACTTGCCGTTGGAGGAATGCTTCCAGCTGATGCGTTCATTGACGACATCGATGCCGGCAGCCAGCAGCAGGCGGGGGAGCTCATGTTCCAGGCCGCGGTTGGCCGGGCCCATGGCGCTGAGCTCGAACTGGCCGGGGAACTGGAAGCCGTGGTCGGGGTTGTCGGACTTGATTTCCATGGACCCATTATCGGGCCGCAGGGCAACAAACCCAAGAGTATTCATCAACGTCAAAGACGCCACCGGCGGCCTGCTGCGTTGCAGGCCACCCAGAGGCGTGGGCCGAAAGCCCAACGGCAGCTGACTGCAATCTGCTGTCACGCACTGGCCCAGGCATCGTATGGCGGCCAGTGGTCACCTTCACACCAGACCCGCGGCGCTTGCGCGGGTAACAAATTGTGTCCGCTGGACAATGTTGTTTTCGGAACAGACAAGTGATTCGAACGTGCTCGTTCCGCCGCGCGGGCGCGAGTACCGTAGCGTTGCATATAACGACTGAAAACCGTCCCCTTCCCCATGAGCATTCCATCCATGCGTAGTGTCGCAGCCCTGGGGCTGGCCGGCCTGCTGGCCTCTGCCCTCCCCCTTGCCGCCCAGGCGGCCGAACAATGTGGCCCGGACGCGATGCGCGACCACCCGCCGCAGATCAACTTCCGCGTTGACAACGACCTGTTTGGTGGCCGCCACCAGGACCAGGGCTACACCAACGGTGCGCTGTTGACCCTGGTCTCGCCCAATCTGGTCGACTACACCGACGACCCCTGCCTGCCGCGCATGGCGCGCTGGGTGAACCAGTACCTGGAAGGGCTGCATCCGGGCAGGTTCGAGCAGCAGAACATGATCTTCAGCATCGGCCAGGGCATCTTCACCCCGACCGATTTCAGCCGCAGGGACCTGATCGAGGACGACCGTCCTTACGCCGGCGTACTGATCGCAAACTTCGGTTTCAATGCGCGCAGCGGCGACCGCCTGCAGACCACCCAGCTGACGCTGGGCGTGGTCGGCCCGTGGGCACAGGGCAAGCAGGTGCAGAATGCCGTGCACGAAGTGCTGGGCGACGAGAAATTCAAGGGCTGGGACAACCAGTTGCACAACGAGCCGCTGTTCATGCTGACCCATGAGCGCATGCGCCGCTGGCCCGGCGATGCCAGCATCAATGCCGACGGCTGGGGTTGGGACGCGATCAGCCACTACGGCGGGTCGATCGGCAACCTGGAAACCAAGGCCAACCTCGGCGGTGAAGTGCGCTTTGGCTGGAAGCTGCCGGACGACTTCGGCAGCACGCCGTTGCGCCCGGCCGGCGAGAACACTGCGCCGACCCGCGGCGGCCGTCCCAATGGCTGGTCCTGGCACCTGTTCGCGACCTCGGACGCGGCCTGGGTGATCCGCGACATCACGCTGGATGGCAACACGTTCCGCAACAGTCACAGCGTGGACAAGCGCCATGTGGTGGCCTACGGCGGCTACGGCGTGGCCGTGATGTACGGGCGCTGGAAGTTCGCCGCGGCGCGCTACCACAGCACGCGCGAGTTCAACGGCCAGCGCGAAGCACCGGTGTTCGGCAGCTTCACCATCAGCCGCTCGCTGTAAGCGAGGGGCTGAGGGTGAAGCGGGTAGGTGCCGACCGTTGGTCGGCACACCGGTTATTGCATGGCTCGCTGTAAGCGAGGGGCTGAGGGTAGTGCCGGCCGCTGGCCGGCTGTTGGCACATCCGGATGGGTTCATGGGGAGCCGGCCAGCGGCCGGCACTACCCACATCCGGATGGGTTCATGGGGAGCCGGCCAGCGGCCGGCACTACCCACATCCGGCGGGAATCATGCGGAGCCGGCATCCCGAAACGGAAAAGGCCGGCATTCGCCGGCCTTTTCCTTCACCACGCCAGGGCGTGGATCATTCCGATTCCCACCACATCCAGAAGCTGTCCCACAGGCGCTTGAAGAAGCCGGCCTGCTCGACGGCGGCCACGGCCACCAGCGGTGCCTCGGCGATGACCTTGCCATCCAGGGTGACCTTCACGGTACCGATCTGCTGGCCGGCGGTGAACGGTGCTTCCAGGGTCTTGGGCACGTCGATGCTCGGCTTCAGGTCGTTGTAGCGGCCGCGCGGCACGCTGACCAGCATCGGCTGGGCCACGCCCAGCTGCACCTTGTCGGTGGTGCCCTTCCAGACCTTGTGCTCGGCCACGGCCTTGCCCGGCTCGTAGAGGCGGTGGGTCTCGAAGAAGCGGAAGCCCCAGTTCAGCAGGGCCAGGCTGTCATCGGCACGCTGCTTCTCCGACGCACCGCCCAGCACCACCGCGATCAGGCGCTGGTCGCCACGCTGGGCCGAGCTCATCAAGCAGTAGCCCGCCTCGGAGGTGTGGCCGGTCTTGATGCCGTCCACGCTGCCATCGCGCCACAGCAGCAGGTTGCGGTTCGGCTGCTTGATGTTGCCGACCTGGAATTCCTTGATCTTGTTGTACGCGTAGGTTTCCGGGTAATCGCGGACCATCGCGCGGCCCAGCAGCGCCAGGTCGTAGGCGGTGCTGTGGTGGCCCTGCGCGGTCAGACCATGGGCGTTGACGAAGTGCGAGTCCTTCATGCCAATCTTGGCGGCGTAGCTGTTCATCAGCGAGGCAAAGGCCTCTTCGCTGCCAGCCACATGTTCGGCCAGGGCGATCGCGGCATCATTGCCGGACTGGATCGCCATGCCCTTTTCCATGTCTTCCAGGCGCGCGGTCTGGTTGACCGGGAAGCCGCTGTAGCTCCCATCGGTGCCAGCGCCGCCCTCGCGCCAGGCGCGCTCGCTCATCATCACCTGGTCATCCGCACGGACCTTGCCGTTCTTGACCTCGGCGGCGATCACGTACGACGTCATCACCTTGGTGATGCTGGCCGGGGCCAGCTGCTCGTGGATGTTTTCGCCAGCCAGCACCTGGCCGGTGGCGTAATCCATCAGCACCCAGGCCTTGGACACGCTTGGCGCCGGGGCCGGCGGAGTGGCGACGGTGGCCGGGGCGGCGGCGGCGGCGGGCGCCGGCGTGGCCGGAGTCGGCAGCGGCGTCTGGGCGGAAGCCAGGCCCACCACCAGGGTGGCGGCCAGGGCGGTGGCGGCGGAACGGAAATTCATTGGACAGCAGGCTCCAGGGGACGGCCGGGAATGGAGGGTGGAACGTAACGGCCATTGTAAGGCCGGGGGAGCATGGGCCGGCAGCACCGGCCCGGGCGGATCAGTCCTTGACGATCTGCGGCGAACCCAGGCCCAGACCGGCGATGCGACCGACAAGTTCCGCCGCACTGGCATGGTCGCTTGCCGGAACACGCAGGCGGAACAGGGTGCGGCCACCGGCGGCGATGTCGCTGATGGTCGCACCGACGATGCCGGCGGCACTGAGCTGGCCCATCGCGCGGTTGGCGTTGTCGCGGTTGGAGAAGCTGGCGACCTGCACCATCACCGCGCCGACCATCTGCTGCGACAGGCTCGGCGCCGCCGCGGCGGCACGCACCGGTGCCGGTGCCGGTGCCACCGCGCGCGGGGCCGTGCTGGCGACAACCGCCGGAGCCGGCGCGGAGGTGCGCACCACCGGCGCGCTTGGCGGCAGGCTGCTGACCGCCACATCCGGCGCGGTGCTGGCCACGCCCCGGGTGGTGGCCGGCTGGCCGCGCGCCGGGGCGCCATCGGTCGGCAAGCGGTTGACCAGGCGATCGATATCACTGTCGGTGGAAGCACGTGGCGCCGGCACCGGGCGCGCGCTGGCCACTGCAGTGGCGGCGGCCGCTTCAGCCGCACGACGCTCGCGACGCGACGGCTTCTGCGCCATCAGGTTGCTCTCGCCCGGTTGCAGCGCGCGCACCTCGACATTGCCGGTACCGCGTTGGGTGATGCCCAGGCGCACGGCGGCGGCATAGCTGAGATCGACCACGCGGCCGTCATGGAACGGGCCACGATCATTGACACGCACGATCACCGACTCGCCGTTGTCCAGGTTGGTCACGCGGGCGAAGCTGGGCAGCGGCAGCGTCTTGTGCGCGGCAGTGAACTGGTACATGTCGTAGACCTCGCGGTTGGAGGTCAGGCGGCCATGGAACTTGGCCCCGTAGTACGACGCGGTGCCGCGCTCGACGTAGTCATGGGTGTCGTCGAGCACCTTGTACGACTTGCCCAGCACCACGTACGGCGACTTGTTGCCGATGGCCGAACGTTCCTCGGCGGTCACTTCCGGCTCGGGGATGCAGGCCACGTTGGGAATGTAGTCGGGCGTGCTGTCACGCACGCCTGGTTTGTACAGGCCACCAGCGGTGTAATTGCCGCGGGTGCTGAGGTCTTCCTTGGCCGCTGCATACGGCGAACCTTCCGGGCAGTGCGCCGGTCGCGAACCACGGCCCTGCACCAGCGTGCCGCTGGACTTGCCACCATGGCCGGCCGTGGCCGGCTTCTTCGGCGCGCTGCTGCAGGCCGCCAGCGCGAAGACGATCAAGCTCGGGACCAACCATCTGATGTTCATGCCGGGGGCAGCTCCTGTCCGGCGATGGCCTGGGACAGCTGGAACACGGCCATCGCGTACATCTTCGAGAGGTTGTAGCGGGTGATCGCGTAGTAGTTCTGGAAGCCCAGCCAGTACTGCTTGCCGGTGCTGCCTTCCAGGGTGATCGGGGTGGCGGTGGCGCCCGGCTGCACCGGCGTGCTCGGCTGGTAGCCGCGCTGTGCGAGGTCGGCCAGCGACCAGGTGGGCATCCATTCGGTCGGGTTGAACTCCTCGCGACCCGGGGCCAGCGCGGCCGGTACCGCAACCTGGCCACCACGCACCCAGCCCCCCTTCTTCACGAAGTAGTTGGCGATGGAGGAGAACACGTCGTCGTAGCTGTTGAACAGGTCGCGACGACCATCACCGTTGCCGTCCACCGCGTAATCGAGGTAACTGGACGGCATGAACTGGCCCATGCCCATCGCACCGGCATAACTGCCCTTGAGCGTGGTGATGTCCAGATTCTCTTCTCGGCCCAGCTCGAACAGCTTGGCCAGCTCATCGCGGAAGAACAGCTCGCGGCGCACTTCGCGTTCGAGCTTGGCCGGGTCGCCGCTGCGTGGGTAGTAGAACGCCAGCGTGTACAGCGCATCGAGCACGCGATGGCTGCCGGCATTCTTTCCGTAACTGGTTTCCACGCCGATGATCGCCACGATCACTTCGGCCGGCACGCCGGTGCGCTGCTGCACGCGATCCAGCTCGGCACGGTGTTCGGCCAGGAACGCGCGACCGCCATCAATGCGTGCCTTGCTGATGAACATCGGCCGGTATTCGTTCCACGGCTTGACCCGCTCGGCCGGACGCGACATCGCGGCGATGATCGGCTGGCGCACCTGCGCCTGGTCGAGCACGCTGCTGATCTGCTCCGGCTTCAGGCCATAGCGCTTGGCGGTATCGGCAATGAAGCGGGCCCGCGCGACCTCGAATGGCACCGGGGTGAGATCCACCGGCGGCGCGGTAGCCGCAGTTGCTTCGGGTGCAGCCTCGGCCGGCCCATGGGCCTTGGTGGCGGGCTGGCGCGGCGTACTGCTGGCCTGGGGTGAAGACGGTGGGGACTTCGGCTGGGTCGCGCAGGCGACCAGGCCGAGGGTGAGCATGCAGGCCAGAGTGCGTCGAATCATCGTCGCAGGTTAGCAGGTCATGGATGAATTAAAACCCCTAACACCATGAATCACAACGATTTGCCCGTGTTCAGCGGGAAATGTGAAGGCGTCGTGATCGTGCTTCCCCATTCAGAGAGAGGTGGCCGGTTGCGTCCCCATCCCCGCAGACGCAACCGGCGACCGGATCCGGTCGATACCTGCGCGGCTGCCGCTCCCCAGTGGCAGTGCCCCGCGCTCCCTGTATCCGTTGGATCAGTACTGCTCCCGCCCGACGCCCCCTCGCGCTGCAACGATTGACGGCGCGCCGTGCCGAACGGGCCGCCATTGTGCAGGCCGATTACGACAAGTCCATTGATCAAGATCAACGCGGCGTAAAAGTGTGAACCAGCTAACGTTTTTTGCGGACTTTGGTCAGCGGGTGTGCTGTCGTGCAGCGTTGTGAGAACGCTTCCACAGCGAGCGTTGCGCAGAGTCAGGAAGTTTCCAGCCAACGGCGCAGCCCCTCGTGGGTGGTGTCTGGGGTGGTCGCGGAAAGCAGAAGCCGCGGGTGGGCCGGTCGGGTTGGGTACGCGGGGGACGCCGTGAATCCGTCCCTGGAGGCTTGGCAGCCGCATCCATGCGGCTGACACCCCCGCGTACCCAACCCGACCGCCCTCTGACAGATTTTGGCGGTCTGCCACCCACGGAGAAGAAAGAGAAAATCAAAAGCGGGTCGCGGCGCTGCGCTTGCTTGTGAGCCGAGCATGGCTCGGCTCCACACAAGGCAATGAAGCGACCGGCCAAGCCGCTTTTGCTTTTGATCTTCTCTTTCTTCTCCGTGGGTAGACGCGCACGGAACCTGTCCGTGGCCGGGTAGATGGGCTGCGCAGGGGCGTGAGCCGCATGGATGCGGCGACCGAGCTTACATGGACGTACTTGCAGCGGCCCCTGCGCAGCCCATCTACCTGGCCTCAACCGTTAACTGCTTTTCGCGACCACCCACGAGGGGCTGCGCCGTTGGCTGGAAACCCTATCCCCCGTGCACGGGCCGGTGCCCGCGCACCGCCATCACCAGCCCGATACCCGCCAGCAGCGACACCGCCGAGGTACCGCCATAGCTGATCAACGGCATCGGAATGCCCACCACCGGCAGCAGGCCGGAAATCATTCCGCCGTTCACCAGTACGTACACGAAGAACGCCAGGCCCAGGCTGCCGGCGAGCAACCGTGCGTGCGTGTCGCGGGCGTGCACCGCGATCCACAGGCAGCGGCCGACCACGAACAGGTACAGCGCAAACACGGTGGCCACGCCGATCCAGCCGAACTCTTCGGCCAGCACCGAGAACGCGAAGTCGGTGGTGTACTCAGGCAGGAAGTCCAGCGTGGCCTGGGTGCCCTGCCCCCAGCCGCGCCCGTCCCAGCCACCGGAGCCGATCGCGATGCGCGACTGCAGGATGTTCCAACCGGTGCCAAGCGGATCCGCCGACGGATCAAGGAAGGTCAGCACGCGATCCTTCTGGTACTGCCGCAGCAGGCCGAACCAGGCCAGCGGCGCGGCAACGGCAAGGCCCGTCGCGCCAGTGGCCACCCAGCCCCAGTGCAATCCGGCCAGCAGCAGCGCGAACACGCCGCTGGCGGTAACCAGCGTGGCGGTGCCCAGGTTGGGCTGCATCAGGATCAGCACGGCGGGTACGCCGATCAGCACGGTGGCGGTCAGCACGGTGCGCGGCGACGGTGGCAGCGGTTGCCGATGCAGGTACCAGGCCATCATCAGCGGCAGGCTGAGCTTGAGCAGTTCGGACGGCTGCAGGTAGAACACGCCGAGATTGAGCCAGCGCTGCCCGTACTTGCCTGTACCGATCACATACACCGCCATCAGCGGCAGTATCGACAGCGCATAGATTGCCGGCGTCCACGCGCGCAGCCGCAGCAGCGAAACGCGCGACAGCAGCCACATCGACGCCAGGCCACCGGCAAAACGCGCCGCCTGCCCAGCCACCGGACCGGACACGCTGTGCAGCACCGCCAGGCCCGCGCCCATCAGGATCAGCAACGCGATCAGCAACGGCAGATCGATCGTGCGCGCCACCTCACGGCAGCCGCCAAGCAGTCGTTTCCATTCCACGCGGGCACGGTAGCAATGCGTGCTTGCGTGAAGCTGTCAGGGTGCGCGCTTGTAGAGTCGAGCCGTGCTCGACTCTACAGAACAGCGCAAGCAATCGAGCAGATGGAAGCGCGACGAAGCGCGCAACCGGTGCTAGCCGTAGCCGCCGTGCACCGGGTTGTGACTGCGCACGGCCATCACCAGGCCGAAGCCGGCCAGCAGTGACACCGCCGAGGTACCGCCGTAGCTGATCAGCGGCATCGGCACGCCCACCACCGGCAGCAGGCCGGAAATCATCCCGCCGTTCACCAGTACATAGACGAAGAACGCCAGGCCGGTAGCGCCGGCCAACAGGCGCGAATAGGAATCGCGCGACTGGCTGGCGATCCACAGGCAACGCCCGATCACCACCAGGTACAGGGTCAGCACCAGGGCCACACCCATCCAGCCGAATTCCTCGCTCAGCACCGAGAACGCGAAGTCGGTGGTCTGTTCGGGAATGAAGTTCAGGTGCGACTGCGAGCCCTCGCCCCAGCCCTTGCCATCGAAGCCACCGGACCCGATCGCGATCTTCGACTGGATGATGTTCCAGCCGGCCCCCAGTGCATCCATCTCCGGGTCCAGGAACATCATGATGCGGTCCTTCTGGTACGGCCGCAGCAGCCAGAACCAGGCCACCGGCGCGACCGCAGCCACGCCGCCCACGCCCAGCCCGACCCACCACCACGGCAGGCCTGCCAGCAGCAGTACGAACACGCCGCTGGCGGCGATCAGTACGCCGGTACCGAAGTCGGGCTGCAACATCACCAGGCCGGTCGGCACGCCGATGATGATCAAGGCCACCAGCACGGTGTTGAAGCGCGGCGGCAGCGGCATCTTGTGCAGGTACCAGGCCACCATCATCGGCAGGCTGACCTTCAGCAGCTCGGCCGGCTGCAGGTAGAAGAACTTCAGGTCCAGCCACTGCCGGCCGTACTTGCCGGTGCCGAGCACGAACACCGCCAGCAGCGGAATCATGGAGATCGCATAGATCATCGGCGTGGCCGAGCGGATGCGCAGGATCGGCACCCGCGAGATGCCCCACAGTGCAGCCATGCCCACCGCGAAACGCGCGCCCTGGGCCATCACCAGGCCGTCGCCACCGGCACTCTTCAAGGTGGCCAGGCCGATCACCATCAGCGCGCCCAGGGCCAGGCACAACACCCAGTCCAGCGTGCTGAAGAAGCGGCGCAGCATGTCGCCGGCCCAGCGCAGGAACACTTTCATCGTGCGGGCTCCGCAACCGTCGGGCGTGGCGTGGCCGGCACTGCGGCAGCGGCCGGCGTGCCCGGCTGCGGCGCAGGGGCCGGTTCGGGGGTGGGGGCACCCACCTGCACCGGGTGTTCGCCCAGCTGCGCGGCCGCCAGATCACCGGCCTGGCGTGCGCCGGCGTCCTCGTTGTCGAACGCGGTGGCACCGATGGCGGTGGTACCACGCTCGCTGTCCAGCGGCTGCATGCCCTCGGGCATCTTGCCCAGCAGGTAGGCATCGAACACCTTGCGGGCGATCGGCGCAGCAGCCGAACCACCATAGCCACCGCCTTCCACCGCCACCGCGATCGCGATCACCGGGTTTTCGACCGGCGCGAAGCCGACGAACAGCGCGCGGTGGCGCAGGTGCATCGGCAGGCTCTTCGGGTTCACCGCTGCGGTGCCCTTGCGGCTGATGACCTGCGCGGTACCGGTCTTGCCGGCCATCACGTACGGCGCACCGACCGCCACGCGCCAGCCGCTGCCGCCCGGCCGCATGGTCGCCATCATGCCCTCGCGCACCGCCTGCACGTTGTTGGGGTTGGGGCTGACCGGCTTGCTCTCGCCGGGCGGCGTCGCGGTCCAGTCGCTGTCGAAGCCGTCGCGCTGCTGGATCACCAGGTGCGGGGTGCGCAGCTGCCCGTCGGCCAGCGCGCTGACGCCGCGCGCCAACTGCAGCGGGGTGACCTTCCAGTCGCCCTGGCCGATGCTGATGTTGACCGTATCGCCGGGGTACCAGGCTTCCTTGCGGGTCTTCCGCTTGTAGGCCGGCGACGGCAGGATGCCACCGATTTCGCCGGTGAGGTCGATACCGGTCGGCTGGCCGAAGCCGTAGTACTCCATGTAATGGTCGAAGCGCTCGATGCCCAGGTCCAGCGCCAGCTTGTAGTAGTAGGTGTTGACCGACTCGGCGATGGACTTGCGCAGATCGGTCCAGCCATGGCCGCCACGATGCGCATCACCCCAGCCACGGCTGGTGCCGGGCAGGTAGAACATGCCGGTGGACAGCACCTTGTCTTCCGGGCGGCGCACGCCCGAGTCCAGGCCGGCCAGGCCGATCAGCGGCTTCAGCGTGGAACCGGGAGCGACGCCGCCGAGCACCAGGCGGTTGAACTGCGGCCGCGACGGGTTCTCGTTAAGCGCCTTGAAGTCGGCATGGGAAATGCCGTTGACGAACAGGTTGGGGTCGTAGGACGGCAGGCTGACCATCGCCAGCACCTCGCCGGTACGCGGGTCCATCGCCACTGCCGAGCCCTCCTGGTCGCCGAAGGCGGCCACCATGGCACGCTGCAGGTCCGCGTCGATCGACAGCCGCAGGTCGGCGCCGGACTGCGCGGCCACCCGGCCGATGGTGCGGATGGCACGGCCCTGCACGTTGGTTTCGACCTGCTCGTAGCCGACCTTGCCGCGCAGCTGCTGCTCGTAATAGCGCTCCAGGCCGGACTTGCCGATGTGGGTCAGCGCGGCATTGCCTTCGCCGAGGATCTCCAGATCCTTGTCGTCGACGCGGCCGACATAGCCGATGATGTGCGCGAACAGGTCACCGTACGGATAACGCCGGGTCAGGTAGGGCTCAAGCTCGACGCCGGGGAAGCGCCAACGGTCGACGGCGAAGCGCGCCATCTCCTCGTCGCTCATGCGCAGCTTCAGCGTGACCGGCAGGAACTTGCGGCGCGCCTTGCGCGACTTGTTGAACGCTTCCAGCTCTTCCGGGCTGATGCTGATGATCTTCGCCAGCCCTTCCAGAGTGGCGTCCATGTCCTTGACCTTGTCCGGGGTCACGTCCAGGCGGAACGCTGGCACGTTCTCGGCCAGCAGGCGACCGTTGCGGTCGTAGATCATGCCGCGCCCGGGCACCACCGGCCGCGGTTTGATGCGGTTGGCTTCCGAGCGCGTGGCGTAGACGTCGTGATCCAGCACCTGCAGCTTGAAGTACCAGCCGCCCAGGCCCAGCAGGCAGACCAGCACGCCCAGGAAACCCAGCGCCGCACGGCGGCGGAACTGTTCGGCTTCGGCGTGCGGGTTCTTGACCTGGCGGCGCGGGATCATGGCTCAGCGCCCGCGCTTGCCGAAGCGCACTGCGTCCAGCAGCACGAACACCAACGGCCACAGGCCCATGCCCAACAGCGGGGCCCACCAGTACGACCACGGCAGGGTCGGCTCGCCCACCAGGATGTGGACCAGCGCGCTGACGATGCGGTCGTTGAACAACAGGCCACCGATGGCCAGCATCTGCTGCGACATCGGGAAGAAGCGGATGCGGGCGCGGAAACGCTGCAGGATGAAGGCCAGCATCACCAGCCGCAGCGCCTGTTCGCCGAGCACGCCGCCGTACAGCAGGTCGGCGACCACGCCGCTGGCGAAAGCGATGCCCAGGCCGACGCGCTCGGGCGTCTCGATCACCCAGTACGCCAGCACCAGCGCCAGCCAGTACGGGCGCAGCGGCTGCAGCAGCGCCGGCAACGGCAGCAGGCCCAGCAGCAGGGCTACGACCAGGCTGGCCGGCAATACCCACGGGTTGTCGCGCAGGCGGCTCATCGCTGGGCCTCCGGCGTGGTCGGTTGCCGGCCAGCGGCCGGCACTACCGGGGCAGCAGGATCAAGCGAGGATGCGGGGGCAACAGTCCTCGCTTGCGACGAGGGCTGTTGCCGGCCAGCGGCCGGCACTACCGGGGAGCTGACCGGAGCTGGCGTCGTTGTCGCTGGCGCGGCTCCCGCAGGCACGGTGGCGCCGGTGGCCGGGCCACCCGGAGTGGTTTCTTCCAGCTGCAGGCGCAGTTCCGGCGGAATGCGGATCGCCGCACCGGGGCGCAACAGCAGCACATCACGGCCACGATCCAGCTGGGCGGCTGGCTTCAGTTCGCCGACCAGGAAGGCATGGGTGTCGTCCGGGCGCAGGCCGGTGATGGTGCCGACCGGGAAGCCGGCCGGGAAGCGGCCACCGAGGCCGGAGGTGACGATCTCATCGCCCACTTCCACACCCGCGCTGAGCGGGATGTCGCGCAGCTCCAGCGTGTCGCCGCGACCGTAGACGATCAGGCGTACGCCGTTGCGGGCCACGGTGACCGGCACCGCGTGGTCGGGGTCGGTCAGCAGCAGCACGGTGGAGGTACCGCCGGTGACGCTGATCACCTGCCCCATCAGGCCACCGGCATCGATCACCGCCTGCCCGACATGCACGCCTTCGCGGCTGCCGGCGTCGAGCACCAGGCGCTGCTTCACCGGGTCCAGGTCGATATCCAGGATCGGCGCCAGCTGCACGTCCAGGCCACTGCGCTCGGCCACGTTCAGCAGTTCGCGCAGCTGGGCGTTGTCCAGCGCTGCGGTCTGCAGTCGGGTCAGGCGCGCGTTGGCCAGCAGCAGCTGGTTGCGCAGTTCACGGTTCTCGGTGACCAGCTGGGTGTGGCTGGCCGCGGAATCCTTGACCTGGTTGCCGAGCTTGCCGGGCAGACCCGCCAGTGCCCACACAGGCTGCACCAGGCTGTTGGCCTGCTCGCGCAGGCGCGCCAGCCAGCCCGCCTGATCGTCAAGGACGATCAGTGTGATGGCCAATGCAAGATAGGCCAGCAACCGCAGGGGGCTGGCGGCATCACCGGATCGGGAGGCAACGGGAGGACCGGCGTAGGGCGGCACGGCAACGATTCAACTGGCAGAAGGCGGAAGGGAAACACGCGGACGCCCCGCCGGTGCCGGCCCGCCATCGCGGCGGGCCGCACCCCGGAAGGGCGCGGCGGGCAGGAACGGCCGGGACGGCTTATTCCGGCGCAAAGAACTCGTTGCCGTGCATATCCACCAGTTCCAGCGCACGACCGCCACCGCGGGCCACGCAGGTCAGCGGATCGTCGGCCACCTGCACGTGCAGGCCGGTTTCCTCGGAGATCAGGCGGTCCAGGTCACGCAGCAGGGCGCCGCCGCCGGTCAGCACGATGCCGCGCTCGGCAACGTCGGCACACAGTTCCGGCGGGGTCTGCTCCAGCGCCAGCTTGACCGCACTGACGATGCCCGACAGCGGTTCGTGCAGGGCTTCAAGCACCTCGTTGGAGCTGATCTTGATCATCTTCGGCACGCCCTCGGCGAGGTTGCGGCCGGAGATCTCCAGCTCCTGCACCTCGGCCTGCGGGTAGGCACAACCCAGCTCGACCTTGATGCGCTCGGCGGTGGCTTCACCGATCAGCATGCCGTGGTTGCGGCGCACGTAGTTGGTGATGGATTCGTCGAAGCGGTCGCCGCCGATGCGGACCGAGGCCGAATAGACGATGCCGTTGAGCGAGATCACGGCCACTTCGGTGGTGCCGCCGCCGATGTCGATGACCATCGAGCCACGGGCTTCGGTGACCGGCATGCCGGCGCCGATCGCGGCAGCCATCGGCTCTTCGATCAGGTACACGTCACGGGCACCGGCTTCCTCGGCCGATTCCTTGATCGCGCGGCGCTCGACCTGGGTCGAACCGGCCGGCACGCAGACCAGCACGCGCGGGCTCGGGCGCAGCACGCGCGACTTGTGCACCTTCTTGATGAAGTGCTTGAGCATCGCCTCGGTGTAGGTGAAGTCGGCGATGACGCCGTCCTTCATCGGGCGGATGATGGTGATGTGGCCCGGGGTACGGCCGAGCATCTGCTTGGCCTCGGCGCCAACGGCTGCCACCGAGCGGGTGCCACCGATGGCACGGTCCTGGCGCACGGCCACGACCGACGGCTCGTTCAGCACGATCCCCTGCCCGCGCACGTAGATGAGGGTGTTGGCCGTGCCCAGGTCGATGGACAGGTCGTTGGAGAACATGCCACGGAGTTTCTTGAACATCTGAGGAAGGAGTCCTGAGGGGTGTCGTGCCCGCCGCGGGATGGCGAAAAAATGGGCAGAAATCGAGGCCGACAAGCCTAGCAACCCGCCTGCCGCCGAGCAAGGAAAAAACTAGCTGAACCCGCGTCTTCACAGGCTTTCGGCCTGATCGGCCATCACCCGGTTCTGGCCCTGAGCGGCACCAGCGGGTAACCTTTGCGCCGTCGGGCGCCCAAGGGCGCCGTTTGCTTGCCCGCTGAACCGGGCCGGCCCACCCCAAAATTCACCGCATAGGCTTACATCGATGTCCGCTCTGATCTGTGGTTCTCTTGCCTTCGACACCATCATGGTGTTCCCGGACCAGTTCAAGAATCACATCCTGCCGGACAAGGTGCACATCCTGAACGTGTCCTTCCTCGTGCCGCGCATGCGCCGCGAGTTCGGCGGCTGCGCCGGCAACATCGCCTACAACCTGCACCTGCTGGGCGGCCAGCCGATCCCGATGGGCACCGTGGGTTCGGACTTCGGCCCGTACCGCGAATACTTCGAAGGCCTGGGCATCGACCTGTCGCGCGTGCGCGTGATCGACGAGCTGTTCACCCCCCAGGCGTTCATCACCACCGACCACGACAACAACCAGATCACCGCCTTCCACCCGGGCGCGATGATGCGCTCCTACGAGAACCATGTGCGCGGCGTGCCGGGCGTGACCCTGGGCCTGGTCGGCCCGGACGGCCGCGAAGGCATGATCCAGAACGCGCAGGAATTCCACGAGGACGGCATTCCGTTCATCTTCGACCCGGGCCAGGCCATGCCGCTGTTCAACGGCCCCGAGCTGCGCGCCTTCATCGATCAGGCCGACTACGTGGTGGTCAACGACTACGAGTCGAACCTGCTGCAGGAGCGCACCGGCTGGGACGAGAAGGAGATCGTCAGCCGGGTGAAGGCCTACATCACCACCCGCGGCCCGAAGGGCGCGGTCATCCACACCCCGGAAAAGAGCTACGACATCCCGCCGGCGCACGAGCGCCGCGTGGTCGACCCGACCGGCTGTGGCGACGCCTTCCGCGCCGGCCTGATCTACGGCATCCAGAAGGGCTACGACTGGCTGACCATCGGCCGCATGGGCAACCTGATGGGCGCGCTGAAGGTCGAGCACCCGGGCACGCAGAACCAGCGCTTCACCTTCGATGAGTTCAACGAGCAGTTCAAGCAGCAGTTCGGTTACGCGCTGGGCGCGTAAGCCGAACTGCCCGCGCATTCCACCTTGTCCCCGCGCCTTCGGCGCGCCCTCTTGAACAACAAGGGGGCTTTCCACCCGATGCGCTGCTGGGAATGCTGTTGGTAGGTGTCGACCTTGGTCGACACTGCCGGCCAGCGGCCGGCACTACCCCTTCTGCTGCCAGGCCGCCAGCCTGGCCACGGGTGTTCTGGTAGCTGTCGACCTTGGTCGACACTGCCGGCCAGCGGCCGGCACTACCCCTTTTGCTGCCAGGCCGCCAGCAAGGCGCGGCAATCGGCGAAATGCCAGTCGGCCCGGCCCGGCCATGGGTTCTCCGGCAGATTGACCAGCACGGTGTGAGCGCCCGCGGCGCGCCCGCACTCCAGGTCGTAGGCGTGGTCACCGACCATCACCGCGTGCGCAGCCCCGATGCCCCAGCGACGAAGATGCTGCTGCAGGCCATCCGGCGAGGGCTTGGGCACCGCTTCATCGCGGCCGATGATGTCGGCGTCGTCGAACAACGCCCCGACCCCGATCGCCTCCAGCGTCAGCTTCGCCAGCGCATGGTCGTTGCGGGTCAGGATGCCCAGCCGGCAACCTGCCGCCGACAGCGCGCGCAGCAGCTTCACCGCCCCCGGCGCTGGCAGCGCGTCCTCGGCCAGGGCGCGCTCGTGATCCAGCAGCCACGCGCGCTTGGCCTGCGCCGGTGCGTCGGGCAATGCCGCGATATGGTCGAGGATGTCTTCCTCCGCGGCGATCTCCAGCGCGCGGCGGATCGCGGCGAAATCATGCACGGCCACCGTCAGCGTGCCGTCCATGTCGAACACCCAGTGCCGGATCGCGGACAACGCGTGCACTGCGCTGCCCGTCGCAACCTTCACTGCCACCACTGCGGCATGCGGCTGGCGTCGACACCGCCGGTTTCGAACACGGCCGTTCGCGTGCCACCGGCCTTGACCGGAAACTCGATGCTGATCGACTTGCCCTTGCGCGCCAGCTTCCACAGTGCCTTCTGATCGGTGATGAACAGGGCGATGGCTTCATCGGTCTTCGGGCGCCAGGCCGCCATTGGTACCGGCTTGCCGTCATCCACGGTCACTTTCACCGTGCATTGCGGGCAACGGAAATCACCGGCCTGCAGCACCAGGTAGGCATGCCGCTTCCACTCCGGATGATCGCGGAACACCAGCTGCACCGGTTTGGCGCCGCTGCCATCCACGTCCACCCGTTCCTTGCTGTAGATCTGCGCCGAGACCTGGTTGCCCTTGCTGCCCACCGGAATCTGGTTGTACTGCCATAGCCCCTGCATGCGGCGCAGGTCGCGCGCGGCGTCGCCCTTGGCCTTGACCTCGTCGAAGCCTCCGGCGATGCGCTCGGCGGCGGCGGTGTCCTTGTACTGGTCCAGCAGCGAGGCACCATGCAGGCGCGCGCGTTCCCAGTCCTGCGCGGCCACGGCCATGTCGTACTGCTTGGCCACGTCTTCGGCCTTGGCCTCCTTCTGCGCCTGCGCGGCGGCCGCAGCGGCTTCCTGCGCCTTGCGTTCCTCTTCCGGGTTGCTGCAGGCGGCCAGGGCCAGGGTGCAGGCGGTGAGCAGGATCAGTCGTTTCATGGCGGAGGTCCTATGCGAGTGCATCCCGATTCTATCGGCAGCGAAAAGCGGATACACCAACGGCGGGTTTCCCCGCCGTTGGTGGTGAAGCAGTGACCGGTTGCCAGCCAGCGGCCGGCACTACCGCTTACTTGGCTTCAGCCTTGGCCAGCATGTCCTGGACCGAGGCGGTGGTGATCGGGTGGTAGCCCGGCTTGGCCTTTTCGAAGGCCTGCTTGGCCAGTTCCAGACCCTTCGGGGTCTTCACCAGTTCGGCGTAGATCGGCAGGATCAGCTTGCGACGGCCGACGCGCTCGATGAATGCCGCCGCGCCTTCATTGGCCTGCTCGTAGCCGCTGCGGATCGCCAGCGGGTACCAGCGCATGGCGATCTCGCCATTGGGGGTGCCGGTGAAGTGGAAGGCCTTGTCCAGCGTGGCCAGCTTGTCCAGCGGCTGGGTCGCACCGAGGCCGTCGATGAAGCGCACCCATTCCTGGGTGCTCCAGTCGGCGATGACCTGGCTGCTGGGCACGGTGCCGGCGCTGGCGAATGCGATGCGCGCGGTATCGACGCTGCTGAAGTTGCGCGACTGCGCCTTGGCCGCGAACGCCGGGATGCCCGGCTCGTCCAGCCACGCCTTCAGTTCGGCCTCGGTCACGGCCGACGGATTCTTCGGCAGCAGGTTCTTCTTCATGTACGCGACGAACTGGTCGGTGTTCGCGCTCTGGAAGGCGTGGTCATCGAACCAGCCCCGCAGGAACGGATCGAAGGTCTCGCGGCCGAAGCGCTGCTCCAGGAACTCCAGGAACCACGAACCCTTGACGTAGGCGACCTGGCTGAGCGCTTCGTCGGGATCACGCTCGTTCAGCGGCGGCAGCGCCAGTGCTTGGTCGGCCGGGCTCATGTCCTTCACTTCGGCCAGCAAGTCGGTCTGGTCGATCTGCTTCTCCATCTCGGCCATCTCCTTGCCGTACAGGGCTTCGGTGATGCGGCCCTGGACGTAGGTGGTGAAGCCTTCATTGAGCCAGATGTCCTTCCAGCTGGCGTTGGTCACCAGGTTGCCCGACCAGCTGTGCGCCAGCTCGTGGGCGACCAGCGAGACCAGCGACTTGTCGCCGACGATCACGGTCGGGGTGGCGAAGGTCAGGCGCGGGTTCTCCATGCCGCCGAACGGGAACGACGGCGGCAGCACCAGCATGTCGTAGCGGCCCCAGCGGTATTCGCCATACAGCTTCTCGGCGGCACCGATCATCTTCTCGGTGTCTTCGAATTCCTTGGCGGCCTTGTTGACCATGGTCGGCTCGGCCCAGACGCCGGAGCGGCCGGAGATCGGCTCGAACACCAGGTCGCCGGCGGCGATGGCCAGCAGGTAGGACGGAATCGGCTGCGGCATCTTGAAGGTGTAGTCACCGTCACGCGCCGCCTTCGGATCGTTGTCGGCGCTCATCAGCACCATCACGTCCGGGCGCGAGACCACGTGCGCGCTGTAGGTGAAACGCACGCTCGGGGTATCCTGCAGCGGCACCCACGAACGGGCGTGGATGGCCTGCGACTGGCTGAACATGAAGGGCAGCTTCTTGCCCTCGGTCATCGACGGTGCCAGCCACTGCAGGCCCGATGCGGTCGGTGCGGTGTGGTAGGTCACTTCCACCTTGGCCGGCTGTTCCGGGGCCTCGATGGTCAGCTTGCTGCCGAACACCTTGTCAGCGGCGGCCAGCTCGAACTTCAGCGGGCTGCGCGCGCCATCGGCGGCGACGGCCTCGACCTTGGACACGGTCAGCTCGCGGGTGTCGAGCACCAGCTGGCTGGCGTCCTTCTGCTTCCATTCCAGGGTGTAGGTGGCGGTGCCGCCGATCTGCTTCTGGTCGAAGTCCAGCTTCAGATCCAGCGCGATGTCCTTGATGACGACCTTGTCCGGCTCGGCGTACGAGCTTTCGTCGTGGCTGCGGTTCTCGGCGTTCACGGGGGCGGCAGGGGCCTTTGCGGCAGTCGGGGCGGCGGCGGGCGCGGCCGCCTCCTGGGAGCAGCCGGCGGCCAGGGCCACGGCCAGCGGAAGGAGCATCAGCGGATTACGCATGAATCGGGACCGTTACGGGGATCAAACCCCAATGGTACCTCCCTCCGGCCCGGCAGGCGTTGCGCGTTGCGGGGTAATGGCAGGCAAGCCGATCCTGCGCCTCGGGCGCATGCCAACCAAGGTCGGCATCTACAGGCAGGTACCAACCTTGGTTGGCACGGATCCATCAACGCATGCGGCAGGCCCGTGCCGACCAAGGTCGGCAGCTACCAGATCGGATCACCGCAGCGGGCGAGCACCAACCACGGTTGGCACCCACCAGAGCGGGGCTTACAGCTTGTAGCCGGAGTGGATCGAAACGATGCCGCCGGTCAGGTTCTTGTAGTGGCAGCGCTCGAACCCCGCCTGCCCCATCATCGCCTTCAGTTCATCCTGCGGCGGGTGCTTGCGGATGCTCTCGGCCAGGTACTGGTAGCTGTCCGAGTCATTGGCGAACAGCTTGCCCAGCTTCGGCAGGATCTTGAACGAGTGGAAGTCGTAGATCGGCTTGAACCAGTCCGCGGTGACTTCGGAGAACTCCAGCACGCGGGCCTGGCCCCCGACCTTCAGCACGCGGTACATCTCGCGCAGGCCGGCGTCCTTGTCGGTCACGTTGCGCAGGCCGAAGGCGATGGTGACCAGGTCGAAGCTGTTGTCCGGGAACGGCAGGGCCTCGGCGTTGCACTGCACGTAGTCCAGGCCCAGCACCAGGCCGCGGTTGGTCAGGCGATCACGGCCGACCGACAGCATGCCGGCGTTGATGTCGCCCAGCACCACCGAGCCCTCGGCGCCGACGCGCTCCTTCAGCAGGGCGGCGATGTCGCCGGTGCCGCCCGCCAGATCGAGCACGCGGTCGCCCGGCTTCACCTGCGCGGTGGCCACGTAGTAGCGCTTCCACGCCCGGTGCACGCCCAGGCTCATCAGGTCGTTCATCAGGTCGTAGTTGCGCGCGACCGAGGTGAACACCTGGCCGACCAGCTTCTGCTTGTCCTTGGCGGCGACGTCGCGGAACCCGAAATGGGTGGTACCGGCTTTGTAGGGGGATTCGCTCATGGCCCCGATTATCGCACCGCCGGGGGCCAGCGGCACCCCCTGCCCGTATCATGGCGGGCCACGACTTACCGGAGCCCCGCATGATCACCACGCCCGACTACCAGGCCCTGCTGCAGACCGCCATCGCCGAAGCCCGCCAGGGCCTGGCCGAGGGCGGCGTGCCGATCGGCGCAGCCCTGTACCACAACGACGGCCGCCTGCTTGGCTGCGGCCACAACCGCCGCGTGCAGGAAGGCGACCCGTCGGTGCACGGCGAGACCGATGCGTTCCGCAAGGCCGGCCGCCAGCGCCGTTACCAGGACACGATCATGGTCACCACCCTGGCACCGTGCTGGTACTGCTCTGGCCTGGTGCGCCAGTTCAACATCGGCACCGTGGTGGTGGGCGAATCGCGCACCTTCCAGGGCGGCATCGACTGGTTGCGGGAAAATGGCGTCAACGTGATCGACCTGGACAGCCAGGAATGCGTGGACCTGCTGGGCGGCTTCATTGCGCAGCACCCGGAGATCTGGAATGAAGACATCGGTGAATGATCACCACGCAGTGTCCTGTTGAACCCGTTTAATGAACGCTTCAGTGCCGGCACGCCCTAGTGCCGGCAGCGTTTGCGGCCATTGCCGTGAACCAGTGCACAGTCAGCTGCGCAACGTGCACACGCTGCGATAACACCCCGCCCGGCTGCCGCGCCTAGGGTGGGGTTACCGGGACTTCTTTCCCCGGCGGAGCCAGCCATGTGCGCGCACGCCGTACGACCTGCACCAGACTCGATCCTCGACCCGATCCGCGAACGCCTGCAGCGGCAATATGCACTGCACCGGCGCGGCGCGTTGTTCTGGACCGCCTACCAGCGCATGCAACTGGAGCTGGTCCGTCGCCATCCGCTCGACCACGAGCGCCTGTGCAACGCGATGGCCACCCTGGCCGAAGATCTCGGTGCCGTCGAGCACGCGCAGTTGATTGGACATGCCAACGCCAGCTCCACATCGCGCTGACGCGGCATGCACCGCCACATACGCCACACTCCGATGAACCCCCACTCCCTTTCCACTCAACCGAACTGGATTGTCATGCACGCTGAAGTCCCCACCATTCCTCCGGTCATCAACGTTGACGCCGAGCTGGATCACTGGCGCCGCCAACATGCCGAAGGCGCACTGCCGCACAACTCGTTCGGCTCGTACGTGCCGTGGATCAAGTTTGCCTGCGATTCGCTGATCACCCAGCCGCGCGCCAGCGAGGCCGAACGTGACGAGATGTTCCAGACCCAGTACGCCCTGCAGATCATGCCGCGACTGAGTGAAGCCCAGGCCCGCGAATTCGTCGACCGTTGCTGGCAGCACGTCTACCAGAGCAGTCCGGTGCGCAGCCTGCAGGCACCGCGGCTGCAGCGCATGCGCGCCTGACCGCCGCTGCACGGCGCCTGCACGGGCCACTGCCGATCATCCTCGTCACCTGAGTGGGACGACGACGATGAAAGTACGAAACCTGTTCAATACGATCGCCAAGAAGGCCGCGGCCGCCACCGGCTCGCCGTGGACCTTCCTGGCTGCAGTAGCGATCGTGGTGATCTGGGGTATCAGTGGCCCGGTGTTCGGTTTCAACGACACCTGGCAGCTGGTGATCAACACCGGCACCACCATCATCACCTTCCTGATGGTGTTCCTGATCCAGCACACACAGAACGCGGACACCGCCGCGATGCAGATCAAGCTGGACGAGCTGATCCGGGCGACGGCCGAAGCCAACAACGAACTGTTGGATCTGGAAGAACTGGACGAAGCGCGCCTGGAAGAGATCCGCGCCGAGTACGAGCAGATGGCGCGCGAAGCCGGCGATGCGCTCGCGCGCGTTCGCGCCTGCCATGCAGCGCGGCGCGACGATGAAGCGGTGTAGCGGGCCCGGGAATGACAATGCCGGCCAGCGGCCGGCACTACCATCGATCATCAGGGTAGAGCCGGCCGCTGGCCGGCTGTCCTTCAGCTGCGCTCGTGCCAGCCACCGCCCATCACCTTGTACAGGGTGATGCGGTTGGCCTGCTGCGCCAGCTGCGCCTGCAGCTGGGTCTGCTGTGCGTTGTAGGCCGTACGCCGCGCATCAAGCAGGGTCACGAAGCTGTCCAGGCCCGCGTCGTAGCGCGCCTGCGACAGGCGGTTGGCCTGTTCGGCCGCTTCCACCAGGCGCTGCTGTGAACTCACCTGCTCGTCCAGGCTGACATTCAACGCCAGCGCATCGGCGGTTTCGCGGAAACCCACCTGGATCGACTTCTCGTACTGCGCCAGAGCGATATCACGATCGGCGTTGGCGATGGCCAGGTTGGCGCGCAGCTTGCCGCCCTGGAAGATCGGCAGCGTGATCTTCGGCAGGAAGCTCCACACGCGCGTACCGCTGTCGAACAGGTTGGACAGTTCGCTCGAACCACTGCCGATGCTGCCGGTCAGCGAGATGCTCGGGAAGAACGCCGCGCGTGCCGCACCGATATTGGCGTTGGCCGCCAGCAGCTGGTGTTCGGCGGCCATGATGTCCGGGCGCTGCAGCAGCACGTCGCTGGGCAGGCCGGCCGGCGGCGGTGCCAGTGCAAGCAGCTGCGGCTCGATGCTGTCCGGCAGCAGCGCCGGATCCAGCTGGCCACCGGCCAGCAGCGCCAGCGCGTTGCGGTCCTGGGCCAGCTGGCCACGCAGGCGTGCGGCGTCCGTACGCGCGGTCTCGACCAGGGTACGGGTCTGGGTCAGCTCCAGCGCCGAACTGCCACCACGTTCGTGGCGGGCCTCGGCCAGGCGCAGCGAATCCTCGTAGGTCTTCAGCGTGGCATCGGCGATCTTCAGCCGCTGCGCATCGGCACCGTAGGTCAGCCATGCGGTGGCCGTCTCGGCCACCAGGCTCAACTGCGCGTTGCGGCGGTTGGCGGCGACGGCGAAGTACTGCTGCAGCGCGGCTTCACTGAGATTGCGCACGCGGCCGAACAGATCCAGCTCGAACTCGGCCACGCCGACACCGGCGGTGAACTGTTCGTTGACACCGGCGTCGGTGCCCTGGCGCTGCATCTGGCCGGTAACGGCCACGCCGGGCACGCGATCAGCGCGCTGCACACGGTACTGGCCGCGCGCGCGCTCTACATTGAGCACGGCCACGCGCAGGTCGCGGTTGTTCTGCAGCGACTGCTCGATCACCTGCTGCAGGCGTGGATCGGTGAAGAAGTCGCGCCAGCCGACGGCGGCGACATCGGCCACCTCGCCCTGCGCGGCCTCGGCCGGCCACTGCGCCGGGATCGCCGGGGCGACAGCGGTGTTCTTCGGCACCAGGGTGGAGCAGCCGGCGAGCGCGAGCACAGCGGCAATGGAAAGGAACAGGGATGCACTTTTCATGGGAATGACTTCCATCGGTACTGCCGGATGGCAGGAGGTCATGCCGGCCAGCGGCCGGCACTACCGTTTCGACAACGCCAGCCTGAGGCCGGCATGACCGTTTCAGGTCACGTCGTGGATTTGCGCTTGAACACGCGCTGCACCACCACGAAGAACAGCGGCACGAAGAACACACCGAGCACGGTGCCGACGATCATGCCGCCGAGCACGCCGGTGCCGATCGCCTGCTTGGCCCCGGAACCGGCACCGGTGGAGATCGCCAGCGGTACCACGCCCATGCCGAAGGCCAGCGAGGTCATCACGATCGGGCGCAGGCGGTCGCGCACGGCATGCATGATCGATTCGATCAGGCCTGCGCCCTTCTCCAGGTTCTCCTTGGCGAACTCCACGATCAGGATCGCGTTCTTGCTGGTCAGGCCCACCGTGGTCAGCATCGCCACCTGGAAGTAGATATCGCGTTCCAGGCCCTTGAAGGTATTGGCCAGCACCGCGCCGAGGATGCCCAGCGGGGCCGCCAGCAGCACTGCGGTCGGCACGCTCCAGCTTTCGTACATCGCGGCCAGGCACAGGAATACGATCATCAGCGAGAGCGTGTACAGCAGTGGCGTCTGCGAGCCAGCCTGGCGCTCCTGGTACGACATCGCCGTCCACTCGATGCCGAAGCCCGCCGGCAGCTGCTTGGCCAGCTGCTCGATCTCGGCCATGGCATCGCCGGAGGCGACACCCGGGGCCGGTTCGCCCTGGATTTCCATGGCCGACACACCGTTGTAGCGTTCCAGGCGCGGCGAACCGTAATCCCAGTGCTTGGTAGCGAAGGCGCTGAACGGCACCATTTCACCCTTGTCGTTCTTCACGGACCAGAGATCGAAGTCCTCCGGCACCATGCGGAACGGCTGGTCGGCCTGCACGAACACACGCTTGACGCGGCCACGATCGACGAAGTCGTCGATGTACGAGCTGCCCCACGCGGCGGCCAGCGTGCCGTTGATCTGGTCGATCGACAGCCCCAGCGAGGTCGCCTTGGCCGCGTCGATGTCGATGCGGAACTGCGGCGTGTCCTCCTGGCCGTTCGGGCGCACGTTGGCCAGCTTCTTGCTGCCGGCGGCGAGGCCGAGCAGCTGGTTGCGCGCGGCCACCAGTGCCTCGTGGCCCTGGCCGCTGTTGTCCTTCAGGAAGAAGGTATAGCCCGAGGCGGTGCCCAGTTCCGGGATGGCCGGCGGCGGGAAGGCGAAGATGAAGGCATCCTTGATCTGGCCCAGGGCCGCCATCGCGCGTCCGGTGATCGGCATCACGCCATTGTTGGCGTCACGCTCGCTCCAGTCCTTCAGCTTGACGAACGCCATGCCGGCGTTCTGGCCCATGCCGGCGAAGCTGAAGCCCTGCACCGAGAACACCGAGTCCACCGCATCCTTCTCGTTCTGCAGGAAGTGGTTTTCCAGTGCCGCGATCGATTCCAGCGTACGTTCCTGGGTGGCACCTACCGGGGCCTGCACCAGCGCCATCAACACGCCCTGGTCTTCGTTGGGCAGGAATGAGCTGGGCAGGCGCACGAACAACACGCCCATCAGCACGAACAGCGCCGCCACGATGCCCATGAAGCGCCACGGGCGATGGATGATGCCGCGCACGCCACGCTGGTAGCTTTCGCTGGTGCGGTCGAATCCACGGTTGAAGCCATTGAAGAAGCGACCGGCCAGGCCGCGGTGGGCGACGTGGTGCTCACCCTTCTTCAGCGGCTTGAGCATGGTCGCGCACAGCGCCGGGGTCAGCACGATCGCGACCAGCACCGACAATGCCATCGCCGAGACGATCGTGGCCGAGAACTGGCGGTAGATCACGCCGGTGGAGCCACTCATGAAGGCCATCGGCACGAACACCGCCGACAGCACCAGGCCGATGCCCACCAGCGCGCCGGTGATCTGGCCCATCGACTTGCGGGTCGCCTCGAGCGGCGACAGTCCTTCCTCGGACATGATGCGCTCGACGTTCTCAACCACCACGATGGCATCGTCCACCAGCAGGCCGATCGCAAGCACCATCGCGAACATGGTCAGCATGTTCACCGAGAAGCCGAGCATGGCCAGCACGCCGAAGGTACCCAGCAGCACCACCGGCACGGCGATGGTCGGGATCAGGGTGGCGCGGAAGTTCTGCAGGAACAGGTACATCACCACGAACACCAGCACGATCGCTTCGATCAGGGTCTGCACCACGCCCTTGATCGACACGCGCACGAACGGGGTGGTGTCGTACGGGACCTCCGCCTTCAGCCCGGCCGGGAAGAAGCTCTTCATGTCTTCCAGCGCGGCATTCACACCAGCGGCGGTATCGAGCGCGTTGGCGCCGGTGGCCAGGGTCACCGCCAGGCCGCTGGCCGGCTGGCCGTTGTAGCGGGTGACGAAGTCGTAGGACTCGGCACCCAGCTCGACGCGGGCGACATCCCCCAGGCGCAGCTCGGCACCGTCCTGCGCACCGCGCACGATGATGTTGCGGAACTGTTCCGGGGTCTGCAGGCGCGACTGCGCGTTGATGGTGGCGTTGAGCTGCTGGCCCTTGATCGACGGTGCACCGCCAAGCTGGCCGATGGCCACCTGCGCGTTCTGTGCCTTGATCGCTGCGGTCACTTCCGCAACCGACAGGCCATAGGTATGCAGCTTGTTCGGATCCAGCCAGATGCGCATGGCGTACTTGCCACCGAACACCTGGATGTTGCCCACGCCCGGCACGCGGCTCAGGCGATCGACGACATTGGAACCGACGTAGTCGGCGATGTCGTTGGCGTCCATGCTGCCGTTCTCGGACACGAACGCGATGACGTTCAGGAAGCCCGAGCTGGACTTGGCCACGTTGATGCCCTGCCGCTGAACTTCCTGCGGCAGCAGCGGCATGGCCAGCTGCAGCTTGTTCTGCACCTGCACCTGGGCGATGTCCGGGTTGGTGCCGCTCTCGAAGGTCAGGGTGATGGTGGCCTGGCCGTTGGACGAGCTGTTGGAGGAGAAGTAGATCAGGCCATCAAGGCCCTTCATGTTCTGCTCGATGATCTGCGTCACCGAGTCCTCGACCACCTTGGCCGATGCACCCGGGTAGGTGGCGCTGATTTCCACCGCCGGCGGTGCGACGTTGGGGTACATCGAGACCGGCAACTTGAACAGGGCCAGGCCGCCGGCGAGCATGATGATGATGGCGATCACCCACGCGAAGATGGGTCGATCGATGAAAAAGCGTGCCATGGGGTTCTCCGCTTACTTCGCGTCGCCGGCCGGGGCGGCAGGCTGGGCGGCCGCTGCCGGCTTGGCCGGAGCAGCGCCCTTCTCGGTGGCCTTGACCGGCATGCCGGGGCCGATCTTCTGCAGGCCTTCGACAATGACCTTGTCGCCGGCCTTCAGACCGTCCTCGACCAGCCACTTGTCGCCAACCGTGCGGCTGACCTTGACCGGGCGCACTTCGACCTTGTTGTCCTTGCCGACCACCATCGCGGTGGTGTCGCCCTTCGGATCGCGGGCGATGCCCTGCATCGGTACCAGCACCGCATCGCTGCGCACGCCGCCGCCGATCACCGCGCGCACGTAGGTGCCCGGCATCAGCAGGCCGTCCGGGTTGTCCACCTTCACGCGCAGGCCGAAGCTGCCGGTGGCTGGATCGACGCTCACTTCAGAGAACTCCAGCGTGCCCTTGTGCTCGAAGGTGCTGCCGTCTTCCATCAGGATGCTGACCGGCAGCGTCTGGTTGTCCTGCAGGCGGCCGGCAGCCAGTTCGCGGCGCAGCTGCAGCAGCTCGGCCGAGGACTGGGTCAGGTCGACGTAGATCGGGTCCAGCTGCTGCACGGTGGCCAGTGCATTGGCCTGGCCGGCGCTGACCAGCGCACCCTGGGTAACGCTGGACTTGCCGATGCGGCCGCTGATCGGCGCGGTGATGCGGGCATAGCCGAGGGTGACGTTGGCCGCGTCCAGCGAAGCCCTGGCGGCACCGACATCGGCCTCGGCCTGCTTCTGCGCGGCCACGGCGTTTTCCAGGTCCTGCTGGCTGACCGCGTCGACCTTGGCCAGCTCGGTGATGCGCTTGGCGCTCAGGCGCGCGGCGTTGGCCGTGGCTTCGGCGCGGGCCAGCTGGGCGCGGGCGCTGTTGGCCTGGGCTCTGTAGCTGGCGTCCTCGATCTGGTAGAGCGGCTCGCCGGCCTTGACCATGCCGCCTTCGGTGAACAGGCGCTTGGCAACGATGCCGTTTACCTGCGGGCGCACTTCGGCCACCAGGAAGGCGTTGGTACGGCCCGGCAGTTCGCGGGTCAGGCCCACGGTCTCGGACTTCAGCGTGACCACGGTGACGTCACCCGGGCCCTGCTCGGGGGCCTGGGGTTGGCCGCCGCAGGCAGCCACGGCTGCGGCGATGGCCAGCGACAGTGCAAAGGGTCGGATTCGGCTCAGCAACATGACGGAAAGGCTCTTGAAGGAAAGGATCTCAGCCGACGCTGATACGGCGGAGCCTTCGACCGGTAAAGGTGAAGACCGTGAGAACAGCGCCCACCCGGGTGGAGCGGGAGCCGGACCGGCCTGCCACGCACACGACGGGAATGATGGGAGCGAAATATACATACATGCTTGTTTGTTTGTAAACCGGTACAATTCAGCCACGTTTCACCCGCACTCGTACCTACCCATGGCCCGCAAGACCAAAGAGGACACCCAGGCAACCCGGGAAGGCATCCTTGACGCCGCCGAAGCCTGCTTCCATGAACACGGCGTGGCCCGTACCACGCTGGAGATGATCGGCGCCCGCGCCGGCTATACCCGTGGCGCGGTCTACTGGCACTTCAAGAACAAGAGCGAGGTGCTGGCCGCGATCGTCGAACGGGTGCACCTGCCCTTCATGCAGGAACTGGAGCGCACCTCGACCGACCAGCGCGACCCCCCCGTGCACGACCTGCGCGCGGTGATGATCCACTCCTTCATCGAGCTGTCCGAAGACGAGCGCCTGCGCAAGACCATGGAGATCATGCTGCGCAGCGATGCCTCGGCCGACACCAGGGTGCTGACCGAAATGCAGCAGGCCGGATTCCGCGATGCGCTGGACCGGATGGAGCGTGCCCTGCGCCGCGCCCGCGATCTGGGCCAGCTGCGCGAAGGCGCCGACCCCAAGATCGCCGCGCGCATGCTGCATGCCACCGTGCTGGGCGTGCTGCACGGAGCGATGGTCGAACCGGACCTGATGGACCTCAAGCGCGACGGCATGCTCGCACTGGACATGACCCTGGCCGCCTACGTGAAGGACGGCGTGTTCGTGCCGGGCACTGTGCCCGAGCCGCTGCCCGAAGCGTGAGTGGCGCTGCTGCCGCCACCGCCGCGCCCATCTGAGGACAGCCCCGTGATCCTGGACAACGTGGTGTGGGGCTTCATCGGCTGTGGCAGCGTCACCGAGAAGAAGAGCGGCCCCGCCCTGGCCAGCACACCCGGCTCACGGGTGGCAGCGGTCATGCGCCGCAATGCGGGATTGGCCGAGGATTATGCGCGGCGCCACGCGATTCCGCGCTGGTACGCGGACGCCGACGCACTCATCGCCGATCCGGAAGTGAACGCGGTGTACGTCGCAACGCCGCCCTCGACGCACATGCAATACGCGCTGCAGGCGATCGCCGCGAGCAAGCCGGTCTACATCGAAAAGCCGATGGCCATGGACCACGACGAGTGCCAGCGCATCATCGCGGCCAGCGCCCGCAGCGGCGTGCCCGTGTTCGTGGCCTACTACCGCCGTGCCCTGCCCCGCTTCGCACAGGTGAAGCAGCTGCTGGACAACGGCGCGATCGGAACGCCGCGCAGCGTGCGCGCTACCCTGCATCGGCCGTATTCGGCGAATGCCGCATCGCCCGACTTCTGGCGGACCAATCCGTCGATCGCCGGCGGCGGGCTGTTCGTCGATCTGGGCTCGCATACCCTGGACCTGCTCGACCATCTATTGGGGTCGCTGAGCGACGTGCGTGGCCTGGCCAGTTCGCTGACCGGCGCCTACGCCGCCGAGGACAGTGTCTCGATGTGCTTCCGTACCGGCAGCGGGGCGCACGGCATCGCGCAATGGAGCTTCTGCGCATTCCGCCGCCAGGATGAGGTCGAGATCACCGGCGACCGCGGGCAGCTGCGCTTTGCCACCTTCGAGGACGTTCCAGTGGTTCTGGAGACCGAAGCGGGCATGCAGGCATTCGACATCCCGAACCCGCCATCGGTCCAGCAGCCATTGATCGCCTCCCTCGTGGACGAGCTGCGCGGCAACGGCCGTTCGCCCTCGACCGGCATCAGCGCCGCCCGCACCAGTGCGGTGATCGACCAGGTACTGCGGGACTACCGCACCCGGCAGTCGCGCTGACCGCACAAGAAAATGGCCGCCCTGCGGCGGCCCTTTCTGTTGCAGCGGGCGGGGTCAGAGCCCTCGCTGGGGCGAGGGATCCGACTCCAACGGGCATTACAGGATGTAGCGGCTCAGGTCCGGGTCCTGCACCAGCTCACCCAGGTGCTTGTCGACGTAGGCGCTGTCGATCGCCAGGCTTTCGCCATCGCGATCCGGTGCCTCGTAGCTGAGCGAATCCAGCAGGCGCTCCAGCACCGTATGCAGGCGACGGGCACCGATGTTCTCCTGGCGCTCGTTCACCTGGAAGGCGATTTCGGCCAGGCGCTCGATGGCGTCGGCGGTGAAGCTGACCTTGACGCCCTCGGTAGCCAGCAGCGCCTCGTACTGCTTGGTCAGCGCGGCCTTCGGCTCGGTCAGGATGCGCACGAAATCACCCTTGTTCAGCGCACCCAGTTCAACGCGGATCGGGAAGCGACCCTGCAGCTCCGGAATCAGATCGCTGGGCTTGGCCAGGTGGAACGCACCGGATGCAATGAACAGGATGTGGTCGGTCTTGATCGTGCCGTACTTGGTGGACACGTTGGAGCCTTCCACCAGCGGCAGCAGGTCGCGCTGCACGCCTTCGCGGGAGACATCGCCGCCGCCCACGTTATCGCCACGCTTGGCGACCTTGTCGATCTCGTCGATGAAGACGATGCCGTGCTGCTCGCAGGCCTCGATCGCCGCAGTGCGGATATCGTCCTCGTTGACCAGCTTGCCGGCCTCTTCCTCGATCAGCAGCGGTCGCGCGGCCTTGATGGTCAGCGTGCGCTTGTGCGCCTTCGCGCCGCCGCCAAGGTTGGCGAACATCGACTTCAGCTGCTGGCCCATTTCCTCCATGCCCGGCGGGGTCATGATGTCCATGCTGACATTGGCGGCCAGGTCGAGTTCGATCTCGCGCTCGTCCAGCTCACCGTTGCGCAGCATCTTGCGGAACTTGATGCGGGTCTCGTTGTCCTGCGCCGACGGTTCGTTGCGGGCGACTTCCGGATCGAAGCCGATGCCACCGCTGCGGCGCGGCAGCAGCGCATCGAGGATGCGGTCTTCGGCGCGTTCCTCGGCCTGGGTACGCACGCGCACCTTGGCCTGTTCGCGGTACAGCTTCACTGCGGTATCGGCCAGGTCGCGGATGATCTGCTCGACGTCCTTGCCGACGTATCCGACTTCGGTGAAGCGGGTGGCTTCGACCTTCACGAACGGCGCGTTGGCCAGCGTGGCCAGGCGACGCGCGATCTCGGTCTTGCCGACGCCGGTCGGGCCGATCATCAGGATGTTCTTCGGCATCACTTCATTGCGCAGCTCAGGCACCAGCTGCATGCGGCGCCAGCGGTTGCGCAGGGCGATGGCCACCGCGCGCTTGGCGTCGTGCTGGCCCACGATATGCCGGTCCAGTTCCTGCACGATCTCGCGCGGGGTCATGGTGGCGGAGGAAACTTCGATCTTCGACATGGATGTGCTCACGAATTCGTTGTCGGTCGCGCCGGCCGCTGGCCGGCAACCAGGCACGCGTGTGGGGGATCATGAGGTTGCCGGCCAGCAGCCGGCGCGACCCTCAGAGTTCCTCGACCACCACGTTGCGGTTGGTGTAGATGCAGATATCGCCAGCAATGCCGATCGCTTCGCTGGCGATGGTGCGCGCATCCAGTTCGGTGTGTGCCATCAACGCGCGTGCAGCCGACAGCGCATAGGAACCACCCGAGCCGATGGCGATGATGCCGTCCTCCGGTTCGATCACATCGCCGGTGCCGCTGATGATCAGCGAGGTTTCCTTGTCGGCCACGGCCAACAGGGCTTCAAGCTTTCCGAGGCGGCGCTCGGTGCGCCAATCCTTGGCCAGTTCGACCGCAGCACGCTGCAACTGGCCGTGCTTTTCCAGCTTGGCCTCGAACAGCTCGAACAGGGTGAAGGCATCGGCGGCGGCACCGGCAAAGCCGGCCAGCACCTGGCCATCACGACCGAGGCGGCGCACCTTGCGCGCATTGCCCTTCATCACGGTGTGGCCCAGCGTGACCTGGCCGTCGCCGGCAATGGCCACGTGCTCGCCGCGACGGACGCAGACGATGGTGGTGGCGTGGAAAACGTTGGGGTTCTGACTGGGGTCCATGATGCCTCCGGGGTGACAGAACCAGAGGTGGGGACTGCCCTGCGCCCTTCAAGCCACCCGCGACCGGCTGCCGCACGGGCAACGTTCAGCTTTCTCCGCTGCCCTCGCTGCTGCTTCGACGCTTCGCGCGCGGATGCGCCGCGTCGTAGACCTTGGCCAGATGCTGGAAATCCAGGTGGGTGTAGATCTGGGTGGTGGCGATGTCGGCATGGCCCAGCAGCTCCTGCACGCCGCGCAGATCACCGGATGATTCCAGGATATGGCTGGCGAAACTGTGCCGCAGCATGTGCGGGTGCACGTGCTTGAACAGGCCCTGGCGCTGCGCCAGCTGGCGGATGCGGATCTGCACCGCGCGTTGGCTGATCGGTCCGTTGCGGCCGGGAAATACCGGCGAGGCCGGACCACCGCCACTTTCGGCGCGCCACGCCTGCAGCGCTTCGCGCGCCGGCCGGCCGAACGGCACGCGGCGCTGCCGATTGCCCTTGCCCAGCACGTTGACCAGCCCGCTGTCGAAATCCAGATCGCGCCAGGTCAGCGCGCAGACTTCGCTCAGGCGCAGGCCGGAAGAATAAAAAAGTTCCAGCAGCGCGCGGTCACGGCGGCCAAGTTCACCTTCCGGCTCCAGCTCGACCAGCTGCACGGCCTCATCGGCGTCGAGGACCTGAGGCAACCGGCGCGGCGCGCGCGGCGCCTTCAGCGTTGCTGCAGGACTGACCTCGATGCGGCCGTGCTTGAGCAGCCAGGCATAGAAGCTGCGGCAGGCGGACAAGCGGCGCTGCAGGCTCTTGGCCGACAGGCCACGGCGGTGCTCATCGGCGACGAACTGGCGCAGCGCGTCGGCATCGAGTGCCTCCACCGCAACACCGCGCGGCTCGGCCCAGACCGACAGCGCGTCCAGGTCACGGCGGTAGGCATCGAGCGTATGCGCCGACATCCGCCGCTCCACCTGCAGATGCTGCAGGAAGGCCTGTACCGCGCTCATCGTCGTGTCCTGCTCAGCCCGGGAAGCGCTTCAGGCCGGCGACCAGGGCGTCGCCCATCATGCGCAGGAACAGCGTGCCCATGCCCGGATAGAAACGGTTCGGATCGTGGCTGCCCACCGCAATCAGGCCCACGCCCGGCAACGGCAGCAGCGCGGTGGTCTGCACTTCCTCGCTGCGCACGCCATACAGCACGGCATTCTTTTCCGGCTGCAGGCGGCCGCAGATCGGCTCGCCGTCCTTCAGGCAGTCGCGGAACGGGCCGAGCTGCGGATCATCGGCGGCGATCACCTGCAACCAGTCGGCCTGTTCCAGCCCGGCCACCGGCGTGTGCACCACCAATCGCACCAGGTCACCGGCGAAATCTTCCTGCAGCGAGGCCGCCATCGCACGCAGGGTGTCGGCGGCGTTGTCCTGCTTCATCAACGCCAGGGTCAGCTGGTGCGTGCGCACCGCCAGGCGTTCGTTGACCTGGGCGGTCGCGCCCAGGTCGGCCAACCGTCGTGCCAGCTCGCGGTTCTTCTCGCGCAGCACTTCCAGCTGGTAGCTGGCCAGCGACGCGGTCGGGCCGTCGTCACGCGGCACCACCAGGGTCAGGGCCAGGTCCGGGAACTGCTTGAGGAAGCCGGGATGTCGCCGCAACCAGGCAGCGACTTCGTGGGCCCCGAGCTTGTCGACGGTTTCGGTCATGCCATCCACTCCCCTTCGAAGACGAATGCGGTCGGGCCGGCCATCACCACAGGCTGGCCATCGCCCGGCCACTGGATGCGCAGGTCACCGCCGGGCAGGCTGATGCGTGCATCACGCTGCAGGCGGCCGCGCTGCATCAGGGTCACCGCAGCGGCGCAGGCGCCACTGCCGCAGGCCAGGGTTTCGCCGACGCCGCGTTCATTCACACGCAGGCGTGCATGCGCCGGGCCCATCACCTGGGCGAAGCCCACGTTCACCGAGCGCGGGAACGAGGCATGCTGCTGCAGCAGCGCACCGACGCGCTCGACCGGTGCAGCATCGATCAGGCCCACTTCGATCACCGCATGCGGGTTGCCCATCGACACCGCAGCAAAACGCACGCTTTCGCCCTGCAGCGGCAGCAGGTATTCCTCGCGTGCGTGGGCGAAACCCACCAGCGGCACGTTGGCCGGCTCGAACGCCGGCACGCCCATGGTCACCGCGAACTGGCCATCGCCCAGCACTTCCACCTCATGGCTGGCCAGCGGGCTGTCGATGACGAAGCGGTCGCCCTGCGCACTGCCTTCGCGCACCAGCCAGGCGGCGATGCAGCGCGCGCCATTGCCGCACTGTTCGGAATTGGAGCCGTCGGCATTCCAGATGCGGTACGACGCCACCGAGCCTTCCGCACGCGGCGCTTCGATCGTCAGGATCTGATCGCAGCCGACGCCGGTGTGGCGGTCGGCCAGCTGCGCGGCCAGTTCAGGCGTGGGCGGCGCGGTGCCGTCACGCAGGTCGATCACTACGAAATCATTGCCCGCGCCATGCATCTTGCTGAAGCGCAGGGCCTTGGAACCGGCCTTACTCATTCCCGCCGCCCACCTTCTTCGCAGGCGCAGGTGCCGGTTGCGTGGTCGGTGCAGCCGGCTCCACGGTCGTGGCCGGGGTGCCACTGCCTTCGGTCTGCGCCGGGGTCGCTTCGGTAGCGGGCTCGGCAACAGGTTCGACGGTTTCTTCCACCGGCACCGGCTTCTGCGGCAGTACCAGCGGGCCCTTGTTGCCGCAGGCGGCGAGGAACAGCAGCGAAGCCGCTGCCAGCGGAATCAGGATGGCGTTTCGATGGGGGATCTTCATGCCCCGAGTATAGCCATTGGCGGCTGAGCGGTTGGTAGAGTCGACTGTTGGTCGACTGCTCCTGCAACGGCCGTGAAAAACCCGCGCTGCGCGCGATAGTCGACTGACAGTCGACTCTACCCCCCTGACCCACCCCCACGGGCCGCCCCGGGGCGGGCCATGTTCAGCCTTCCGGCGGTGGCAACGGCCGGGTCCACAGCCAGATCGCCACCACGGTCATGCTGCCGATCGAGAACCACTTCACCCAGGCAATCGGCACGCACCACAGCATGATGCCGGCGCATACCGCCATGGTGATCGTGGCCATCCACTTCCCGTAGCGGCTGACCGCCCCGTGTGCCTGCCAGTTGGCGATGGCCGGGCCGAAGCGTGGATGCTGCAGCAGCCAGTTGTGCAGGCGCTCGGAGCCACGCGAGGCGGCCCAGGCCGAAATCAGGATGAATACGGTGGTCGGCAGGCCCGGTACGAAGATGCCGACGATGCCGGTGCCGAGGCTGACATAGGCCAGCAGCCACCACGCCCAGCGGAAACGCACCACGCGCGGAGGCGTGGTGGCATCGCGAGGGACGGAAGGATCTGGCGCGCTCATGGCCGCAAGGATACCGGTTCAGGGTGCCAGGCAGTGCCCGGCACCCTGTCGCGATCACGGCTGGGCGATGCCCAGCTGCTGCAGCACGAATGCGTACGACTCGGACAGCTCGCGGTAACGCTGGAAGCGCCCCGACTTGCCGCCGTGGCCGGCTTCCATGTTGGTGCGGAACAGGATCGGGTAATGGCCGGTGTTGTCGTCACGCAGCTTGGCCACCCACTTGGCCGGTTCCCAGTACTGCACCTGCGAATCCCACAGGCCGGTGCCCACGAACAGCGCCGGATAGGCCTGCTTGCTGACGTTGTCGTAGGGCGAGTAGGACAGCATGTAGTCGTAGAACTGCTTCTGCTCCGGGTTGCCCCACTCGTCGTACTCGTTGGTGGTCAACGGAATGGTCGGGTCGAGCATGGTAGTCACCACGTCGACGAACGGCACCTGGGCCACCATCACGCGGTAGTCCTGCGGCGCCTGGTTGGCCACCGCGCCCATCAGCAGGCCACCGGCACTGCCTCCGGATGCCGCCACGCGATCCTTCGCCGCCCAGCCCTGCGCCACCAGGCCACGGGTGACGTCGATGAAGTCGTTGAAGGTGTTCTGCTTGTGCAGCAGCTTGCCGTTCTCGTACCAGTCGCGGCCCATTTCCTGGCCACCGCGGATGTGGGCGATGGCATACACCACGCCGCGGTCGAGCAGGCTCACCGCGGTCTGGTTGAAGTACGGGTCCATCGACATGCCGTAGCTGCCATAGGCGTACTGGAACAACGCGCCCTTGCCATCCTTCTGGTAGCCCTTGCGGTAGACCAGCGACACCGGCACCTTCACGCCATCGCGCGCGGTGATCCAGACGCGGTCGGTTTCGTACTTCGACGCGTCATAGCCGATCACCGGCTGCACCTTCAGCTGGCGGCGCTCACCGGTGGCGGTGTTCAGTTCGAACACGGTGGTGGGGGTGGTCATCGAGGTGTAGACGTAGCGCAACCAGGGCGTATCGGCCTCGGTGTTGTCGCCCAGGCCCATCGAGTACGCCGGCTCGTCGGCCTTCACGTAGTCGCTGCGGCCATCCTTGAACAGCAGGCGGATGCGTTCCAGGCCCTCGGAGCGTTCGGCGATGGCGGTGTAGCCATCGAACAGTTCGAAGCCTTCGATGAACACCGCATCGTCGTGCGCGATCCAGTCCTTCCACTGCGCACGCGAGGTCGCATCGGTCGGTGCGGTGACCAGCTTGAAGTTCTTCGCACCGTCATTGGTGCGGATCACCCAGCGGCCATCGTAGTGGTCGGCGTCGTACTCGACATCGCGCTGGCGCGGCGCCAGCACGGTGAAGTGGGTCGGGTCGCTGGCCGGCGCGTAACGCTCTTCCGAGGACACGGTGCTGTGCACGCCGATGGTGATGAAGCGATCGTCGCGGGTGCGGCCGATGCCCATGTAGAAGCTGTCGTCCTTCTCTTCGTAGACGACGGTGTCGGCGCTGGCCGGGGTGCCCAGCACGTGCTTCTTCACGCGCACGGTCAGCAACGTTTCCGGATCGTTCTCGACGTACAGCACGGTGCGGTTGTCGTCGGCCCAGACCAGGTCGCCCGAGCTGCCGGTGATCACATCGGGCAGCACCTTGCCGGTGGCCAGGTCCTTGAAGCGGATGGTGTACTGGCGGCGGCCGACATCATCATCGGCCCAGGCCAGCAGCTGGTTGTCCTGGCTGACTTCCATCGAGCCGACGCTGAAATAGCCCTTGCCGGCAGCCATCGCGTTGACGTCCAGCAGGATTTCCTCGGCGGCCTCCATGCTGCCCTTGCGGCGTGCGTGGATCGGGTAGTCCTGGCCGGTTTCGAAGCGGCTGTAGTACCAGTAGCCACGCTCGCGCGCCGGCACGCTGGAATCGTCCTGCTTGATGCGGCCGACGATCTCCTTGTACAGGGTGTCTTCCAGCGGCTTCAGCGGCGCCAGCAGCTGGTCGGCATAGGCATTCTCGGCCTGCAGGTAGGCCAGCATGTCCTTGTTCCCGCGCTTGTCGTCGCGCAGCCAGTAATAGTCATCGTTGCGGGTCGCGCCGAACGGCGCCTTGACCACATGCGGATGCTTGGCGGCATCCGGCGGAACGGGCGGAGTGGCGGCGGTGGCAGTGGTGGTCATCAGGCTGGCAAGCAACAGGCAGAGGGTGGATTTCATGAGATAGGGCTCCTTGAGGGGCAATGCAATGGCGTCCTTGCGCCCGAGTCTGGGTTGCGGAAGGACGGTGGGCAACCCTGCGGAACGTCATGGTGGCCATGCCTGCCGGTAGTGCCGGCCGCTGGCCGGCACCCTCACGGCCTGCGGGTGGGTCGGTTGCCGGCCAGCGGCCGGCACTACCAGAGCGCGTGACCCCGGTACGCGGCGTACCATGGGCTGCATGAGTACCCTGCCCCATACGCCGGGCTACAGCCGGCGCAGCCATGAAATCGCTCCGTTCCACGTGATGTCCCTGCTGGCCCGCGCGCAAGCGCTGGAACAGGCCGGCCACGACGTGATCCACCTGGAAATCGGCGAACCGGACTTCACCACCGCCGAACCGATCGTGCGTGCCGGCCAGGCCGCATTGGCCGCCGGCCATACCCGCTACACCGCCGCACGTGGCCTGCCCGCCCTGCGCCAGGCGATCAGCGGCTTCTATCGCAGCCACTACGGGCTGGACGTCGACCCCGAACGCATCCTGGTCACCCCCGGCGGCTCCGGTGCGCTGCTGCTGGCCAGCAGCCTGCTGGTCGATCCCGGCCGCCACTGGCTGCTGGCCGACCCTGGTTATCCGTGCAACCGCCACTTCCTGCGCCTCGTTGAAGGCGGCGCACAGCTGGTGCCGGTCGGCCCGGACACTGCCTACCAGCTCACACCGTCGCTGGTGGAACAGCATTGGAATGCCGACAGCGTCGGCGCGCTGGTTGCCTCACCGGCCAACCCGACCGGCACCGTGCTCTCCGCCGACGAACTGGCCGCCCTGTCGAAGACCCTGCACGCGCGCGGTGGTCACCTGGTGGTGGACGAGATCTACCACGGCCTCACCTATGGCCTGGATGCACCCAGCGTGCTGCAGGTGGATGACAGCGCATTCGTGCTGAACAGCTTTTCCAAATACTTCGGCATGACCGGTTGGCGGCTGGGCTGGCTGGTGGCACCGCCAGCAGCCGTGCCGGACCTGGAGAAACTCGCGCAGAACCTGTACATCAGCGCGTCGAGCATCGCCCAGCATGCCGCGCTCGCCTGCTTCAGCGCGGAGTCGATGGCGATCTTCGAGCGGCGTCGCGAAGCGTTCCGCCAGCGCCGCGACTTCCTGCTGCCCGCGCTGCGCGAGCTGGGCTTCCGCATCGAAGTCGAGCCGCAGGGTGCGTTCTACCTGTACGCCGATGTCAGCGCATTCACCGATGACGCACAGGCGTTCTGCGCCCATTTCCTGGAAACCGAGCACGTGGCATTCACGCCCGGGCTGGATTTCGGCTTCCATCGCGCCAACCAGCACGTGCGCCTGGCCTATACCCAGGAAGTGCCGCGGTTGCAGGAGGCGGTGGCACGGATCGCGCGTGGGTTGCAGCGTTGGCAGGGATCACGTTGACGGTAGTGCCGGCCGCTGGCCGGCAACCCGGGAATGCGTGAATGATGCGGTTGCCGGCCAGCGGCCGGCACTACCGGATAAAGAAAAACGCCGCCCTGGGGCGGCGTTTTCCGTTCTGCCTGTCTGCTTACTTACCGCCCAACCGCTCCCACAGGAAGCTGTAGGCCAGCGCCGACATGTGTGCGGCCTGCGCGTTGTTGGCTGCACCGCCGTGGCCACCTTCGATGTTCTCGTAGTAGGTCACGTCCTTGCCGGCGTCGATCATCTTCGCCGCCATCTTGCGGGCGTGGCCCGGGTGCACGCGGTCATCTCGGGTGGAGGTGGTGAACAGCACCGGCGGGTACTTCTTCTTCGCGTCGAACAGGTGGTACGGCGAGAAGGTCTTGATGAACGCCCAGTCGCTGGTATCCGGGTTGCCGTACTCGGCCATCCACGAGGCACCGGCCAGCAGATGGCTGTAGCGCTTCATGTCCAGCAGCGGCACCTGCACCACCACCGCACCGAACAGTTCCGGGTACTGGGTCAGCATGTTGCCGGTCAGCAGGCCACCGTTGCTGCCGCCCTGCACGCCCAGGTGACTGGCGCTGGTGATCTTGCGCTTGACCAGATCGCGTGCCACCGCGGCCATGTCTTCATAGGCCTTGTGGCGGTTCTGCTTCAGCGCCGCCTGGTGCCAGCGTGGGCCGTATTCGCCGCCGCCACGGATGTTGGCAACCACGTACACGCCGCCCTTTTCCAGCCAGGCGCGGCCCATGCCACCGGAGTAGCCCGGGGTCAGCGAGATCTCGAAACCACCGTAACCGTACAGCAGGGTCGGGTTGGAACCGTCCAGCTTCATCGCCTTGTCGTGCACCACGAAGTACGGCACGCGGGTGCCGTCCTTGCTGGTGGCGAAGTGCTGCTCGATCACCTTGCCCTTGGCATCGAAGAAGGCCGGCATGGTCTTCAGCGTTTCCGGGGCCTGCCCGATCTCGGCCAGCGCCAGAGTGGTCGGGGTCAGGTAGTCGGTGGCGGTCAGCCACACCGCGTCGCTGTCGTTGCTGTCGACAGCAGCCACGCCCAGCGTGCCGAAGGCCGGCGCGCCAACGAAGCGGCTGGTCTGCCAGCCATTGGCGCCCGGGGTCAGCACCGACAGGCGGTTCTTGACGTCATCCAGCACGTTCAGCACCAGGTGGCTCTTGGTCCAGGTGGCGCTGGCCAGCGAGGTGGTCGCGGTCGGGGTGAACAGCACGTCGAAGTCACGCTTGCCGGCCAGGAAGTCATCCAGCCTGGTCGCCAGCAGCGAACCGGACGCATAGGTCTTGCCACCCACGGTCCACGGATCACGCAGCTCCAGGGTCAGCCACTGCTTGTGCAGGCCCTTCTCGGCCGAGTTCGGCGCATCGATCTTGGTCAGCGTGCCATCGTCGCCACGCAGGTAGATCTCGTTGTTGTAGAACGCCAGCGTGCGGCTGACCAGGTTGCGCTCGAAGCCCGGGGTGTCATCGTGCATCGCCGCGATGTACATGTCTTCCGGCTTGCCTTCATACACCACGCTGGCGGAGGCCATCGGCGTACCACGCTTCCACAGCTTGGCCACGCGCGGGTAGCCGGAGGTGGTCATCGAGCCGGCACCGAAGTCGGTGTAGACGAATACGGTGTCGCGATCGATCCAGTTCAGGCCGCCCTTCGACTCCGGACGGAAGAAGCCGTCCTTGATCCAGGTCTTGTTGGCCAGGTCGAACTCGCGGGTCACGTCGGCGTCGGCACCACCGCGCGACAGCGCGATCAGGCAGCGGCTGTAATCCGGGCGCAGGCAGTCGGCGCCGTGCCAGACCCAGTTCTCGCCCTCGGCCTTGTTCAGGGCATCGAGGTCAAGCACGGTCTCCCACTGCGGCGAGGCCTTGCGGTACTCGGCCAGCGTGGTGCGGCGCCACAGGCCACGCTCGTGCTGCTGGTCCTTCCAGAAGTTGTAATAGTAGTCACCGATCTTCTGCACGGCGGGAATCTTGGCATCGGAGTCGAGCACCTCGCGGATGCTGGTCTCCATCTGCTTGAAGGCCGGGGTCTGCGCCAGGCGCGCCTCGGACTTGGCGTTCTGTTCCTTGACCCAGGACAGCGGCTTGTCGCCGGTGACGTCCTCCAGCCAGGCGTAGCGATCGGTGTCTTCAGCAGCCACGGCGGTCCCCACCGAGGCAGCGGTCATCATGCCAGCCAGCAGGCAGGCGGAAGCGAGTCGAGACATTGCAGCTCCAGGCAGTCATAAGCCGTGGAACGCTAGCACGGATCGCTGCAGCCGCCCCCGTGTCGAAGGTCAGGCCGTGGCCGTAGCGCGGCGGCCACGGCGGGGCGTCCCGGCGGTGCGACGATGTGCCTGTCCACCGGTGCGACGGGCCAGCCGCAGCCACGACAGGCGCGGCACAGGGAAGCGCAGCAGCGCCCACCAGGCCACCAGCGGCATGCCCACCAGCCACATCGGCAGCCAGCCCAGCCAAGCGTTGCTGCCGCGCGCGGCTGGCCAGACCAGTACCAGCGCCAGGCCGGCCAGGGCCACCTGCCGCACGCTGCGCAGCAGGCGCGGATCGGCGCGTTCAATGATGACGCGTTCAGTTGCAGGGCGGCGGACGGAACGTGCGTTCATGGGGCTTCTCCGGTGGACAATGCAACACAGCTTGGGCAAGGCCCTTCTCACAGGTTGCGACACCATTGACGGATCGCGCACGCTCAGTCGACCATGCTCAGGCAAAGCCCTCCTGAGCCCGCTCCCGCATGACTTCGATCCGCCCGCTCTGCGCCATGCTGTTGGCCCTGTCCCTGGCGGGCCCCGCCGTGGCCGCCAGTGAGCCGCCATCGCCCCGCGCCAGCACCCCGCGCGCGACCGACCCGGATGCGCCGATCGACCTGAAGCGCTTCATGGGCACCTGGTACGTGATCGGCCGCGTGCCGAACTTCATCGAACGTGGCCATGTGGCCAGCGTCAACGACTACGAACTGCGGGACGAGCACAAGGTCGGCATCACCTACCGCTACCGTGATGGCTTCGGCGAACCGCTGCAGGAAGTGCGTGCCCGCGCCAGCGTCGACCCGGACAGCGGCAACCACGGCTGGCGCACCTGGTTCTACCGCGTCGTGCCTACCCATTCGCGGGTGCTGGAAGTGGCACCGGATTACTCGTGGGCACTGATCGGTTACCCGGGCCGCGAGATGGCCTGGATCTTCTCGCGTACGCCGGACATGGACAAAGCCCTGTACAAGGAGCTGGCCGAACGCCTGCGTGACGAGTACGGGGTGAACACCGACAAGCTCAAGCGCGTGCCGCAGCACCCGGAGCAGGTCGGGAAGCTGGGTTACGAAGTACCGAACGTGCGTTGACCGCACGTGGGATTGCCGGCCAGCGGCCGGCACTACCCAAACGAGATGCCGGGCGCCGCCCGGCATTCTGTTATCTGCGGCTGTAATGCGCGACCAGGCGGTCGCCAAGCATCTGCAGCAGCTGCACCAGGATCAGCAGCAGGACCACGGTGACCAGCGCCACGTCGGTGTGCGAGCGCTGGTAGCCGTCGCGGAACGCCAGGTCGCCAAGGCCACCGGAGCCGATCGCACCGCCCATCGCGGTGAAGCCGATCAGCGCGACGGTGGTGACCGTTGCGCCAGCGATCAGGCCCGGGCGCGCTTCCGGCAGCAGCACGCGGGTGACCAGCTGCCAGGTGGTGGCTCCCATCGCCTGGGTCGCTTCGATCACGCCACGGTCCACTTCGCGCAGTGCGGTCTCGACCAGGCGCGCGTAGAACGGCGCGGCACCGATGACCAGCGGCACGATCGCACCGCGTACACCCAGCGACGTCCCCATCAGGAACAGGGTGACCGGGATCAGCACGATCATCAGGATGATGAAAGGCACCGAGCGCAGCAGGTTCACCACCAGCGCCAGCACGCCATAGGCGAACGGACGGCGCTTCATCTGCGGTGCACCGAACAGGTAAAGCAGCACGCCCAGCGGCAGGCCGATGGCCAGGGTCAGCGGCAGCGAACCGAGCAGCATCAGCAGGGTGTCGATGGTGGCCTGGCCGATGTCGGCCCACTTGCCCGCGTCCAGGTGGCGGAAGAATCCGCCGGCAGTAGCGATGATCATCGACGCAGCTCCTCAACATGCACGCCGGCGGCCACGAACGCGGCCTGCGCGGCGGACTGGTCGCCGCCCACCAGGGCGACCACCAGCTGGCCATACGGGGTGTCCTTGATCCGGTCGATGCGACCGGACAGGATGTTGTAGTCGACCCCGGTCTCGCGCGCGACGCGGCCGAGCAGGGGTTCGTAGGTGTCGCCACCGAGGAAGGTCAGGCGCACGATGCGGCCACCGACGGCATCGAAATCGCGGTGCAGCGTGCCCTCGTCCACATGCTCCGATTCGCTGACGAAACGGCGCGTGGTCGGGTGCTGCGGGTGCAGGAACACCCGGGTGACCGGACCGGTTTCGACCATCTGGCCGGCATCGAGCACCGCAACGCGGTCGCAGACACGGCGGATCACGTCCATCTCGTGGGTGATCAGCACGATGGTCAGGCCCAGCTCGCAATTGATCTTCGACAGCAGCGACAGCACCGAAGCGGTGGTCTGCGGGTCGAGCGCACTGGTGGCCTCGTCGCACAGCAGGATCTGCGGACGGGTCGCTAGCGCGCGGGCGATGCCGACGCGCTGCTTCTGGCCACCGGACAGCTGCGCCGGATACTTCTGCGCATGCGCTTCGAGGCCCACGGTCTGCAGCAGCTCGGCCACGCGCGCGTCGATCTCCGCCTTCGGCGTGCCGGCCAGTTCCAGCGGGAAGGCGACATTGCCAGCCACCGTGCGCGAGGACAGCAGGTTGAAGTGCTGGAAGATCATGCCGATGCGCCGGCGCAGCGCGCGCAGGCCGTCCGCGTCCAGCGCGGTGACATCCTCACCGCCGATCAGCAGCCGGCCACCACTGGGTTCTTCCAGGCGGTTGATCATGCGGATCAGTGTCGACTTGCCGGCGCCGGAATGGCCGATGATGCCGAACACCTCACCGGCCTCGATGGTCAGGTCCAACGGTTGCAGCGCGCTGACTTCGCGGCCGGCAACGGCATAGGATTTGTGCAGGCGCTGGAACTCGATCACGGGCGTGGCTCACCGGCTGGGTGACGGAAGGGGGCGTGCAGCCTACCAGCGCAGGCGGTCGCGCGCCCGCGCCATGGCCCAGAATGTTATTCCTTTTGGTTCTAAGAAACTGTCCCCGGTAGTGCCGGCCGCTGGCCGGCACCTGCAGCGGTCCCTCCGGCGCAAGGGGTTGCCGGCCAGCGGCCGGCACTACCCCCGGGCTCAGGGATGATCCAGCGGCTTCGGCGGTTCCTGCCGGTTTACTCGCTCGCGATGCAGCAGGTACAGCCCCGAGGCGACGATGATCGCCGCGCCCACCCAGGTATAGCCGTCCGGCAGCTGGCCCCAGAAGGCCAGATCCCAGCCGATCACCCAGACCAGGCCGCTGTACTCCAGCGGCGCGATCATCGAGGCCTCGCCCAGCTGGAAGGCCTTGGTCAGGGCAATCTGGCCCAGCGCCCCGGCCAGGCCCATGCCAGCAATCAAAGGCGCGTGTGCCAGCTGCAGCGGTACCCAGCCGGGAATGGCGAGCAGGCCGGCGCCGATGGCCATGATCACCAGGAACCAGACCACCATCGACTGCGAGGTATCGGTGCGGGTCAGCAGGCTGACCGTGATCGCCGCCACGGCATAGGCCGTTGCCGCCGCCAGCACCATCAGGCCGGGCACCGAGATGAAGCCATCCACGCCCGGCCGCAGCACCACCAGCACGCCCACCAGGCCAATGCCGATGGCGACCCAGCGCCGCGGCCCGACCCGCTCGCCCAGCAACGGCACCGACAGCGCGGCGATCAGCAGCGGGGCAACGAAGTAGATGGTGTAGGCGGTGGACAGCGGCAGGTCGCGCAGGGCGAACACGAAGCAGCCGATCATCGCCATGCCCAACGCGCCACGCAGCAGGTGCAGGCCCCAGCGCCGCGGCACCAGCGAACGTGGGCCGGCACTGACCAGCACCCACACCAGCACGAACGGCAACGAGGCCGCACCACGCAGGAAAGTCACTTCCAGGGTGGGATAGCTGGCCGACAGCTGCTTCATGCCAGCGTCCATCAGCGAGAAACAGGCGACCGCAGCGACCATCCAGGCCACCGCACGCGAAGGGGAGCGTTGCACGTTCATGGCCCATTATCGCCGACCGCACCAGATTGTAGGGCGGCCGCCGAGCATGGGCCGGGCTCCACAGAAAGCGGGCACGCGGGCCGGCACGATAGAATGATCGCCACTGAAACCTGCGGAGCACCGCCCATGCCTTCCTTCGACGTCGTGTCCGAAGTCGACACCCACGAGCTGACCAACGCCATCGACCAGGCCAACCGCGAACTGGCCACCCGCTTCGACTTCAAGGGCGTGGACGCAAAGTTCGAGCGCGACGGCGATGTCATCAATCAGTTCGCGCCGACCGAATTCCAGCTCAAGCAGATGAACGACATCCTGCGTGCTCGCCTGGCCGCGCGCGGCATCGACGTGCTCAGCCTGGAGTTCGGCGACATCGAGACCAACCTGGCCCAGGCCCGGCAGAAGATCACCGTCAAGCAGGGCATCGAGCAGAAGATCGCCAAGAAGATCGCGGCGGCCCTGAAGGACGCCAAGCTGAAGGTGGAAAGCCAGATCAACGGCGACAAGCTGCGCGTGCAGGGCAAGAAGCGCGATGACCTGCAGGACGCCATCGCCGTGCTCAAGGCCGGCAAGTTCGAGCTGCCGCTGCAGTTCAACAATTTCCGCGACTGAGCCACCTGCCGGGAATCCCCCGGCGCTGCCAGCCGCAGGTACGACGGCGCGTTGCCAGCGACGCGCCTACAATGTCGGCCCCGCCAGCCGACGTGCCCGCCATGACCGATTCCGACCTGTCCACCGATGACCCGATCGCCGCCACCCGCCTGTGGCTGGAGCGCATCGTCATCGGCCTGAACCTGTGCCCGTTCGCCAAGGCGGTATACGTGAAGGACCAGGTCCGCATCGTGCTCAGCGATGCGACCACGACAGAAGCGCTGGTTGAACAGCTGGCCGAGGAGCTGGTGCTGCTGCGCGACACGCCGGCCGAGCAGATCGACACGACGCTGATCGTGCATCCGCAGGTGCTGACCGATTTCCTCGACTACAACGACTTCCTCGACAACGCAGATGCGGCGATCGAGGCACTGGACCTGCAGGGGATCCTGCAGGTGGCCAGCTTCCATCCGGATTACCAGTTCGAGGGCGTGGCCGCCGACGACGCCAGCAACTACACCAACCGCGCGCCCTTCCCCACCCTGCACCTGCTGCGCGAAGACAGCGTGGCGCGCGCGGTGGATGTGTATCCGGACCCGGACGTGATCGTCGAGCGCAACATCCAGACCCTGGACCGCATCGGCGTGGACGGCTGGCATCGTCGCCTGCGCGGCGAAGACCTGACGTGAGCACGGTGCCGCCGATTGCCGCATGGCCGGCCGCGCCACTGTCGGGCAAGGTGGTGCTGGTCACCGGCGGCGCCAACGGCATCGGTCGCGGTATTGCCCAGGCTGTGCTCGGTGCCGGCGGACGCGTGCTGATCGGCGACCTGGACAGGGAGGCCGGCCAAGCCTGCCTGGACGAATGGCAGCGCGGTGAGGATGCCGCGTTCCAGCGTTTGGACATCACCGACGAAGCCAGCGTGCGCGACTTCATCGCCGAGGCGCTGCAGCGTTTCGGACACATCGACGGGCTGGTCAACAATGCCGGCATCGCCGGGCCGCACGGCACGCGGCTGCAGGACATGGACTGGCACGAATGGCAACGCCGGCTGTCGTCGCTGCATGGCGCCTTCCTGTGCAGCAAGCACGCGCTGCCGGCGCTGACGGACAGTGCTGCGGGCGCGATCATCAACATCGCCTCCACCCGCGCCTGGCAATCCGAAGCGCACAGCGAGGCCTATGCGGCGGCCAAGGGTGGCCTGGTGGCCTTCACCCATGCGCTGGCGATCAGCGCCGGCCCGGCGGTGCGGGTGAACAGCATCAGCCCCGGATGGGTCGGTACCACTGCGTGGCAGGCACCCTCACGGCGCCATGAACCAGAGTACTCGGCCATCGACCACGCACAGCATCCAGTCGGCCGGGTCGGCCGCCCTGAAGATATCGGTGCACTGGCGGTGTACCTGCTGTCGTCGCTGTCCGGTTTCAGCACCGGCCAGGACTTCATCGTCGACGGCGGCATGACCCGGAAGATGATCTACGCCGAATGACCGGTCTTCGGTGGTGCCGGCCGCTGGCCGGCATTCCGGTAGATCCACGCCATGCGTGGATGGCGGTGAAGTGCCAACCAGGGTTGGCACCCACCACAACGGTTTACGCCATGCCCGAGTGGCGCAGCAGCGCGTCGATCTGCGGCGCGCGCCCACGGAAGGCCTTGAAGTTCTCCGCCGCCGGGCGGCTGCCACCGCGCGACAGGATCTCATCGCGGAAGCGTGCACCGGTCTCGGCCAGTGCCTGCGGCGCTTCCTCGAACGCCGCATAGGCGTCGGCACTGAGCACTTCGGCCCACTTGTAGCTGTAGTAGCCGGCGGCGTAACCGCCCGCGAAGATGTGGCTGAACTGGTGCGGGAAGCGGTTCCAGGCCGGCGGATGGTTCACCGCCACCTCCGCACGCACGCGATCGAGCAGCGCCAGCACGCTGTCCTGCGCCGGTTCGAACTGACTGTGCAACAGCATGTCGAACAGGCCGAACTCAAGCTGGCGCACCGTGGCCATGCCGCTGTGGAAGTTGCGCGCGGCCAGCATGCGCTCGTACAGCCCGCGCGGCAGCGGTTCGCCCGTGTCCACGTGCGCGGTCATGGCCTGCAGGTGCTCCCACTCCCAGCAGAAGTTCTCCATGAACTGGCTGGGCAGTTCCACTGCATCCCATTCCACGCCATTGATGCCGGCCACGCCCAGCTCACCGATGCGGGTCAGCAGCTGGTGCAGGCCATGGCCCATCTCATGGAACAGCGTGGTCACTTCGTTGTGGCTGAAGGTGGCCGGCTTGCCATTGGCACCGCGGCCGAAGTTGCACACCAGGTAGACCAGCGGCGTCTGCACGCTGCCGTCCGCGCGCACGCGACGGTTGCGGCAATCGTCCATCCACGCGCCGCCACGCTTGCCCTCGCGCGCATACAGGTCCAGATAGAACTGGCCGACCAGCGCGCCCTGCGCATCGACCAGACGGAAGAAGCGCACGTCGTCATGCCACACCGGTGCGCTGTCCTCCTGCACGCGCAGGCCGTACAGCCGCTCGATCACCGAGAACAGGCCGCCCAGCACCTCCGGTTCGGTGAAGTACTGCTTCACTTCCTGTTCGGAATAGCTGTAACGGGCCTGCTTCAGGCGGTCGGCGGCGAACGCCAGGTCCCAGGCCTGCAGGCTGTCGATGCCCAGCTGCTCGCGTGCGAACTGCTCCAGGTCGGCGCGGTCCCTGGCCGCGAACGGCTTGGCGCGCGCGGCCAGGTCACGCAGGAAACCCAGCACTTCGGCCGGGTCCTGCGCCATCTTGGTCGCTACCGAATAATCGCCATACGAATCGAAGCCGAGCAGCGCGGCCAGTTCAGCGCGCAGGGCGAGGATCCGATCGATGTTGCCGCTGTTGTCCAGGGACTCATCGCCGAATTCGGACGCACGCTGTGCGCTGGCGCGGTACAGGATCTCGCGCAGGTCGCGGTCCTCGCCCCAGGTCTGCACCGGCAGGTAGCACGGCATCTGCAGGGTCAGTTTCCAGCCGGCCTTGCCGTCCTTCTGTGCTGCGGCACGCGCGGCGGCCTTCACGTCTTCCGGCAGGCCCTTCAGCCGCGCTTCGTCCTCGATGATCAGCGACCAGGCGTCGGTAGCGTCGAGCACGTTCTGCGAGAACTTCGCCGACAGCGCCGACAGTTCTTCCTTGATCGCCGCGAAGCGCTGCTGCGCCTCCGGCGCCAGCTCGGCACCACCGAGGCGGAAATCGCGCAGGGTGTTGTCCAGCACCTTGCGCTGGGCCGCGTCGAAGCGCGCCGCCTCGGCACTGGCGGCCAGCGTCTGGTACTGCCGGTACAACGCCAGGTTCTGGCCCAGCGCGCTGGCGAAGCGGGTCACCCGCGGCAGGTTGCTGTTGTAGGCCTCACGCAGTTCCGGGGTGTTGACCACGCCCTGCAGGTGGCCGACCAGACCCCAGGCGCGCCACAGGCGCTCGGTGGCGTCATCCAGCGGGGCAACGAAGGTCTGCCAGGTGACCGGCTGCACCTGCTCGGCGGCGCTGACGGCGGCTTCGGCCTCGGCCAGCAGCACGTCCAGCGCCGGCGCCACGTGCTCGGGGCGGATGGCCTCGAAGCGCGGCAGGCCGGAAAAATCGAGCAGGGGGTTGGCAACGGTCACGGCAGATCTCCAGGGTACGGGCCCGGCAGGCGGGCAGCATGCAGGATATGGCGCTGGCAGGCGGGGCTGACAAGGGGGCACGGCCCGGCATTCACGTCGGCCTTACGGTCGCGCACCGAAGCTCTGGCTGCGGGGGAGTCCGCAGCGGTACGCACCGAACGAGGCCCTACATGGAAGGTCTGGCTGCAGTTGCATCCGCCTCACCGGCCCGGTCACTGGCATTGTCCGCCAGCCCGGCCGAACTGACCTGGATCGCCGCATTGTGCGATGCCGGCGATGACGCCCCGCGCCATCTGCAGCAGTTGCAGGCAGTGCTGCAGCAGGGCGGCACGTTCAACGATGCGCAGGAGTGGTACCCGTTCGAGGTGATCGAACGCGGCGCCAGCCAGCTGCGGCTGGGCCATGAGCGCGAGTTCGTGATCTGCGTGCTGCTGTGGCTGCAGGCGCTGGCCCAGGGCCGAGCGAGCATCCTGGACCCGAGCCTGCATCTGGATGATCGCGCGATGGACATCGAGGCCTTGCCCGATGCACTGCGCGACGCGGTGCTGGACGCGTTCACTGCAGCGGGATATTGAGCCGCCCCGGCGACCGGGTAGAGTCGACTGTTAGTCGACTTTCGCGCGCAGCGCGGGATTTTCGCGACCTGAACCTGGAGCAGTCGACTAACAGTCGACTCTACCCAGCCGACACACAGCCGGCCGTGCGTTGCCGCGTTACAACGCTTCCAGGCTGCACCACGGCAATTCGGGCAGTCCCTGCCCGGCCACCGCTGCGGCCAGCTGTGCGTCGGCGCCGTCGACATCGATCCCCATCCGCGCGTACCACGCCGGGTCGTAGTAACTCTGCGCATAGCGCTCGCCGCTGTCGCACAGGATGCTGACGATGCTGCCCTGATGGCCCGCCTCGCGCATCCACTGCGCGGCCTGCAGCACGCCGATGAAGTTGGTCCCGGTCGAGCCGCCGACGCGGCGCCCCAACTGCCGGCTGACATGGCGCATGGCGGCCAGGCTCAGCGCATCGGGCACCTTCACCATCGCATCGACGCTGGTCGGGATGAAACTCGGCTCCACCCGCGGCCGGCCGATGCCTTCCACGCGCGAACCACCGCTGCAGGTCAGCGCGCGCCAGTCCTGTTCACCCGCCACAGCGGCCCTGTAACCATCGAAGAACACCGACACTTCCGGGTCCGCGCACAGGATGCGGGTGTCATGCCGGCGGTAGCTGACATAACGGCCCAACGTGGCTGCGGTACCGCCGGTGCCGGGGCTGCATACGATCCATTCCGGAACCGGGCTGGGCTCTTCGGCCATCTGCTTGAAGATGGACTCGGCGATGTTGTTGTTGGCACGCCAGTCGGTGGCGCGCTCGGCATAGGTGAACTGGTCCATGAAGTGGCCACCGGTTTCACGGGCCAGCTTTTCCGAATCACAGTTGAGGTCGCAGGCACGTTCGACCAGGTGGCAACGGCCGCCGTGGAACTCGATCGCGGCGATCTTTTCAGGCGAGGTGGAGGCCGGGATCACCGCAATGAACGGCAGGCCGAGCAGCCGCGCGAAATAGGCTTCGGACACGGCGGTCGAGCCGCTGGAGGCCTCGATCACCGGACGCCCTTCACGCAACCAGCCATTGGCCAGCGCATACAGGAACAGCGAGCGCGCCAGCCGGTGCTTCAGGCTGCCGGTGGGATGGCTCGACTCATCCTTCAGGTACAGGTCGATGCCCTCGAACCCTGGCAGCGCCAGCGGGATCAGGTGGGTATCGGCGGAACGGTTGAAATCAGCTTCGATCTTGCGGATGGCGGCAGCCACCCATTCACGCTGCGACATGGCGGGCAATCGTTGTCAGGACGGAACGGTGCGATCCGGCCATTGTACGTCGCAGTGCCGCCAGGTGCTGGCCGGTAGAATGGCGCCATCCGGCCGGCAACGGCCCTGTCTGAAGGACCTCCCCCATGACCATTCCCGCCCTGCGCGATGTTCCCGGCGTCGCCGCCCAGGCCCCGGCCGAAACCATCGGCTTCGTGTTCAACCACACCATGCTGCGCGTGAAGGACATTGCCGCTTCGCTGGACTTCTACACCCGCGTGCTCGGCTACCAGCTGATCGACAAGCGCGACTTCCCCGAGGCCCAGTTCAGCCTGTACTTCCTGGCCTACGTGCCCGCTGGCGCCACGGTGCCGGAAGATGACAACGCCCGCCGCCTGTGGATGGCCGGGCTGCCGGGCGTGCTGGAACTGACCCACAACCACGGCACCGAAACCCAGGACGGCGCGGTCTACCACGACGGCAACAGCGACCCGCGCGGCTTCGGCCACATCTGCGTGTCGGTGCCGGACATCGAGGCCGCCTGCCAGCGCTTCGAGGATCTGGGCGTGACCTTCCAGAAGCGCCTGACCGACGGCCGCATGAAGAACCTGGCTTTCATCAAGGACCCGGACGGCTACTGGGTCGAGATCATCGCCAACGTCTGACCCGAAAAGGGGACGGAGGGGATTAAGTCGTTTCTGGCATTATTGGACTGGAAGCGGCTTAATCCCCTCCGTCCCCTTTTTCTGCGAGGTTCGTATGGAAACGATGGAACTGCACCGCGGCCGCCTGATCGACCACATCCAGCTGGTAGTGCGCGATCTGGCGGCCAGTCGCCGCTTCTACCAGGCGGTCTTCGATACGATCGGCATCCCGATCGCCGGTGAAGGCGATGACTACTTCTGGGCCGATGAGCTGTTCATTTCCAGCGCCAGCAGCACGGCCGCCGCCGGCCAGCTGACCGGCCGCCACCATCTGGCCTTCCAGGCCCGCGACAGCGCCACCGTCGATGCCTTCCATACCGCCGCGATCGCCGCCGGCGGCACCGACAACGGCGCGCCCGGTGAACGCCCTTACCACCCGGGCTACTACGGTGCGTTCGTGCTCGACCCGGATGGCAACAACATCGAAGTGGTCTACCACGGCCCAGCCAACTACAGCGCCGACTCGGTGAAGGTCACTTTCTGATTTCACCGATGCCGTGAACGAAGAAGCCGGGCAATGCCCGGCTTCTCTGCTTCCAGCGCTGCAGCCCTCAGTGGGCGGCCATGTAGATGTCCTGCAGCACGGCCTTTTCCAGCTCCAGCTCGCCCAGCAGGTTCTTCACGATGTCGCCCAGGCTGAGGATGCCGACCAGACGAGTGCCTTCGGTGACCATCAGATGACGGCGCCGCGAGTACGTCATCAGCGACATGGCCTGCTTCAGGGTCGCCTCCGGGGCGATGCCCTCCAGGCCGGTGGACGGCAGGCTGGAAATCACCCGGCGGCCGGCCTGCGGGCCGTCGTCGGCCAGGGTACGCACGATGTCCTTCTCGGAAATGATGCCGACCGGGGCATCGTCCTTCATCACCACCAGCGCAGCGATCCTGTTCGCGCTCATCTTGTGGGCGGCGGCACCGATGGTGTCTTCGGCATCGATGGTGATGACAGCTTCTTTCTTGGATTGCAGGAGTTCGCGGACGTTCATTCTTGTTTCCTGGTGCAGGTCACTGGAGTCAAAAAGTGTGCTCTTCCGATACGCCCCCTCCCCGGGAACAGACCTTTCAGCGCACGTCTGGCGCACCCGGCTGCCGCTTGGAATGGATCGGCAGACGACGTGCTGCAACGCGAACGAGGTGGGTTCAACCGCTCAACCCGGACCTCGGTCAAATCGATTCTACGACTGCGACTATCGGTCACTACCGGCATCGATGGGACAGTTCGTCGTGGGAACCAACCGACGATCCAGAGAATGGCACCGCGGCTGAAACCGCCGCTGAATACACGCGATGCCACGCGTTAAAGATTGATTGCCTGCTGCCGACGGTGGACAGAACACCCTGTGGCTGTCCCACTTGCCGCTGCCACCGGCACAAACGAAAGGGGGCCACACGGCCCCCTTCGCTTGCAACCTCCAACCGAGCTGACGGGTGTTACTCCACCGTCACGCTCTTGGCCAGGTTGCGCGGCTTGTCCACGTCGGTGCCGCGCGCCAGCGCGGTGTGGTAGGCCAGCAACTGCACCGGAATGGTGTGCACGATCGGGCTGAGCACGCCGGCATGACGCGGCGTACGGATCACGTGCACGCCTTCGGACTCGTTGAAGTTGCTGTCCTGGTCGGCGAACACGAACAGTTCACCGCCACGCGCGCGCACTTCCTGCATGTTCGACTTCACCTTCTCCAGCAGGCTGTCGTTCGGCGCGATCACCACCACCGGCATGTCCTCGTCCACCAGCGCCAGCGGGCCATGCTTCAGCTCGCCTGCCGGGTAGGCCTCGGCGTGGATGTAGGAGATTTCCTTGAGCTTGAGCGCGCCTTCCAGCGCGATCGGGTAATGCAGGCCACGGCCCAGGAACAGCGCGCTGCTCTTGCGTGCGAAACGCTCGGCCCAGGCAGCGATCTGCGGCTCCATGTTCAATGCGTGCTGCACGCTGCCCGGCAGGAAGCGCAGCTGCTCGAGGTAGTCCGCTTCCTGCGCCGCGTCGATGCGGCCGTGCAGCTTGCCCAGCACCACGGTCAGCTGGAACAGTGCCGCCAGCTGGGTGGTGAAGGCCTTGGTCGAGGCCACGCCGATCTCGGCACCGGCACGGGTATAGCACACCAGTTCGCTGGCGCGCGGAATCGCACTTTCCGGCACGTTGCAGATCGACAGCGTGTGCTTGTGGCCCAGCGACTTGGCGTACTTCAGCGCTTCCAACGTATCCAGCGTTTCGCCGGACTGGGAGATGGTCACGATCAGATGCTTCGGGTTCGCGTAGGCCGCGCGATAGCGGTACTCGCTGGCGATCTCCACGCTGCACGGAAGGCCGGCGATGGCTTCGATCCAGTAGCGCGCGGTCAGGCCGGCGTAGTAGCTGGTGCCGCAGGCGATGATCTGCACGCCTTCAGTGCCCGACAGCACGGCTTCGGCGATCTTGCCGAACAGCCCGGCTGGGAAACCACCGGCGTCGATCGCCGCCTCGATGGTGTCGCCCAGCGCGCGCGGCTGCTCGTGGATCTCCTTCTGCATGAAGTGGCGGTACGGGCCCAGCTCCAGCGATGCCAGCGACACATCGGACAGATGCACGTCGCGCTCGATCGGCCGGTCGTGCTCGTCGAAGATGCGCACGCCATCGCGACGGATCTCGGCGGTATCGCCCTCTTCCAGGAAAATGACCTTGCGGGTGGCCGAGATCACCGCCGAGACGTCGGAGGCAACGAAGTTCTCGCCCTCGCCCAGGCCGATCAGCAGCGGGCAGCCCATCCGCGCGCAGACGAAGCGTTCCGGCTCGGCGCGGCTGACCACGGCCAGTGCGTAGGCACCGGTCAGCTCCTTCACCGTATGCTGCAGCGCCACCAGCAGGTCGTCACCACTCTTCAGGTGATGGTGGATCAGGTGTGCGATGACTTCGGTGTCGGTCTGCGACTCGAAGGTGTAGCCCAGCGCACGCAGCTTCTCGCGCTGCTCTTCGTGGTTCTCGATGATGCCGTTGTGCACCAGCGCCACGCCATGGCTGATGTGCGGATGCGCGTTGGCCTCGGTGACGCCCCCATGGGTGGCCCAGCGGGTGTGGCCGATGCCCAGCACCGCGTTGAAGCCCTCGGCCTCGGCCGCCGTGGCCATTTCCGACACACGACCGGTACGACGCACGCGACGTACATCGCGGCGCTCCCCCTGGTCGATCACCGCGATGCCGGAGGAATCGTAACCACGGTACTCCAGCCGCTTCAGGCCTTCGATCAGCACCGGCACTACGTCGCGATCAGCGATCGCACCCACGATTCCACACATGTCACGCGTTTCCTTGAAGACGATCGTCGCATTCTAGCCTGCGTGCCCGCGCTCCCCCTCCTGTCCGCTTAATGAAAGTGTCCGGAAAGGTGTCCGCGGACACCCGGACACTTCACATCACACCCCAACTCATTGACCCATAAGGAATTAAAGTTGGCACGCTACGTGCTTGGTACTGGCTACCACCGTCAGGCACGCACCCGATGATCCGCGACACTTCCGCCCAGGACCAGATCGTTTCCTCCGCTCCGGCCAGCGCTCCGCGCGCCAACTGGCTCCGTTACCGTTGGCCGGCGCTGGGCACGATCGCCCTGCTCGCCGGCATCGGCTGGGCCGTGCACGCCTGGTCCAACGCCAGCCGCTCCTTCGACAGCAGCCGCGTGCGCATCGCCGAAGTGAAGCGGGGCGACCTGGTCCGTGACATCGCCGCCGACGGCCGCGTGATCGCCGCCAACAGCCCGGTCCTGTATGCCATCTCTGCGGGCACCGTGGACCTGAAGGTGGTCGCCGGTGACGTGGTGAAGAAGGGGCAGGAGCTGGCGATCATCGACAGCCCCGAACTGCGCAGCAAGCTGGCCCAGGAACAGGCCACCCTGGCCGGCCTGGAGGCCGAGGCCAGCCGTGCCGCGCTGGACGCCACCCTGGCCCGCGCCAAGTCGCGCAAGGAAACTGACCAGGCCACCATCGAACGGCAGGCCGCCGACCGCGACCTGCAGCGCTACCAGCGCGGCTACGACGGCGGGGCGGTGCCGCAGATCGACCTGGCCAAGGCCAAGGACTCGCTGAAGAAGGCCGACATCACCCTGGCCAACGCCACCACCGATGCGCGCCTGCAGAGCCAGGGCGCGGACCTGGATGCCCGCAACAAGCGCCTGCTGGCCGATCGCCAGAAGGCGGTGGTGGCCGAAGTACAGCGCCAGGTCGATGCGCTGACGCTGCGTGCCCCGTTCGATGGCCAGGTCGGCCAGGTGCAGGCGGTGCAGTCCACCAACCTGGCCGCCAATGCCCCGGTGCTGGGCGTGGTCGACCTGTCCAAGTTCGAAGTCGAGATCAAGGTGCCGGAGAGCTTCGCCCGCGACCTGGCGATCGGCATGCCGGCACAGCTGACCGGTGGCAACGGCCAGCCGTTCCCGGGTGAGATCAGCGCGGTGTCGCCGGAAGTGGTCAACGGCGAGGTCAATGCCCGCGTGCGCTTTGCCAGCGCGCAGCCGGAAGGCCTGCGCCAGAGCCAGCGGATGTCGGTGCGCGTGCTGCTCGATACCCGCAGGAACGTGCTCAAGGTCGAGCGCGGCCCGTTCGTCGAACAGGGCAATGGCATGGCCTACGTGATGGATGGCCGCACCGCCGTGCGCCGTCCGGTGGAACTGGGCGTCAGCAGCCTGGGCGAAGTGGAAATCAAGTCGGGTGTGCAGCCGGGCGACCGCATCGTGGTCTCCGGCAGCGACCTGTTCAAGGACGCCGAACGCGTCTCCGTCAACTGATACCTGATACCTGAATCCTGGAGAGAGGACACCCCATGTACATGCTCGAAATGCGTTCGGTCGCCAAGGTCTTCCGCACCGAACAGGTGGAAACCCACGCACTGCGCTCGCTGGAACTGCAGGTCAAGGAAGGTGAGTTCGTCGCGGTCACCGGCCCGTCCGGCTCCGGCAAGACCACCTTCCTCAACATCGCCGGCCTGCTGGAAACCTTCACCAGCGGTACCTACATGCTGGACGGCCAGGACGTGAGCACGCTGGGCGACGACGCCCGCAGCCGCCTGCGTAACCAGAAGATCGGCTTCATCTTCCAGGGCTTCAACCTGATCCCCGACCTGAACCTGTTCGACAACGTCGACGTTCCGCTGCGCTATCGCAGGATGAGCGCCAACGAGCGCCGCGAACGCATCGAGAAGGCACTGACCCAGGTCGGCCTGGGCTCGCGCATGAAGCACTACCCGAATGAACTGTCGGGTGGCCAGCAGCAGCGCGCGGCCATCGCGCGTGCGCTGGCCGGCAGCCCGCGCCTGCTGCTGGCCGACGAACCGACCGGCAATCTGGATACGCAGATGGCCCGGGGCGTGATGGAGCTGCTGGAGGAGATCAATGCCGCCGGCACCACCATCGTGATGGTCACCCACGACCCGGAACTGGCCGCGCGTGCGCAGCGCAACGTGCACATCGTCGATGGCCAGGTGACCGACCTGGTGCGCGAGCCGGTGCTGGCCACGCCGTTGCGCCACATCGTCGCCGTCAACGAGTGAGGGCCCGACCATGTTCGCCTACTACGCCCGATTGGCGGCGCGCAGTTTCCGCCGCAACAAGGTCCTGACCGCGCTGATGGTGATCGCCATCGCGCTCGGCATCGGTGCCTCGATGACCACGTTGACCGTATTCCACGTGCTGTCCGGCGACCCGATTCCGGGCAAGAGTGACCGCCTGTTCTACGTGCAGCTCGATGCCGCGACCGGCGCCTATGTCGCCGGCGAGGAACCGGAAACCCAGCTGACCCGCTTCGACGGTGAAGCGCTGCTGCGCGAGGCCAAGGGCGAGCGCCAGGCGCTGATGAGCGGCGGCGGCGGCACCATCGAACCGGACAACAGCACGCTCAAGCCCTTCAGCATCGACACCCGCTGGACCTCGGCCGATTTCTTCCCGATGTTCGAGGTGCCCATGCAGTACGGCCGCCCCTGGACGCGCGAGGACGATGAAGGCCGCGCACGCGTGGTGGTCATCTCCAAGGCGCTCAACGACAAGCTGTACCAGGGCGCCAACAGCGTGGGCCGCGACCTGCGCATGGAAGGCCAGAGTTACCGCATCGTCGGCGTGATGAAGGAATGGAGCCCGGAGCCGCACTTCTACGACCTGACCACCGGCAGCTACGGCAAGAACGAAGACCTGCTGCTGCCGATCTCTACCTCGTTCGACCTGAAGCTCGGCAACAACGGCAACATGAACTGCTTCGGCGAAAACCCCGACGGCAACAGCTACTCGCTCAATGCCCCGTGCGCGTGGCTGCAGTACTGGGTGGAAATGGACCCGGCCAAGGCCGGCGACTACCGCCGCTACCTGGAGAACTACTCGACCCAGCAGCGCGAGGCCGGCCGCTTCAAGCATCCGCCGAACGTGCGCCTGCGCACCGTGATGGAATGGCTGGACTTCAATGGTGCAGTGCCCAGCGACGTGCGCCTGCAGCTGTGGCTGGCGCTGGGCTTCCTCGGTGTCTGCCTGGTCAACACGGTAGGCCTGCTGCTGGCCAAGTTCCTGCGCCGCAGTGGTGAGATCGGCGTGCGCCGTGCACTCGGTGCCAGCCGTGGCCAGATCTTCCTGCAGTGCCTGGTGGAAGCCGGCGCGGTGGGCGTGGTCGGTGGCGTGCTGGGTATCGGCCTGGCCCTGCTTGGCCTGTTCGCGGTGCGCCAGCAGCCGGTGGAATACGCAAAGCTGGCCCACCTGGACGGCAACATGCTGCTGCTCGCGCTGGGCCTGACCCTGTTCGCCAGCCTCGCCGCCGGATTCCTGCCCGCCTGGCGCGCGATGCAGGTCACCCCGGCCATCCAGCTCAAGTCGCAGTAAGCACCTGAACGAGGACTCCCATGGACATCCGCCCCATCCTCAGCACGCTGCGCCGGCACAAGACCGCTGCCGCCCTGATCGTGCTGGAAGTCGCACTGACCTGCGCCATCGTCTGCAACGCGCTGTTCCTGGTCAGCCAGCGCGTGGAGAAAATCAGCATGCCCAGTGGTATCGCCGAGAGCGAACTGGTGATGCTGCGCGTCAGCGGCATCGGCAAGCAGACCGACGCCATGTCCCGCACCCGCGAGGACCTGGCATCGCTGCGCGCGATTCCCGGCGTCAGCAACGTCACCATCATCAACCAGGTTCCCTTCCGCAACGGCTCCTCCAGCAGCAGCATCTCGCGGGTGATCGACCAGGAACGGCCGACCACCAACGCTTCGATGTACACCCTGTCCGAGAACGGGCTGGCCACGATGGGCATCAATCTGATCGCTGGCCGCGATTTCCTGCCCGACGAGTACCAGAACTTCGAAGACGTCAGCAAGGGTGGCGCCAAGGAAAAGGCCATCCCGGTCATCCTCACCCAGGCCACCGCCGCCAAGATGGAGCCCAACGGCAGCGCCCTGGGCAAGACCTACTACATGGGCAAGCAGTCGCTGCATGTGGTCGGCATCGTCGACACGCTCAGCACGCCCAATGGCTGGAATGACAACTGGACCAACTCGATGCTGCTGCCGATCCGGGTCAGCTTCGACAAGGGTGGCACCTACGTGTTGCGCACTTCGCCGGAACGCCGCCAAGAGGTGCTCGATGCCGGTGCCGCCGCGCTGGAGCGCAACGACCCCAACCGCCTGATGCGCGACAAGCTGACCTATGAAGACCAGCGCAAGGATTTCTTCAAGAACGACCGCGCGATGGTTGGCCTGCTGATCACCGTCAGCATCTCGCTGCTGGTGGTCACTGCGCTGGGCATCATCGGCCTGGCCAGCTTCTGGGTGCAGCAGCGCAGCAAGCAGATCGGCATCCGCCGTGCGCTGGGCGCCACCCGCGGGCAGATCCTGCGCTACTTCCAGACCGAGAACTTCCTGCTGGCCTCGCTGGGCATCGTGCTGGGCATGCTGGCGGCGTACGCGATCAACCTGGCCCTGATGAACCTGTACGAGCTGCCGCGCATGCCGCTGTACTACCTGCCGCTGGGTGCGCTGCTGCTGTGGATACTGGGCCAGATTGCGGTGTTCGGTCCGGCACGGCGTGCGGCGGCGGTACCGCCTGCGGTCGCCACGCGGGGCGCGTGAGATGCGTGCCTGCGCGATGTGCCTGATGCTGCTCCTGCCCCTGCCGGCGCTGGCCGGTGGTGGCAGCGCACAAACGCTGGAATGGCGCCGGGATGGAGCGCGGCTGTCGCTGCGCTCGACCGAAGGCCAGGTGCATGTGGAGGCCGCCAGCCCGGAAGTGCGCTTCGGCGTGCGCAGTGGCGATCGCATCCTCCGCGTAGACGACACGGCGGTGCGCCGGGTTGAACATCTGGCCGAGGCACTGCGCCATTCCCACGCGGCCAGCGCCTATCTGTTGCTGCGCCGCGACAAGCGCGAACTGACGGTGGCGGTCAACGCCGCTGCGTGGCGACAGGCATTGGAGGTCCCGCCACCACCCGCGCCACCACCTGCGCCAGCCCCACCCAGGCGCTGAGCATCATCCGCTCCTGCACGGCCACAGGTTTGGCTATGCTTGATGGGTGGCGCCGGGCTCTCCCGGTGCGTGGACACGAACGGCTCCATCGGCGCCGCCCATCCCTTTCTGCAGAACCGCTTGATGCCTGCGATCCTGATCATCGACGACAACGCCAGCGTGGGTACTGCGCTGGACGTGCTGTTCTCCCTGCACGACATCGACACCCTGCAGGCGCACACGCCCGCCGATGGGCTGGCCCTGCTCGAGTCGCAGCCGGTCGATCTGGTGATCCAGGACATGAACTTCAGCGAGGACACCACCTCCGGTGAGGAGGGCGAAGCGTTGTTCGCGCAGATCCGTGCGCGCCATCCGGACCTGCCGGTGATCCTGCTGACCGCCTGGACCCACCTGAGCAGTGCGGTGGACCTGGTCAAGGCCGGTGCGGCCGACTACCTGGCCAAGCCCTGGGACGACCGCAAGCTGATGACCACGGTCAACAACCTGCTGGAACTGTCCGAGGCACGCCGCGAACTGGACCGGCGCCGCAGCCGTGAACTGCACCAGCGCAACGCGCTGGAAGAGAAGTACGACCTGTGCGGCGCGGTCTTCGCCGACCCCGCCAGCGAGCGCGTCATCGCCCTCGCCTGCCAGGTCGCACGCTCGGAACTGCCGGTACTGATCACCGGCGCGAACGGTGCCGGCAAGGAGAAGATCGCGCAGATCATCCAGGCCAATTCGCTGGTGGCCAAGGGCCCGTTCGTGGCGGTCAACTGTGGCGCGCTGCCCTCGGAACTGATCGAAGCCGAACTGTTCGGTGCCGAGGCCGGTGCGTATACCGGCGCCAACAAGGCGCGCGAAGGCAAGTTCGAGGCCGCCGATGGTGGCACCCTGTTCCTGGATGAGATCGGCAACCTGTCGCTGGGCGGGCAGATGAAGCTGCTGCGCGTGCTGGAAACCGGCCGCTTCGAGCGCCTGGGTTCCAACCGCGAGCGCCAGGTCAAGGTCCGCGTGGTCAGCGCGACCAATGCCGACCTGCCGGCGATGATCCGCGAGGGTACCTTCCGCGAAGATCTCTATTACCGCCTCAACACGGTGGAACTGGTGCTGCCGCCGCTGGCCGACCGCCCGGGCGACATCGTGCCGCTGGCCGAGCGATTCCTGACCGCTGGCAAGCCGCTGTCCAGCGCCGCCACCGCAGCACTGCAGCGGCACCCCTGGCCAGGCAACGTGCGCGAGCTGCGCAACGTGATCCAGCGTGCCGAACTGCTGGCCACCGGCAACCGCATCGAAGTGGCCGATCTCAACCTGCCGCGCGCAGCCGCCGCACCACGACCGGCACCCAGCGCAGGCAATGATCCCGACCGCGCACGCATCGAGGATGTGCTGGCGCGCAACCATGGCGTCATCGCCCAGGCTGCCGCCGAGCTCGGCCTGAGCCGCCAGGCGCTGTACCGGCGCATGGACCGCCACGGTATTCCACGCGAATGAAGCGGCGCTCGTTCACTTTCCGCCTGTTCCTGCGCCTGCTGCCGGTGCTGGCACTGGCTGCGGCACTGCCGTGGCTGCTGGCCTACTGGATGGACCATGGCTGGGTGGTGACCACGGTGTCGGCGCTGATCCTGCTGTCACTGATGTGGTGGACCCTGCGTCGGGCCACCGCCCCGGTGCGGTCACTGATGCGGGCCCTGGCGGGCACCACCAGCAGCTATCGCGACGGCGAATACAACTTCGGCGTGCACTGGCCCGGCAATGACGAGCTCGGCGACCTGGTGCAGGCACACCGGGAGCTGGGTGATGTACTGCGTGAGCAGCGGCAGGGCCTGGTGCAACGTGAGCTGCTGCTGGACACCATGGTGCAGAACACGCCGGTTGCGATGCTGTTGATCGCCTCCGGCGGTGATGGCATCGCCCGCGTGGTGTTCTCCAACCTGGCCGCGCGCAAGCTGCTGCACGGCGGCTGGAAGCTGGAAGGCCAGCGCCTGGAAGACGTGCTGGAACAGGTGCCGGTGGAACTGCGCGATGCCATCGCCCGTGGCGGTGACAGCCTGTTCGCGGTGCACGCCGAGGGGGAGGACGGCGATGAGGATGACGAGCAGGTCTATCACCTCTCGCGGCGTGCCTTCCAGCTCAACGGCCGCCCACACGACCTGCTGCTGGTGCGCCTGTTGACCGCCGAGCTGCGCCGCCAGGAAGTGCAGACCTGGAAGAAGGTGATCCGGGTGATCAGCCACGAGCTCAACAACTCACTGGCGCCGATTGCTTCGCTCGCCCATTCCGGCGGCGTGCTGGTGCAGCGTGAACGCTTTGACCGGCTGCCCGAGATCTTCACCACCATCGAGGATCGCGCACGCCACCTGGAAGGCTTCATCCGTGGCTATGCGCGCTTTGCCAAGCTGCCACAGCCGCAGCTGCAGACCGTGCACTGGGCGCCGTTCCTGTCCAGCCTGCGCCAGCAGATCCCGTTCGGCATGGAACGTGAGCCGGACGAGGAGCTGAGCAGCCGCATCGACATCGCGCAGTTCGGGCAGGCGTTGTTGAACCTGCTGAAGAATGCGCACGAAGCCTGCGCTGAAGCCGAGCCGCCCAACGACGATGTGCAGGTACAGCTGACCCGGCTGCCGCAGTGGCTGCGCCTGGACGTGCTTGACCGCGGCAAGGGCATGAACGAGCAGGTGCTGCAGAACGCACTGATGCCCTTCTATTCGACCAAGCGCAATGGCACCGGGCTGGGGCTGGCGCTGACGCGGGAGATCGTGGAGGCCCACGGCGGACGGGTGTCACTGCAGAACCGCAGCGATGGCGGGTTGTGCGTGTCGATCCTGCTGCCGGTGGGTTGAGCGGACCGATCGGGTAGATCCACGCGATGCGTGGATTTGCCGACCGAGGTCGGCACCTACCAGGCCTGCCGCATCGCCACGCGTAGATGCATCGGAAACCCCAGCGCGGCCTCTTCGGCCATCACCGCCTGCAGCCCTGTACCCCACTCCGCCTCCGGGGCGGCGACGAACCCTTCACTGGCATAGAAGGCCGCATTCCACGGCACGTCGGACAACGTGGTCAGCACGGCCGAGCGATAGCCTTCCGCCCGGGCCTGTACCAATGCATGGCGCAACAACGTACGCCCATGACCTTGCCGCGCGTGTGCAGGATCCACATCCATCTGCAGCACGTGGAACTCACCTGCCAGTTCGCCGGCAAGCAGATAGCCGGCGATGCCACCGTCTGCCGCATCCACCACCCACAGCTGCCCGCGTTCAAGGCCATCCTGTAGTGTCGGCAGGTCCAGGCCATGCCCGGCGAACACCGGATAGGCCTCATGGCCCCTCAACACCTCGCCGGCGCGCTGCTCGATGCCGGGCAGCACACCGAGTTCATCGGCGCGGGGAATGCGGGGCTCAGGACTTCTTGAGCGGGCGCTTCCAGCCATCGATGGTTTCCTGTCGGGCACGCGCCAGTGTCAGCTTGCCGTCCGGCGCGTTGCGGGTGATGACCGAACCGGCGGCAATGGTCGCGCCGTCGCCAATGGTCACCGGTGCCACCAGCGAACTGTTGGAGCCGATGAACGCGTTGTCGCCGATGGTGGTGGTCGACTTGTTCACGCCATCGTAGTTGCAGGTGATGGTGCCAGCGCCGATGTTCACCTTGCTGCCGATCACCGCATCGCCCAGGTAGGTGAGGTGATTGGCCTTGCTGCCCACACCCAGCGTGACCTTCTTGGTCTCGACGAAGTTGCCGACGTGCACGCCATCGGCCAGCACGGTGCCCGGTCGCAGGCGCGCGAACGGGCCGATCTGCGCGGCACCCTCGGTAACCACGCCCTCCAGATCGCAGTGCGCACGCACTTCGGTGCCCGGCCCAAGGTTGACGTCCTTCAAACGGTTGAACGGACCGACGGTGACGCCGTCGCCGAGCACCACGTTGCCCTCGAGCACGACATCGACGTCGATCAGCACGTCGCTGCCCACGGTGACAGTGCCGCGGATGTCGAGCCGGGCCGGATCGCGCACGCGCGCCCCCTGTGCGCACAGGGCCCGTACCGCACGACGCTGCCAGGCGCGCTCCAGCTGCGAGAGCTGCCAGGGGTCGTTTGCCCCTTCGGCCTCCTGCGCGTCGGCCACCAGCGCCATTTCGGCCGGCGTGTATTCATGGGCGGCAAACGCAAAGACATCGGTGAGGTAGTACTCGCCCTGTGCATTGCTGTTGGAAAGCTGCGACAGCCAACGGCGCAGCGCAGTCGATTCGGCGGCGATGATGCCGGTATTGATCGTACGCACGCGCAGCTGGTCATCGGTGGCGTCCTTCTGCTCGATGATCGCGCCAACCTTGCCCTCGGCATCGCGCAGCACGCGGCCATATCCGGTCGGGTCATCGACATCGGCCACCAGTACCGCCAGCCGGCCCGGCTGTGCGAGCAGGTAGCGCAGGGTCTGCGCACGGATCAGCGGCACGTCGCCGTACAGGACCAGCACCTGCGCCAGGTCGGGAACCTGGGGCATCGCCTGCGCTACCGCGTGGCCGGTGCCGAGCTGCTGTGCCTGCTCGGCCCATTGCAGGTCGGGCTGGCCGGCGAAGTACTGGCGCACCGCCTCGCCGCCATGGCCATGGACCACGTGGATCGCCGCCGGCTGGAGCTCACGGGCCGCGTCGATCACGTGCGCCAGCATCGGCTGGCCCGCGATCGGCTGCAGCACCTTCGGCAGCACCGACTTCATGCGCTTGCCTGCGCCGGCAGCGAGGATGATGACGTGCAGGGGTTGGGTCATGGGAACGGCGGTCCGTGGTTCGTTGCCGGTGATTCTAGAGCGTGCGCCGTTAACATGGGCATCCCTCCTCTCCTCGCCATGCCGATGAGCCTCGTCCGCCAGGGAAGCGCCTACCTCGTCATCGGGCTCGTGCAGCTGCTGCTCGACTGGCTCGTGTTCGTGGTCACCACCGCACTGGGCATGCCCGTGGCGCCGGCCAACATCGCCGGGCGCCTGGCCGGCATGCTGCTGGGCTTCTGGCTCAACGGCCGCTACACCTTTGCCGAGGCCGGCACCCGCAAGCTGGGATGGAAGCGATTTGCACGCTTCTTCGGCCTATGGCTGCTGCTCACCGTGGCGAGCACATTGCTGGTGAGCCTGGTGGACCATGCGCTGGGCCTGCAGTACACCTGGCTTGCCAAACCGCTGGTGGAAGGCGGCCTGGCGTGTGTGTCGTTCCTGCTGATGCGGTCCGTGGTGTATCGCTGAGACGGCACCAGGATCGGGATCGGGATCGGGATCGGGACTGGGGACCGGGACTGGTAGAGTCGACTGTTAGTCGACTAACGCGCGCAGCGCGGGATTTTCGCGGCCTTAACGTAGAGCAGTCGACTAACAGTCGACTCTACCCAGTCGAATCTACCCGGTCGGCTCTACCCAGCCACCCGAACAAAAACGCCGGCGCAGGGCCGGCGTTTTCGTGGATGCAGCGCGGAACCTCAGTGCTTGAGGGTCTTGCGCAGGCGTTCCAGGGCCTGCAGCTGGACGACGGCTTCGGCCAGCTTCTGCTGGGCTTCGGCCACTTCCATGGCTTCACCGCGGTTGGCCAGGATGCGCTCGGCTTCTTCCTTGGCCTTGCGGACCGAGGCTTCGTCGATGTCCTGCGCGCGGATCGCGGTGTCGGCCAGCACGGTCACCACCTGCGGCTGCACTTCCAGGATGCCGCCGGAAATGGCGAAATCCAGCTGCTCGCCATTCGGCGTGGTCACCACCACCTTGCCCGGCTTCAGGCGGGTGATCAGCGGCGCGTGCTTGGGCGCGATGCCCAGTTCGCCCAGCTCACCGGTGGCCACGACCAGGGTCGCTTCGCCACGGAAGATTTCCTGCTCGGCGCTGACGATGTCGCAACGGATCGTGCTCATGCAAATCTCTTCGCTGTTCGCGGCGGCGCAATGCCACCGTGGGAGTCCACCGGCGCGGGCGGTTGCCCGGCGCCGGCGTCAGGTCGGGTAGGATCGCTCCCGCCCGCCCCGGATCAGGCCTTCTCGGCCATCTTCTTGGCCTTCTCGACCGCTTCTTCGATGCCGCCGACCATGTAGAACGCCTGCTCCGGCAGGTGGTCGTACTCGCCATCGACGATGGCCTTGAAGCCACGGATGGTGTCCTTCAGCGGCACGTACTTGCCCGGCGAACCGGTGAACACTTCCGCCACGTGGAACGGCTGGCTGAAGAATCGCTCGATCTTACGGGCGCGCGACACGGCCTGCTTGTCCTCTTCGGACAGTTCGTCCATGCCCAGGATCGCGATGATGTCCTTCAGTTCCTTGTACTTCTGCAGGGTCTGCTGGACGCGCTGGGCGGTGTCGTAGTGCTCGTGGCCGATGACCAGCGGGTCCATCTGGCGGCTGGTGGAGTCCAGCGGATCGACGGCCGGGTAGATACCCAGCGAGGCGATCGAACGCGACAGGGTAACGGTCGAGTCCAGGTGAGCGAAGGTGGTTGCCGGCGACGGGTCGGTCAGGTCGTCCGCGGGAACGTAGACGGCCTGGATCGAGGTGATCGAACCGTTCTTGGTCGAGGTGATGCGCTCCTGCAGGACGCCCATTTCCTCGGCCAGGGTCGGCTGGTAACCCACGGCGGACGGCATGCGGCCCAGCAGTGCCGACACTTCGGTACCGGCCAGGGTGTAGCGGTAGATGTTGTCGACGAACAGCAGGACGTCCTTGCCCTTGCCGTTTTCGTCCTTCTCGTCGCGGAAGTACTCGGCCATGGTCAGGCCGGTCAGGGCGACGCGCAGACGGTTGCCCGGCGGCTCGTTCATCTGGCCGTACACCATCGCCACCTTGTCGAGGACGTTGGAGTCCTTCATTTCGTGGTAGAAGTCGTTGCCCTCACGGGTACGCTCACCCACGCCGGCGAACACGGACAGACCGCTGTGCGCCTTGGCGATGTTGTTGATCAGTTCCATCATGTTGACGGTCTTGCCGACGCCGGCGCCGCCGAACAGGCCGACCTTGCCGCCCTTGGCGAACGGGCACATCAGGTCGATGACCTTGATGCCGGTTTCCAGCAGTTCGGTGGCCGGGGACTGGTCTTCGTACGACGGGGCCGCACGGTGGATTTCCCAGCTGTCGCTGGCGGCCACCGGGCCGGCTTCGTCGATCGGACGGCCGAGCACGTCCATGATGCGGCCCAGGGTGCCGGCGCCGACCGGCACCGAGATGCCACGGCCGGTGTTGACGGCAACCAGGTTGCGCTTCAGGCCGTCGGTGGAACCGAGGGCGATGGTACGCACCACGCCGTCGCCCAGCTGCTGCTGGACTTCGAGGGTGATCTCGGTGTTTTCCACCTTCAGTGCGTCGTACACCTTCGGCACCGATTCACGCGGGAATTCGACGTCGACGACCGCGCCGATGATCTGAACGATCTTGCCCTGACTCATTGCTGCATCCTCTAATGTGTGCTTTGAACGAACGCGGTCAGACTGCTGCCGCGCCGCCGACGATTTCGGAGATTTCCTGGGTGATCGCTGCCTGGCGCGCCTTGTTGTAGACGAGCTGCAGGGTGCCGATCAGCTTGTTGGCGTTGTCGCTCGCCGCCTTCATCGCAACCATGCGTGCCGCATGCTCGGAGGCGACGTTTTCCAGCAGTGCCTGGTACACCAGCGACTCGATGTAACGCGTCATCACGTGCTCGAGCACGGTCGCGGCATCGGGTTCGTACAGGTAGTCCCAGTCGTGGTGAGCGACCTGCTTCTCAGCCGGCGGCAGCGGCAGCAGCTGATCGAAGCTGGCCTTCTGCACCATGGTGTTCACGAAGCGGTTGTAGACCAGGTACACGCGGTCGATCTTGCCTTCGGTGAAGGCGTCGAGCATGACCTTGATCACACCGATCAGCGATTCCAGCTTCGGCACGTCGCCGATGTGGGTCACGCTGCCGACCATGTTGACCTTCACGCGGCGGAAGAAGGTCGAAGCCTTCTGGCCGATGGTCACCAGGTCCACTTCCGCACCCTTGTCCTGCCATGCCTTGGCTTCGCCCAGCATCTTGCGGAACAGGTTGTTGTTCAGGCCGCCGGCCAGGCCGCGATCGGAGGAGATCACGATGAAGCCGACCCGCTTGACCTGCTCGCGCTCGACCAGGAATGGATGCTGGTAGTCGGTGCTGGCCTGGGCCAGGTGACCGATCACCTGCTTCATCGCCTGCGCGTACGGACGCGAGGTCTTCATCCGATCCTGCGCCTTGCGGATCTTGGAGGCCGAGACCATTTCCAGGGCGCGCGTCACCTTGCGGGTGTTCTGCACGCTCTTGATCTTGGTTTTGATTTCGCGTCCGCTTGCCATCTCTTGTTTCCCGTGGCGCGGGGCTGCTGCCCCGCGTTGTTCAACCGTTTGTCATCTGGTCCAGCGGAGCCAGCGGCTCCGCTCTACAGGACCGCGATTACCAGCTGCCGGTGGTCTTGAACTCGGCGATGCCCTTCTTGAAGGCACCTTCGATGTCGTTGTCCCAACCGCCGGTGGCGTTGACCTTGCTGACCAGCTCGCCCTGGGTGTTGGCGAAGTGGGCGTGCAGGCCTTCTTCGAACGCCAGCAGCTTGTTGACCGGCACGTCGTCGAGGTAACCCTCGTTGACGGCGTAGATCGACAGTGCCTGGTTGGCGATCGACATCGGCGCGTACTGCTTCTGCTTCATCAGCTCGGTGACGCGCTGGCCACGCTCCAGCTGCTTGCGGGTCGCTTCGTCCAGGTCCGAGGCGAACTGCGCGAACGCAGCCAGTTCGCGGTACTGGGCCAGCGAGATACGGATGCCGCCCGACAGCTTCTTGATGATCTTGGTCTGGGCCGAGCCACCGACGCGCGACACCGAGATACCGGCGTTCACGGCCGGGCGGATGCCGGCGTTGAACAGATCGGTTTCCAGGAAGATCTGGCCGTCGGTGATCGAGATCACGTTGGTCGGAACGAAGGCGGACACGTCGCCGGCCTGGGTTTCGATGATCGGCAGCGCGGTCAGCGAACCGGTCTTGCCGGTGACCTTGCCTTCGGTGAACTTCTCGACGTACTCCTCGGACACGCGGGCAGCGCGCTCGAGCAGACGGGAGTGCAGGTAGAACACGTCACCCGGGTAGGCTTCACGGCCCGGCGGGCGCTTCAGCAGCAGCGAGATCTGGCGGTAGGCGACAGCCTGCTTGGACAGATCGTCGTACACGATCAGCGCGTCTTCGCCGCGGTCCATGAAGTACTCACCCATGGTGCAGCCCGAGTAGGCGCTGATGTACTGCATGGCAGCCGATTCGGAAGCGGTCGCGGCCACCACGATGGTGTGGGCCAGCGCGCCGTTCTCTTCCAGCTTGCGCACGATGTTGGCGATGGTCGAAGCCTTCTGGCCGATCGCAACGTACACGCACTTGATGCCGGTGCCCTTCTGGTTGATCACGGCATCGATCGCCATCGCGGTCTTGCCGGTCTGGCGGTCACCGATGATCAGCTCGCGCTGGCCACGGCCGATCGGGATCATCGAGTCGACCGACTTGTAGCCGGTCTGCACCGGCTGGTCGACCGACTTGCGCCAGATCACGCCCGGCGCAACACGCTCCACCGGAGCGGTCAGGTCGGTGCCCAGCGGGCCCTTGCCGTCGATCGGCTCGCCCAGCGCGTTCACGACGCGGCCCAGCAGTTCCGGACCGACCGGCACTTCCAGGATGCGGCCGGTGGTCTTGGCGACGTCGCCTTCGCGCAGGTGCTCGTAGTCACCCAGCACCACGGCGCCGACCGAGTCGCGCTCCAGGTTCAGGGCCAGTGCGAAGGTGTTGTTCGGCAGTTCGATCATTTCGCCCTGCATCACGTCGGCCAGACCGAAGATGCGCACGATGCCGTCGGACACGCTGGTCACGGTGCCTTCGTTGCGCGATTCCGCGGCCAGCTTGACCTTCTCGATGCGGTTCTTGATCAGTTCGCTGATTTCGGAGGGGTTGAGCGTGGTTGCCATCGTCAAGTCCTAGTGCCGGCAGCGGGGCCGGACGTTAAATGAATTCAGTTAGCGAGCGCGGTCTGCAGACGGGCCAGCTTGCCCTTCAGCGAACCATCGATGACCACGTCGCCGGCGTCGATCACGGCGCCGCCGATCAGCGAGGCATCGACCGCGGTGGTCACGTCGACCTCGCGGTTGAAGCGCTTGCGCAGCGCGACCTTGATCGCGTCCAGCTCACCGGCCGACAGTTCGGCGGCCGAGGTGACGGTGGCCTTGACCACGTGCTCGGCTTCGGCGCGCAGGGCGTCGAACATGCCGGAAATCTCCGGCAGCAGCGGCAGACGATGCGATTCGGCCAGGATGGCCAGGAAGCGCGAGTAGGTCTCGCCGTGGGACACCGGCGCCAGCAGGGCGACGGCGTCGTCACGACCCAGCTCCGGGTTGGCGAGCAGGGCCGCCACGCGCGGGTCGGCGGCGACGTGGGCGGAGAACGCCAGGGCGTCCGACCACGGCGCGAACGCGCCTTCGTCGCGCGCGGTCGCGAACGCGGCGCGGGCGTACGGGCGGGCAAGCGTGAGGGCCTGGCTCATCCTTAGATCTCCGAGGCCAGCTCGTCGAGCAGCGCCTTGTGGGCGTTGGCGTCGATTTCGCGCTTGAGCAGCTTTTCGGCACCGGTCACGGCCAGCGCGGACACCTGCTTGCGCAGATCTTCACGGGCACGGTTGGCGGCGGCGTCGATTTCAGCCTGGGCCAGTTCCTTCTGACGGGTGGCTTCGGTGATCGCTTCGTTACGCGCAGCATCAACGATCTGGTTGGCACGCGCGTGGGCCTGATCGATGATCTCGTTGGCCTTGGTGCGTGCTTCCTTCAGCGCTTCGTTGACCTTCTCCTGCGCCTGGGCCAGATCTTTCTGGCTGCGGTCGGCAGCAGCGAGGCCTTCAGCAATCTTCTGCTGGCGCTCTTCGATCGCGTTCATCAGCGGCGGCCAGATCTTGGTCGCGATGATCCAGATCAGACCAGCGAAGGCCAGCGCCTGCGCAAGAAGGGTGAAATTGATATTCATGGTTAGCTCGATCGCTGGTTTCGGGGTGGACGCGCCGCCGTAGCGGCACATCCGGCCTTCATCCGAAACCGGGTGCATCAGCACCCGGTCGTCTCAAACCGCTGTATCAGCCGGCCAGAGCCTTGGTGACGGCGCCAGCGAAGGCAGCCGACAGCGGGTTGGCGAAGGCCAGCAGCAGGCCAACGGCGACCGAGATGATGAACGCGGCGTCGATCAGGCCGGCGGTGATGAACATGCGGACCTGCAGGACCGGGATCAGTTCCGGCTGGCGGGCGGCCGACTCCAGGAACTTACCAGCCATGATGGCCAGACCCAGACCGGCGCCCAGCGCGGCCAGGCCGATCATGATGCCGACGGCAAGGGCGGTGGAGCTCTGAATCTGCGCGAAGTTGGTCAGGACGGCGAAGTACATGGTTATCTCCAGGAACTTAAGTTGCTAAGGGTGATGAAACGGATGAAGGTTGAAACGCGTTGAAGCTTGAAACTCAGTGAGCGTCTTCCGACAGGCTCAGGTACACGATCGACAGCATCATGAAGATGAAGGCCTGCAGCGGGATCACCAGCAGGTGGAACAGCATCCAGCCGAGGCCGAACACACCACCGGCAATGGCACCGAAGAAACCGGCACCACCCAGCACCCAGATCAGCAGGAACACGATTTCGCCGCCGAACATGTTGCCGAACAGTCGCATCGCCAGCGAGATCGGCTTGCTCAGCCACTCGACGATGTTGAGGATCAGGTTGAACGGCATCATCCACTTGCCGAACGGGGCCGTCAGGAATTCCTTGATGAAGCCGCCCAGGCCCTTGGACTTGAGCGCGAAGAACAGCATCAGGAAGAACACGCTGATGGCCATGCCCAGGGTGGCATTGACGTCAGCGGTCGGCACCGGCTTCCAGTAGTGCACGCCCGCCCATTCCAGCGGCTTGGCGATGAAATCGGCCGGGATCATCTTCAGCAGATTCATCAGCAGAATCCAGAAGAAGATGGTGATGGCGATCGGCGTGACCAGCTTGCTCTTGCCGTGGTAGGTGTCCTTGGCCTGGCGGTCGACGAACTCCAGGCAGATTTCAACGAAGGCCTGCCACTTGCCCGGCACGCCGGCGGTGGCCTTGCGGGTGCCCAGCCAGAACGCGACAACGATCACCAGGCCCATCAGGACCGCGGTGAGGAAGGTATCGACGTGGATATGCCAGAACATACCCTCACCCTTGCCGACCGGCGCGGTCAGGTTGTGCAGGTGATGCTGGATGTAGCTGGTAGGGGTTAGAGCCTCGCCCGCCATGTGTCCGGAACCTTCAGTTAATTGAATTCTGTCAACGCCTGGCCATCGCCAGGACCTGGAACATCAAGCCGACGGCGATACCGGCCAACAGCGCCAATGCAGGCAGCTTGAAGACCAGGAACCCCACCAGCAGGACGCCGAAAACCACGACCCACTTGGCCACGATCGCAATGATCAGGCGAGCCATCGCCGATCCTGCGGCCAGTGCCCCACCGCCCAGTGCCATCCGTGCCGCCACCCAGCCACCGGCCGAAATGGCCACACCGGACGCCAGCGCGCCGAGGGCGTATTTCGGACCTACCAGCAGGAAGGCCAGGGCCAGGACAGCCACTGCGGCCAGCGGGTAGACCGCGGCGCGCAGCATCAGTCGCCGACCCGCATCAACGGAGTTCAGCACAGGACGTCCCGCGTGGTTGCAAGTGGAGGGCTGAGGCGGCTACAGCAGGGGGGCCTCATCGAGCCGCCAAATTATAGCAATGGGACAATTTGCGAGACAACCGCTCCCTGTTCATCCCTGGAAGCCGCAAGTTGCGGTAACGGTTACATTTTTGCGTGCCACCAGGGGGACAATGACGTCCGCACCATGTTGCGACGCACTATTGAACTTTGGTCGCAGGCTGCGGAACTTTCGTCAGACATGCCGGTCCGATCATTTGACCTGCCTGCAGCATCCTCGTCGGCTCCGCCCCGCAGGTCCCGCGATGGCCCCGAAGCCCGGCTCCGGGGCCATCTTTTTGCATCGTCGCGACAGCACTGAACCGTACACATGCCATGGACCATACGTTCACGCATGGTGGACGGGCCTGTCCGGCACAGTGGCTTTCATTCTGATGAACCACTGCAAGGACTCTTCGATGCGCCCCGTACCCACCCTGCTCGCCCTCTCCCTGCTCGCTGCCGGCGCCTCGTTCGCCAATGCGGCCCACGCCGCCGAAGGCGATGACCGCTTTGCCATCCGTCTGGGTGCGATGAACATCGATTCGGACAACACCCTCCGCGGCAGCACCACCGTGGCCGGCCAGGACATCTCCCTGAACCAGGACTTCAAGCTGGGTGGCAAGGAATGGGAGCCGCGCATCGACGGCATGTTCCGCATCAGCAACCGTCAGCGCCTCCTGTTCAACTACTTCAAGTACGACAAGGACCGCCGCGAGACCCTCGACCAGGGCATTTCCTTCGGCGGTGAGAACGTGCCGGCCGGCAGCTTCGTGAAGGGTGAGCTGAAGTACCAGGTGGCCAGCCTGGTCTATGACTACTCGGTGGTTGATACCGACACCTTCGACCTCGGCCTGCAGATCGGTGGCGAGTACGCCAAGGTCAGCACCAAGGGCTACGCCGACCTGGGCACGGTGTACGAAGGCCAGTTCCTCGACGAGAAGGCCGATGGCGTGGCACCTGTGGTGGGCGCCCGCATGACCTTCACGCCGTCCGAGCGCTGGATGATCACGCTGCAGGGCCAGTACCTCAACACGCGCTGGGGCAGCTTCGATGACTACAAGGGCGACCTGAGCCGCGCCAATGCCATCGTCGATTACCGCTTCACCAAGAACTTCGGTGTGTTCGCCGGCTACGACTGGTTCAAGCTGGACGTGGACAAGAAGGGCAGCGACGGTACTGTCGGCCTGAAGCAGGAATTCAAGGGCCCGGTGGCCGGTATCAGCTTCGTGTTCTGATCCCCCGCCCCTTCCACGGCACTCTCTCTCCTGGCGCGGCCTCCGGAACATCGGGGCCGCGTTTTTTGTGGCATCGTCGAGCAGAGAAGCAGGTTGGTCGAGCGCGGGGGGAGAGGGGCTTGCGTGCGAATGTCCCCCGGCGCCGGCCTACGGCCGACGCCTCCTCCTTTACTTCGCACACAAGCCCCTCTCCCCCCGCGTGTCAGGAATCCGGGCGGCTTTGGCACTGGCTCTGACTATCCGCAAGCCGAGCCACTGCGCGGGTGGCGGGCGTTTCGACAAAGTAAAGGAGGAGGCGACCGCCACAGGCGGGCGACGGGGGACATTTGTCGAAACGCCTGCCACCCGCGCAGCGGCCCCACCCTTCGCTGCAGCACTGATCGAAGAAAAAAAACCCCGGCAGAAACCGGGGCTTTTCGTTCGGAACGGCGCGGGCGCCTTACTTCTTCTTCGGCATGTACAGATCGGTGATCGTGCCGTCGTAGATTTCCGAGGCCATCGCCACCGACTCGCTCAGCGTCGGATGGGCATGAATGGTGTGGCCGATGTCTTCGGCTTCCGCACCCATCTCGATGGCCAGGCCGATCTCGGCCAGCAGGTCACCGGCGTGCACGCCGACGATCGCACCGCCGATGATGCGGTGGGTTTCTTCGTCGAAGATCAGCTTGGTGAAGCCCTCGGTGCGGCCGATGCCGATCGCGCGGCCACTGGCGGCCCACGGGAACTTGGCCACGCCGACCTTCAGGCCCTTGGCCTTGGCTTCGGTCTCGGTCACGCCAACCCAGGCGATTTCCGGGTTGGTATAGGCCACCGACGGAATCACGCGGGCGACCCACTCCTTCTTGTGGCCGGCTGCCACTTCAGCGGCCAGCTTGCCCTCGTGCGTGGCCTTGTGGGCCAGCATCGGGTTGCCGACGATGTCGCCGATGGCAAAGATGTGCGGCACGTTGGTGCGCATCTGGCGGTCGACCGGGATGAAGCCACGGTCGGTGACCTGCACGCCGGCCTTCTCGGCATCGATCTTCCTGCCGTTCGGCGAACGGCCCACGGCCACCAGCACGCGGTCGAAGGTGCCCTGCGCCAGCGCAGGCGCCTGGCCTTCCTCGGCGGCGTCGAAGGTGACGGTGATGCCCTTGGCATCGGCGGTGACGCCCGAGGCCTTGGTCTTCAGGTGCACTTCGATGCCCTGCTTCTTCAGGCGGTCGGCCAGTGGCTTGACCAGGTCCTTGTCGGCGCCCGGCATCAGCTGGTCCATGAACTCGACCACGGTGACCTTGCTGCCCAGCGCGCTGTACACGGTGGCCATTTCCAGGCCGATGATGCCGCCGCCGACGACCAGCAGCGAGCCCGGCACTTCGGCCAGCTCCAGCGCGTCGGTGGAATCCATCACGCGCTTGTCGTCCCACGGGAAGTTCGGCAGTTTCACCGCCTGCGAACCGGCGGCGATGATGCACTTCTGGAAGCGCAGCAGCTGGGTGCTGCCGTCAGCAGCGGTGATTTCCAGCTCGTTGGCCGAGATGAACTTGCCGACGCCCTGCACGTTGCGGACCTTGCGCTGCTTGGCCATGCCAGCCAGGCCCTTGGTCAGCTGGTTGACGACCTTTTCCTTGTACTGGCGCAGCTTGTCCAGGGTGATGGTCGGCTTGCCGAACTCGACGCCGAAATCACCGGCATGGGCCACTTCGTCGATGACCGCTGCGGCGTGCAGCAGCGCCTTGGACGGAATGCAACCCACGTTGAGGCAGACGCCGCCGAGGCTGGCGTAGCGTTCGACCAGCACCGTATCCAGACCGACGTCGGCAGCGCGGAAGGCGGCGGTGTAGCCGCCCGGGCCCGAGCCCAGCACGACCATCTCGCATTCGATGTCGGCCGGCTTGCCGCTGGACAGCGCCGGCTTCGGCGCAGCCGGTTCGGCCGGGGCGCGGTGCGACGGGGTCACCGGCGGCTTGCTGGCCGGAGCGGCTGCAGCCGGAGCCGGCGCAGCGGCCTTGGCCGGGGCTTCGGCGGCGCCTTCAGCGTCCAGCACCACGACCACGGCGCCTTCGGACAGGGTGTCGCCCAGCTTGACCTTGATTTCCTTGACCACGCCGGCAGCCGAGGACGGCACTTCCAGGGTGGCCTTGTCCGATTCCAGGGTCACCAGACCCTGGTCCTTCTTCACCGTGTCGCCGACGGCGACCAACACTTCGATCACCGGCACATCGCTGTAATCGCCGATGTCGGGAACCTTGACTTCAATCGTGGCCATGGTGGGTTTTCCTCATGCCCGCCCGGCATGGCCGGTGGGCTGTCACTGCATCTGTTCACGCGGCCGCGCCAGGGGCTGCGGCCGCACGGTGGGGGCGAAGCGGGTGCCTTACAGCAGCACGCGGCGCATGTCGGCCAGTACCTGGGACAGGTACGTGGTGAAGCGTGCGGCCAGGGCGCCGTCGATGACGCGGTGGTCGTAGCTCAGCGACAGCGGCAGCATCAGCTTCGGTGCGAATTCCTTGCCGTTCCAGACCGGCTGGATGGACGACTTGGAGACGCCGAGGATGGCCACTTCCGGTGCATTGACGATCGGGGTGAACGCGGTGCCGCCGATGCCGCCCAGCGAGCTGATCGAGAAGCAGCCGCCGCTCATGTCGGCCGGGCCGAGCTTGCCGTCGCGAGCCTTCTTGGCCAGTTCGCCGGTTTCCTGCGCGATCTGCACCACGCCCTTTTTGTCCACGTCGCGGATCACCGGCACGACCAGGCCGTTCGGCGTGTCGGCGGCGAAGCCGATGTGGAAGTACTTCTTCAGGGTCAGGTTTTCACCGCTGGCATCGAGCGAGGCGTTGAACTCCGGGAACTTCTTCAGCGCTGCGGCGCTGGCCTTGATCAGGAAGGCGAGCATGGTCAGCTTGATGCCGGCCTTCTCGTTCTCCTTGTTCAGCGCCACGCGCAGGCCTTCCAGGTCGGTGATGTCGGCCTGCTCGAACTGGGTGACGTGCGGGATCATCGCCCAGTTGCGGGCCAGGTTCGCACCCGAGATCTTCTTGATGCGCGACAGCGGCTGCACTTCGGTCTCGCCGAACTTGCTGAAGTCGACCTTCGGCCACGGCAGCAGGTTCAGGCCACCACCGGCAGCGACAGCAGCACCGCCGGCAGCCGGCACGCCACCACTGAGCGCGGCCTTGACGAACTTCTGCACGTCACCCTTGGTGATGCGGCCACCCTTCTCGGTGCCGTTGATCTGCAGCAGGTCCACGCCCAGTTCGCGGGCGAACACACGCACCGCCGGGGTGGCATACGGCACCTTGGCCGGCAGCACGCCATCGGCGTTGAACTGCACCGGCGGGCTGGACGGGGTACCGGCCGAGGCGATCTCGCGGGCCGCCAGCTTGTCCGGCTGCACCGGCACAGCGACCGGCTCGACCTTGGTGGCGGTCTCGGCGGCAGCCGGAGCGGCCGCAGCGGCCGCCTTGGTCGGCGCCGGCGCGGCAGCGCCCTCGGCTTCGATGATGGCGACCACATTGCCCTGCGACAGAGTGTCGCCGACCTTGACCTTGATCTCCTTGACCACGCCGGCCACCGACGACGGCACTTCCATGGTGGCCTTGTCGCTTTCCAGCGTGACCAGGCCCTGGTCCTTCTTGACCGTGTCGCCGACGGCGACCAGCACTTCGATGACCGGAATGCCGGCGTAGTCGCCGATATCCGGCACCAGCGCTTCAACCGCACCACCGCTGGCAGCCGGGGCGGCCGGCGCAGCTGCGGCCGGGGCCGGTGCGCTCTGGGTGGCGGCAGCCGGGGCAGCGGCCTTGGCCGGTGCCGGCGCGGCAGCCGCCGGCTTGGCGGCTTCGGCTTCGCCTGCGGCCACTTCGATCAGGGCCACGACCTTGCCTTCGGACAGGCTGTCGCCGACCTTGACCTTCAGTTCCTTGACCACGCCAGCCACCGAGGACGGCACTTCCATGGTCGCCTTGTCGCTTTCCAGCGTCACCAGGCCCTGGTCCTTCTTGACCGTGTCGCCGACGGCGACAAGCACCTCGATTACCGGGATATCGCTGTAGTCACCGATATCGGGGACAAGTGCTTCCTTGATTTCGGCCATGGGGATAACTCCGGCAATCTGGTGTAGGGAAACGTCTATTGTGCGGCCAGCGGGGTCCAGCGCCAACCGTTACAGGTGTTTTCAGTACGCACGCAGCCGGGACAGGCTGTTGCCCATGGGTCGCGGCCGCGACCAGTCGGTAGCGTATTGTCCGGACGATGTCCGCTTCATGTCGCCCGCGCGTCGGCCACCGGCTGCCAGGCCTGGCGCAGGCGCGGCAACGACCACGCCGCATTGGCAGGGCTGGTCGACGGCAATGCGACCAGCTTCGGCGGGGTTTCCAGCCGTGGCAGCACCCAGCGCTGGAATGCCTGCAGCGAGGCACCACCATTGCAGCCGATCAGCTTCAGCTCAGGCAGCGTGGCGATCAGTTCCGGCAGCGCATTGGCCACTTCCGTGCCACGCACGATGTCGGCATCCAGGCTGCCGCGCCGCTCGCAGCGGCCGATCACATCCCACAGGCCGATGCCCGCGGCGTTCAACGCCTGCAGCCGTTGCACATAGGGCAGAGCCGCGTCGAAACCGCAGATATCGGCCATCAGCGGCCAGAAGCGGTTGCGCGGATGCGCGTAGTAACGCTGCTCCTGGAGGGATGCCACGCCTGGCATCGAACCCAGCAGCAGCACCCTGCAATCCACGTTCACCTGCGCTTGCAGGCCGACGCACAGCGTTGCCGCGCTCACATCTTCTCCAACTGAATGAATGCCACTGACGACCAGAAACCCCATGGATACAGGCTTTTCGCGCTGATCGCTGAACAAGGAAAACTATTTTTTAACGCGCGTCGGATTCGATTCATGTTGAGGCGACTACGGTGTGCTCGCCCCGCAACCGGGGGCCCAAAACAAGAAACATTAGGAGATACCCCCATGCGCTCCATCCGTATCCTGAGTCTCGCCCTGCTGACCTCCGCCGCCTTCGCGCCGGCCGCTTTCGCCCAGGACAGCAGCTCCACCGATACCGCTTCGGGCAAGCATTTTGCCGTGGTTGGCGGCGTCGCGCTGCTGCAGCCGAAGAATGATCCGATCGACGGCATCAAGAAGGTCGATGGTGGCCCGGCGCCGACCGTCAGCTTCAGCTACTACATCAACGACAACTGGGCCGTTGAACTGTGGGGCGCCGCCGACAAGTTCGACCACAAGGTGAAGGGCCCGAACAATGCCCGCCTGGGCAACGTCGAGCAGCAGCCGGTCGCGCTGAGCGGCCAGTACCACTTCGGCCAGGCTGACAACGTGTTCCGTCCGTTCGTGGGCGTGGGCTACTACCAGTCCAGCTTCAGCAATGAAACGCTGGCCGACGGCAGCAGCTCCGACATCCGCCTCAAGGACGCCAAGGGCGTGATCGGCACCGTCGGCGTGGACATGAACATCAACTCCACCTGGTTCGCCCGTGCCGATGCCCGCTACATGCGTTCGCGTCCGGACGTGAAGGTCGGCGGCGAGAAGATCGGCGAAGCCAAGATGGATCCGTGGACCGTCGGCTTCGGCATCGGTGCCCGCTTCTGATCCAGGCAGCACCGGCTTCACTGATGTAACGCGACGGGCCCTGCGGGGCCCGTCGTCGTTTCCGTCACCCGCGTTCTGTAGAGTCGACTGTCAGTCGACTGCTCTTTCAAAAGTCGAGCATGCCTCGACTCTACAAAAGGCAGTCAACTGTCAGTCGACTCTACGCACACACAGGACACGGAGACGCGATGGACGACGTCGACCTGCTGGTGATCGGTGGCGGCATCAACGGCGCCGGCATCGCCCGCGATGCGGCCGGCCGCGGCCTGCGGGTGCTGTTGTGCGAGCAGGATGACCTGGCCGCACACACCTCCAGCGCCAGCAGCAAACTGATCCACGGCGGCCTGCGCTACCTTGAACAGGGCGAGTTCGGACTGGTGCGCAAGGCACTGGGTGAACGCGAAGTGGTGCGGCGCCAGGCCCCCCATCTGGTCCGTCCGTTGCGCTTCGTGCTGCCATGGGAACCCCACCTGCGACCGCGCTGGATGCTGCGCGCGGGCCTGTGGCTGTATGACCATCTGGGCCGGCGCAGCCCGAGTTTTCCCGCCTCGCGCGCACTGGACCTGCAACGCGACCCGCTTGGCCCCTGGCTCTCCCCGGCGCTGCGGCAGGCCTTCAGCTACGCCGATGCGCAGGTCGATGACGCGCGGCTGGTACTGCTCAATGCGCTGGATGCCGCCCGGCGTGGCGCACGGGTACATGTGCGCAGCCGCTGCATTGAACTGCGCCCTGTGCTGGGCCGTTGGCAGGCCACGCTGGAAGCCACCGACGGCCGGCAGCAAACGGTGATCGCCCAGGCCGTTGCCAATGCAGCCGGCCCTTGGGCAGGAGGCCTGCTGGAACGTATGCAGGCGCGCGATGGCGGCCCCGCCCTGCGCCTGGTACAGGGCAGCCACATCGTGCTGCGCCGGCCCTGGCCCGACGACAGCGCCTGCCTGCTTCAGCAGCCCGATGGCCGCGTGGTGTTCCTGCTGCCGTTCGCCCACGACCACCTGCTGGTCGGCACCACCGACACCGACTACCGTGGCGACCCGGCCCGGTGCAGCGTGCTGCCTTCGGAGGTGGCTTACCTGTGCGAGGCCGCCAACCACTACCTGCGCGAGCCGATCACCCCGCAGGACGTGGTCTGGCAGTTCGCAGGGGTACGCCCGCTACTTGCCGATCCAGATCCGCGTGCAGCGAAGCTGAGCCGTGACTACCGCCTGCAGTTGCAGTCCGACCCGGCGCCCGCGCTGCATGTGCTGGGCGGCAAGCTGACCACGTACCGCGTGCTGGCCGAAGAAGCGCTGGACCTGCTGCGCCCCGCCCTGCCGCAGATGGGACCGGCATGGACGGCAACGGGCCACCCACTGCCGGGCAGCGACTGGGGCGACGCCACGCAGGCGTGCTCGCGCCTGCAGGCACTGGCACCGTGGCTGCCCGCAGAGATTGCGCGCCGCTGGGCCGGCGCCTACGGCAGCCGCAGCGCGGAGCTGCTGCACGGCCTGAGGGGTGTGAACGATCTCGGCGAGGACTTTGGCGGCGGCCTGCATGCGCGGGAAGTGGCTTTCCTGCGCGACCACGAATGGGCGCGTAGCGCCGAGGACGTGCTGTGGCGGCGGAGCAAGCTGGGGCTGCGGCTGGATGCGGCGCAGGTGGCGCGGCTGCAGGCGTGGATGGGGGGTCGGATCCCTTTCCCAGGGAAAGGGCTCTGACCCCCCGTGTTGCCACGTGTGCCAACCAAGGTTGGCAGCTACCAGGGTGGCCGCGCGCGACGCGATCGATGCATTAGGATTTCCCCATCGCCACCGGAGACGCTGCATGACGCCCCGCTACGTGCTGGCCATCGACCAGGGCACCACCAGTTCGCGCGCGATCCTGTTCGACCGTGCTGGCGACATCGTCGGCAGTGCGCAGCGCGAGTTCGCGCAGATCTTCCCGCAGCCCGGCTGGGTCGAGCATGACCCGCGCGAGATCCTCACCAGTGTCTATGCCACGCTGACCGAACTGCTCAGCCGCGAACAGATCGACCCGCGTCATATCGCCGCGCTGGGCATCACCAACCAGCGCGAGACCACCGTGGTCTGGGACCGCGCCACCGGCCAGCCGATCCACAACGCCATCGTCTGGCAGTCGCGGCAGAGCCATGCCATCTGCGAGCGACTGAAGTGCGACGGGCATGAGGCACTGGTCCGCGAACGCACCGGCCTGCTGATCGACGCCTATTTTTCCGCCACCAAGGTGCGCTGGATCCTCGACCACGTGGAAGGTGCGCAGCAACGCGCCGAGCGTGGCGAGCTGCTGTTCGGCACCATTGACAGCTGGCTGGTATGGAACCTCAGTGGCGGCCAGGCGCATGTGACCGACTACAGCAACGCCGCACGCACGCTGTTGTTCAACATCCACACGCTGGACTGGGATGACGACCTGCTGGCGCTGCTGGACATACCCCGCGCGATGCTGCCGCAGGTGCGCGATTCCAGCACGGTGTATGCGCACACCCGGCCGCAGTTCTTCTTCGACCACCCGATCCCGATCGCCGGCATCGCCGGAGACCAGCAGGCGGCGCTGTTCGGCCAGGCCTGCTTCCAGCCGGGCATGGTCAAGAACACCTATGGCACCGGCTGCTTCATGCTGATGCACACCGGCACGCAGGCGGTGCGCTCGCGCAACGGCCTGCTGACCACCATTGCCTGGGGCCTGGACGGGCGCGTGGAATATGCACTCGAAGGCTCGATCTTCATCGCCGGCTCGGTGGTGCAGTGGCTGCGTGACGGCCTGCGCATGATCGAGCGTGCCAGCGACAGCCAGGCACTGGCCGCGCAGGTGCCGGACAGCGGCGGCGCGTATCTGGTGCCAGCATTCGTCGGCCTGGGCGCGCCCTACTGGCGCAGCGATGTGCGCGGCGCGATGTTCGGCCTGACCCGTGGCACCCGCAAGGCACACTTCGTGCGTGCCGCGCTGGAGGCGATGGCCTACCAGACCCGCGACGTGCTTGATGCGATGCAGTCCGATGCGGGCATCGCGCTGACCGAACTGCGCGCCGACGGCGGTGCGATCGGCAACGATTTCCTGGCCGGCTTCCAGGCCGACATCCTTGGGGTGCCTCTGCTGCGGCCGCGGCTGACCGAGACCACCGCGCTGGGCGCGGCCTACCTGGCCGGTCTGGCCGTCGGGTTCTGGTCCAGCCGCGAGCAGATCGCCGCGCAATGGGGCCTGGACCGGCGCTTCGAGCCACAGATGGAAGTGGCGCGGCGCGAGAAACTCTATGCAGGCTGGCAGCAGGCCGTGGCGGCCACCCTCGCCTTCCACGTCGACTGAAGGTCGTGCCGGCCGCTGGCCGGCAACCCCATGATCCTTGGCGGCGTTTGCAGATTGCCGGCCAGTGGCCGGCACGACCGCATGGCCAGAACGTCCGTAGCGCCGGTCAGAACGCCGGCAGCACCGCGCCCTTGTACCTGGTCTCGATGAAAGCCTTCACCTGCGGGCTGGTCAGGGCCTTGGCCAGCTTCTGCACGCGGGCGTCGTCCTTGTTGTCCGGCCGCGCGACCAGGAAGTTCACGTACGGCGAGTCCTTGCTCTCGATCGCCAGTGCATCCTTGGTCGGGTTGAGGCCCGCATCCAGCGCGTAGTTGGTGTTGATCAGGGCCAGGTCGACCTGGTCCAGCACGCGCGGCAGCATCGCCGAGTCCAGCTCGCGGAACTTCAGGTTCTTCGGGTTGGCGGTGATGTCACGCAGGGTCGACAGCGCGTTGGCCGGATCCTTCAGCTCGATCACGCCGGCCTTGTGCAGCAGGATCAGCGCGCGGCTGTTGTTGCTCGGGTCGTTCGGGATCACCACGTCGGCACCGTCGCGCAGCTCGGCCAGCGACTTGACCTTGCGCGAATAGGCACCGAACGGCTCGATATGCACGCCGATCACCTTCACCAGATCGGTCTTGCGATCGCGGTTGTAGGCATCCAGGTACGGCTCGGTCTGGAAGTAGTTGGCGTCCACCTGCTTCTGCACCAGCTGGTCGTTGGGCTGCACGTAGTCGTTGAACACGCGCACGTCCAGGTCCACGCCTTCCTGCTTGAGGATCGGCTTGACCACCTCAAGGATCTCGGCATGCGGCACGGCCGTGGCGGCCACCACCAGCTTCTGCGAGGGCTCGCCGGACTTGCCGCAGGCGGTCAGGGCCAGCGCAGCGGCGAGCAGGGGCAGCAACAGGGTCTTCTTCATGGGCGGAGGAGTTCTCGGGGGGAGTGTCAGGATTTTTCGTAGTTGCTCAGGGCCAGCTCAAGCAGCGCCTTGGCCTGCTCGCGCAGCATCACCGGCTCGACGATTTCGGCATCCGAGCCGTAGTGCAGCACGTCCATCAGCAGTTCGCGTGAGACGCTGTACGGCACCTTCAGTTCATAGCGGCCATCGGCAAGGAAGCGGCCCTGCTGCTTGGAGTGCCAATGCTCGTCGGCCACCCAGCGCGCGGCCTTGGCACTGAACAGGATGGTCGCCCAGCCCTTCGGCGCACCGGAGAAGATGCCGTAGCTGGCACCCAGCTGCTCGTCCAGCTCGCTGTCGGCGACGTCACGCGCAGTACTGTCGACCACGCGCGCCTTGTGGATGCGGTCCACGGCGAAGCTGCGCAGGGCTTCGCGGTCATGGTCCCAGGCATCCAGGTACCAGTTGTCGCGGTAATGGGTCAGGCGCTGCGGCGAGACGGTGCGCTTGGTCGGCTCGTCGGTGGAACGGGCACGGTACTCGAACGCCAGCTGGCGGCGCTCCAGCACCGCCGAGGCCACGCTGCGGAAGCTGCCTTCATCGAACTTGCGGCCGCGGTGCGGGATTACCCGCACACGGTCCACCGGCCAGTTGGAGACACCGGCCTGGGCAGCCAGCAGGCTCTCGATACGCTGCTGCAGCGGCGCCAGCACCGAGGACAGCACGCCGCCGCCGGTACGCGCCAGCAGGTGCTGCGAGGCCAGCAGGGCGTGCAGCTCCTCCGAGCTGAGCCACAGGCCAGGCAGTTCGAAGCGGTCGCTCTCGTCGGCCTGGTAGCGGAAGCCGGCCTCGCCGTCGCCCTCGATCGGTGCCATCAGCGCATCGCGCAGGAAGGCCAGGTCGCGGTAGACGGTGGCACGGGAACAACCGAGCTTGTCCTGCAGGGTCGCCACCGTCACCGGATAGCGCGCGGACTTGAGCAGACGATGCAGGGCGGTGATGCGTTCGTATCGGTCCATACCCCCGATTATGTCCGAGTCGCGGGTCTTGTGTGGGACGTTTGGGCTATCGTGGTCGCCCCCACCCCCATGGAATGCCCGATGCGCCGGTTGCCCGCCCTGTCCCTGCTGGTCTGCCTGCTGCTGGCTGCCTGCGATCGCGCACCGGCGCCGGCCAGGACCGAAGCCCCCGTGCCCGCGGCAGATCCGGCCCAGGCCGTACTGGGCGCCAGCCAACGCTTTGCTGCCCTGGGCAGTTTCCATGCCGAGCTGGAGGTGCTGGGCGCGCCGCAGCCGGTGCGCAGTGCCATGGACTTCGTCGCTCCCGACCGCTTCCGGGTGCAGACCCCGGGCGGGCCGCAGACGATCATTGGCGACACCATGTTCCTGCAGGCCGACGGTGCGATCCGCCAGGTTCCCACCCCGCCGGGCCTGCTGGAGCAGTGGCGCAATCCCTTGCCGGCCGACGCCCTGCCTGCCGAGCTGCAGGCCGAAGACCTGGGCAGCCAATCGCTGGATGGAGTTGAGACCCGTCACTACCGCCTGCGCGGCGCGCAGGCCGGCGAACGCCTGGAGTACTGGGTGGACGCCCAGGGCCTGCCACGGCAGATCGTGCGCAGCGGCAGCAGCAATGGCCGCAGTTTCCAGCTGCGCCTGCGCTATTCGCGCTTCAACGACCCGGCATTGCGTATCGATCTGCCCTGAATAGGCGTCCGCGGCAACGTCTGCTGAAGCGCGCCTTGGATCGATTCTGACCGCCATCACGCTTCCAGTATCATCACCGGCTGTCAACCGCTTCGGAGAAGCCCCGATGTCCCTGCGCGTGTCCCTGCTGATCCCCCTGCTGCTGTGCGCGCCGCTCGCGTATGCACAGGATGCCTCCGAACTGGCGGCGATGTCTTCGCCGTGGAGCGGCAGCGGCGGCGAGCTCGGCTTCGCCTCGGCACGCGGCAACAGCAGCACCGAGAGCTTCAACGGCCGCCTGCGCCTGCGCTACACCGACGGCGACTGGGTGCACAGCATGGACCTGGCCGGCCTGCGTTCCAGCTCCAAGGTGACCGAGACCCGCGACGACGGCACCACCACCCGCCGCAACAACACCACCGCCAACCGCTACACCGGCAGTGCCGGCAGCGCGCTGCAGCTGGGCGAGCACCGCCAGCTGACGGCCACGGTGCGTACAGAGCGCGACGACTTCGCCACCTACGACCGCCAGAGCTCGTTCGGTCTGGGTTACGGCACCCGCCTGTGGAACACCGAGCGCTTCTCGTTCGACGCGCAGATCGGCCCCGGTGTGCGCCGCACCCACAGCACCGAGGACGACCGCACCCGCACCGGCATGATCGGCCGCGGCCTGTTCGACATGAAGTACTCGCTGACCGACAACACCGACCTGGTCAACACCCTGCTGGTCGAATCCGGTTCGTACAACACCTTCGGCCAGAACGACTTCGGCGTGTCGGTGAGCATGAACGAGCACCTGGCGCTGAAGGCCGGCTGGCAGGCGCGTTACAACAGTGACGTGGCCGAGGACAAGCGCAAGACCGATACGCTGACCACGATGAACGTGGTCTACAAGTTCAAGTAAGAAACGGGCGCCAAGGGCGCCCGTTCTTCTTCCGGTAGTGCCGGCCGCTGGCCGGCACGACCTGCGATGGCTCAGACGTTCAGCAGTTCGCCGGCACCGGCATCCAGCAGCATCTTCGCCACTTGCTGGCCCAGCGCTTCCGGATCACTGCCTGGGCCCACGGCCTCGGCGCGCACCGCACGGCCGTCGCTGGCGCTGCCAACCAGCCCCTGCAGGTGCAGGTCATCGCCCTGCCACTGCGCGATGGCCGCCACCGGCACGTGGCAGCTGCCATGCAACGCACGGTTCATCGCCCGCTCGGCTTCCACGCAGGCACGCGTGGCCGCGTCATCAAGCGGGGCGAACAACGCCATCAGACGCGCATTGCCACTATCGCACTCCACCGCCACCGCGCCCTGCGCCGGGGCTGGCAGCCACTGCGGCGGTTGCAGGCGCGCGACGATGCGCTCGCCCAGACCCAGACGCTCCAGGCCGGCCACGGCCAGCACGATGGCGTCGTAGCCACCGTTGTCGAGTTTGGCCAGCCGGGTGTTGACGTTACCGCGCAGGTCGAGCAGTTCCAGGTCCGGTCGCAGCGCGCGCAGCTGCGCCTGGCGACGCAGCGACGAGGTCCCGACCCGCGCACCGATCGGCAGCGCGTCCAGCGAGGCGTACAGGTTGGAAACGAAGCCATCGGCGGGATCGTGGCGGGTCAGCATTGCCGGCAACGCGAACGGCGTGTCCAGTTCCATCGGCACATCCTTCAGCGAGTGCACCGCGCAGTCGGCCTCACCGCGCAGCATGGCCAGCTCCAGCTCCTTCAGGAACAGGCCCTTGCCACCGATGGCGGCCAGCGAACGGTCGAGCACTTCGTCGCCGCGGGTGCTCATCGGCACCAGTTCCACATGCAAGCCGGGATGGGCCTGGCGCAGGCGGTCGGCGACGTGTTCGCTCTGCCAGAGGGCGAGCGGGCTCTTGCGGGTGGCGATGCGGACGGTTTCCATCCGGTCATTATCGCGCCTTCGGCGCGGATACGGCCAACGGCGGAGCCCCTCGTGGCTGGTGGAGGGGTCGTGAAAGCAACAGCCGCGCTAGGCCGGGCGGGGTGGGGGCGCGGGGGGCGCCGTGAATCCGTCCGTGGAGGCTTGGCCGCGGCATCCATGCCGCGGACACCCCCGCGCCCCCACCCCGCCCGGCCTCTGACAGCTTCCTTGCGCGTCAGCCACGGAAGATCAAAAGAAAAAAGCAGAAGCAAAAGCAACAGCCGACGGCTTCCGGGGTCAGATCCCTTTTCCGCAGGAAAAGGGATCTGACCCCTCTTCCCTCACCCGATAACAACAATGCCTTTGCCGTCCGACGCGGGAAAAACGAGAGGGTTGGGCCGGGGTGGGGTGGCGGGACCGTTGGCGCCATGGATGGCGCCATCGAGCCCCCATGGATGGGTTTACGGCGTGTCCCGCCCTTCCCGCCTCACCCAACACGCAACAACACAGAGCCGACAATCTGCTGTTGCTGTTGCTGTTGCTTCAGACGTTGCTCGTAAGCAGTCGCGGCCGCAGGCCGCGCGGACCACTCACAGATGCCGCAATTCCTGCTTCAGCGTCGCCACGCAGCGGCGGCTGACTTCCAGCGGCTGCTTGCCATGCCGCAGCACCGCCTGCACTTGACCACTCGAGCCTCGACGCAGCTCCACCAGCTCGTGGCGCGCCACCAGGCAGTTGCGGTGGATGCGGATGAAGCGGCTGGCGAACTCTTCCTCCAGCGACTTCAGCGACTCCTCGATCAGGTCCTCGCCGCGCGCATGGTGCACCACCACGTACTTCTCTTCCGCCTGCAGGTAGTGGATGTCGTCCAGCGGGATCAGCCGCAGGCTGCCACGCAGGCGTGCGCACAGCATGCTGCGGGCCTGCTGCCCGCCGCTGTCCTGCGGCTGGCCGTCGCGGCCGGCCAGGAACGTGCGTGCACGTGCGATCGCTGCGGCAAGGCGTTCGGCGCGGACCGGCTTCATCAGGTAATCGATGGCCGCCGCCTCGAACGCCGACAGCGCATGCGCGTCATAAGCCGTGCAGAACACCACCGCCGGGCGCGGCTCGAAGCTGGCCAGGTGGCGGGCGGCTTCCAGGCCGTCCAGCCCGGGCATGGCGATATCCAGCAGGACCAGGTCCGGCTGCAGCTCCGCGCACGCATGCAGGGCCTGCTCGCCGTTGCCGGCCTCGGCCACCACGTCCACCCCGTCCTGCGCCGCCAGCAGGCTGCGCAGGCGTTCCCGCGCCAGCGGTTCGTCATCGGCGATGACTACCCTCACGGTCGTCCCCTCACTGGATCGGCACTGTCACTTGGCAGGCATAGTAGCCCTCGCTCCAGCCAGCCGTCATCCGCGCGGCGGCGCCGAAGCGCCAGGCCAGCCGATGAGCGATGCTGTGCTGGGCATGGCCGGCACCACGCGCCAGCGCCAACCCCGGCGCCTGCGGATCGGGCGCGGGATTGCGCACGCGGATCTGCAGCTCGTTGCCCTCGCGCACCAGCTGCAATTCGATGGTGCCGCCCTCGGGCAGCCGCGAAATGCCATGCAGCACTGCGTTTTCCACCAGCGGCTGCAGTACCAGCCTCGGCAGTGGCAGGTCCCACGGCAGCGGCTCATCGCGCTGCCAGCGCACCTGCAGACGCTCGCCGAGGCGCAGCGACTCTATCGACAGATAGCGCTCGGCCAGCTCGCATTCGTCACGCAGGGTGGAGTCGCCCTCGCCCGCGCCCAGGGCAGCACGGAACAGATCGGACAGATCCAGCACCGCGCGTTCGGCCACCGCCGGATCGCGATGCAGCAGGCTGGCAATCAGGTTCATGCTGTTGAACAGGAAGTGCGGCCGGATCCGCGCCTGCAGCGCGTCGGCCTGGGCACGCGCGTTGGCCTGCACCTGCGCGGCCCAGCGATCGCTCACATAGAAGTAGCGCAGGGCAAGTGCGGCGATCAGTGCCGTGGTTGCCGCACTGCCCAGGGTGAAGCGCCAGAAGCTGATGCCGCGGGCGAAGTTGTCGCCCAGCACCGCGTACAGTGCATGCACGATGCCGGCACAGACCACGGCGATCAGGGTCGCCAGCACGATCGCCGCGACAGCGCCCAGCACCTGCGGCAGCCTCGACAGTGCCTGCCGCAGGAGGCACAGGCTGGCGGTCACCGCCAGCGCCAGCCACAGCGCGAAGCCGCTGGCCGACAGCAGCTCGCCGAAGGTCCAGTGGCGGCTGCCATCGGGCGCCAGCGCCAGCACCACCACTACCAGCTGGGCCAGGCCAAGCATCGCCGCCAGCCGCGGCAGGCGGCACAGTTCCGGCATCCACGGCGATGTGCTGGCCGGGGGCATGGCTCAGGCAGCGCCCAACCGTTCCTGCAGCCAGTCACCCAGCGCCTGGATCTCTTCGGCGCAGACCTGGTGGGCCATCGGGTAGCTGTGCCACTCCACCTCCAGGCCCAGCGCCTGCAGGGCCTGCGCGCTGTGTACGGCCACCGCCTGCGGAATCACCGGGTCGCTGCTGCCATGGGCCATGAACACCGGCACCTGCACCGCACCGTCAACGCGCCTGGCGCTCTCGGCTTCCGGCAGGTAAGTGGACAGTGCGATCAGGCCAGCCAGTGGCGCGGTGCGCGACAGTGCAGCGGTGAGGATGATCGCCCCGCCCTGCGAGAAGCCGGCCAGGAAGATCTTCTCCGGCGCGACGCCGCGCTCGATCTCACGTGCGATCAGCGCATCCAGCTGCAGCACCGATTCCTGCACGCCGGCCATGTCGGCACGCGAGCGGAAGTCCATCCCGACGATGTCGTACCAGCCGCGCATCGGCACGCCGTTGTTGATCGTGATCGGCCGCACCGGTGCGTGCGGGAACACGAAGCGCAGCGCCGGCCAGTGCGGACGCACCAGTTCCGGCACGATCGGCGCGAAGTCGTGGCCGTCGGCGCCAAGCCCGTGCAGCCAGATCACCGACCACTGTGGCGAGGCGCCGGTTTCCTGTTCCACCGTTTGCAGCATGATGCGGCTCCTTCAAGTTCGAGCCGCATTATGCCGCTGGTGCAGGGCCATCAGTACAGCGGCGGTTGCTCGGCGGCTTCCCGGCGCAGCTGCGCGGCGCGCACCAGCACCGGTGGCGGAATGTTCTCTTCGGGGATGTCGAGCAGGCCGAGGCGATGCAGGAAGGCACCCGGGCCGCGCGAGGAGGTCAGCGCCACCACCGGAACGGCCAGCACCATGCCGATCACCACCGGCGCCATCCAGGCTGCCAGCGACGGCGACACCGCCCACGCCAGCACACCCATGAACGCACCAAACACGCCCAACCCGCCGTAGCCACGGATCAAGGCCATCCACGAGATGCCACCATCGTCACGCTGCTGTGCGTCCCAGCCGGAATCGCGGCCGGACAGCACTTCGGCCACGCCGCGCGACTGCACGTACATCACTACCGGTGCCATCAGTGCGGCCAGCACGGTCTCCACCAGCATCGACACGAACGCACGGATCGCACCGCCGCAACCGCGGCGGTCGACAGGGTCCAGCAGCATCGCCAGATAGCCCAGCACCTTGGGCAGCAGCAGCACCGCCATGGTGGCGGCGAACAGGCGCACCACCTGCTCCTCGTCCTGGGCCCGCCAGTACACGCTGGGTGACAGGTGCAGCAGGGCATTGAAATCGATGCCTTCCTGGAACAGCGGGATCGCAATGCCGATCAGCATCAGCATCGCCCACATCGGCGCGGTGAAGTAATGGCCGATGCCGATCAGCATGTGGGTGCGGCTGATCCAGTGCAGGCCACGGCTGCCGACCACCTTGCCGTGCTGCAGGTTGCCCTGGCACCAGCGACGGTCGCGCACCAGCAGGTCGGTCAGGGTCGGCGGCCCTTCTTCGTAGCTGCCCCCCAGGTACGGCACCATGTGCGCGGCCCAGCCGCCACGGCGCATCAGCGCCGCTTCGACGAAATCGTGGCTGAGCACGTGACCGCCGAACGGCTTGCGCCCCGGCAGCGCTGGCAAGCCGGCGTGGTCGGCGAAGGCACGGGTGCGGATGATGGCGTTGTGGCCCCAGTAGTTGCTCTCGGCGCCATGCCACCAGGCCACGCCACGGGCAATCACCGGGCCGTACACGCGACCGCCGAACTGCTGCATGCGTGCGAACAGGGTGCGGCCACCGATCACCGAGGGCAGGGTCTGGATCAGGCCGACATCGGCGTTGTGTTCCATGCCGGCCACCAGGCGCACGATGCTGTCGCCGGTCATCAGGCTGTCGGCGTCCAGGATCAGCATCTGCGGGTAAGCGCCACCGAAGCGGCGCACCCAGTCGGCGATGTTGCCGGCCTTGCGCCCGCTGTTGTCGCCACGGCGGCGGTAGAACAGCCGCGTCTGGCCGTCCGGCACGCGCTCGCGCAGTTCGGCGAATACCTGCTCCTCGGCGCGTGCGATGTCCTCGCGCCGGGTATCGCTGAGCACGAAGAAGTCGAAGCGTTCGAGCTGGCCGGTGGCGGCCACCGACTCGTAGATCGCCTGCAGGCCCGCCAGCAGTCGGCGCGGATCCTCGTTGTAGGTCGGCATCAGCAGCGCGGTGCGGCTGTGCACGGTCGGCAGCGGCTTGTCCGGGTCGATGCCAAGGCGATAGCCACGGTCGAACACGGCGGTCAGGAAGCCGGCCACGGCGCTGGCGAAGGACAGCGCGATCCAGGCGAACAGGCCGACGAACAGCACCAGCAGGCAGGCTTCCAGCACGCTGATGCCATTGGCCGACAGCACCCGCCACATCATGCGGGTGGCGATGGCGGTCATGGCCAGGGTGCCGCCGAAGATGTAGAACCGGCGCAGGCCGATCAGGCGTGGCGAGGTACGGTGCCGACGGACCTTCAGCTTGCCTTCGCGCAGGGTCTGTTCGGGCATCGGCAGCGGAGATTCGGCCGGCAGCAGCGCCCAGCCGGCGTCGAGCCGGGGCGCATCCGCTTCCGCGTGGATGGTGTGACCCCCCATCACCGCTTACTCCCCACGATCGGCATGGCCGGCCGTCCCGGCCGGGCTGCATGCGCGAAGGTTCCCGGCGCGCCTTCCCGGCGCCCGCACTTGTCCTGGCTGTACCGGCCCTTGGCCGCACAGTCGCTGTCTGTCACTACCGGAACCCACACGATCTCCAACGGGGCGGAATCGAAAATGCGGCCCAGTCTAGGGCGCCGGATGTAAGCCGAGTGCGAAGGTCTACGCCGGGATTTATCCCCATTCAGCAAACAGCAGGCGATGGTGGACCGCGCAGCGGAATGTCGCTTCGTGGCACCGGGTACTGGATCGTAACAAACGCGAACGGTTATCATTTCATTAACCAGGCAGGTCGCCGTCTTCCGTACGGCCGAGACCCACCCAGCTGCGCCGGCCCGAACCGTGCGCCCTACGACCCATGGAAGGGGGGCCTGCCTGCTTGTCTGCGTGTGCCCGTTGCTTCCATCCGGTCCCCCCTCATTCGATGGAAGCCGTCATGTCCCAGCCGTTCCGCTCCCGTTCCGCGCGCCTGCCGCGCACCCGCCTGGCCAGTGCCCTGGCCACTGCCTGCCTGCTGGCCCTGCCCGGCCTGGCCGCTGCAGAGGCCAGCGCCGATGCCTCCACCAAGGACCTGGATACCGTGGTGGTCACCGCCTCGGGCAACCAGCAATGGATCAAGGATGCGCCGGCCAGCATCAGCGTGATCAGCCGCGAGGACATCGCGCGCCAGCCGGTGCACGACCTGGCCACCCTGCTCAGCCGCGTGCCCGGCGTGACCGGTGGCCTCAGTGCGGTTGGCGAGCAGTCCAAGATCAAGCTGCGCGGCATGCCGTCGAACTACACGCTGGTGCTGGTGGACGGCAAGCGCATGGGCAGCTCGGCCTCGACCAACTACCGGCCGGACCTGGGCCGCCAGGACCTGAACTGGATCTCGCCTGACCAGATCGAGCGCATCGAAGTGGTGCGCGGACCAATGTCGTCGCTGTATGGCTCCGACGCCATGGGCGGCGTGATCAACATCATCACCCGGCGCATCGGTGATGACTGGAGCGGCAGCGCCACCCACAGCTATACCCGCCCGGGCGATGGCAAGCGCGGCGACACCCAGCAGATCGGTGCGACGTTCTCCGGGCCGCTCGGCGAGCGCTTCGGCCTGCGCATCGGTGCCAACAGCATGCGCCGCGATTCGGATCGCTCCAATGGCGGTGTCTACGGCAACGCGTATGCAGGCGAGAAGGACCGCAATGTCGATGCGCTGCTGCAGTGGAAACTGAGCGACGCGCAGGAACTGTCGCTCGAAGCCGGCCATGGCGTGCAGCAGGCCTTCATCGACGCTTCGCTGGAAAAGCAGGATGAAGGCGCCTGGGGTGCCAGCGAACTCAAGCGCAGCTCGCTGGCGCTCAACCACGATGGCAAGTGGAGCTTCGGCAATTCGAAGATCAGTGCGTACTGGACCGAGTACAGGAACGACATCGGTGCTACCGGCCGTTCCGAAGCCACCGATACGATCATCGAGGGCAGCCTGACCACGCCGTTCACCCTCGGCGTTGAACACCAGTTCGCCGTGGGCGGCCAGTGGAAGCGCCAGGAGCTGACCAACACCGACACCATCGGCCGCGCGCCGATCGACTATGCCGGCAATGCCGTCAGCGGCTCCGATCTGGAAGTGGATACCTGGGCCCTGTTCGTCGAAGACGAACTGAAGCTGCACCGCACCCTGGCACTGACCTTGGGCGCGCGCCTGGATCACCATGAGAAATTCGGTGGCCACGTCAGCCCGCGCGCCTACCTGGTCTGGCATCCGGCCGAGCAATGGACCATCCGCGGTGGCGTTTCCAAGGGCTTCCGCGCCCCCAGCCTGACCGAGAACTCCGCCAGCGCCGCCACCCAGTCCGGTGGCCGTGGCTGCACCTCGCTGATTCCGCTGGGCTATACCCGCGGCGGCTGCTACATGGCCGGCAATCCGGACCTGGACCCGGAAACCAGCACCAACCGCGAAATCGGCATCAGCTTCGACAACGACCTGGTCGATGCCGGCCTGACCTACTTCCACACCGACTTCAGGAACAAGATCGAGTACGCACCGCTGGGCAGGTTCAACGGCATCTGGTGGACGCGGATGAGCAACGTGCAGCGCGCACGCACCAGCGGCATGGAAGGCAGCTTCAATGTCCGCTTCGGCGAGCACTGGCGCTGGCGCACCTCGGCGACATGGATGAAGGAAGCCAGGAACCTGACCACCGGCCGCAACCTGATCGATACCCCCGAATTCTCGGGCTATTCGTCGCTGGACTGGACGCCCGACGCGGTGTTTTCCAGCAGCCTGTCGGCGCAGTACACCGGCAGGCAGGCCGGCACGGCGACGACCTTCCTCAAGGCCTACACGCTGTATGACCTGACCGCGGCCTGGAACGTCAATGAGGTACTGACCCTGCGTGGCGGCGTCAGCAACCTGGCCGACAAGAAGCTGTATGCGGAAGGCTCCACCGATTACTTCGTGGCCGGGCGCAGCTACTTCCTCAGCATGACCGCGCGGTTCTGACCAAGAGCGTCCGCCGCGATCGCGCTGGCGACGGGCCGGCGCGATCGGCGGTGTTGCGGATTACTCGCTTTCCAATGCGGCGGCGGGCGCCGCGCTCTGCGTAGCCGCCGTGCGTGCACGGTCCATCGCCACCGCCAGTTGCTGGCGTGCGAGCAGCTGTTGTGCCTGCACCACTTCAGGTGTCGGCAGGAGCACCGGTCCCGGTGCGTTTTCCGGTGTAGCAGGTGTGGTCATGCAACCTCCATGGACATCCCGCCGCCGCACGGATTCAGCTGGTGCGGCAGCGGAACTGCGCACCCTATCCTAAAAACAAGGCGGGCGGGTGACGGTGCGCGCCCCTGCCGCAGCAGCCGGAACAAGGCAGGCGTCACATTTTTGACGGTGACGCTTGGATCCTGAATAGGACTTGCCCTATCATGAAAACGTTTTCTCACAGGGATGTCTCCCCCAATGAATACCACTGACCTGTCCCAGTTCAGCCCGAAGTGGCAGTTCCGCTTCAACTTCTTCCGCCAGCACGGCGCCCCCAAGAACCCCGGCTTCAAGCAGGCCTGGAAGGCGCTGTCCTTTGGTGACCGCCTGAAGATCAACCTGAACTTCTTCGCGTTGTTCTTCGGTGCCATCTACCTGCTGATTCTTGGCATGTGGCGCAAGGCACTGGTGGTGATCGGCATCAACATCGTGCTGGCCATCGTCTCCATGTTCCTTCCGGACGTCGTCGGGCGCATGCTGTTCATCGCCATGAACCTGCTGGTCGCCTCCAGCACCAACTACAGCTACTACCTGGAGAAGGTGGAAGGCCGTACCAGCTGGAACCCGTTTGAAGGAATGTTCTGAGCCATCAGACCTGCGCAGGATGCGCGGCAAGGATGCAACCGACGCCCGGCCCCCGCCGGGCGTCTTCGTTTCCGGGATCAGGCCGCGCGGCGGGCCATGGCCTCCGGTTCGGCCTGCAGGCGGAAGCGCGAGACCGCCACGGCCAGCTGCTCGGCCTGCTCCTCCATCGCCCGCGCCGCGGCGCTGGCTTCCTCCACCAGTGCGGCGTTCTGCTGGGTGGTCTCATCCATCTGCACCACGGTCTGGTTGACCTGCTCGATGCCGGCGGACTGTTCGCGCGACGCAGCCGAGATCTCGGCCATGATCTCGTTGACGCGCCCCACCTGGCCGACGATGGCCTGCATGGTACGGCCCGCACCGTGCACCAGCTGCGCACCGGCACCGACCTGCGCCACGGATGCGTCGATCAGTTCCTTGATCTCCTTCGCTGCGCCCGCCGAGCGTTGCGCCAGCGCGCGCACTTCGCTGGCGACCACCGCGAAGCCGCGGCCCTGCTCACCGGCCCGCGCCGCTTCCACCGCCGCATTCAACGCCAGGATGTTGGTCTGGAAGGCGATGCCGTCGATCACCGAAATGATCTCGGCGATGCGCTGCGAGGAGGCCTCGATCTGCTCCATGGTCTGCACCACCTGGTTGACCACTTCCCCGCCCTCGCTGGCAACGTCAGCGGCGGATCCTGCCAGGGTATTGGCCTGCAGCGCGTGGTCGGCGTTCTGGCGCACGGTGGAGGTCAGCTCCTCCATCGAGGCGGCGGTTTCTTCCAGGTTGGCGGCCTGCTGCTCGGTACGACGCGAGAGATCGCTGTTGCCCGCAGCGATCTCACCCGCCGCCAGGCGGATGCTGGCGGCCGACTGCTGGATCTGGCCGACGATCTGGGTCAACTGCTGCACGGTGCTGTTGGCATCGTCGCGCATCACCGCGAACACGCCATGGAAATCACCGCGCATGCGTGCGCTGAGGTCGCCGGCGGCAATCGCGCGAAGCAGCGTCGAAAGCTCAGCCAGGTTGTGATCGCTCACCTGCATCATGATGTTGAGGGTCTCCACCATGCGGCGGAAATCGTGGTCGAAGCGCTGGGCATCACCGCGTACAGCGAAGTCGCCGGCTGCCGCGGCGGCAGCCAGCTGCTGGATCTGCTCGTTGATCGCGGCCAGGTTGCTCTTGGTGGTGGCCATCGCTGCGGTGAACACCGCCTTCTCGCCCGGCAGCGCTTCCATGTCCACGCTGAGGTCACCCACCGCGTAACGCTGCATCACCTCGACCAGGCGCTGGGTGACCGCATTGCTGGAAGCCACCAGCTGGTTGCTGTCGGCCACCATGCGGCCGTACTCGCCGGGGAAGGCAGTGGCGTCCATGCGGTAGCTCAGCTCGCCAGCATCGTGGCGGCGCGCCATTTCCGCCTGCGCCGCCATCACCGCCTGCAGCTGCCCGCGCATGCCCTGCATCGCGTCCAGCAGGCGGCCCACTTCATCGTTGCTGCGCGCAGGCAAGGTGCTGTCGAGCTTGCCGGCGGCGACGTCACCCGCCACCCGCACCGCTTCGGCCAACGGGCGGATCGCCAGGCGGCGCAGCAGCACATAGACGCCGGCACTCAGCGTCAGCGCGGCCACCACGCCCACCAGCAGCGTCAACCACAGCAGCTGGCGCGCCTCGGCCACGATCACCGCGTGCGGCATCACCACGCCCAGCGCGAAGCGCTGCGGGGCATTGCCCACGCGTAGCGGCACGTAGACGCGCACGTTGCCGGCTGCATCGGGCGTGAAGGCTTCGAACCGGCGGTCGGCGGCGATGTCGGCCAGCATGCTGCGGGTCAATGCGTCGGTGCGCGGCTTGCCGATCTCGGCGGCATTCGCCGAGGCCAGCACCACGCCGTTGGGCGAAAGCAGCTCGACGCGGCCTGCGCCCATCGGCGTCAGCGTCGCCAGGTGCTTCTGCAGCGCCGCCAGCGAGAAGTCGACGGTGAACACGCCGAGGAAGGTACCGTTTTCGACGATCGGCGAGCTCAACGTGCTCATCAGCACCTGCTGGCCGGCGATGTCGTAGGCATAGGGCTCGCTGACCTTGGGCAGCTTGTCGCGGCTGGGTACCACGTACCAGTCGGCCGAGCCGTCGGCGGCTTCGGTGTAGTCGGTCATGGTCGACTGCTGCGGCTTGCCGTCATGCCAGGCCCAGTAGCTCATGTAGCGGCCGCTGGCATCGTGCATCGCGGTATTGGCGAACTCGGCATCCTTGCCATCGAAGGCATCGGCCTCCCACATGGTGCTCTTGCCCAGCCACTCCGGGTGGGTGCGCAGCTGCTCGCCCAGCACGGCAGCCAGGCTGGCGCGATCGGGCACGTCGCCCCGCGCACGCTGGGCGAGCACGGCTTCGACCATGGCATCGTTGCTGGCGAACGCCGTGCCCAGGTCGGCGGCGACCTGGCGCGCTTCGGCGTTGGCCTCGCTGGTCATGGTCTGGCGCGAGGCATCGATCAGGCTGGCACTGGCCTGGCGATAGATCAGGAACGCCGTCAGGCCGAAGCACAGCAGCGCGATGACGGCGGTGCCCAGCATCAGCTTGTGGGCGATGCTGCCCGGGCGGCGGGCAGCGGCGGAACGGGAAGAAGGCATGGAGGGGTCCGCAAGGCAGTTCAGGACGACCGGCACCGGGAGGGCACCGCGCAGGCGCGCGATCCGTCGCGCAGGCCACCGGCCGCCGGGACCCGCCCGGCGCAGGAAGCGCACCGGGTTAGCGGCCGCCTGCCAACGAGGTTGAGGCGACCGGCCTACACATTCCTGAATCCACTCAGGGACGGGGGAGGGATCCGTCCCCGCGTCCCCTATTCGGCCACCCGATCCTTGATCCACTCCGCGCGTGGCAACACCTCGATGCTGCCTGCGGCGTACTGCTGCAGCACGGCGTCCGGCCCGAAACGCGGCTGCCACCCCAGCTCCCTGCGGATGCGGGCGCTGTCGTAGACACGGTCGACGCTCAGCGGCAACGGCCAGCCGCGGCGCTCGAACTCTGCCAGCAGCTGCGGTACGCGCCGGGCCAGTACATTGCGCGGCTGGGTGGCCAGTTCCAGGCAATCCTCGCGACGGAACGGGGTTGCGGCGCAGGCGATGTAGCGGGCGAAGGCCGGCCCCTCATCCAGCAGCAGCGCGGCATGGGCACTGGCCACGTCACGGGCGTCGATCCCACGATGCAACCGGAACATCGCCATCCGTTCCGGCGGTTCCGGGAAGCAGCGCCCCATCCGCAGCACGCGCACCCCGAAGTCCGGTGCGGCGGCAGCTTCAGCCAGGGCCTCGGCCTGCAGCTTGCTGCGGTGGTAGATCGTTCGCGGCAGCGGCTCGGTATCCTCATCGATCCAGCGGCATCCCCCTGCCACCACCGCGTGGCCGTACAGCGCGGTGGTACTGGTCAACACGAACCGCCGTGCGCCTGCCTCGCGCGCCGCCTGCAGCAGGTGCGCGGTCGCGTCCACGTTGATCTGCTGGAACACCGCGTCCGGTACCAGGCCGACGTGTGGCGCATGCAGGGCCGCGGTATGGATGACCGCGTCGACGCCCTGCACCGCGCGCACGACGGCTTGATGATCGGTGACATCGGCAATGATGCGCGTGGTGGCAAACGGACTGCGGTCCAGACCCACCACTTCATGGGCAGCCGCCAGCGCGCCGAAGATCGCGCGCCCGATCCGCCCGGAACTGCCGGTCAACAGAATCTTCATTGAGTCCATTCACTCGAAGCGCCCGGGAACTACCGGGATGCTTCGATTCTAGGCATGCAGCGGAACATCTGCGATAGGACGACCACGCAACTGTGCGTTCATATTGACGACTTCGGCGGAGCCAGCAGTTGACGCGCGATGGAGAGTGGATCGTCGCCGCCTGCCGCGTGGGGCGCGACACCGGTCCGTTCGCAGTTTCCACCGGTGCGCAGTCTGATCGGTTGCCGGTCCGGAACGTTTATCTGATAGCCATCGGGCAGCAGCACAGGATCATCGAACATATGTGCGGCACCGCCACTGCGGCCGCCGGCCTTGCCGCGCATCCGAGGGCCGGCAGTGAATACGCGACGAATGCGGCCGCCGGGCCGGCTGCGTGATCATCCCCGTGCGCAGGGCGCGTGAAAACCGGGGCGAAGATGGCGACCTGGACTTAGCGTGCGATGGCCAAGCATGGACGCCGTCGCCCACGAAGGCGGCGTCCACACTGCAGGAGATTTCACATGACTGAGCAGAACCCGCGCAGCTCCAACCGGGGCTTCGCCTCGATGGACCAGGACAAACAGCGCGCGATCGCCGCCAAGGGCGGGCGCGCGGCACATGCCTCCGGCAATGCGCACGAATTCAGTCCGGCCGAAGCACGTGTCGCAGGCCGCAAGGGCGGCGAAGCGATCAGCCGCGACCGCCAGCACATGGCCACGATCGGACGCGAAGGTGGACACGCACGCCACGCCAACGCGCGCCAGCAGCAACAACAGCCTCAGGCGATCGAACGCACGGCAGAGGACCCGCAACGCCAGCAGGGCTGATTGCTGCGCGTCAAGCCGATGCACGCTGCCGATGCAGCCCAAGCGCCGCAAGCAGGGCCAGCGCACCCGCCACCGCCATCGCCCAACCGAACCCGCTGGCCATCGCACTGCGGTACCAGGTCAGCACCTGCGGCGTGGCGTGCATCGAGCCCGGGTGCAGGATCAGTTCACGCGCCTGCGCAACAAGCCGCTGCTGCCCTGCGGCCTGTGCGCAGGCGGCGAACTGCTGTACGGCACGCTGGCCCATCAGGCTGCCCATCAGCGCGATGCCCAGGCTCATGCCTGCCTGGCGCAGCGCGTTCATCGTGGCTGACGCGATACCTGCGCGTTCGGCCGGTGCGTTGGCCATGATCGCCATGCCGGTCGCCGGCACCGCCAGCCCCATTCCAATGCCAAGCAGCATCAGCACGGCAGTGGCATGAGCGCGCGAAGTAGCCGGTTCGAACGTGGCCATTGCGCACAGCGCCACACCGGCCAGGACGTAGCCCAGCACCAGCGCGGCATGCAGCCCGAGGCGGGCAACCAGGCGCCCGAACAACAGCGAGACACCACCCATCAACAGGAACTGGGGAGCCAGCTGCGAGCCTGCCAGCGCGGCGCTGTGCCCCTGTGCCTGCTGGAAGAACAGCGACAGGAAGAACAGGCTCGCATAGGCGGTGAAGCCCAGCACGAACGAGGCCAGGTTGAGCATGCGGAAGCGACCGTCGGCAAACAGGTCCAGCGGCAGCAGTGGCCGTGCCACCCGCCGCTCGACGATGCCGAACAGGATCAGCCCCGCAGTTGCGGCGCCCAGCGCCAGAAGCGTCACCGGGGCCAGCAGGCCCTGCTCGCCGATCGCGATCAGGCCATAGCACAGTGCGCCCAGCGCGCCGATACTGAGCAGCTGCCCGGCCGGATCCAGCGCGGCGTGCTGCGGGTGCCGTCGCTCGGCGATGCCCCAGGCGCCAAGCACAAACGCCAGCAGCCCCAAAGGCAGGTTGATCAGGAAGATGCTGGGCCAGCCGGCCCGCTGCACCAGCGCACCGCCGAGCAACGGGCCGAGCACCAGGGCCAGCGCGCTGAAAGCGGACCAGCCACCGATCACGCGTGCACGCTGGCCCGGATCGGGAAATGCGTGACTCAGGATCGGCATCGCACTGGGAATCAACAGCGCACCTGCCACGCCCTGCACCGCGCGCCCGGCGACCAGGGTCGAAAGGTCCTTGGCGCAGGCGCACAGCAGCGAGCCCATGGTGAAGGTGGCGACGCTCAGCAACCACATTCGCCGATGACCATAGCGATCCCCCAACGGACCGGCCGACAGCATCAGCGCCGACAGTGCGATCGCATAGGCGTTGATCACCCATTGCAGGCCCGCCATGTCGGTCTGCAGCGCCTGCTGCAGGGTTGGCAGGGCCACGTTGACGATGCTGATGTCCAGCGAAGCGAGGAATGTACCGAGGTAGGCCGCCAGCACCAGGGCGGGCCGTTGGAGGCGTCTCATGCGTGGATCCGGGAGGAGGATGTGCGCGCATGCTATCGACTGACTGACCGTCGGTCAATGACCAGCGGTCAGTCAATGCGAAGGGGCAGCTAGAATGGCGTCCGTCACACCCGGATACCGCCCACCATGCAGACCCCAGCTGTCGCCAGGCCTCGCACCAAGCCCGCCGAAACCCGCCAGGAGGAACTGATGGACGCCGCGCAGGCGTTGTTCCTTTCGCAGGGTGTGGACGCCACCACCATCAGCGACATCGTCGCCGCGGCCGACGTGGCCAAGGGCACTTTCTATACCTATTTCGCCTCCCGCACCGAGATCCTGCAGGCGCTGGCGCAGCGCTACACGCGGCAGTTCATGGACGAAGTCGAGCAGGCAGTGCAGCAACACCCTGCCGGTGATGGCGCAACGCGCCTGCGCGCCTGGATCCGCGCCAACATCGAGATCTACGCGCGCACCCACGCGTTGCATGACGTGGTGTACGCCAACCATCACCACCACCAGCGGGGCAATGCCGAGCGCAATGCGATCCAGCAGCAGCTGCTGGGCATCCTCGAAGCGGGCAACGCAGCCGGACTGTGGCAGCTGCCTGCTCCACAGGTCACCGCCTCGTTGATCTATGCCGGCGTGCACGGGGCCACCGACGACCTGATCGCCACACCCGCACAGGATGCCGATGCCTTCATCGCCGCTGTGGAAGCGGATTGCCTGCGCATGGTCGGCGTTCCGGCAGCGCCGACGCGCAGCGGCAGACGCCGCTGAAGGAACGCTTCCCGCTCAGGTGTGGGCGAGAATGTTCAACAGCCGCCCGAACGGGTCGCGGACGAAGAAACGACGCACTCCCCAAGGCTCGTCGGCAGGGCCATACTCCAGCGGGATGCCGGCCGCGTGCATGCGCTCCAGCACCTGCTGCAGGTCGTCCACTTCGATCGACAGATCGGGCACCGCGGTGCCGGAACCCCCTTCGCTGGCAAAGCTCACCTGCGCCAGCGCACTGCCCTGCCCGCCATGGGTGACGATCCAGCCATGATCCATCACCACCGGCATGCCCAGCAGCCCGCCATAGAACGCTGCGGCACGCGCCGGGTCGGGCGTGGCGATGTTGGCGACAATGCGTTTGACGGCCATGTGCAGCGGCTCCGGTGCGATTTCCCATCCTCGCCGCTGCATGCATGGCCCGCAAGCGGGCTCAGGCCAGATGCCCGCATCGCCATCTGAGGCGATCGCTGGAACAGAAGAGCCCCGTCGATGACGGGGCTCCGCGTACGGCTCAAACGGCGCGACTCACACGCCCATGCACAGATCGACCACGCAGGTGTTGTACGCCTGCTGGCATTCACCGGCATCGGTGCCACTGGCCAGGCACATCTGATAAGCCCGCCAGCACGGCTGGTCGCAGGGCTCGACCGGCCCTGCCACTGCCACCGAACCGGTACACGCCAACGCGAATACCGCCACTGCGATCACCTTCCTGACAACACGCATCGCCATCACTCCTTGATAAGCCTGGTGAGCCCAGGCCGGCCCACGTTAGCGAGGACACGGGGAGACGAAGTGAAGCCCACTGTCACGCACACTTAACCTGTTCACAATTTTCCTTTCACATGCATGGGGGATGTCGCCACGGATTGGCGTTAACGGCCTTGTTGCCCGTCCACCAAGGAAGTTGCCCGATGAATCACCCGCTGCACGGCCGTTCGTCCCACTCCCGCTCCCCGCTGCACAGCCGCCTCGCGCTGGCCGTGTCCAGCTCTCTGTTGCTTGCCGCTGCCGCGCCCGCCATGGCCGGCGAGGCGCTCGACGCATGGCAGCAACAGCGCCAGCTGCAGGCGGCGTGGGCACAGCCCGCCGTCAGCGCGCCTGCAGCATCGACGGCCGCCACGCCCGCGGCAACCGGCACCGCCCTGCTCGACAATCCGGGCGATGCCGCCAGCTGGCGCAACGATGAATTCAACGCCGACTGGGGCCTGGGTGCGATGGGGGCCGACCACGCGTACGCCCGCGGCCTGACCGGCAAGGGCGTGCGCCTGGCGCTGTTCGACACCGGCTCGGCACTGGCTCACCCCGAATTCGCCGGCCGCAACACCTCCAGCATCACCATCGGCCCGAACTGTGCGTCACCGGGAACCGTCGGCGGTACCGGCGCGTGCAGCCAGACACAGGGTGATCAACCGGGTATCAACTACTACACGCTCGGCGCGGGCGTGCCTGCTTCCCTGCAGGCCAACATCATTGCCGCGGGCCGTGAATGGGGTTTCCGCTATGCCGATCACGGCACGCATGTCCTCGGAACCATTGGCGCCAACCGCAATGGCACGGGGATGCACGGCGTCGCCTTCGGTGCAGATCTGACGACCGCCCGTGTATTTGGTGACACTTACTACGAATGGAGGCGCCAGGCGAGCGGAGGCTACCTGCCTGAGGCCGTGGAACGGACGGATCCCGATGGTGCCGCAAGGCTGGACATGTACGCGCAGCTGCAGGCACAAGGCGTGCGTGCCATCAATCACAGCTGGGGCATCTCCACCCGGAACATGACCGTGGCCGCACTGGATGCCCAGTACGCACGCATCGGTGCCGGCTACGACGTATACGGAAGCATCTACAAGGACAGTGCAAACGCCCCCGCTTCGCAGTTGATCCAGGTCTGGTCGGCCGGCAATGGCAGCGGCGCCGTCGCCGGTATCACCGCGGCCCTGCCGCGCTGGAAGCCGGAGATCGAGCCCTACTGGCTGGCCGTCGCCAACGTTCGCCAGCCCAATACAGCCAATGGTGAAACCGACTACCTGATCAACGCAGGCTCGAGCATCTGTGGCGCTGCTGCCAACTGGTGCATTTCCGCACCCGGCACGGCAATCCTCAGCACCATCGTTTCCGGTGACATCCAGGGGCGGCTGGAGAAGACCGCAGACTACGTCCGTCTTCTCATCGACAGCCAGAATCCCACGTACGACTACGGCCTGAAGACCGGCACGTCCATGGCCGCCCCCCATATCACCGGCGCACTCGGCCTGTTGATGGAGCGCTTCCCCTACCTGGACAACGCCCAGGTGCGCGACGTCCTGCTGACCACCGCGCGCGACCTCGGTGCGGCAGGCGTCGACCCGATCTACGGCTGGGGCATGGTTGACCTGCGCAGGGCCATCGAGGGCTATGGCTCGCTGCGCGTGGATACCAACGTGGTGATGAACCAGAGGGCCGGCGGCCTGAAGGTGTGGGAGGGCGATGCCTGGGACGACTGGACCAATGACATCGGCGGCCCCGGCACGCTGACCAAATCCGGCATCGGTTGGCTGCGCCTGAGCGGCGACAACAGCTTCAACGGCGCGGTGCTGCGCGAAGGCACGCTGGAGTTGAACGGCAGCAACACCCTCACCTCGGCGGTCGATGTGCAAGGCGGCCGGTTCCTGCTCAACGGCAGCCTGGTCTCCACCGCACTCACCACCATCGGTGGCGTCAGCACGGTCAGCGCCAGCGGCGTTCTGAAGGACGGGAACCTGACCGTCAATGGCGGCGTGGTGTCCTTCAATGGCATGCAGACCGGCGGCACCACCACGGTCGGCAGCAACGGCCTGCTGAAGGGTATCGGCACGTTGGGCAGCACCCGAGTGGACGGCACCATCGCGCCCGGCAATTCGATCGGCACGCTGACCATCAACGGCGACTACGTGCAGGGCGCGACCGGCGTCTACGCCGCCGAACTCGCGCCTGGCGGGCGCAGCGACCAGTTGCACGTGACCGGTACCGCCACCCTCGGCGGCACGCTGGTCGCGTTGCCGGAACCAGGCATCTACTATCTCGGCGAGCAGTTCAACTTCATCCGCGCCGAAGGTGGCATCAACGGCCAGTTCGCGAAAACCGACTTCAGCGCGTTCTCGCCGTTCCTGCAGTTCAGCCTCGCCTACGGGGCCAATGGCACCCGCATCGACGTGGCACGCGGTGCCTCGCTGGCCAGCGCCGCCACCACCCCGAACCAGCGCGCGGTGGCCGCCGCGGCGGACCTGCTGGCAATCAACCAGGGCCTGCCCAAGCCGCTGACCCAGCTGTTCCCGCAGCAGGTCGGCGGCGTGCTCGACGGCCTCAGCGGCGAACTGCACGCAGCCACGCCGCTCACACTGGTGGAAGGCAGCCGCTACGTTCGCGATGCCGCGCTGTCCCGCCGTGCAGGTGCAGTCGCGCCAGGCGCCGATGCGGGCGACGCCACCGGCGCCTGGGTGCAGGCTCTGGGCGGCAACAGCAGGCTGGACGGCAACAGCAATACCGCCCGCACCGAAGCCAACAGCAACGGCCTGCTGGCCGGTATCGACCACGAGTTCTCTGGCTGGCAGGTCGGCGTGCTGGCTGGCACCGGCCGCACCGACGTCAAGCAGCAGGCGCTTCGTGCCAAGTCGAAGATCGACAACACCCACTTCGGTGCATATGCCAGTCACAACTGGGGCGGCCTCGGCCTGCGTGGCGGCGTCGCCTGGAGCAAGCACAAGGTGAAGAGCACCCGCGATGTCGACTTCGCAGGGTTCAGCGACAGCCTGAGCGCCCGCTACAACGCGCATACCCGCCAGGCCTTCATCGAAGCCGGCTACCGCTTTGGTGGCCCGGAGGCCGGGCTGGAACCCTACCTGCAGGTCGCGCGCGTGGAGGTGGACCTCAAGCCGATCAACGAGCGCGGTGGTGCAGCCGCCCTGCACGGCAAGGTGGATGACACCGGCACCACGATCGCCACCGCTGGCCTGCGCTTCGACAAGGGCCTGAAGGCATCGTTCCAGCAGGACAGCTGGCTGCACCTGCGTGGGGGCGTGGGCTACCGCCGTGCCTCGGGTGACCGCCGCCAGCTGGCCGACCTCGCATTCGCCAACAGCACCACCACCTTCGCGGTCGAAGGCGCCCCGATTGCCGACAGCGCCGTTGTGGCCGAGCTGGGGCTGTCGGCCTGGCTGACCCCGCGCCAGCAGCTGGAGCTGGGTTACAGCGGCCAGTACGGCAGTGAAAGCCGCGACCACAGCGCCAACATGCGCTGGTCGGTTCGCTTCTAGACGCGTGTTCTCCTGACGGTTTGGGGCGGCCTCAGGGCCGCCCCTTTCTTATCCACGCCCCAGGGCCATGCGCGATACCCCAGGATCATCGCGTCCTGGATCCATCCGTGGAGCGTTACGCGTGAATGAAGATCGACTGGAGCCGGGTCGCCCAGCCATTGCACCCGGTGGAGTTGAACGCCTCGAGCCGGACATTCTTCCCCGATGTCAGCGCTGCCAACGCCGCCGCGTACGCTTCCTTGGCACCCGGCCGGGACATGTCGATTGCAAAGGTATCGGTATTGCAGAAGGCCGTACTCGAAACATGCACGTACACAATTCCCGCCGGGCCGTCCATGTACGGCCGCAGCGACAGAATCGTCATCTGATCGCTGGTTGGCTCCGCCTTCAGTGGTGCAGACAGGCACAAGGCCAACGTCAAGGCCAACCCCGCTCCCAATCTCCTGCGGAAGCGCGGCGTCGCGTCATTCATCATCATGTAGTTCCCCTGTGGATTCAGACATCAGGCAGCGTCACGGCCCTCAACTGCATTACCCCGGAGGTGCAGCCGTCGACACGCAACCCGACACGCAGCTTGTTCTGCCAGGCGATGAGCAGCATCGAAACCATCTCCCTCTGCATCGGATGATCATTGAGGAGAATGAAGCGATTGCCACCCCCACAATCCGAGCCCGCTGGAAGCACACCTTGCGTCACCAGGTAGAACCCTTCCCCGCCCCAGCCCGTTGCGACGGATACGATCCGATGGCCTTCCAGATTGTAAGGCTCAGCATTTGCCGTTGAGGCCAGGCCAGTTCCCAGCACTGCCACCAGCGCCAGCAGGACCTTGCCGCCGATGGCGCCACACGGGCGCGATACAGCACGTACTCCAGCCATGTTCTTCCTTCCCCTGTCATGAACAACCGGTTGACGGCGCGCTGCGGCCGGTGCAGCCCGCTACGCTCAGCCCAGCAGCAGCTGGTACAGCAGGGGCACGATGTCACCCTGCGGACGCTGGACATGCGAGACATCGGACACCGGCGTGCAGCTCCCCGTGGCGCCACAGGCAAGCACGCGATACGCATAGCTGGTGGCAGGGCGTGCGGCAGACGTCCAGTTCGCGGCGTTGCCTTCGTAGACCGTGGTCCAGGTCACCCCGTCCACGCTTTCCTCGACGACGTAGCGGACGGCAGAGGCCACAGGCGACCACCCAACGAAGTCCTTCGCGGCCGGCGAACGCCGCATCGGCACCACTGCCTTGGCGACCAGGCTTCCGCCCAGGGTGATGTAATCGGTCCGTTTGTCCTCGCGCTCGCTCGCCTGGTAGCGGAGGACGCCGGCGTGGTCGTACATCGAGGTGATCCGTCCGAACGATGAATCTGTCTGTGTGCGGCGACCGTCAGCGTCGTAACGGTAGCTCTCGGAACCTGCCGCCGCACGCAGCCGGTTGCCGAAGTCGAAGGCGAACGGCTGTCCGTTCTTCGCCCGCAGATTGCCCTGCGCATCGTAGGCCAGGCCGACCACGGTTGACCCTCCGCAACCGTTGACCTTGACGTTGGTCAAGCGCCATGCGTTGTCATAGCAGTAGTGATGGTCACGGTCGAGAATCGTCACCCGCGTGAGGTTGTCCAACGCGTCATAGCTGTAGCTCGCCGAGCCGAACATGGGCGAGGAAGCCGAAACGAGCCGATCCAGCGCGTCATAGCCCAGATTGCGGTTGCCACGCTGGTTGCGGCCCGTGGCACCGTCAGTGATTGCCATCACATTGCCGACCGCATCGTAGTCGTAGCCGTCGCTGAGGATCCGGGTTGCGCCAAGGGTGTCCTGGCTTTCATCCGGCAACTGGCGCGCGTTCTGCACCATCGAGTGGACAATGCCGTTGCCATAGGTGAACTGACGAATCGCCCCGTTGGGGTAATAGACCACGCCAGCGGCGTAGGAGCCCGCCTGCCCGGCCTGTCCCAGTGCGTTGGGCGCATACGCGACCACGTTGCCGGAGGGATAGCGATGCGCGGACAGGTTGCCCAGTGCGTCGTAGGCATACCCCATCGCCAGCGCTTCGCCATCGGTGGGGCTCTGCACCTCACCGATGAGCAGCCCGCGACGGTTATACGCATAGCTGTTGTGCGTCTCCACCCCGGCGTTCAACGTGGTGACCTGCTTGACCAGGCCATCGGGCCAGTAGCTCCAGCGCTGGTTGCCATTGCCGTCGGGGAACTGCAGTGATGCGAGCCGGTTGCGTGCGTCATAGGAACGCACCACTCGGCGCCCGCTTGCCGCGGCAATGTCCTGGTTGCAGTTGCCTGCATCGGACAGGTCCAACCCCTGCGCGCTTCCGACCGGGTTCGATGCGGCGTCGTAGTCAAATACGGTGGCGCCGGTTTCCGGTTCGATCGTCTTGCACAACCGCTGCGCCACATCGTAGACATAGCGCCGGGTCGACGTCACCGAGCCATTGCTGGCCCTGCGGGTGATCGACGTCGGCTTGCCGAAGACGTCCCGCGGGATATCCAGCACGGCTCCCTCTGCCAGTTCGATACGTACCGGCCAGTCAAGCTTCGCGGCATCTGCACCGGTGTAGATCACGACGGTCGGGATACCCCTGGCATTGGTCGTGCGCACGCGCCGCCCCGGCAGGTACTCGGTTGTGCTGACCAGCGCGCCAATCTCGGAATCCTGGCTGACCTGGACCACCCGCCCAAGTGCGTCGTACGTCGTACGGACGCCAGTTCCGGCGTCCTGGACCGTACCGACCCCCGCGACAGGATAGGACTGGAAGGTGACCCGCCCCTCCGTGTCATAGGCGGTCACCGAGGCCCGCTGCGTGCCGGCTTCATTGCCCGCGTCGTACTCGCGCACCAGCAATGGGCGCCACAGCGCATCGTAGTAGGTGACCTTGCGCGCATTGCCGGTGCTGACCGTCTGCCGCCAATGACCGGCAGGGATGCCGTACTCGGCGCCGCCCACCTGGGCAAACTGTGTCGTGGTGGACGCCCAGTCCACCGTATCGCCGTCGGGGTAGTCGACCAGCGACATGCGCCCCATCGCGTCGTAGTCGTAACGCGTGGTGTTGCCCCGGCCATCGGTGATCCAGCGTATCCAGCCATTGTCATCCACGCCGGCAGACTGGGTCGAACCATCCGCATACTGGATGTTCCCGGGGATGCCGCGCTTCCAGCCGGACAGGCTCACGGTATTGCCACGCCGGTCCACCACGGCGCGAACGGTACCGTCGCTGTTGTAGTGAATGGTCTGCTGGAGCTGGCCGAAGGCATGGATCCGCTGGGGCTTCGCGGTGGCCGGGTCATAATCCACCTGGGACTCGGTCCGGCCCGTGTCCTGGTTGACCGACGTCCGGACCTGGCCAAGCACCCACTTCGACAGATCATCGTGATAGGTGATGACGTTGGTCTTGCTGTAGGACTGCGCCCCCGCACTTCCCACAACCGTGCCCAGCAACATCATCGCGGAAAGTGCATTGACTCGACGCATCGTCAGTGGGCCTGTTCGCAATGGATGGCGATGGGACAACCAGGACCAGGCAACGGAAAGACCGGCGAAGCGCACATCACAGCAAACCGCGCACACGCACAAAACCGGACGCGACTGCATCCGGTTGGCGATTGACGTTGATGCTGGACGAAGCCCCCTTCGTCATGCCGCGCCTGTTCCCTGGACTCGGCCAAGTATAACCATGGAAACGGGGCCGGACGCCCGGTCCTTCGCAGCCCTGCCGGGCTGCGAAGGTTCCCGGGCCATGACGCGCCTACGGGGCTCGACGGCCGCGATCGGCCGCCCGGCGCGGGACGTCAGGCGGCCTTCATGGCGTGCTTGCGTGCCCGCATGACGTTGTGGCACTCCTGCACATCCGGCAGCAGCTGGGTCACTTCCTGGCGCACCGCGGGCGGCAGATCGTTGTCCTGCAGCACATCCTTGAACGCGCCCAGCAGGCGGTCTTCGGATTCTTCCAGTTCGGCCACGTAGCCGTAGTTGGTATCACCAAACGCGGCGCGCACCTTGCCGTAGAACTGCTGCATCGAACCGACCATGGTGCCGTGCTCGGCCGGCTTGCCGCCGCTGGCGGCGACCGAACCACTCAGCGCCGCGACGATCCGCGCCTTGACCCCGGCGATACGGGTGAACAGTGCCGACAGTTCGGCATCCTTTACCTTCGTTGCGGCTTCCTCATAGAAGGACTTGCCGTCACGGGCGATCTCGATCAGGTCGTTGAGGCGATGTTCGATGGTGGACTGGGTGCTCATGGCGTCGCTCCTGTGTGCTCGAAAGTCAGTGGAGAATGGCAGCGCGTCGGCACTGCCTTCGACCTCACTATCATCGTCCTCGTGTGCCGGCCGGGTGAGTACGAATTGATGTACACATCACCATGCGGAACACGTGCTGACTTCTTCATTGCCGGCATCATTGAATGTTCACGGAAAAGACGCATGCGATGCCTGCCTCACCATGGCGCGATGACGATGATCAGGCTGATCAGCAGCGCAATTGCCAGAATCACCAGCAGCACATGCCATTGCTTCCAGCTGGGTTTCGGCTTGCCAGGCGTATTCATCGGCGGCCTCCTGTGTATGCCGGGAAAGGAGCTGCCAGACTGAAGCGAAACGACATTGCACAACGTCGACGCGACGTGCACTCCCCGTGCAGGACAGCGGCCAAAGGCGCGCGAAGATAACGCGTCCATAACGCAGTTCAAATGTGAGCGGGATGTTAGGTTCCTTTCGATTCCGGGTAACGGAATGCAGACCGGTCGTAGCGCCGCGCGCATTGCGACCACACAACGGATTTGGAGAGAGAAACAATGCACTACAAATACACTCTGCTTTCGGCAGGGATCGGCGCCGTGTTGGCTGCCGTTTTCTCGCCGGCTGCCAATGCACAGGACGACGCTGCGAAGTCTCCGAAGAACCTGGACCGCATCCAGGTGACGGGATCGGCGATACGCAGCGTGGATGTGGAAACCCAGCAGCCGGTGCTTGCCATCTCGCGCAAGATGATCGAGCAGCAGGGCTTCACCACCATCGCCGACGTCCTGCAGAACCTCACGTCGGCCGGCGCACCAGCGCTCTCGCGTTCGCGCACGCTGTCGTCCGGCGAAGACGTCGGCGGCAGCTACGCAAACATCCGCAACCTCGGCGCCACCCGCACCCTGGTGCTCGTGAACGGCAAGCGCCTGGGCGCCAGCACCAGCGGCCTGCAGGACCTGAGCCAGATTCCAATGAGCGCGGTCGAGCGCATCGACGTGCTCAAGGATGGCGCCTCGGTGCTTTACGGATCCGACGCCATCGCCGGCGTCATCAACATCATTACCCGCAAGAGCGTCGAGGGGCTGGAGCTTTCGGCGCAGCATGGCCAGTTCAGCCAGGGCGACGGCAAGGACAGCACGTTCTCGCTCGTTACCGGCGCGCGCGGCGAGCGAGGTGGCTACACCTTGGCCCTGGAATACCAGAAGGCCGACCCGGTGTTCGCCCGCGACCGCTGGTTCTCCAAGCATGGTGGTTCGGGGCCGGGTTATCCGCGCGCGGGCTGGAGCGACCTCAGCCAGAACGGCTCCTGGTGTGACCCGGCGCTTTACGACTGTGCCACCGGAAATTCCGTGTTCAAGACACTCAATCGTGGTGGCGACCCGAAGAACCCGAACGATTACCATCCGATCACGCCGGCCGAGTATTCCAACGGCAACGAGCAGATGCATGTGCAGACCGGCATCGAGCGCCGGTCGCTGTTCCTCAGCTCCGACTATGCACTGAGTGACCAGATCACCTTCACCACCGATATCGGCTACAACGAGCGCATCTCGGACCAGCAGATTGCCGGCTACCCCTACGAATCGACCAAGTTCGGGACGCCGCTGGCCGGCAACAGTGCGTTCAACCCGGTCCGCCATGACATCGCCTTCAACCGCCGCCTGTGGGAGCTTCCGCGCACGACCGAAAGCAAGCTGAAGTCGCTGCGCGTGGCACCGACGCTGTCGGGCTACTTCGAACTGGCCAGCAAAACGTTCGACTGGGAGGTGGGCGCGCTGTTCAACCGCAACGAGGTGACCAAGACCGGCCGTGGTGACATGAGCCTGATCGCCTCGCGCCAAGCGCTGGGACAGTCCTTTGTTGATGGCAACGGTGTAGCACGCTGTGGCAGCGCAGGTGCACCGATCGCCGGCTGCCTGGCCTGGAATCCGCTGCTGCCGTACGGCGTTGCTGGCGCCGGCTCGCTTGCCGACCCGGAACTGCAGCGCTTCCTGTTCCCCACGTTCACCGATACCGGCATCACCAAGACCCGAAGCTACTTCGCCAACATCTCCGGCCCGGTGCTGGAACTGCCGGCGGGCGAGCTCTCGGTGGCGATGGGCTACCAGTACCGCAAGGAAGAAGGACGCTACGTTCCCGACGCCTTTGCCCAGTCGCGCCAGAGCACTGCACTGGGGGCACAGACCACTGCAGGCGGTTACAGCCTCAATGAAGTCTTCGCCGAAGTGAATGTGCCGGTGCTGCGTGACCTTCCGTTCGCCAAGGAGCTGACCGTCAACGTTGCGGCACGCTATTCCGACTACAGCAACTTCGGCAGCACCACCAACACCAAGGCCAGCTTCGCCTGGCGCCCGGTCGAGGAGCTGATGGTGCGCGGCACCTTCGCCGAGGGCTTCCGTGCTCCCAGCATCTCCGACCTGTATGGCGGCCTGGGCACCAGCTTCGAAACCTACGTGGACCCCTGCGGCATCGGCGCCACCAACAGCGTCAACGGCAACGCGGCCTGCAACGCCGCCGGTGTTCCGCGTGGCTACGAGCAGCTGGCCCAGGGCCTGAAGCCCTGCACCAGCTACCCGTGCGCCACCCCGAACGAGTTCACCACGGGCTCGAACCCGAACCTGCGCCCGGAAGAGTCCAAGAGCAAGACCGTTGGTGTGGTCTGGAGCCCGCGCTGGGTCAACGGTCTGGACATCAACCTGGACTGGTACAGCTACAAGATCACCAACATGATCATCGAGGACAACGTCGATCGCATCCTCCGTGACTGCTACGTGCTGGGCAATGCCTCGCGCTGCGGCAGCGTCAAGCGTGCCGCTGATGGCCACATCACCAGCATGTTCTACGGCCTGACCAACCTCGGCGCGATGAAGACCGAGGGCTGGGACCTGGGCATCCGTTACCGCCTGCCGGAGTATGCGTTCGGTCGCTTCACCCTTGACCTGCAGAACAGCTACGTCTCCAAGTACGACGAGGAGAAGCAGAACTCGGCCGGTGACACCATCATGGACGGTCGTATTGGACGCCCGGGGGTGTTCCGCCTGCGGTCCAATCTCGGCGTCAACTGGCAGCTGGGCAACCTCTCGGCCCAGTACACGGTGCGCTACTACTCCGGGATGATGGAAGGCTGCATGCCAAACCGGCCCTGCACCGCGCCCGAACGCATCGCCAACGGCGAACCGGATGCCGTACGCAGGGTCGGCTCGAACGCGTTCCACGACATCCAGGTCAGCTACAGGCTGCCCTGGGATGGCACCGTGGCAGTGGGCTCGAACAATGTGTTCGACCATCGCGGCCCGATCATGTTCTCCAAGCCGGAGAGTTCCTTCCCCTACTACGGCGGCTTCGATATCGGCCGCACGGTGTACGTGAAGTACTCGCAGCGCTTCTGACCGTAGCGTCCGTGCACGTGGCCGGCGGAAGGGGAGTTCCGCCGGCCACGCCGCACACAACCTCCACCCAATCTCCACGCTACTTCGACCCAATCTCCAACATCCCCGGCAACACTGGCGCAACGGCAGCAGATGGAGCAGGCAAGCGAGGATCGCCCGCGTGGCATCCACCTCGCCCGACCTCTCCGGATTCACCACTGAATGCGATGGACCACCCCCTCCCCGCTGCGGGGATGGGGCTGGTCCAAGGGAAGCAAGCGATGACAACGGCAGTACACAGTGGCTTGACCGATCTGGTCATGGATGCGCAGCGCTACCTGCGCCGGATCCTGCCCGGCCTGGCCTCGGTGGTCGGCCCCGTGGCTGCGGCACGCTTCATCCCGCAGACCATGGCCTCGCGCTATCACATCGCCGAGCTGACCCTCTATGGTGAAACGCCGGCGATGCTGGCAGTTCCACGCGTCCCGGGCGAATCCAGCAGCCGCGTCATCCAGGATGTGAAAGTGCTGCGCTCAGCGGCAAAGGCCATGGTGCTGTATGTCTCGCCGTACCTCACCCCCACCCAGCGCAGGTTCCTGGTCGAGAACCATATCGACTTCGTGGTACCGCACAACCAGCTGTACGCCCCCAGCCTGGCGATCGAGTTCCGCGATGCGCCCGACCACGAGAAGAAGGCGATTTCGCTGCTGCCTTCGGCGCAGGCCGTGCTCATCCACGTACTCCTTTCCGGCCAGGCACGCTGGTGGTCACCGCGTGAGGTCAGCCGTGCTGCCGGATACACCTCGATGACCGCGTCGAGGCTCTCCGCTGAACTGGTCGGTCGCGGACTGGCCGAACGCTCCACCGGCGGACGCGAACGCTTCCTGAGACTCGCCGGCAGCCGCGGCGAGGTCTGGGCGAGAGCGCAGCCGTTCCTGCGCTCCCCCGTGCTGAAGGAAGTGGAGGTCTGCTGGGAACAGGTCGCCGACGTTCTGGCCCGACATGCTCAATCCGCCCCCCAGGCAGGGACGGAAGCAATGCTTGCGGTGCCGTCGAAAGACCACGGCATCACACGCGCCCTGTACATCGATGCCTGGCGGAAGCTGGGGGCACTGCCTGCAGCCGGCCCCGACTGCACGCGCAGCGGAACGTTGCAGATATGGTCGTATCCGCCTGCCTTCACCGGTAGCGGTGACCGCGTGGACCCGCTGTCGCTGTACCTGAGCCTGCAGGGCAAGCGCGGCTACGACGCCGACGCGCTGGAACAGGAGGTGGAGCAGGCGCTGTGCGGGACGACACGCCGCGGCTGAGGTCCGCGCGGGTCCGGCCCGACCGCGTCAGGACGCTTCGCCCCCACTCGCCATCGTCGCGCGCTTCGCTGCGTACTCGGCGAAGACCACACCGGATACCGCCAGCACGCCCCCTGCCAGTACCCAGCCACTGAGCGATTCGCCCAGCAGCAGCACGGCCAGTGCGGCGGTCACGATCGGCACCAGGTTGAAGAAGCCGGAGACACGCGCTGCGCCCAACCGTGACAATCCGGTCATCCAGGTCAGTGGGGCCAGGATCGACGCGCATACTGCCGCAAACCCGATGCAGCCGACCGCAGTGAGATTGTTCACCCCGGTACCGACCAGCAGCTGCGCCGGCAACAGGATCAGCGACGCGGCGGTGGCTTGCAGGAACAACGATTCCAGCACCGTCAGCGGGATCTTCCAGCGCTGCATCAGCACGTTGTAGGCGGCAAAGGCCAACGCACCGATCAGCATGATCGCATCACCGCGGTTCACGCCCTGAGCGGCCAGTCGTGCCAGGTCGCCCTGCGAGACCACCGCCGCCACCCCGACAGTGGAAATCACCGCACCGGCAATGGAGGTACCGCGCACCGTATGGCCCATGAACACGCGTGACAACGCCAATGCGAGCAGTGGAATCAATGCCTGGATCACGCCCATGTTGGTGGCCGAGGTGAAGTGCGCCGCATAGTACGCAAGGCACTGGTACATCACCCCGCCCAGGCACCCCAGCAGCAGGAAGCGGCCAAGGTTGGCACGCACGGTCTGCAGGTTGTTGCGCAGCCGCGGCAGCGCGAAGGGCAACAGGACAATGGCCGCCACCAGCCAGCGGAAGAAACCAATATCGATGGGACCGACCGCGCCCGAGGCCAGCTTGGTCACGATGGTATTCGCGCCCCACAGCAGGCAGGCAAGGATTGGGAAGAGGTAGTTCAAGAGCGTGGGTGTACGTGGGGGAATGGCCAGCGTACGCTTGGCGTATATCGAGGACATCCTGAAAATGCGTCACTCCGACCCCGGGTTGCGGCAACCGATGGAGCCCATCCCCACCTTCCGCCAGCTGCCCGGTCCGGTCTACTTCCGGCAGGGTGCGATGGAGCCCACCGACTGGGGCACGCACAGCCATCCATGGGGCCAGTTCAACTTCGTCGCACAAGGGGTGATGGAGATGAAGATCGACGGCGAGTGGATGGTGTCCCCACCCCATTACGCGATCTGGATCCCACCGGGAATGCCCCACTATTCGCGCAACCGGTCGCGGCTGGCCTATCGCTCGGCCTACCTGTCGCCGGCGTTGTCACGCCGCCTGCCCGAGCGCTGCAGTGCGCTGGAAGTCAGCCCATTGCTGCGCGAGCTGCTGCACGAGCTGGCGCGACAGGGCGTGACCGATCCGCGGACGCCGGCCCAGCGGCGCATGGCCGCCGTGGTGATCGACCAGATCCTCAATGCCGCAGTGCTGCCCAGCTTCCTGCCGATCGCCAGCAGCGATGCCCTGAAACAGGTGATGGCGTACATCGAGAAGCACCTGTCCGCAGCCGAGTCGGTCGCCGATATCGCGCAGCGGCATCATATGAGCGTACGCAAGCTGGAGCGCATGGCACGCAGCGAGCTGGGCATGTCACTCGGTGACTGGCGCGGTCGGGTGAAGTTCGTGCGTGCCACCGAAGCGTTGTGCACACGCCGGCCGATCAGCCGGATTGCCGAGGAGCTTGGCTACTCCGGCGTCAGCGCCTTCGCAGAGATGTTCAAGCGGCACGCACAGTGCACGCCGGACCAGTACCGGAAACTGCATCGGGCGGGGTGAAGAGCGCATCGAGGGATGTCGATTTCCGCCCTCGTCGTTCGTCGGAACAGAAGAGCCAGGCCTTCCCGCCTGCAGGAGCGCCGCGATGTCCCCCATCCTCACCGCCTTTGCCACCTCCCCCGACCGCGGCCAGGGCCTGGCCCGTGACATGCGCGTGCGCTGGGCGCTGGAGGAACTGGGCGTGCCCTATGACGTGCAGCTGCTGACCTTCGCCGAAATGAAGCAACCTGCCCACCTGGCGCGGAATCCCTTCGGACAGATTCCCACCTGGCAGGAGGGCGACCAGGTCCTGTTCAAATCCGGCGCGATCGTCCTGCACCTGGCCGAACAGCATGCCGGCCTGCTGCCCGTCGGTCCGGATGCACGCATGCGCGCAGTCATGTGGGTGTTCGCCGCGTTGAATACGGTGGAGCCACCCATCGTCGAGCGCTCGATGGCCTGGGTGCTGGAGCGCGAACAGCCCTGGTATGCACGGCGGTTGGTGATGCTGGACGAGCGCGTGCGAATGCGTCTCTCGCAACTGTCCGCGTGGTTGGGCGCGGCGGCGTGGCTGGACGGCGGGTTCAGCGTGGGCGACCTGATGATGGTCTCGGTACTGCTGCGCCTGAAGAGCAGCGGCCTGCTCGACGAGTACCCGCTGCTGGTGGCCTATGTGGCACGGGCGACGCAGCGTCCCGCCTATCAGCGCGCGTTTGCTGCGCAGTTGGCGGTATTCCAGAACGGGTAGTTCCACGCCATGGGTGGAAACACTCAGCGCAAGCTGCGCCGGCAGGCGGCCTGCACCAGCATCAGCTGCGCTACCAGGATCAGCATCGCGCCGCCTGACAGCAGCCACGGGTCGATGTACCACTGCGCGTTGAAACTGAAATCACCGGCGGAAATGCGCTTCCAGCCATTGAAGTGCTGCATCGCTGCAACCACGAACGCGAAGCCGCCCGCTGTGTACGACAACCAGGGCACGATGAGGCTCCCCGGCCGCGCGAACAATGTCAGCACGCCCAGCACACCGATGACAGTGCGTTGTACGCGGCAGTATGGGCAGACATAAGCCATCCCGCTCCATTCCACCGCCCAGGCCAACAGGCTGACCAGCACGGCCACGCCTGCGGCTGTGTACAGGACTTTCGGCGTGATCGTCATGCCACCCTCGTGTGCCATCCGGTGCTCCTTGGTTGAAAGACCCGGGCAGGGTAGCAGTGCTGCAGCCTCATCCCTTCTTGATGACAGTCCGCTTGCCGATGGTGCTGGTCTTGCCAGCGGTCGGCCTGGCCAAACCAGGAATCAGGAAATCGGTGGCCTTGTGGCCCATCGACACCTTGGACGCCAGCCAGCGCGGCATGCGCCCGCGACCGGTCCAGGTCAGGCGCTTGTATTCCGGGTCGCGATACTTGGGCGCGACTTTGCCGGATTTACGGCGGGTGGGTTTGCGGGCGGGCGCAGGTGTTTCCGAAGCTTCGCCACCGAAGAGTTCTTCGAGGGTGTAGCCGGCTTCGGCCGCGGCAGCCTTCAACATCCGCCGCACCGCGCTGGCCGGACGGCGGCTGGAAATGAGCTGTTTCCGCTGTTCAGCGGCAACCACCAAGGCGCCCAGCTCCCGAAGGCTGAGCGATTCAATATCGATCGTCATGATGGAAAGGTGTCCTGCGGCCGGCCAGCTGTCAAGCCGCCTTGCCCGGTACGTAGACACGGGCTTCACTGCCGGTGGGCTCCGATCGCCTTCGGCAGCCATCTCCGAGGACTTCGACGTGAGCAACTCATCGCATTCGCTCGCCTACCTGCTTGCGCGCATCCTGCTGATGGCGCTGTTCCTGGTGTCCGGCATCGGCAAGCTCGGCGACCTCAACGGTACCCAGGGCTACATGGAAGCGATGGGGGTACCCGGCATCCTGCTGTGGCCTACCGTCGCCTTTGAGATCGGCAGCGGCCTGTGCATCCTGCTGGGCTTCCAGACCCGGCTGGTATCGATCGTGCTGGCAGGCTTCAGCCTGGTCACCGCCTTCATCTTCCACCACAACGTTGCCGACCCGACCCAGCAGATCATGTTCCTGAAGAACCTGGGGCTGGCCGGTGGCTTCCTGCTGCTGGCCTGCACCGGGGCGGGGCGCTACAGCATCGATGGGCGTGGGCGGCGCGGATGAGCACGCGGCATGCCGCCATCATCCCCGGCCCACGGGCTGGACGCGCTGCAGACGCAGGTTGCGCCATGTCGGCTGGGAGCTGCGGAAATCCACCGCTTCGCCATCGCTGGTGAACAGCAGGCCTGGCTCCACTTCAGTGACCAGGCGGATGCCATCGATGTACAGCCAGCCCTGTCGCTGCTCCAGCACAACGGACATCGACGGTTTTCCCCATTGGTCGATGCGATAGCGCCCCAGCCAGGGTTGCCAATGGGGCGCGTGCGGCCCGGTGGACCCATCGATGGGATCGTTCTGGTCCAGGCTATCCTCGCCGTTCGTACATTCCAGGTGCGCCGGCAGCCTCTCCGTCGCCGCATGGTAACGGTACGTCGCAACCTCTCCATCGGTGTCCGCGGTGAACAGTTGGTCGCCGTCGATGGCCGCAAACCGTCTGCCCACAGCTTGCGCCCCACGATGCAGTTGCAGTTCACCGCTTCCGGCAACCACGATCTTCGCCTTGCCGCTGCGCCCTATCCAGTCTCCCGCCATCCGCTGCATCTGGTCCTGGTTCAACCTGATCGGCGCCAGGGACGATAGCGGCACACGCGGCTGGCGGGGCCCGAAACGCGCCGACAGCAATTGGTCGAGCAGACGCTCGCCGATGCCGTACCCCGCGGACGTCGCGCGGTTGAACATCGCGGCGAATCCAGCGTTGGCCTGCCTGCAGTAGGTGAACACGCACCCGAATCCGAAGCCTCCGCCGCGATGGTGCAGCAGCCGCACCGGTGTACTACCGTAGAGGCGTTCGCTGCGCATTACACCGAGCCCGTAGTCACCGCCCAGGCCGAAACCATGCATCTGGTCCCAGAGACGGGGCTCGAGCAGTTGCTGCGCACCGGATCGGCCGCCACCGAGCAGGAAGCCAAGATACTTCGCCATGTCGGCGGCACTGGTCCAGACGCCTCCCGACACCACCAGCGGTGTCACTGGCGGCACCTGCGCATAGCCCTCCTGGGTTCCCAGTGCCCGACCCTTGCTTGCCAGGTAGACCGACGCATCGGCCGTACTGTCGTGCATTCCCAGCGGCTCGAAGATCCGGCGTTGCAGCCATGCCGGATAGCCAATGCCCGCAACCTGCTCAAGGACATGACCGGCAAGGTCGAAGCCCAGGTTGGAATAGCGATAGCGCGTACCCACCGGAAAGCGCAGCCATGTCTGCGAGATGCTGCGGACGTGCGCATCAAAGCCCGGTGACGCCGGTTCGTAATTGTTGCCCAGCGGCGCCTCGTGCGTGAATCCCGCGCGGTTGGCAAGCAGCAGGCGCAGGGTGATGCGCTCCTGCGGGGAATGCTCGAAGCGACTGCGCACGGTGAACGACGGCAGATAGCGGGTAATGGGCGCATCCAGATCAAGGATGCCGTCCTGCACGGCCAACAGCACCGCCACCGCCGCGAAATTCTTCGAGGTGGACTGGATGCTGAACATCGTGCTGGCGTCCGCGGCCGCGCTACCCTGGCCTGATACGTGACCGAAGCCTTCAGTCCAGCGCACCTGCCCACCCTCGACCAGGCAGACGGCAGCGGCACCGATGCCGCTGCCTTGCATGGCCGAGCGGATCACGCCGCGCTCCGCTTCGATCAGGTTCCCGGTGGTGACGGTGGGCTGCGCCGCCGTGGCAACACCGGTAGGCATGAGCGTGGCCGCCGGAACAGCCGCGGCATTGGCCAGGAAGGTGCGACGACTGAGCGTACCAGGCATCAGATCACTCCACTTCGGGATGCCGCCATCTTCCCGCCAGCAGAAATGGCGGGGCATGTGTCATTCGGCACAGAGTGCGGTGATCGACGGTGCTGCGCCTTCGCCTGCCGAGCAGGCGTCAGCCCGGAGGGTCCGGCAAGCGGACTCCCTGCGCCGAAACAAAGGCGCGGGACTCGCTCCAATAGGCCTGTGGCGGTTCCCGCAACTCTGGTCGCGCCCAGTAATCGTCGCCATGCAATTCGCTCATCACATGACGCCAGCCATCACGCGGATCATGAACCTGAAATCGACCGCGATGATGGCGCGGATGATACGCGTAGTGGCCGAGCGCCTCCTGGCGCGCTTCATCCGGCGAACGACCTGTCTGATGGACCAGCGTCCATGCACGCATGTGGCGCGCATGCGCGAGCGCGCCAAGGTACTCGTCCTCATCCAGCGGTGGCACCCGCTCACCGCGGGCCAGGCACAGTGCGTCCGATTCGGCTTCATAGTCCAGCGATGGCTGCGCCAGTTCCGGGCGCCGGTGCCAATAACCTTCCCCCGCCACCTGCAGCATCGCCCAATGCCAGGGCTCGTCGTGGAAGATCAGCGCGTATTCGTAATCGCGGCCGGGGCTCTGGTCGGGATAGCGTTGGCGTGCCTGTTCAAGTGCCAGCGCCTCGGGCACCTGTCCATAGTGGACCAGGCACCAGGCAAACAGGTGCCGGCTGTCTTCGATTTCGTTGGTGAAGTCTTCCACCGGCGTATCGGTGCTGGCCATGGTCGATCCCTGTGTGCGGATCAGATGGTACCGACGCTGCAGGTCGCGCTGGGGAGCGATGAGACCTGCGACCGGTCAGGCGAGGTCGGTTGGTGGGCCCACCAGGATTCGAACCTGGAACCAAGGGATTATGAGTCCCCTGCTCTAACCGTTGAGCTATAGGCCCGGCGCAGCCTCACAGTGTAGTGGAGGCCACGCTCGATCGGCTACCCGGCAGCAGCAAGAGCCTCAGCAACACGACCCAACCGCTTCTCCGCCACTTCCGCAAACCACACCTGCCGCCGCAGGTGTGCGTGGAACAGCGCCACCGTCCTCCTGGCCTCTTCCAGCCCCTTCTGCTTGTCGCCGCCGAAGCCCGCAAGCAACCCAGCACCCGACTGCGTCAGCAACGCCAATGTTGCTCTTCGGGCGAATCCCAGTGAATCCTCGCGCTCGTCGCGCATCACATCTTCCCAATCCAGTAGCGGCGCAAACGCGCAGTCATGCGCGTCCGATTCACGCCTACCGTGCCCGGCAGCAATCTCCTTCAGCTCCATAGTCACTCTCCTACGATTCGTCGAACCTCTTCCGCCTCCTGTTGAGAGAGGCGACCGGGTGCTTCAACACGGTCGTAGGGCCGCCCGCAGCTTTCCCCTTGCAGGGTCTTGTATGGCTGCGCGCCACCCGGCCAGAAACCCTTGGGCTCACCGGAATGGCGAGAGTTGCGGCTTGACCTTGGATTGCCTGCTGTAGCGGCAGACAGTCCGCCTACGACGGTGTGTTGAGCACCTGCGGAGGACTGTGTGGAAGAGAAGGTAGTGGCTTCAATTGGCGATTGCGACACCGTCTGCGCGCAGCACTCGAAGCTGGGTACTTGGATCGTTGAGCCACTTGGACTTCGGCCGGGTGACGGTCTCCTGCGACGATGAATCGCAGCGAAGGGTTCAACAATTCTCAGGCCAGTTGCGTCACAAGGTGCGGCAAGCAACCGACACCTGTTGAGAAGATCTGCCGGATACGTCATCGCGAACAGCAGCCGAGCGTGGCTCGGCTCTGCCGAAGAGTAGGCAGAGCGTACACATTCCAAAAAGAAAAACCCCGCACCAGGCGGGGTTTCTCTCAACGCTTCAACAGCCGCTGGAAATCAATCGATATCCAGGAAGCTGCGCAGCTGCTCCGAGCGGCTCGGGTGACGCAGCTTGCGCAGGGCCTTCGCTTCGATCTGGCGGATGCGCTCGCGGGTAACGTCGAACTGCTTGCCGACCTCTTCCAGCGTGTGGTCGGTGTTCATGTCGATGCCGAAGCGCATGCGCAGCACCTTGGCTTCCCTCGGGGTGAGGCCGGCCAGCACGTCGCGCACGGTTTCAGACAGATTGATGTTGGTGGTGTTCTCGATCGGGGACTCCACGTTGGTGTCCTCGATGAAGTCGCCCAGATGGGAATCCTCGTCGTCGCCGATCGGGGTTTCCATCGAGATCGGCTCCTTGGCGATCTTCATCACCTTGCGGATCTTGTCTTCCGGCATGTCCATTTCCTTGGCCAGCTCCTCCGGCGTAGCCTCGCGGCCGTACTGCTGGAGCATCTGGCGGGAAATGCGGTTCAACTTGTTGATCGTCTCGATCATGTGCACCGGAATACGGATGGTGCGCGCCTGGTCGGCGATCGAGCGGGTGATCGCCTGGCGGATCCACCAGGTGGCATAGGTCGAGAACTTGTAACCGCGGCGGTATTCGAACTTGTCCACGGCCTTCATCAGGCCGATGTTGCCTTCCTGGATCAGGTCGAGGAACTGCAGGCCACGGTTGGTGTACTTCTTGGCGATCGAGATCACCAGGCGCAGGTTGGCCTCGACCATTTCCTTCTTGGCCTTGCGCGCCTTGGCTTCACCGTAGGCCATGGCACGGCTGATTTCCTTCAGCTCTTCCAGGTCCAGCTGGGTCAGCGTCTCGATGTCGATCGTCGCCTGCTGTTCGGCAATGATCTGGTCCTTCACTTCGCGCAGCGCCGAGGACCACTTCTGCTTGCGCTTCAGTGCGTCTTCCACCCACTCCAGGTTGGTCTGGTTGCCTTCCCAGGAACGGATGAAGTCCTTGCGCGGCATGCGGGCGGTAACGGTCGCCAGGTTCAGCACGCGGCGCTCATGGGCCTTGATCGACGCCATGGTGTCGCGCAGCTGCTTGGTCAGCACATCGGTCAGCGGCAGCGGCAGCTTCAGGGTGACGAACACCGCCGACATTTCTTCGCGCAGGCGCGGCAGGTTCTTCTTGTCGCCCTTGGTCGCGGCCTTCTTGAAGGCGTTGAAGGCATCGCTCAGCGCCTGCATGCGCGCGGCGACTTCCTCCGGATCCGGACCGGTCGGTGCGGCTTCTTCATCGCCACCGTCGACATCGTCGTCCTCGTCCTCGTCGCCTTCGGCGTCCGCATCGGCGCTGTCATCGGCAGCGACCGCCGGCGGCGCCGGCTCTTCGTCGACCAGGTCGTTGAAGCCGACGATCACTTCGGCCAGGCGCTTCTTGCCTTCCTTGTGGGCTTCGTAGTCGTTCAGCAGCGACTCGACCGAAACCGGGAACTGGCCCAGGGCCGCCTGGACCTGCGAAAGGCCTTCCTCGATGCGCTTGGCGATAGCGATTTCGCCTTCGCGGGTCAGCAGCTCGACGGTGCCCATTTCGCGCATGTACATGCGCACCGGGTCGGTGGTACGGCCACCTTCGGTGTCGAGCGCGCTCAGCGCGGCGGCAGCTTCTTCAGCCGCGGTGTCATCGACTTCGCGGTTGCCGGTGTTGCCATCGTTGAGAAGCAGGGTTTCCACATCCGGCGCAACTTCATGGACATCGATGCCCATGCCGTTGATCATGCCGATGATGTCTTCGATCTGTTCCGGGTCGACCATGTCGTCCGGCAGATGGTCATTGACTTCGGCGTAGGTCAGGTAGCCCTGTTCCAGGCCCTTGCTGATCAGTTGCTTGATTTCGGATTGGGCAGGACGTTCGTTGGCCATGTAGTGCTCGCGCCACCGGCAGGGAGAAATAGGGAACGTAGCATTATACCAGCCCGGGGCCCTGCCTGCCGGGCGGTGGTCCCGCAGGCTCAGGGCCGGAGAAGGAAGGTCACGGGACCGTCATTGACCAGGCTGACGACCATATGGGCACCAAATCGGCCCGTTTCCACCCCTGGCGCGTGATTTTCACGACAGATCTCGACAAAACGGTTGAACCCGCGTTCAGCCTCTTCCGGCGGCGCGGCCGTGGTGAAGCTCGGCCGCATGCCCGAACGGGTGTCGGCGGCCAGGGTGAACTGGCTGACCAGCAGCAGGCCGCCGCCGGTATCGCGCAGCGAGCGGTTCATCTTCCCGGCCTCGTCGGCGAATACCCGGTAGCCCAGCAGGCGCTCGGCCATCCGCCGCAACTGGGCCTCGGTATCGCCCGGCTCCATGCCGACCAGGGCCAACAGGCCAGGGCCGATCTGCCCCACGGCCTCATCGTCGACATGGACGGCGGCCTGGCTGACACGCTGGATCAGGACGAGCATCGTGGGCTTCCAATGAACAGGGCCGGCCACGATAGCAGCGCCCTTGGCTAAACTGGCGCCGATGAATCCGCAACGCAAAGCCCGGCTGGTCTACCGCGCCACCACCCTGTTCGCCCGCCTGCCGTGGCCGCTGCTGCGGGCGTTCGCGCGCGCCCTGGCGTGGGCGTGGATCGCCCTCAATGCCCGTGAGAGCCGCGTCACCCGGCGCAACCTGGAACTGGCCTACCCGGAACTGGATGGCGCCGCGCGCGACCGCCTGCACCGTGATCTGCTGCGCTCCACCGCGCTGCAGGCCATCGAAACCCTGCGGCTGTGGAGCCAGGCGCCGGCCGACAACCTGCGCCTGCACCTGAAGCAGCGCCATGGCGAGGCCCTGTACGACGCCGCCCTGGCCAGCGGCAAGGGCGTGATCGTGGCCGCGCCGCACTTCGGCAACTGGGAGCTGCTGAACCAGTGGCTGGCCTCGCGCGGGCAGATCGCCATCGTCTACAAGCCGCCGGAGGACGAGGCCAGCGATGCCTTCCTGCAGCTGGTGCGCGGCGGCCAGAACGTACAGCAGGTGCGCGCCGAAGGCCCGGCCGTGCGCCAGCTGTTCAAGGTGCTCAAGGACGGCGGCGCCACCGGCATCCTGCCCGACCAGCAGCCCAAGGCCGGCGATGGCGTGTTCGTGCCGTTCTTCGGCGTGCAGGCGCTGACCATGACCCTGGTCAACCGGCTGGCCGAGCGCACGGGTGCCACCGTGCTCTATGGCTGGTGCGAACGCATCGGGCCGGACATGGAGTTCGCCCTGCACATCGAGCCGACCGACCCGGCCGTGGCCGATCCGGACCCGCTGGTGGCGGCCACCGCCCTCAACGCCGGCATCGAACGCATCGCCCGCCGCGACCCGGCGCAGTACCAGTGGACCTACAAGCGCTATACGCTGCGGCCACCGGGCAGTAGCGAGGAAGACCCGTACGCAACTGAGGAACACCCCCACTGACGGCGGCCTGCGACCACTGGCCGCACCACGTTGAATACGACGCCGGCGCCCCCATAGAGACTGCGATGTCCGCCTCCCCCGGTCCTGCCATGCCTGCTGCTTCTTCCCTGTTCGGCGATCCGGCCGCGATCCGCTGCGAACGCGCGGTGGCCGAACTGCGCGCCGGTCGCCCGGTGCTGCTCCACGATGGCCAGGGCCAGCGCCTGGCGGTGATCGCGCTGGACAGCGCCACGACCAGCAGCTTCGCCGCCTTCGCCGCTGCCGCCCGCGAGCGCCATTACCTGTTCCTGACCGCCACCCGCGCCCGCGTGCTCGGCGTGGAGGCACCACAGGGCGCGCGCCTGCCGCTGAGCGGCGTGGCCTTCGAGGCCCTGCCCTCGCTGGGCTACCTGCGCGAACCCGGGCCGATGCCCGAAAGCTGGAGCGCCGGCGACGCCTTCGATGCCGGCGCGGTGGAGCTTGCCCGCCTGGGTCTGCTGCTGCCAGCGATGGTCGCGGTGCGCCTGGACGTCGATGACCACACTTTCGACGGTGCGGCCGAGGTGGCCCTGTGCGACCTGGCCGAAGGCGCGGCACATGCGGCCCACGACTACGAACTGGTGGCGCGTTCGCCGGTTCCGCTGCGCGACGTCGGCATGACCACCTTTGCAGTCTTCCGCGGCGGCGTGGCGCAGCGCGACCAGGTCGCGATCATCGTCGGCGAGCCGGACCTGTCGGCAGTGGTGCCGGTACGCGTGCATTCTTCGTGCCTGACCGGCGATCTGTTCGGTTCACTCAAGTGCGACTGCGGCGACCAGCTGCGGCGTGGCCTGCGCAAGCTGAAGGACCTGGGTGGTGGCGTGCTGCTGTACCTGGACCAGGAAGGCCGCGGCACCGGCATCGCCGCCAAGATGCGCGCCTATGGCTACCAGCACGACGGCCTGGATACCATCGACGCCGATGCGCAGCTGGGCTTCGGTGCCGACGAGCGGCGCTACGGCAGCGCGGTGGCGATGCTGCGTGGCCTGGGCATTTCGCGCGTGGCGCTGCTCAGCAACAACCCGACCAAGGCACAGCGCCTGCGCAATGCCGGCATCGAAGTGCTGGACTGCATTCCGGTCACCGGCGAGATCACTGCCGAGAACGAGAACTACCTGCGCACCAAGGCCGACCGTGCCGGCCACCTGCTGGATGTCGATGCGCTGATCCAGGCTGCCCAGTAACGCAGCCGACCTGCTACCGTCTGCGCGGTGCGGCCACGGCCGCTACCGCCCGCCCTGCTGCCTGACGGAGCCCGCGTGACCGACGCCACGATTCCTGCACCACCCGCCACCGACTGGCAGTCACTGCCGCAACGCGCAGCCCGCCTGGCCGCACTGGAAGGTGCCTTTGGCGGCCTGTTCGTCCCGGGCCTGCCACTGGCGGCGGCGGCGTGGTTCTTCGATCTGCCCGGTGGCCTGTGGACCGCTGCAGCCGGGCTGCTGATGGGTGTGGCTTTTGGTGCGTGGCTGGGCCGTCGACGCCTGGTCCGCACCCGTTGGCGGCTGGACGCACAGGGCCTGGGCCTGCGCCGCGACCTCATGTGGCAGCTGGAGACGCGCATTCCCCTGTCGCGAGTGCAGCATCTCGATCTGCGCCGGGGCCCGCTGGAGCGCCGTGCCGGCCTGGCCACGCTGATCGTGCACACCGCAGGCACCCGCATGAGCGCGGTGACCGTGAGCGGCCTGGACCAGGCGGACGCCGAGCGCCTGCGCGACACCCTGTCCCACCAGCTCGACCAGGACGCCGACGCCCTGTGAGCCTGCCGCCGCCCCTGCCTGCACCGCCGCCCGCCGGTACCGAGGACCACCGCCTGCACCCGTGGTCGTGGCTGTTCGTGCTGCTGATGCAGCTGCGCCACTACTTCCTGCCACTGGTCGCGCTGCTGGTGTTCGGCCAGCGCGGCGACCGCGATCCGATGTGGGCGCAGCTGATTCCGCTGACGGCAATTGCCGCCCTGGTCCTGGTGTCGGTGATGCAGTACCTCAGCTACCGCTACCGCATCGGCAGCGATGCGATCACCGTGCGCAGTGGCCTGTTGGCGCGCAACCGCCGCGAGATCCCGTTCGCCCGCATCCACAACGTGGAAGTGCGGCAGAACCCGCTGCACCGCCTGTTCGGCGTGGCCGAACTGCGCCTGGAATCGGCCGGCGGTGTGCGCCCTGAAGCGGAGATGCGGGTACTGAAGCTGGACCAGGCACTGGCGCTGGAACGGCTGGTCCGCCAGCGCGGGCAGGCGCGGCAGGCCAACGACGACGTCGATGCACCGCCCATTGCCGACGTCGACAGCGAACGCGTACTGCTGCGACTGTCCAGCTGGGAAGTGGTGCGCATGGGCCTGCTCTCCAATCGCGGTTGGGCGCTGGCGGTGGCCGCGTTCGGCGTCCTGTTCCAGACAGTGCCGCGGCCGGTGATGGACGATGCCATCCAGCGCGGCGGCCGCGAAGCCTTCGGCTATGCCAGCCACCTGCATCCCGGCGTGACCGGCGCGTTGCTGCTGGCGGCGGCGGCCCTGCTGCTGGGCTGGCTGGCGCTGCGCGTGCTGTCAGTGGTGCTGACCCTGTTGCGTTACCACGGCTTCACCCTCGTCGAGCAGGACCGCCGCCTGACGGTGTCGGCCGGGATGCTCAGCCGCACCCGCAGCAGCGTGGCACGTCGCCGCATCCAGGCCTGGACGCTGCGCGAAGGCACCCTGCAGCGCTGGTTCGGGCTGCGCCAGCTGCGCATCGACAGTGCCGCCGGTGGCCCTTCGCGTGATGAGGACCGCGCCCTGCGCGAACTGGCGCCGCTGGCAACCCGCGAGCATTGCACGCAACTGGTGCAGCACCTGCTCCCCCAGCTGCACTGGCCACCGGCGCAATGGCAGTCCATCCCGCAACGTGGCTGGTGGCGGCTGTGCCTGGGCGCGCTGCTGCTGGTGCCGCTGCTGGCCGCCGCCGCGTACTGGCGCTGGGGCACGTGGGGCCTGGTCGTGCTGGCCTGGCTGCCGGTCGCGTTGTTGGTCGCACACCGGCAGATGGCACGCATGGGCTGGTATCTGGACGAGCACTATGTGGCCGTGCGCGGCGGCTGGTGGAAACGCTGGTGGCGCTGGGCCGAGCTGGACAAGGTGCAGGGCCTGCGCCTGCAGCGTTCACCGCTGGACAAGGTGCTGGGCACCAGCAGCCTGCAACTGGACACCGCCGGTGCGCATGGCGACGTGGCACTCACCCTGCACCATCTGCCGCAGGCACAGGCACAGCAGGCGATGGATCAACTGGCGGCCGCGCTGGCGCGGCGCAAACTGCGCTGGTGATGCGGGGTCGGATTCCGGCCTGAATCAGGTAGTGCCGGCCGCTGGCCGGCAACTGCACATCCCCCAGTTTGCCGGCCAGCGGCCGGCACGACCGCGAGCAGGGTCAGCGAGGCATCATCGCTGCGAGGGGCCCCAATAGCCCAGGTCCCTTCGGATCTGCAGATCGCGCACCCAGCTGCCGAGAGGCTTGCGGCGCAGCGCACCCATTTCACCGGACAGGAAATCCTCGGTGGCCGCGATTACCCGCTCGCTGGACAGGCCGTCGCGGTACGGATGGATGGCATCGGCGTAACGCACGATTTCCGCCTGCAGCGCGGCGTCCGGATGCAGCGCGCGCTGCAGCATCGCCGGCAGCTGTGCCGGGTCGTCGAAATCAATCATGTGCGGCTTCGGCACGCGGTTGCGGAAGGTCACCACCGGCTTGTGCTGGACGATGAACTCCGAAACGATCGACGAGGTGTCCGACACCAGCACATCGGCGGCGCGCTGCGCGGCCATCACCTGCTCCGGCTCGATGAAGCGGGCATTGGCACCGGCCAGCGCGCGGTAGCGCTCGAACAGTTCCGGCGGACACTTGGGATGCAGGGTCAGCAGCCAGTAGCGCCCACCGGCAACGATATCGGCGGCGATCTGCGCATGCAGGTGCGGTGCCGCACTCAGCCGCTCGGTGAAGGTGGAACCAAACAGGATCACCGGGCGATCGCCGGCCGGCGCGCGCAGTGCGGCGCTCTCGCCACCGTCATCGCGGAACAGCGGGTCCAGCTTCGGCCAGCCGGTCTCGGCCACCGCGAAATGGCCCTGCTGGGCCGCGATCTCGCGGAACGGCGTCGTGGTGGCCGGCCCCTGCGTGCAGTACAGGTCGAACATGCCGCGCACCCGGAAGTGGCCGCGCGCGCTGTCGCGCTTTTCCACGTTGAAGCCATGGAACAGCTGCACCTTGGCCCCCGAAAGGAAGGTCGGCACCCAGTTGGCCGCGCTGAACACCGCCCGCGGGCGCATTGCCAGGGCCTGCTTCAGGCCGACGTTGGCCACCCCCGGCAGGCTGCTGCCGGCCGCGCCGCCTTCGAACCAGGCCGCAACCTCCTGCCCGGACGCGTGCAACGCCTGCGCCAACGGGGCGAGAATAGGCAGCGCATAGCGCTCCGTCGCAAACAACAGGTACCCGGCCATCATGTCCTCCACGACCGCTCCCATCGAACGGCCTCGCATCTCGGCGTGCATTATCGCGTTCAACGAGGCCGGGCGCATCGGCGACTGCCTGGCCTCGCTGGCCTTCTGCGATGAGATCGTGGTGGTGGACTCGCAGTCCACCGATGCGACCGTGGCCATCGCCGAGGCTGCCGGTGCCCGCGTGCTGCAGCGTCGGTTCGAGGGCTTCCGCAGCCAGAAGGCGTTCTGCGTCGAGCAGGCCAGCCACGACTGGGTACTGTGCCTGGATGCCGACGAGCGCATCAGCCCCGAGCTGCGTGCGGCCATCGAACAGGCCCGTGACGGCGGCTTCGCCGGCCACGCCGGCTACCGCTTCGCCCGCCTGTCTGAGTACTTTGGCAGGTTCCTGCGCCACGGCAATGCCTACCCGGACCGGGTGATGCGCCTGTTCGACCGCCGCCAGGGCGGCTGGCGCGGCAAGCGCGAGATCCACGAGGCGGCCAGCGTCGATGGCAGCGTCGGCACCCTGCGCGGCGATCTCATCCACTATCCCTATCGATCGTTGCAGCAGCAGCTGGCCAAGACCGAGAAGTATGCGCGGATGATGGCCGAGCACGAGTTCGCGCGTGGCAAGCGCGCCACGCTGGGCAAGCTGGTGCTGGCGCCGGCCTGGCGGTTCTGGCGTGGCTTCCTGTTCCGCGGCGGCTTCCGCGACGGCTGGCACGGCCTGGTCTATGCCTATGTGCGTGCCAACTACGTACGGCAGAAGACCATCATGCTGTGGATGCTGGGCAACGGCCAGGCGGTGGCCGATCCTCCAGCCCCTGTGGAACGGCCCTGAGCCGGCTGTGTCACACTTGCTGCGCGTTGCCTGAAGATCCCCATGAAAATCCTGTACACCAACTTCCACTATGGCGACGGTGGCGGCCACACCACGTACATCGTGTCCCTGGCGCGCGCCCTGCATGGCCAGCACACGCTCCATGTCGCAGCCCCCGCCGACAGCCGCCTGCTGCGCACGGTGGCCGAGGAAGGAATCGCCACCCCGCTGCCGATGGCCTTTGGCAGCGGCCTGCCGACCTTGCCACGACAACTGGCCGAACAGCATGCGCTGCGCCGGCTGGTGCGGGATGAGGGCATCGACCTGGTCCACGTCAACGGTGCTCGTGATCACCGCTTCGTGATGCAGGGACTGCTCGGCATGCGCCGCCCGCCGATCATCCTGACCAAGCACAACAGCAAGCCCACCCGTACGCTTGGCAATGTCTTCAGGGCCCGCTGGGCCACCGACCGCGTGATTGCGGTTTCGGCACACACCGGGCGTCTGCTGGAGCAGGGCCCGTACCGGCGCTGCCCGATCGATGTGGTCCGCAACGGCGTCGACCTGGACCGCTTCGCGCCGCTGCCGGCCGACGCCGGCCAGGCAATGCGGCAGCAATGGACGCAGGATCCGGATGCGCTGCTGCTGGTCAGCAACGCCGGCACCGATGACTACAAGGGCTGGATCGACCTTGCGCAGGCCATTGCCCTGCTCCCCGACGCGATCCGGCCGCACGTACACATGGCGGTCGCGGGTCACCTGCCCAACGCGCAGCAACGCGCGCAGGTGCAGGCCCTCGGTGATGTCGCCACGCAGGTCCACTTCACCGGACTGCTGGCCGATACGCGCCCACTGATCGCCGCCGGCGACGTCGGCTTCGTGCTGTCCAACGACATCGAAACAATTTCCTTCGCCTGCCGCGAAATGATGGCCAGCGCCAGGCCGATGCTGGTCAGCGACTACGCGGGGCTGCCGGAAAACATCGAGCAGGGAGTCGACGGCTGGGTCGTGCCCACCCGCAACGTAGCCGCCATCGCCGCACAGGTGCAGGCGATGTATGAACAACGCCAGGCGCTGCCGGCGATGGGCATGGCCGCCCGCCGCCATGCAGAGCGTGAGTTCGGCCTGCAGACCTTCGCCGGGGCGACCTCGGCCACCTATCACGCCGCCTTGGCCAGCACCTGAGCCACATTGCCCGAACGCTTAATCGGTAAGGCCGGGCCCCTGCAGGCGGCGCTCGTGCTCGAGTTCCGCCGCCGACGGCCGGCAGGTGCCGGCGACCGCATCGGCAGGCACAAGCCACCAGCGGCGACGATTGGAAATGCCTGCCATTTCGGCCTGCGCACGGTCAATGCAGGCCTGCATCGCATCTTCGTTCACCAGCAGCCAGCGGTGCTGCGGAACCAGCCGCTGCCAGCGCACGGCCGCCTGCAGCTGTTGATGCCAACGCGCTTCGAATCCAAAGGTGGCCGCCGCGCGATCGGCCATCAGCAGGTTCTGCTCTTTCCATGCCACCAATCCCAGCTCGGCCTGCGGACCGATGCGTGCGCTGACCTCACGCATCAGGCCACGGGCCGAGCTGGAATCGTTCAACACCGGATAACCGACCAGGCTATACAGCACCCATACCCCGGCCAGGGTAGAGACCAAGGCAACGTGCCGACGTCGGCGCCCGCACGCCCACAGGCTCAACGCCGACCAGATCGCCATCGCCAGCGCCGCCCACGCCAATGCATCGGTCGCGCCGGGCGGCAATCCGCGTCCATGGGCAAGGTTCACCTCGAAGCGCGGATCACCCAGCAACGCGAGCGCCCCGATCAGGCTCAATCCCAGTGCCAGCAACGCGGCAAACCCTCCCAGCACGCGCTGCACATCGCGCCGCTTCAGCAGCCCGGGCAGCAGCGGCGCCAGCGCCAGGCAGAACATCGGCAGCGCCGGCAGGATGTAGACATCACGCTTACCCTGGGGAATCGAGAAGAACAGCACGACCAGCAACCACCACGCCAGCGGCAGCAGGTAGCGTGGATCGCGGCGGCACAGGCGCCGCCGCCACGCCGGGATCGCCCATGGCAGCGCCAGGAACGCGGGTATCCACATCGTTGGCATGACACCGAAGAAGTACCACCACGGCTGGTGATGGTCCCAGGACTGCGTGTAGCGGCGGGCCGTCTGCCGCACCAGGATGTCGTTGATGTAGCCGCGGTACTCGTCCGATCCGGTGCCCAGCGCGGCCAGCAGCATCGGCGCCAGCCACAGCGATATCGCCAGCAGGAAGGCCAGCGGTGCCAGCCAGAAGCGGCCATCGCGTGCGTGCAGGGAAACACGGGGCCACTGCAGGGCTGCAGCGATGGCCGCCGGCACGATCATCAGCAGCGCCAGCATGCCCACGCCCTTGGTGATCACCCCGATACCGGCAAAGAACCAGCCCAGCCACCACCAGCGCCAGGCCGGGCCCAGCAGCAGGTGGCGCAGCAGGCCATAGTTGGCCAGGGTGATGAACAGCACCAGCAGCGGATCGATCTGCGCCTTCTTCGCCTGGAAGGTGAACTGCAGCGCGAACAGCAGTGCCCACCCCGCGCAGAGCCCGACCTGCCGCGTCCACAGCCGGCGCCCCAGATCGACCATGCACCACAGCGTGCCCAATGCGGCCAGCAGCGAGGGCAGCAGGAAGGCCACGCGCCAGTGGCCAACCAGGCCATACAGCGAGGCCTGCCACCACATCAGCATCGGCGGCTTGTCCGAATACAGCTCGGTACCGCGATGCGGGAACAACCAGTAACCGCTGTCGACCATCTGCCTGGCCACCAGCGCGAAGCGTGGTTCGTCAGAGGGCCACGGATCGCGGAGACCGAGCCCGGCCCCCAGCACCAGCAGGGCCACCACCACGAACAACCACGTCTGGCGCGACGCGTGGGTCTTCAGCATGGGACTCGAAACGGCAGCGGGGGGTCAGGCTGCTTTTATCAGACGCGCGTAGAAGAAACCGTCAGCATCGTTGTCACCAGGCAGTCGCTGGCGTGCCACGCCTTCGCAATCCACGCCGAACGCATCGCCCAGCGGCTGCGCCACCGCGTCCGGGTGCCACTTCAGGAACGCACGCACCTGATCGATGTTCTCGGCGCGCAGGATCGAGCAGGTGGCGTACAGCAGCACGCCGCCGGGGCGCAGCATCGACCAGCAGGCTTCCAGCAGGCGCGCCTGCACGCCCACCAGTGCATCGACGTCCTCGGCGCGACGGTGGAACATCACATCCGGCTGGCGGCGGATCACGCCCGTGGCCGAACATGGCGCATCCAGCAGGATCGCGTCGAACGGCACGCCGTCCCACCACGAACCGGGATCGCTGGCATCGGCGACCAGGGTCTGCGCATGCTCGCCCACACCGGTGCGGGTGTAAGTGTCACGTGCCCGGGCCAGACGGCGCGCGTCGATATCCAGCGCCAGCAGGCGCAGGCTCGGGTCACGCTCCAGCAGATGCGCCGATTTGCCGCCGGGTGCCGCGCAGGCATCCAGCACGCGGGCGCCGGTCGCGGGTGCCAGCGCATCGGCCGCGCATTGCGCCGACAGGTCCTGCACCGACAGTGCACCATCGCCGAAGCCCGGCAGCTGGTTCACGGCAACGGGGGTCGCCAGGCGCAACGCATCGGCGCACAGTGCAGTGGCTTCAGCGGCAATGCCGGCCTCGGCCAGCGTCGCCAGGGCCTTGTCGCGACCGCCGTGCTGGCGGTTGGCACGCAGCCACAAGGGCGCGGGTTGCAGGCTGGCGCTGAAGATCGCTTCGGCCTGCGCCGGCCAGTCGCGTTCGATCGCATCAGCCAACCATTCCGGGAAGGCGTCGCGCGCAGGCTGCTCGGGGAACCCCTCGCGCTGGGCGCGGCGCAGGATCGCGTTGACCAGGCCTGCCTGGCGCTCACGGCCCAGCGCGCGCGCCGCATCGACCGTAGCCGAAAGCGCTGCGTGCGCAGGCAGTTCGAGCACGTCCAGCTGGGCGAAACCGACCATCAGCAGCGTGCGCAGGTCGGCATCGCGCGCCGACAGCGGCTTCTGCATCCAGGCCTGCAAGGCCGCATCATAGGTGCTGCGACGGCGCAGCACAGCGAAACACAGGGCTTCCAGCAGCGCGCGGTCGCGGCTGTCGGCCAGCTTCGGCAGCGCCCAGGCCAGTTCGGCCTTCAGCGAACGGCCACGGGTGAACACCTGTGCCAGCACGCGTGCGGCCAGCATGCGCGTGGCCGCGCCCGGTGCCGCCTTGGCGACGGAGAAATCGTTCTGCTTGGACACCGCTTATGCCCCCACGCGCAGGTCGCGGCGAGCGTTGAGGTAATCGGCAGCGGTGATCGCCTTGCCGCCTTCACGCTGCAGCACGCGCAGGCGCAGCGCGCCCTGGCCACAGGCAATGTCGATGCCGTCGCGGCCGGCGGCCAGCACGGTGCCCGGCACCTGACCGTGGTCTGCCTCCAGCGCCACCGCGCCATGGATGCGCACGCGTTCGCCAGCCAGCGTTGCCTCGGCGATCGGCCACGGATTGAACGCGCGCACGGCACGCGCCAGCGCGTCGGCGTCCTGCGCCCAGTCCAGCCTGGCTTCGGCCTTGTCCAGCTTGTGCGCGTACGTCACGCCCTGTTCCGGCTGCGGTCGCGCGATCGGCTTGATGCCCGCGCGCAGCAGGCCCAGGCCATCGGACAACACCTGGGCACCAAGCTCGGCCAGCTTGTCGTGCAGCTGGCCACCGGTATCGATAGCGGCGATCGGCAGCTCCTGGTGCAGCAGCACCGGGCCGGTATCCAGGCCAGCCTCCATCTGCATCAGGCACACCCCGGTCTTCGCGTCACCAGCCTGGATCGCACGCTGGATCGGCGCAGCGCCGCGCCAGCGCGGCAGCAGCGAGGCATGCACGTTCCAGCAACCATGGGTCGGGATGGCCAGTACTGCCTTGGGCAGGATCAGGCCATAGGCCACCACCACCATCAGGTCCGGCTGCAGGTCGCGCAACTGCTGCTGGGCGACCGCGTCCTTCAGCGACTCCGGCTGGTAGACCGGAATGCCACGGGCCACGGCTTCGAGCTTGACCGGCGAAGGCGCCAGGCCACGGCCTCGGCCGGCCGGGCGATCAGGTTGGGTATAGACGGCCACGACCTCATGGTGGCGCGCAGCCGCGCGCAGCGACGACACCGCGAATTCCGGCGTACCGGCAAAGACAATCCTCATGGCTACCCCACTTGCAGGATGGATTCGTGCAGGAAAGAAAACGGCGCCGTCGGCCGGCGCCGTAGAGCCCGCGCGAGCCGCGCAGGCACGGGCCACCCGAAGGGTGGCCCGGATTGGCGATCACGCCACGTGCTTGCGCTGCTTGGCCAGCTTCTTGCGCACCATCTCGCGCTTGAGCGGCGACAGATAGTCGATGAACAGCTTGCCGTCCAGGTGATCCATCTCGTGCTGGATGCAGGTGGCCAGCACGTCACCAGCCTCCATCTGCTGTTCCTGGCCGTTGCGGTCCAGGTACTTCACGGTGATGGTGTCGGCACGGGTCACGTCGGCGAAGATGCCCGGAACCGACAGGCAGCCCTCCTGGTACACCCGGCCCCCGTCCTTGGCGACGATTTCCGGATTGATGAACACATGCGGTTCATTCTTTTCTTCGCTGACGTCGATGACCATGAAGCGCTTGTGCACGTCCACCTGGGTGGCGGCCAGGCCGATGCCCGGGGCGTCGTACATGGTCAGGAACATGTTGTCGATCAGTTCCTGGAAGGCCGGCGTGGTGACTTCGGCAGCTTCGATCAACGCGGCCTTGGTACGCAGGCGCGGATCGGGGAACTCGAGAATGGGGAGAAGGGCCATGGCTGTTTCCGGATAGGGGGCCGGCACGCCGGCATACGTCGCAGATTCTAGCTCCAACGCTTGCCTTGCGCCCCGGTTTCTGGACTATAGTGCGCGGACCTGTTGGGGAATCAGGGCTTCACACCTATGTTGCTTCGTTTTCGTACGGTCGTCGCCGCGGCGATGCTGACCGTGGCTGCCTATGCTACCGCCGTGGAAGTGAATGGCGGGCACCCGGACACCTATGTGGTCCGAAAAGGGGATACGTTGTGGGATATCGCCGCACGTTTCCTGCAGAAGCCGTGGCTGTGGCCGGAGATCTGGCAGGCCAATCCGCAGATCGCCAATCCGCACCTGATCTATCCCGGTGACGTCCTGAGCCTGGCCTACCTGGACCGGGTGACCGTGGCGGCCCGGCCCGGCCCACGCCAGGAGGCCCCGATCGACGCCATTCCGCTGGCCCAGGTCGAGCCGTTCCTGAAGCAGCTGAGCGTGGTCGACAGCATCGAGCAGCTGCCCTACGTGGCCGGCCTGGAAGAGGAACGCCTGCGTGCCACCAGCGGCCACGCCGTCTATGTGCGCCTGGCTGACGCCCAGGTAGGCCAGCGCTGGGCGGTTGTCCGCCCGACCGTGCGCTACGCCCAGCCCAAGCCGACCGAGGACCTGACCGCCAACGGCGACGTCACCCCGGGCAGCGGCAACCTGTGGCGCGCCTACAGCGCCCCCAACCACCGCCGCGGCGTGCTCGGCTATGAGCTGGCCCAGGTCGCCACCGGCACCATCACCCATGTCGCCGGAGGCAAGGTCGAGGCGTCCACCCTGGTGCTGGACAAGAACGAAGGCGGCCGCGAGGTGCGTGCCGGCGACCGCCTGGTGCCGATCGAGGCCAGGCCGTACGACCTGCAGTTCGTGCCCCATGTCCCCGCCGCAGGCGTCGAGGGCGTCGACGTACGCGTGCTGGCCGTCACCGATATGTTCACCGCCGGCGGCCCCCGCGACGTGATCGCGATCTCGGCTGGTCGCACGCAGGGCGTGGACAATGGAACCGTGTTCTCGCTGTGGCGCCCGGGCCGCCATGTGGCGCACCGCATGAAGTACCCGAACTCGTCGCGCACGGACGATTCGCTCAGCACCGGCGCCGGCCGGGTCTCGCTGCCGGACGAGTACGCGGCGCATGCCATGGTGTTCCGCACCTTCGACAATGTCAGCTACGCGCTGGTGATGCAGGGCGTGAAGCCGGTGCGCGTGGGGTACAACGCCCTGCACCCGGACGCGCGGTAGAGTCGACTGTTGGTCGACTGCTCTTCACCGCCCCCCGAAAGCGCCCGCGCTGCGCGCGGTAGTCGAGTGACAGTCGACTCTACAGGGGCGGTCTCCGGCAAAGTCTGACAGCCACATGCGAAGGCGCCCTAGGGCGCCTTTGTTGCATGCGCTCGATAGTGGGGGAATGACCAAGCAAGCTGATGAGGCGCTGCTGCGCCTGGTGATGGCAGGCGGCGCGCTGGCGCCACGGCGGACCCTGCTGCGGGCCGCGGGCAGCGCGGAGGCCGCGATCGCGCAGGGCGCCGCGACCTGGCGCGCGCACGGTTGCACGCCAGAGCAGTGCGCTGCACTGGAACACCCCGACGCCCGCGCCTGGACCGTGGCGCGGCACTGGCTGGAAGACGACGACCACCATCTGCTGTCCTTTGCCGATGCGGCCTTTCCGCCGCCCCTGCTGGACGTCCCGAACCCGCCACTGGCGCTGTTCGTGGCGGGCGATCCGAGCCTGGCCTGGCGCCCCTCGGTGGCGCTGGTCGGCAGCCGCTCGCCAACCCCGGGAGGACGCGCGCTGGCCGCGCGCTTTGCCGGCTGCTTCGTCGAGGCCGGACTGGCCGTAACCAGTGGCCTGGCGGCCGGCATCGACGCGGCCGCCCATCTGGCCACATTGGAGGCAGGCGGCTGCACCGTGGCGGTGATCGGGACCGGCCCTGATCGGGCCTATCCGGACAGCCACCAACGGTTGCAGGGGCGGATCGCCGCCGAGGGCGCGGTGCTCAGCGAGTACCTGCCCGGCACACCGGCACGCCCGGGCCACTTCCCCGCGCGCAACCGTCTGGTGGCCGGGCTGGCGCTGGCGACGGTGGTGGTCGAGGCTGCGCAACGCTCCGGCGCCCTGATCACCGCACGGCTGGCTGCCGAGGCGGGCCGTGAAGTCTGTGCCCTGCCCGGCTCGGTACTCAACCCACGCGCAGCGGGCTGCCACCGGCTGATCCGTGAAGGGGCCGCACTGGTCGAGCGCCCCGAGGAAGTGCTGGAACTGCTGGCCCCTGCCCTTCGCCAGCAGCTGCCGGGCTTGCAATCACGGCTGGGCACCCCCACTGAACAGGCACCGCCGGCGCTCCTGCCGGCGCGTTGGGCCGACGACCCTGACTACCAGTGCTTGTGGCGGGCCCTGGACCACGACCCAAGCAGTATGGATTCACTGATCACACGCTGTGGATTGACGGCGCCCCAGGTGTCCTCCATGCTGCTGGCCATGGAACTGGCGGGAATCGTGGTGTGCGTACACGGCCGCTACTGTCGAACTCCCTAGTTTCTTCACCTCCACAGCGTCGCGCGACGCAGGCCGAGGGGCAATGAAAGAGAGCATCCTGGACGTACTGCTGTACCTGTTTGAACACTATTTCAGCGAAGACGCGGACCTGATCCGTGACCGCGATTCGCTCCAGAACGGCCTGATCCAGGCCGGTTTCAGCCCAACCGAGATCAACAAGGCGTTCGACTGGCTCGACGCCCTGGCCGCGCAGCGGCCGAGCGTGGCCCAGGCACGGGTCGACGGCCCCGTGCGCGTCTACCACGGCCCCGAGCTGGACAAGCTGGACGTGGAATGCCGCGGCTTCCTGCTGTACCTGGAACAGCACGGCATCCTCGACGCCGACCAGCGCGAACTGGTGCTGGACCGGGCGATGGCCCTGGACCAGGACGAACTGGACCTGGACGACCTGAAATGGGTCGTACTGATGGTGCTGTTCAACCAGCCTGGCTCCGAAGCGGCCTATGCCTGGATGGAGACGCAGATGTTCATGGACGAGCCAGAACCCCTGCACTGACCGTACACTTGGGGGCATAGCGCATTCAGGAGCGTCCCCGTGAGCGAGTGGTTCCATGCAGAAGGCAACCGGCAGCAAGGTCCGCTGCCGGCGGAACAATTGGTCGAGCTGTTCCGCAACAACCAGATCACCCTGGACACCCTGGTGTGGCGCGACGGACTGCCGCAATGGCAGCCGTTGCGCACCGTCGTGGACGAACTCGGCCTGATCGTGCCGGCGCTGGACGCCGCCGTACCGCCGGTCGAACCCGAACCGGAACCGGAACCCGTCGCACCGCCTCCGCCGCAGCCGCCGGTACTGCCGCCGTCCACGCCCTACGCCGCCAGTGCATCGGCCACCGTCCTGCCGGCACCGAAAAAGAAGCTGTCCGGCTGTGCGCTGACCGCCATCATCGGTGGTGCCCTGTTGCTGGTACTGGTCCCGATCGTGGCCATCCTGGCCGCCATCGCGCTGCCGGCCTACAACGACTACACCGTGCGCAGCAAAGTCGCCGGCGCCGTGGCCGCGCTGCAGCCGCTGAAGGACCAGGTGCAGCATTTCGCCGATGACGAAGGCCGCTGCCCGGGTGCCAATGACGCCGGCTTCCCGGCCCCGGGCGACTTCGCCAACGCGGGCCTGTCGGCGGTGAACATCGGCCGCTTCAACAACGGTCACTGCGGCATCGAAGCAACGCTGGCGGTACCAGGCAAGGGCATCGACGGCGACCTGCTGTGGCTGGAATATGATCGCGACAGCGGCCGCTGGGAATGCAGTGGCGAAAGCAACGACAAGTACCTGCCGCCGACGTGCCGCGGCTGAGCCACGCGCACGCCAGCAACTCCAAGGATGATTCAACAGGGAACATGCAATGACTGAGTGGTACTACGCCGAAGGACAGCAACGCCAGGGCCCGCTGCCGGTCCAGGAGATCCGCCAGCGCTTCCAGCGCGGCCAGTTGAACCTGGACACCCTGGTCTGGCGCGAGGGCATGGCCCAGTGGGCTGCACTGCGCCAGGTGGTCGACGAGCTCGGCCTGCAGACGCTGGCCGATGCCAGCACTGCCACCAGCAGCGGCGGGTTCGACCTGCGCAGCGACTATGCCGCCATCGATAGCGGCACCGCACCGTTGCCCGGCACCGGCGCGCTCAGCAGCTCGCCATACAGCGCTCCAGCCGCCGTCGGCAGCGGTGGCCACGCACAACCTGTGGTGGGCGGTGAAGTGGTCTACGCAGGCTTCTGGAAGCGCGTGGCGGCCTACATGATCGACTACTTCGTGCTGGTCATCCCCGGCAGCATCATCGGGGCCATCCTCGGTGCGATCCTGGGCGCCAGCATGGGCGCGGTGGGCAGTGGCGAATCGGCCATCGAGATCGTGGCCCAGCTGGCCAGTGCCCTGATCAACCTCTGCATCGGCATGGCGTACTACACCTGGTTCCATGCCTCGAAGGGCGGCGCCACGCTGGGCAAGATGGCGGTCGGCATCAAGGTCGTCCGCGGCAACGGCGAGCGCCTGACCAAGGCCCGCGCGTTCGGTCGTTACTGGGCCATGCTGCTGAGCAGCTTCACCCTCGGCATCGGCTTCCTGATGGCGGCCTTCACCGAACGCAAGCAGGGCCTGCACGACATGATCTGCGACACTCTGGTGGTCGACCGCTGGGCCTACACCGACCAGCCCCACCTGCAGCGCCGCGAGCTGGGCACCGTCACCGTGCTGGTACTGGTGTTGACCGCGGTACTGTCGCTGGTGGGCCTGGCGCTGCTGGTGTTCGCGGTCGGCTTCATCGCCAAGATGGCCTCCTGAACGGCCATCCTCACGGCTGGCTGCTTGACACGGGCTGGCCGGGCGTGATTCCTCTAATAAGGTGAAACCTGAACGCCCGGCACATTACCGGGCGTTCAGTTTATGGATTTGCGCGTGGCCGCTTCACTAATGCGGCCATTTGCTCCACCCTAGCGGCCCCTTCCCCACGGTTCGCCCCACAGACCCTGCTGCCATGCCCAAGCACCTGCTCATCGTCGAATCGCCGGCCAAGGCCAAGACGATCAACAAATACCTCGGCAAGGACTACACCGTCCTGGCCTCGTATGGGCATGTGCGTGACCTGATTCCGAAGGAAGGCGCGGTCGACCCGGACAACGGGTTCGCCATGCACTATGACGTGATCGACAAGAACGAGAAGCACGTCGATGCGATCGCCAAGGCCGCCAAGGGCGCCGACGACATCCTGCTGGCGACCGACCCGGATCGCGAGGGTGAAGCGATCAGCTGGCATATCGCCGAGATCCTGAAGGAACGCGGGCTGGTCAAGGACAAGCCGATGCAGCGCGTGGTGTTCACCGAGATCACCCCGCGCGCCATCAAGGAAGCCATCAGCCAGCCGCGCGCGATCGCCAGCGACCTGGTCGATGCCCAGCAGGCGCGCCGCGCGCTGGATTACCTGGTCGGTTTCAACCTGTCGCCGGTGCTGTGGCGCAAGGTCCAGCGCGGCCTGTCCGCCGGCCGCGTGCAGAGCCCGGCGCTGCGCATGATCGTCGAGCGCGAGGAAGAGATCGAAGCCTTCATCGCCCGCGAGTACTGGTCGATCGCCGCCGAGTGCGCGCACCCGTCGCAGCACTTCAACGCCAAGCTGATCAAGCTGGACGGGCAGAAGTTCGAGCAGTTCACCATCACCGATGGCGACATCGCTGAAGCGGCGCGGATGCGCATCCAGCAGGCCGCGCAGGGCTCGCTGCACGTCACCGACGTGGCCAGCAAGGAGCGCAAGCGCCGCCCGGCGCCGCCGTTCACCACCTCCACCCTGCAGCAGGAAGCCTCGCGCAAGCTCGGCTTCACCACCCGCAAGACCATGCAGGTGGCGCAGAAGCTGTATGAAGGCGTGGCGATTGGTGACGAAGGCACCGTCGGCCTGATCTCGTACATGCGTACCGACTCGGTGAACCTGTCGCAGGATGCGCTGGCCGAGATCCGCGACGTGATCGCCCGTGATTACGGCATCGCCTCGCTGCCCGACCAGCCCAACACCTACCAGACCAAGTCGAAGAACGCCCAGGAAGCGCACGAAGCGGTACGCCCGACCTCGGCCCTGCGCACCCCGGCCCAGGTCGCACGCTTCCTCACCGACGACGAGCGCCGCCTGTACGAGCTGATCTGGAAGCGTGCAGTGGCCTGCCAGATGATTCCGGCCACGCTCAACACGGTCAGCGTCGACCTGTCGGCCGGCAGCGAACACGTGTTCCGCGCCAGCGGCACCACCGTGGTCGTGCCCGGCTTCCTGGCCGTGTACGAGGAAGGCAAGGACAACAAGAGTGCCGAGGACGAGGACGAAGGCCGCAAGCTGCCGGCGATGAAGCCCGGCGACCGCGTACCGCTGGAACGCATCCAAGCCGAACAGCATTTCACCCAGCCGCCACCGCGCTACACCGAAGCGGCGCTGGTGAAGGCGCTGGAAGAGTACGGCATCGGCCGTCCCTCGACCTACGCCTCGATCATCCAGACCCTGTTGTTCCGCAAGTACGTGGAAATGGAAGGGCGCAGCTTCCGCCCGTCCGATGTGGGCCGCGCGGTTTCCAAGTTCCTGTCCAGCCACTTCACCCAGTACGTGGATTACGACTTCACCGCCAAGCTTGAAGACGAGCTCGATGCCGTCTCGCGTGGCGAAGAAGACTGGATCCCGCTGATGTCGCGCTTCTGGGAACCGTTCAAGGAACTGGTCGAAGACAAGAAGGAATCGGTCGACCGCGCAGAGGCCAGTGGCGCGCGCGAGCTCGGCACCGACCCCAAGACCGGCAAGCCGGTCAGCGTGCGGCTGGGCCGTTTCGGGCCCTATGCCGCCATCGGCAGCACCGCCGAAGATGCCGAGGAGAAGCCGAAGTTCGCTTCGCTGCGCCCCGGCCAGTCGATGCACACCATTTCCCTGGAAGACGCGCTGGAGCTGTTCCTGATGCCGCGCGCACTGGGCGAGGACAACGGCGAGCCGGTCAGCGTCGGCATCGGCCGCTTCGGCCCGTTCGCCAAGCGCGGCAGCACCTATGCCTCGCTGAAGAAGGAGGACGACCCGTACACCATCGACCTGGCGCGCGCCGTGTTCCTGATCGAAGAGAAGGAAGAGATCGCGCGCAACCGGATCATCAAGGAGTTCGAGGGCAGCGACATCCAGGTGTTGAACGGCCGCTTCGGCCCGTACATCAGCGACGGCAGGATGAACGGCAAGATCCCCAAGGATCGCGAACCGGCGTCGCTGACCCTGGCTGAAGTGCAGCAGTTGATGGAAGAAACCGGCAAGCCGGTGCGCAAGGGCTTCGGTGCCAAGAAGGCCGCCGCGAAGAAAGCCCCGGCCAAGAAGGCGGCAGTGAAGAAGGAAGCCGCGCCGAAGAAGGCCGCTGCAAAGAAAGCGCCTGCCAAGAAGGCCGCGGCCAAGAAAGCAGTAAAGAAGGCCGCCGCGAAGAAGGCCCCGGCGAAGAAGGCCGCCGCAAAGAAGTAGATCCACGCCATGCGTGGATGAGGGGCAAGGTGTGCGGACCAACGGTCCGCACCTACCGTCCGCGCCGACCACCCCTTCTGCACGCAGCAGGGGGATAATGAAGGCCCACGCCGGGCCGGTCGCCGCCATGAAAGAACTCACCCTGGACTCTGCTGTCGCCACGCTCCGTGCGGGCGGCGTGATCGCCTACCCGACCGAAGCGGTCTGGGGCCTGGGCTGTGACCCTTCGCACGAGGCGGCGGTGCACATGGTGCTGCGACTGAAACAGCGCCCGATCGAAAAAGGCATGATTCTGGTCGCGGCCGATCTGGCGCAGCTGGAAGGCTGGGTGCGCCTGCAGGCCCTGCCGGACGCACGCCAGCGCGCGGTGCTGGCCAGCTGGCCCGGCGCCAACACCTGGATCCTGCCGGCCGGACCCCGTGCCCAGCCGTGGGTCACCGGGGAGCACAGCGGCATCGCCGTGCGCATCAGCGCCCACCCGCTGGTGGCCGAACTCTGCCGTGCCTGGGGAGGCCCGCTGGTCTCCACCAGCGCCAACCTGGCCGGCGAACCACCGGCGCGCCGCCGCGAAGAACTGGATCCACGCCTGCTGCGCCTGCTTGATGGCATCCTGGATGGCGAAACCGGCGGCCTGGCCCAGCCCACCCCGATCCGCGACGCGCTCAGCGGCAACGTGCTGCGCTCCTGAGCGGCCGATTGCGCTGCCCCGGACAATCGCGCACCCTGCCGTCATGAACCTGCTGCGCACCGCTTTGGGCCTGTGCCTGCTGCTGCCATCGACGGCACCGGCGGCCGAGGATGTGCGGGTCTACCGCTGCGTCGCCAGCAACGGCGCCGTGGCCCTGCAGGACAGGCCCTGCAACAGCGGCCGCCAGGAAGTCCGCGACCTGCAGCGCCCGCGCGATCCAGCGCCGCGGGTGGTGCGCAGCGATGCGGCCCCCGCACCGCCGGACGAATCTCCGGTGATGCGTGACCGCGAGGTCCGCCACGTCTACATCCAGCCGCCGCAGCCGCTGTACGAATGCGTGCGCGACGATGGCCAGCGCTATACCAGCGACAGCAACGAGGGCAATCCGCGTTGGGTGCCGTTGTGGACCAGCGTCTGGCTGCCACACGGGCATCGGGGCCCATCGTACCCGGGTCCGCGCCCGGCCATCGGCACACCGATCGGTCCGCCCGTCGGCGAGGGTGCAGGTTACCGGCCGCCCGCCGTCGGCGTAGGCGTGCAGGTCCCGGCCGGCAGCGTGCTGGTGCGCGACAGCTGCCACGCGCTGCCGCCACAGGAGGTCTGTGCGCGCCTGCGCGACCGCCGCTGGGAACTGGACCGTCGCTACAACAGCGCTTTGCAGAGCGAGCGCACCGCCATCAGCAACGAACAGCGTGGCATCGACGCGCGCCTGTCACGCGACTGCCAGCGTTGAGCGCAGCCTGTACGCTGTGAGCATGAACAGACTGATCTGGTTGCTTCTGGCGCTGCTGCCCGGAAGCGCGTTGGCCGAAGAGGGCGTGATCTACCGCTGTACCTCCAGCAGTAGTGACGTCCCTACCCTGCAGCGCACGCCGTGCCCCACCCGCAGCAAGCAGCAGGTGCTGCGCGTGCCCGGCCCGGCCAACCCGCAGCCGGCTGCCGCTGCACCTGTGGCTGCGGAACCTGCACCCGCCCCCGTCGAAACACCCGCGCCGGTGCCGGCCGGACCGGCCGTTGCCCCTGCGGCCCCAGCGAAACCACGACGCGCGGACGAAGGACGCACCATCATGGAAGCGGGAATGGTTGAACGCGAAGGTGCCAACCAGATTCTCGACAGTGCGACCCTGCGCCGTGATGCCGATGCCCGTGCCGAAGCAGGCAACGGTCCACCGAAGCCGCCGCTTCCCCCGATCTTCCAGTGCACCGACGGACAGGGCGGTGGTTATCTGCACGAGTACGAGGCATCACCTGGTCGCTGCGAACCGATGACGGTGCAGGGCCTGGGCGGGGTCACGCCGATGAACGCGGCCGGCTGCGAAGTCGTGCGCGACCGCTGCGAGGAACTTCCCGAAGCACAGCGATGCGGCAGCTGGCAGCAGCGCTTCCGCGATGCCCGCGGCCGTGAACGCTTCGCCGCACCGGAAAACCGCGATACCGCGCGCGGTGAACGCGAGCGGCTGCAGGCGGTGTTGGAGGCCAGCAACTGCCCGGTACCGGGGTGACCGCCACCCGGTAGTGCCGGCCGCTGGCCGGCAACCACAGGATCTTCAGATGATTGCAGTTGCCGGCCAGCGGCCGGCACTACCCGCTGAAAGATCAGAACCCGTAGCGCAGGAAGCCGCCATCCACCGCGATGCACTCCCCGGTGACATAGCTGGCTGCCGGCAGGCACAGGAAGCCCACCGCGGCGGCCACTTCCTCCGGCTCGCCGATACGACGCATCGGCGTGCGGTTGATCACTTCCTCGTAGTAATCCGGGTCCGACAACGGACCGGAGGTCCGCCGCGTGCGGATGTACCACGGCGCCACTGCATTGACCCGGATGCCATCCTCGGCCCACTCGACGGCCAGGTTGCGGGTCATCTGGTGCATCGCGGCCTTGCTCATGCCGTAGACCACGCCGCTGCGCACATGGGTCAGGCCGGACACGCTGCCGACGTTGACGATCGACGACGATGCGTGGCGAGCCAGCAGCGGATGCGCGTAGCGCGACAGCTCGAACGCCGAGAACAGGTTGGTCTCGAAGATCTTCCGCCATTCGTCCTCTGAATACTCCGTGGCCGCCTTGGTGACGTTGCCGCCAGCGTTGTTGACCAGGATGTGCAGGCCATCACTGTGGTCTTCCACCCAGTCCAGGATCTGCCGGCGGTCCTCGTCGTCGGAGACATCGGCGGCCAGCGCGTGCACCTGCATCTGCGGATACACATCCAGCAGCTCGTCGCGCGCGGTCTCCAGCATGTCGATATCGCGCCCGACGATCATCAGGTCCGCGCCGAAGCCGGCCAGTTCGTGCGCGATGGCCAGGCCGATACCGGCGCTGGCACCGGTGATCAGGGCGGTCTGCCCGTCCAGGCGCCACCGTTGCTGGGTCATGTTTCCTCCGGGGCCGCGCCCGCTGCATTTCGATGCGGCAAGGATACGCGCTCACGGCGGCCCTCTGCCGAGGATGCGACACTGCACGTACGCCCACTGCGGAGAGCCGCCATGCGCATCCTGACCCTGTTCTCGTCCCTGCTGGCCGGCGTGCTGCTGGTGGCCTGCCAGCGGCCGCCGACGCCGAACCCGGAGAAGCCACCGGTGCCCAAAGCGATGTCGCGTGCGATGCAGGAACCGCTGGACCGCGCCAAGGGCGCGCAGAAAGCGGTGGAAGAAGCCGCCGCACGCGAACGCAAGGCCGAGGCCGACGCGACGCAGTGACCTGTGGGGTCAGAGCCCTTTGCGGGGCAAAGGGATCCGACCCCCACCAACGAGAACGCCCGGCCAGGGCCGGGCGTTTTCATTCGTCACCGTTGCCGATCAGAACCCGCAGAAGCAGTAGGCCAGCGCCTTCACCGGCGTGCCGTTGCCCTTCTCGCGCGCCGCGTTCTCGACAAAGCGCAGCTGCGTATCCACTTCCGGCATCGTGCGCGCCAGCACCATCCGCGCCATGCCCGAGTCGGACAGCATCCAGGCGCCGGCACGGCTGCCGGCGAAACCGCTGACAAACTGCGCGAACGGCGTTGCCGCCTTCTCGATGTAGCGCACGCGATAGGCATCGGCCTTGCCCAGCTTGGCGCGGCTGGCGGCATCGGCCACGGCATCCTTCAGGCCACCGAAGGCATCGACCAGGCCACGTTCCTTGGCCTGCGCACCGCTCCACACGCGGCCACGTGCCACTTCGTCGACGGCCTCGACCGGCTTCTTGCGGGCGTCGGCGACGCGACCGGTGAAGTCGGCGTAACCCTTGTTGATCACCGACTGGATGACCTGGCCAACGGCCGGATCCATCGGGCGGGTGACATCGAACGCACCCGCGAAACGGGTGGTGCCGACACCATCGGTGTGCACGCCGATCTTGTCCAGCGCGCGGCTGAAGTTCGGCACCATGCCGAAGATGCCGATCGAACCGGTGATGGTCGACGGATCGGCATAGATGCGATCGGCATTCATGCTGATCCAGTAGCCACCGGAGGCGGCCAGGTCGCCCATCGACACCACCACCGGCTTGCCGGCGGCCTGCAGGGCCACCACTTCGCGGCGGATCTGCTCGGAGGCGAACACTTCACCGCCCGGCGAATCCACGCGCAGCACCACCGCCTTCACGTTCTCGTCGTCACGCGCGGCACGCAGCAGCGCCGAGGTCGATTCGCCACCGATGCGGCCGGCCGGGAGATCGCCGCCGCTGATTTCGCCGGCGGCCACAACCACCGCTACCTGCGGACGGTTGTCCACCGGGTTGCGGCGCGCATCGAGCTGGCCCAGGTAGGTGCCGAAGTCGACGTTGCGGAAACCACCGTCGGCATCGTCATCGGCCACGCCGCGCTCGATCATCAGATCCTCGAACTCCTCGCGGGTCTTCAGCGCGGTCACCAGCTTCTGCTGCAGGGCGAACTTGGCCAGGTCGCCACCGGCGGCGGCGATGCCTTCCGGCAGCGTGTCGATGCCGGCGGCCAGCTGTGCCGGGTCCAGGCGACGCGCCTTGGCGATGTCCGCCAGATAGCGCTGCCACACGTCGTTCATCCAGAACAGGTCGGCTTCCTTGGAGGCCGGCGAGGCCGCATCGAGCACGTACGGCTCGGCCGCGGACTTGTACTCGCCCACCTTGAACAGGTGCACGTCCACGCCCAGCTTGTCCTGCAGGCCGGTGCGGAAGTACTGGCGGTAGCGGCCCAGGCCCTCGAGCACCACCGACCCCATCGGGTCCAGGTAGACCTCGTCGGCCTGTGCGGCCAGCAGGTACTGCGACTGGCCCATGCTCTCGCTGTAGGCCACCAGCTGCTTGCCGGAGGCACGCAGGTCCTGCAGCGCGGTGGCCACTTCACGCAGCGAAGCGAAGCCGGACGGCTGCAGCTTGTCCAGCTCCAGCACCACGCGCTCGATCTTCTTGTCTTCCTTGGCCGACTCGATCACCCGCAGCAGGTCGCGCAGCTGGATCTCTTCGGCGCCGTTGTCGCCCACCGCCTTGGCCAGTGCACGGCTGACCGGGTCGGCGCTGAACTGCTCGACCAGGCGACCTTCCGGGGCGATCACCAGGGTGGTGCGATCCTGCAGTGACTTGCTGGCACCGGCACCCATGCCCGCCGCGATGACGAACATCACCAGCAGCAGGAACAGCAGGCCGAAGAACAGCAGGTTGAGGATCAACCGGCGGGTGAAGTTCATGACGTCCCACAGCCCGATGAAGAAACTGGCGACGGGGTTGCGACGCGCCGGGGGCAGCGGGGGCACGGGTTGATTCATGGAACGCTCCGGATGGCTTCTTGCCGTGGTACCAGCATAGCCGGTGCCGCGTGATGCAGCATCGGACACAAGTCAGGGGATCGCCCGCCATGGGTCGGCATGGCGGGCGCAAAGGTCAGGACAACATCGACTGGCCGATGCGCAGGCTGCTGCGGCGCAGGCGCCAGCCCATCAGGATGGCAGCGGCGGTCAGGCCAACGATCAGGCCGATCCACATGCCCTGCGGGCCCATGCCCATGCCCAGGCCGAGCCCGGCGCCGAGCGGCATGCCCAGGCCCCAGTACGCGAACATGGCGATGAACATCGGCACGCGGGTGTCTTTCAGGCCGCGCAGCGCGCCGGCCGACAGTACCTGGATGCCATCCGGGAACTGGAAGGTGGCCGCGTACAGCAGCAGCGTCGAGGCCAGGCCGGCCACCGCCAGGTCGTTGGTGTAGACACCGACGATGGCATCGTGGCCGAACAGCAGCACCGCCGCCGACAGCGTCTGCGTGCCCATGATGATCGCGTAGCCGGCCCAGGCCGCACGCCGTACGCCGAAGCCATCGCCACGGCCAACCGCATGGCCGACGCGCACGGTGGTGGCCTCGGCCACGCCCATCGGGATCATGAAGCACAGCTGCGCCACGTTGATCGCGATCTGGTGCGCGGCCGCTTCATTCGCACCCAGACGGCCGATCAGCAGCGCGGTGACGATGAACAGGCCGCCTTCCATCAGCACGGTAATGCCGATCGGCAGGCCGGTGCGCAGCAGGTCCCAGATCGCCTTCCAGCGCGGTCCTTCGAAGTGCGAGAACAGCTGCAGGTGGGCGAAGCGCTTGGTGCGCCACAGGTAGAGGGCAAACGCCGTGGCCTGCAGCCACATCATCACCGCCGAAGCGATGCCCAGGCCTTCCGCACCCAGTTCCGGGAAACCGAGCTTGCCGTTGGCCAGCACGTAGCCCATCGGCGCCAGCACCAGCAGGCCGCCGAAGCCGAGCAGCATGGTCGGCAACGTCCAGTGCATGCCTTCGCTCAGGTAACGCATGCAGAAGTACAGGGTCAGCGCGGGCCCGCCCCAGCGCACCGCGTGCAGGAACGCGGTCGCCCCCGGCACGATGTCCGGCGCGATGCCGAACGATGGCAGCAGCGGCGGCACCACCGTGAGGAAGGTGAACATGATCAGCCCCAGCCCCAGCGCCAGCCACAGTGCCTGGCGGAACAGCGGGCCGATCTCGCGCTCGCGGCCGGCGCCGTGCAGCTGCGATACCGAGGCGGTGAGCGAGATCAGGGTGCCGATCGGGATCAGCATCGGCAGCCACAACAGCGCCGTGCCGATGGTCACCGCGGCCAGGGTCGCGGTGGCGTGGTGGCCGGCAATGACGTTGTCGACGAAGGAGATCAGACCGGTGGACACATGCCCGAGCACAAGCGGCAGGGCGAGCAGACCGGTGGCGCCGACTTCCTTGCTGAAGCGCGGCGTGGAGGTTGCAGTAGACATAAGGTGCTTGACGCGAACTACGGTTGCGCGCGAAGGGCACAGGCACCGGGTTGCGGCCGGTCATCTTACGCGCGCAGCGCGCGCATTCCCATGACATGGCGTGAATGCTGGGTTCCGGCAGGCCGCGGCATCACGCGTTGTGATCGCGTTACGAACAGAAAAGGGGACGGAGGGGATTAAGTCGTTTCAAGCACGACCGTGCCGAACACGGCTTAATCCCCTCCGTCCCCTTTGCTTACTGACCCGCCTGGCGCTTGAGCCAGGCATCGCGCTCGGCGGCCGGCACGGCGAGGAACGCGCCTCGCACCGTGTCACGCTCCTGCGGTGGCGTGCGCTGCGCGACCAGGGTCAGCTGGGCCAGCTGCGCTGGGCTGAGCTGGCGCAGCACGGCCAGCGCGGCCTCGCGCTGTTCCGGTGGCACGAAGCCGAACAGGCCGTGCAGCTTGGGGAACTCCAGTCCCAGCTGCGGGCCCAGCCGCCAGCCCTCGCGGAAGGCCTGGTCCTGCGCCTGGAACTGCTCGCGCAGGCGCTGCTGCTGGTCCGCCGGCAGCGCATTGAACCGCGCCGCAGCCTGCCGGATGCGCTCCCGCTCGCTCTCCGGCAGGGCGCGCCAGGCCGCGTAGTCGGCACGGCGCTGACGCTGCTGCTGGGCGTCGAGCTGGGTGAACGCAGCGGGCGTCGTGTTTGTGGTGGCCGGAGCGGGAGCCGCCGGTGAACTGCCCGGCACTGGCGGCGGCAGCGGCACGCTCAAGGTCTGCGGCGCGGCGGACAGCGCCAACGGCAGGGCCAGCAGCAGGCTGGCGAACAGGGTCTTATTCATCGGCGGCAGCGGTTTCCAGCGTGGCGCTGGCCGGCTCGGGCCGGCTCGGCCTGGATTGCGATTCGTCCACCGGCAACGGGCCGCCGGCGGCGGTCCAGGCATACAGATCGGCATCGGCCACCAGCGGATAGTCGCGGTCGGCCAGCATCATGGCGTCGTCGGAGGCTTGGGCCGGGGTCGCATCCGGCGTGGCATTGACCTTGCTCGGCGGAAGCGCTTCCACCGTGACCGGGCCAGCTTCGCCCACTACCCCTTCCGGCAGTGGAGCGTCGCTACCGGATGAATGTCCTTGCCAGTAGCGCCAGCCCAGTGCCGCGGCCAACAGCACCGCCACCGTCACCAGCAGGATCACCGGGCCGCGCCAGCGCGGCCTGGCATTGGGACGCCGCCGCTTGCCCTGGGCGGCCGCACGATCATCGCGCTGCGGTGCGCGCCAGCTGGTCGCGGGAGCTTCATTGCTGGCGGCCGACGCAGCCGGCTGTTGCAGCTGCTGCAGGCGCTTGGCCGGCAGGTCGCGGATGCGCAGCTGCACCTGTTCGGCCAGCTGGCGCCATGCCGACGCATCGGGCTGGCCGTGCGCATCACGGGGGCAGGCATCAGCCAGCAGGTGCTGGTAGCCCGCTTCGTCCTGGTCGAGCACGCGCATGGCGATACCCTCGTCCAGACTGCCGCCCACCCGCAGCAGGAATGCCAGGCGCGGCAGCGGCCCCATCTCGCCCAGCGCGGCCAACGGCGGCAGCCACTGGCCGCCCACCGGCTCGCGCAGCGCCTGGCGCTGGCCCAGCAGGGTCCAGAAGCGGGTCGGCCACTGCGCCATCGGCAGGTCGCTGGCGACCGCGGCGAAGGCGCGCATCACCGCCACCAGGGTCTGCTCGGCTCGCGCGGCATCGCCGCACTGCAGCTCAGCCACCACCAGGGCGCGGCGCTCGACGCCACGCAGGAACGCCGACAGCGCGCCGGCCGCGGTCGAGGAAACAGGGGCGGGCACAGCCGTCATCGGTCACTCCAAAGGTCTGCCGGCATGATAGCGGCAGCCCATCGGCACCCGTAGGACTTGCGCGCGCCGGCACTTCGTGCTGCAGGTTGTGCACAGCACCACGCCCGCCTTGGGGAAAACTGCGGCATCCAGCTGAATTCACTCTGTTTCAGCAATGTTTCACACTCAAGTTGTTGATTTTGAATGACTTTGAAGTGTGGCGATTTTTTGACCAACCCAAGCGTGAGCTCGTCGCCATCGGCCTCCTGCGTTCCCGTCGACCGGTAACACACAACGTTATCCACAGAACATGTGGATAAGACTGAATCTCCAATGGACACCGATATTTAGGTGACATTTATGATTCGACGGAGGCCCCCCGGCAGTCTCTGGCCCCTGCCATCCGCGCGCGCATGGCCCGTTACACTGGCCCGATGCTTTCACCCATTCCGACCCTGCAGGTCGCCCTGCCCGTCCCGCTGCCGCGCCTGTTCGACTACCTGTCACCAGAGGGCGATGGCCCCACGGTCGCGGTCGGCTGCCGCCTGAAGGTGCCGTTCGGCAACCGCGAGCTGGTCGGCGTAGTGGTGAGGCACGGCCAGACCGATGACGGCCAGGGACTGCGCCAGGCCTTGGCCTGGTGCGACCCGCAACCGCTGCTCCAGGGCGAGCTGTGGCACAGCCTGCAGTGGCTGGCGCGCTACACCCATGCGCCACTGGGCGAGGTGCTGAGCACCGCCCTGCCGGGCCCGCTGCGCCATGGCGACGCCCTGCCCGACACCCATCACTGGGGCTGGCAGCTGACCGCCGAAGGCCGCGCCCAGCGCGAAAAACTGCGCGCCGGCAGCCGCCCCCGGCAGCTGGCCGAGCTGCTGGCCGACGCCATCGTCGATGAGGACGTGCTGGGCGAACGCATGGACGACTGGCGCACCGCCGCGCGCAGCCTGGCCAAGCGCGAGCTGGCCGAACGCGTGGCGCTGCGCGTCGCTCCGCAGCACGCGCAGCCACTGCCTGGCCCCACCCTCAACACGGAGCAGGCAGAGGCCGTGGCGGCGATCAACGCAGTCGAGGGCTTCCAACCGTTCCTGCTGGATGGCGTAACCGGCAGCGGCAAGACCGAGGTCTACCTGCAGGCCATCATCCACTGCCTGGCCCAAGGCAAGCAGGCGCTGGTGCTGGTGCCGGAAATCGGCCTCACCCCGCAGACCCTGGCACGCTTCCGCGGCCGCCTCGGCATCGCCGTGCATGCACTGCATTCGGGGTTGAACGACAACGAGCGCGCCCGGGTCTGGGCGGCGGCTTCGCGCGGCGAGGCACGGGTGATCGTCGGCACCCGCTCGGCGGTGTTCACGCCGCTGCCGCAGGCCGGCCTGCTGATCGTCGACGAGGAGCATGACGGCAGCTACAAGCAGCAGGACGGCATCCGCTACCACGCACGCGATTTCGCTCTGGTCCGGGGCAAGGCGCTGGGCGTTCCGGTGCTGCTGGGCAGCGCTACGCCTTCACTGGAGACGCTGCACAACGCCTATGCCGGGCGCTACACCCACCTGCGCCTGAAGCAGCGTGCCGGTGATGCGCGGCCACCGCGCGTGCGCATCCTTGATGTGCGCAAGCGACCATTGCATGACGGCCTCTCGGCCGACGTGCTGGCCGGCATCGGCGAGCACCTGCAGCGCGGCCAGCAGGTGCTGGTGTTCAAGAACCGCCGTGGCTATGCGCCGGTACTGCTGTGCCACGACTGCGGCTGGACCGCGCCATGCAACCGCTGCGATGCACCGATGACCGTGCATGGCGGCGGTCGTCGCCTGCAGTGCCATCACTGCGGTGCGCGGCAACCGGCGCCGCTGGCATGCCCCGCGTGCGGGAGTCTGGCGCTGCAACCGCAGGGCATCGGCACCGAGCGCCTGGAAGAACATCTCACCGCCGCCTTCGCCGACTTCCCGGTGGTGCGCATCGACCGCAGCACCACCTCGCGACGCGATGCACTGGAACAACAGCTGGCGAAACTGGGCGACCAGCCCGGCATCCTGGTCGGCACGCAGATCCTGGCCAAGGGCCACGACCTGCCCAAGCTGACCCTGGTGGTGGTGGTCGGCATCGACGAGGGCCTGTTCTCGGCCGACTTCCGCGCCAGCGAGAAACTGGCGCAGCAGCTGATCCAGGTCGCCGGTCGCGCCGGACGCGCGCGCGACCCGGGCGAAGTCTGGCTGCAGACGCATCACCCGGGGCACCCACTGCTGGAGACCCTGGTCAGCGGTGGCTACCACCCGTTCGCGCAGGCCGAGTTGAACCAGCGCCAGGCCGCAGGATTCCCGCCGTTCGCGCATCTGGCGCTGATGCGCGCCGAAGCGCAGCAGGTGGAGCATGCCAATGCATTCCTGCTGGCAGCGCGACAGCTGCTGGGCGAGCAGGACGTGGTGGAAGCCTATGGACCCATGCCGGCGCCGATGCCACGGCGCGCAGGTTACCAGCGCGCCCAGCTGCTGCTGTCTGCCGCGCAGCGGCCACCGCTGCACGGGGTGCTTTCGCAACTGGTACCGCAGCTGTATGCGCTGCCGGAAGCACGCAAGGTGCGCTGGTCGCTGGATGTGGATCCGACGGATCTTTATTGAGGGGTCAGAGCCTACCCGTCGGGTGGGATCCGACCCCGATGCCCTGGGGTCGGATCCCTTTTCGCAGAAAAGGGCTCTGACCCCGGACGCTTTCGCTTACGTCAGCGGCGACATCACGCCGCGCTGGTAGGCGGGGCGCTCGCGAAGACGGGCGTACCAGTCGGCCAGGTGCGGCAGTTCCGGACGCTGGATCGGCAGTTCGAACCAGGCATAGATCAGCGAGCCCAGCGGGATGTCACCCATCGCGAATGTCTCGCCGGACAGCCACGGCTGCTTGGCCAGGGTGGCATCGGCCATCGCCAGGTAGTCGCCGGCGCGCACGATGGCGGCATTGATCCGCGCTTCGTCGCGGTCGGCCGGGGCGGTGCGCATGATGCCCCAGATCAGGTCGGTGTACAGCGGCGCCATGCGCGAGGTGCTCCAGTCCATCCACTTCTCGGCCTGGGCGCGTTCCATCGGGTCTTCGGCGTACAGCGTGCCCAGCGCGTAGCGCGCACTCAGGTAGCGCACGATGGCGTTCGATTCCCACAGCGGCAGGCCGCGGTCTTCGATCACCGGTACCAGGCCATTGGGATTCATCGCCTGGTATTCCGGCGTCTGCGTGCCGCCGTGGCTGCCACCGACCTCGATGGACTCGTACGGCAGGCCGATTTCCTCGGCACACCACAGCACCTTGCGGACGTTGCTGGAATTGCGACGGCCCCAGATCTTCAACATGCGGGTATTCCTTGCTGGCAATGCGAGCGGCAACGATACCCCTGATCGGGCGGGGTGTGTGCATACCGGATGCGGGATCTGGCGTCAGGGAATTGCCGGCCAGCGGCCGGCACTACCGGTTCCTCGCTGGCCAGCGGCCGGCATTACCGGTTCTTTTTCGGCAGCGCGCGCACGTAGGACGACTTGCCATCCTTCTTCAGTTCGAACAGGCCGATCGCTGCCAGCAGATCGCTGAGCTTGCCGTAGCCGTAGTTGCGCGGGTCGAACGACGCCTGGTTGCCGATCTGGCTGCCGACCGGGCCGAGGTGCGACCAGCCATCCTCGCCCTCGGCCGCGGACACCGCGCGGCGCAGCATCTTCACCAGCCGCGTGTCGCTGCGCATTTCCGCACCGCTCTTGCGCGGGCGCGCATCGTCGTTGGCCACCGGCTCGTTCGAGGCCTGTTCGCTGGATGCCTGTTCGGTATCCGGCACGCTGGCGTGGGTCTGGCCCAGTGCTTCCAGGTAGGTGAATTTCGAGCACGCGTTGACGAACGGCTCGGGTGTTTTCTTCTCGCCGAAACCGTACACCTTCACGCCATCGGTCAGCAGGCGCATCACCATCGGGGTGAAGTCCGCATCGCTGGAGACGATGGCAAAGCCATCCAGGTTGCGTGCGTACAGCAGGTCCATGGCATCGATCACCATCGCCATGTCCGAGGCATTCTTGCCCTTGCTGTAGGCGAACTGCTGGATGGGACGGATCGCATACTCATGCAGCACCGCTTCCCACCCCTTCAGTCGCGGGCTCTTCCAGTTGCCATAGGCGCGGCGCACGTTGGCCACCCCATAGCGGGCCACTTCGGCCAACACCTCGTCGATCTTCGAGGCCGGCGCATTGTCGGCGTCGATCAACAGGGCGATGCGCTTTTCCGGTTCGCTCATGGACTCCTCGCGGGCGGTTGCCTGAACCCGAGTATCGCCGATCCACGCGGGCGCTGACGTGACAGGCGGCCGCCGTGCGAAGATGCCAGGCGCTTCCCCCAATGCCCCCACTGGAGTGAGTCGATGAGTCGCGAGCGCGTTCCCCACCTGGTTGTTGTCGGCGGCGGTTTTGCCGGTCTCTGGGCCACCCGTGCCCTGGCCCGCGAGCGCATACGCATCACCCTGGTCGACCGCCGCAACCATCATCTGTTCCAGCCGCTGCTGTACCAGGTGGCCACCGCCGGCCTGTCCGCGCCGGATATCGCTGCACCACTGCGCCATATCCTCGGCCACCAGCGCAACGTGGAAGTCCGCCTCGGCGAAGTGGTCGCCATCGACAAGCAGTCCCGGCAGATCCGCATGGCCGATGGCAGCACGCTGGACTACGACAGCCTGCTGCTGGCCACCGGCGCCACCCACGCCTACTTCGGCAACGACCAGTGGGCCGATGATGCGCCCGGCCTGAAGACGCTGGACGATGCGATCGCGCTGCGCCGCAAGCTGCTGCTGGCGTTCGAGCGTGCCGAAGCAGAACCGGACCCGGCGAAGAAGGCCGCGTGGCTGAGCTTCGCGGTGGTCGGTGGCGGTCCCACCGGTGTTGAACTGGCCGGCACCCTGGCCGAGATCGCGCGGCATACATTGCGCAATGAGTTCCGCCACATTGATCCGGCCAGCGCCAAGGTGCGGCTGGTCGAAGCCGGCCCGCGCGTGCTGTCCTCGTTCCCGGAAGTGCTTTCGCTGAAAGCACGGCGGCAGCTGGAAAAGCTGGGCGTGGAAGTGCTGACCGGTACCCCGGTGAGCGACATCGACAGCCAGGGCTTCACGCTCGGTGACCAGTTCGTGCCGGCCCGCACCGTGGTCTGGGCCGCCGGCGTGGCCGCTTCACCGCTGGCGCGCACGCTGGACGTGCCACTGGACCGCGCCGGCCGCGTGCCGGTGCAACCGGACCTGACCCTGCCCGATCACCCGGAGCTGTTCGTGGCCGGTGACCTGGCCGCACTGAGCCAGGCCAACGGCAAGCCGGTACCCGGCGTGGCGCCCGCCGCCAAGCAGATGGGCAAATACGTGGCCGAGGTGATCCGTGCACGCCTGCACGGCAAGCCCGAGCCCGGCCCGTTCAAGTACGCCGACTACGGCAACCTGGCCACTATCGGTCGCATGGCCGCGATCGTGCACCTGGGGCGGCTGCAGCTGTCGGGCGTGCTGGCCTGGTGGTTCTGGCTGGCCGCGCACGTGTTCTTCCTGATCGGCTTCCGCAACCGCATCGTAGTGCTGCTGAACTGGGCCGTGGCGTACTGGAGCTACCAGCGCAGCGCGCGCATCATCTTCGGTGATGACCAGGAAGACCGGCGACCCCGACGGTAGTGCCGGCCGCTGGCCGGCTGCCGCGCGGTCCGTCCCCTCTCCGCAGGAAAGGGCTCTGACTCCAACATCATCCATGCATGGCGTGGATCTACCGCTTCATCGGGCCGCCGGGCACCCGCCGTTTCGACCATGCGCGGCAGAAGTCCTCCTTCCTTGCGGTGTCGGCAATCTGCGCGGCACTCCAGTTGCGGGTAATCCAGATCGTCAGTGCCGTGCTGCTCAGATGCCAGCGCAGCATGTCGTGCCGTGGCTGCCGCCAAAGATGGCGGCGGGCAATCCAGAACGCCTCCCGTTCCACCTCTGGCACCTTCTTCTTCATCGCGTCGTCGTCGAAGAACTGCGCGGCGAAACTCCAGGGATTCATCGGCTGAAATCCTGTTCGCGGTTCACTGCTGCACGCAGCCACACCACTGGGCGCACGGTCTGCTGGCTTCGGCCAACCGCCCACCAGGGCAAGCCCGAGCAGGTACAGCAGGCCAGGCAGCAGTGCGATGCCGGCGGCCAATACGACGACGGAGACCCATGCCTTACCGGCGGCACGCATCGTGCTCACTTCGCCTTCGGTTTCGGGTACCACAACGCATTGACGATGACCCAGCGCTGGTCGAAGCGCCCCATGTGGAAGTAATCGACGAACCACGGCGTTTCCAATCGCACCGAGGCGGCATTGCCGGTCACGTCCAGCACCGTGCAGCGGCGGTCCCATTGATCCTTCGGGGTTTTCAGCGCGCCCTGCTTCGTCAGCGCGACCAGTTCTTCCTTCGACATGCGGCGCAGGCCCAGCCGCTCGTCGGGCGTATCGCCGAGGACCGCGCGCTTGGCCAGGTCCGGGTGCAGGGAGCGGGCGACGCGCTGCGGGTCGGCCTCCAGCTGGCCGTCGACGTAGTCATGGCAGGTGGCTTCGATGGCCGCGAGGGTGGCCGGGTCGGCAGCGGGACTGGTTGACGCGGAGAGAGCGAACAACAGGGCGACGGTGGACATCCGGGTCTCCAGCGCTGAGGGCTGGGCGATCATCGCATGGCGGCACAGAGGCATCCATGTATGCCATGGATCTACAGGGACCGAGCATCCACCGCCTGCAGCCAGGCCAGCTTGCGTTCGCGCGGCTGCTGCTTGAGCTGCCATTCGGCGCGGGAGGCGGCGGCCCGGTCCGGGTACTCGCGCACGGCCAGCACCCGCAGCGGCGGCCGGGCCCGGGTGTAGCGCGCGCCCTTGCCAGCCTGGTGGGCGGCGAAACGCGCGTCCACGTCGGTGCTGATGCCGGCGTAATAGCTGCCATCGCGACATTCGAGCAGGTACAGGAACCACGGGCGGAGGGACGGGGCCATGCCCGGATTATGCCGTGCTGCACTGCAGCGGATATACTGGCGCCCGAATGCAGGAGAGAGGCGCCGCGCTGGCGCCCGCCGAAGGCGCAGGCTCCCATGATCGCTCAGGCCGGTGGGCTGGAATCCCACCAACCATGCATTCGACTCGCCGAGCTGGAGAGAGGTCACCGGGCATGCCCGGGACGATCCGCCGAAGGGGCACGCGGCCCATGCCGCTGAACTCTCAGGCAAAAGGACAGCGGGAGCGGCACCGGTCATCGTCATTCCGTCATTGCGCAGGCAATGGCGGCGTCCGCGCATGGCCGGCCCCACCGCGCCCGGAGCCTGCCCCATGCTGCTGTCCATCATCTACCTGATCGCCATTTCCGCCGAAGCCATGACCGGCGCGCTGTCCGCCGGCCGCCGCCGCATGGACCTGTTCGGCGTGGTCATGATCGCCTGCGTCACCGCACTCGGCGGTGGTTCACTGCGCGACATCCTGCTCGGCCACTACCCGCTGGGCTGGGTGAAGCATCCCGAGTACCTGGGCTTCACCGTGTGCGCGGCGCTGATCGCCACCTGGGTGGCGCGCTGGATGCACCACTTCCGCCGCACCTTCCTGGTGCTCGATGGCCTGGGCCTGATCGCCTTCACCCTGATCGGCTGCTCGATTGCGCGCGAAGCCGGCCATGCGATGCCGATCGTGCTGATCGCCGGCATGCTGACCGGCGCGTTCGGCGGCGTGCTGCGCGACATCCTCTGCAACGAGGTGCCGCTGATCTTCCAGAAGGAGCTGTACGCGATCATCGCGCTGCTGACCGGCGCGGCCTACCTGTTGCTGCTGCACTGGGGCGTGGCCGACGCCACCGCGATCCTGTGCTGCCTCGGCGGCGGCTTCGCGCTACGCCTGCTGGCGATCCACTACCGCTGGGAAATGCCGAAGTTCGTGTACCACGACGAAGTGCATTGAGGTTCGCGCGGCGGAATCCGCACCACCCCGGCGATGTACCTGGCGCTGTCGCTCATGCGCAGCGCCAGGCGCATCGCCGGTGCAGATGGGCCGGTCTCCAACTCCGACCGGCCCTGATCGCGGCCGCACCCCCGCAGGCGCTGGCCGCCATCCACACACGTGCCGCAGTCAAGCGGCTTCGGACACCTTCACGTCGCGACGGGCGCGCACGGCCGCGGCCAGTCGCTCCAGCACCGTCACGGTGGTGTCCCAGTCGATGCAGCCATCGGTGATGCTCTGCCCGTAGACCAGCGGTTGGCCTTCCACCAGTTCCTGGCGACCACCGACCAGATGGCTCTCGATCATCACACCGACGATGCGCTGTTCACCGTCTTCCAACTGAACGGCGATGTCCTCGATCACCTTCGGCTGGTTGTCCGGATTCTTCAGGCTGTTGGCATGGCTGGCGTCGATCATCAGACGAGTCGGCAGCTTGGCCTTGGCCAGCGCCTGGCAGGCCTCGGCGACACTGCCTGCATCGTAGTTCGGCTGCTTGCCGCCGCGCAGGATCACATGGCAATCCGGGTTGCCAGTGGTCGACACGATGGCGGTGCCGCCCTGCTTGGTGACCGACAGGAAGTGATGCGGATTGGAGGCCGCACCCACCGCGTCGGCGGCGATCTTCACGTTGCCATCGGTGCCGTTCTTGAAGCCGACCGGGCACGACAGCCCCGAGGCCAGTTCGCGGTGCACCTGGCTTTCGGTGGTGCGCGCACCAATGGCGCCCCAGGCCACCAGATCGGCGATGTATTGCGGCGAGATCACGTCGAGGAACTCGACGCCGGCCGGCAGGCCGAGCTTGTTGATGTCGCGCAGCAGGCCACGGGCGATGCGCAGGCCCTTGTCGATCCTGAAGCTGCCGTCCAGGTCCGGATCGTTGATCAGGCCCTTCCAGCCCACCGTGGTGCGCGGCTTCTCGAAGTACACGCGCATCACGATTTCAAGTTCCCCGGCCAGCGCGTCACGCAGCGGCTTCAGGCGCTGGGCGTACTCGATGGCGGCCTTCGGGTCGTGGATCGAGCATGGGCCAACCACCACCGCCAGGCGGTCGTCACGGCCATGCAGGATCTGGTGCAGGGCCGCGCGCGAGGCGCTGACGGTGTCGGAGGCTTCATCGTCACACGGCAGCATCGCCAGCAGCTGGGCAGGCGGTGTCAGCGGTTCGATGGTGCGGATACGCAGGTCGTCGGTGTGCGGGGGCATTGGGGGAGGTCTCCGGAACGTTGGGGGTCCCCAGCGTGGCAGCATGAAAAAAGCCGCCAGGTTCGCTGGCGGCTTTCGGGAATGCGTCTGAAGCTTTCTTCAGGGTGAGCGCAGTCCTTCCTCCGCCAGTGGCTTCGGAAAGTAATACCAGTAAAAGCGGGTGGCGGCTGCGTTCATGGGTTGTATTGATAGCACAGCTTTTGCGCAGTGCAAAATGTTTCATCCGCAACTGGGGACGCGGTTCAGCGAGATGCGCGCCAGCCCTGCCCACGCGGCGGCACCCACGCAACGTCGCTCATTTGCCATGCACTTCCACGTCCAGCAGCAGGCCCTCATGGATGTCGGCCCAGCGTTCCAGCACGCGATCCAGTTCCTGCCGGGCCTCGTCCAGCTGCTCGGGGTTGAGCAGGGAACGCGCGGTGTAGAGATCGGAAACCAAGCGCCGCAGGGCCGATTCCTGGATGGCCACCGACGGCCCCTCCAGCCCCGGCAACTGCAACGCCGGGCTGTCGCCAAGAGGGCCGAACAGCGTGACCTGGAGCGTGCTCTGCATGATCGACCTTCCTGCGGATGGACATGGGCAATGTCCTGTTTACCGCGTCTGCGTGACAGGCGCATGTGCCACCCATGCCCAGCACCGGGATCTGCCGGCGTCTGCCGCCCCGCTACAAGGCCGCCAGGTCGGCAAGGTGCTGGGCCATGCTGTCCATCGCGCCTACCGCCTGGGTGGTGGTGAAGTACTCATGCCAGCCGGTAGCGGCAATGCCGGCCATCAACGCATCGACCTCCTCGCGGCTTGCGCAGCGCCAGACCGCATAGAACTGCTCATCGCTGCCGTGCGGTACGCCCGAGGCAATGCGGCCCATCGCCAGCGGCGTGATGCGGACCGGATCGAACTGCTGCATGCCGGCGCCGATACGGGCGAAGAAGGCGTTCCGCTGCTCGGGCGGAAGTGTGGTCCAGGCAGGAGTGGCGGTGTAGAGCTCGATGAAGGTGTGCGACATGGTGGTTCTTCCTTGAGGGTTCGGGGGTTGCCGGCCAGCGGCCGGCACTACCGGAGCGAGCGCAGCGCGCGTTTGCGGATGTAGGCGTTGGCGTCGCTGTGGCGCTCATGCTGCCAACGCGTACACAGCTGGCGCAGCCACTGCGGCTGGGTCTTGCCGGCATCGTTGAGCCAATTTCCGACCGAATCCTGCACATAGCGTTCCGGATCGTCGGCCAGTGCTTCCAGCAGCGCGGATGCATGTTCCGGGTGCTGCTTGAACAGTGCGATATGCGTGGCCCAGACACCGCGCGGACGCAGTGCTTCGCAGGCGAAGCGGCGCAGGTACGGCGATGTTTCCTGTGACCACGGTTGCAGGTGCTCCAGCGCCTGCAGTGGTGCGGCAACGATGTCCGTGCGTAGTGCCAGCCACGCCCATTCGCGCACACCGAAATGGGGGTCATCGGCCAGTGTGCGCATCTGCTGCAGCTTCCCTGCCAGCGTTGCGCGGGCATCGCTGCCGATCAGGTAGCAGGCCCAGCCGCGCACGGTATCGGAGCTGTGATGCTGCCAGAGCGCAGGCGCCCCCTGCCCCGCCTCACGCAGCAGTTGCGCAGCCAGGGCCATGCGCAGCGTGATGCCCTTGCCTGAGGCGTCCCGCATGCGTTGCAGCGCCTCCGGTGCAAGCGCAGGCGCCACCACCTGCAGCAGCGCGGCAAAATCCACTGCCAGGCATTCTGCCAGATGGGTGGCGGGGACGCGGCCGGTGTTGAGTGCTTGCCGGCGTTCCGCAGGAATGGCCGTGCTCATGCTGCGGATTCCCGCCCGGCGTCCGTGTGCTGCCAGACCTTGTGCAGCAGCTGTGACAGCTGCTGCTGTTCATCAGCATCCAGGCCGTTGAACAGCCCACCGATCCATTGCGTGTGCTGCTCGAACAGCGATTCGGCCAAACGCTTTCCCGGTGCGGTCAGCACGATCTGCAGGCGGCGGCCATCCCCGTCATCGTTGCGACGCTGCAGCAGGCCTTCGCGCTGCAGGCCATCGAGCAGGCCGCTGATGGTGGCGCGGGTCACGCCGGCGCGCTCGGCCAGCACATGCGGCGGCAGTGCGCCACCGGCCCCGTGCAACAGGAACAGCACGATGAAGCGACCCTCGCTGAGCCCATGCGGTGCCAGCCGCGCGGCGCAGTCGCGATCGATCGACGAGGACAGCGAGAGCAGCTGGAAACACAGGCGCAGCGGCGCGATGTTGGCGTGACCGCGTCGCTGCGCTTCCTCGATCAGGGCATGGTGCTTGGCTTCGATCATCTCACGCACGTGATATGGTTAGGTGGCTAATCATACAGCCGAACAGCCGCTGCCTGTAAACCACAGCCGATATCAGGTGAACTTTCCCAGCAGCAGGCACGCAACCAGCCCGCCGCCCTCCCGGTGCAGCAGCTGCAGTTCGCCCGCGTGCCGCCTCGCCACATTGGCGGCCACTGCCAGCCCAAGTCCCGCACCACCGGTGGTGCGACTACGAGAACGCTCGCTGCGCTGGAACGGTTGCAGCAGGCGTACTCGGTCGCCCTCGGCGATACCTGGGCCCCGATCCATCACCTCCAGCTGGACCCCTCGCTCAACCACGGCAAGCCGCAGTTCCACCGCCCCGGCATAGCGATCGGCATTGTCGATAAGGTTGTCGAACGCGCGCCGAAGCAGCAGCGCGTCGCCGTGCCAGGGCAGACTGTCCGGCCCCTGGATGGAGATCTCGACACCGCGCAGCAACGCTGCCTGCACGCACTCCTCCAGCAGCGCGGCCAGATCCAGCGGGCGCATCTGCAACGGCTGCAATTCGCCGCGTGCGTAATCGAGCACCTGCTCGATCATCGTGTCCATGCGCTCGATGTCCGCCACCATCCGGGCCGCCTGTGGTGTGGGCGCGAACTCGGCGCGCAGTCGCAGGCCGGTCAATGGTGTGCGCAGGTCGTGCGCCACTGCAGCCAGCATATGGGTCATGTCCTGGGCCTGCGCACGCAGGCGCTCTCGACCGGTGCCGATCGCGGCGGCCAGCATCTGTACCTCGCGCGGGCCATCATCCGGCAGGGGCGTGTCGGCTTGCAGGTCCACACGTGCACTGGCATCGGCCAAGCGTCGTAGTGGACGCCCCAGCCGGATCGATGCCCACGCCGCCAGCGGCGCCAGCAACACGGCACCGCCCAGCAGCGCCAGTATCACCTGTCGCCGCCAAGCTGCCAGATCACTGTGATCGCTGCCGACCACCCGCCAGCGGCCATCGGCCTGGCGCACGCCCAGTTCAAACGGCGGCCATTGCATCGCGGTCAGCAGCGCGGCCTGCGCCTTCAGTACACCGACCCGCGCCGTGCCGTCGAGCACCGCGCCGCCTTCGATGACCTGCACATCAGGCGCCTTGCCCTGTCCGCTCCAGACCAGGCGCACCTCCTTCGCCGGCAAACCCATCTGCAGCGCCGCCAACTGGGTGAGCCAGTCACTGGCACTGCCCTTTGGTGGCGCATCCTGCGTCGCCAGATGCAGGCCCAGTGGTGCCGCGGCCTGCTCCCCCCGCAGCACCTGCACGGCCTGGTCCAACCGCATCGGTGGCGGCGCGGGCCGAGGCATCCAGCCAACCACGGCCACGCTGACCAGTGTCGCCAGCAGCAGGCTGGCCAGGGCCAGCATCGTGATCCAACGCGCGGTCGGCCACCGGCTGTTCACAGCACCTGGACCTCGGCGTGGAAGCGATAGCCTTCGCCACGCGATGTCTGCACCAGGGCTTCCGCACCGGGTGAGGCCTGCCCGAGCTTGCGGCGCAGGCGGCTGATCGCCAGGTCGACCGCGCGGTCGACGCTGTCACTCGGTTCGCCACGGCTCAGCTGCAGCAGCTGCTCGCGCCCCAGCACCCGCCCGGGGCGTTCGGCCAGCGCCAGCAACAGGCTGAATTCACCACGGCTGAGCACCAGCTCGTTCCCATCCGGCGCCAGCAGGCGACGTTGTTCCGGCAGCAACCGCCAACCAGAAAAGCGCAGTTCACTGGCTACCTGCGCGCGCAGCTTGTCCTGCCGGCGCAGCAGCGCGCGTACCCGCGCCAGCAGCTCGCGCGGGTCGAACGGCTTGGCCAGGTAGTCGTCCGCGCCCATCTCCAGGCCGATCACCCTGTCCGGTGCGCTGCCCATCGCCGACAGCATCAGGATCGGAATGGCCCGTGCCTGCAGCCGGCGGCAGACCGACAGGCCATCCTCACCGGGCATCATCCAGTCGAGGATGATCACGTCCGGGCGATCGACCTGCAGCAGCACGTCCAGCGCCGTCGCGTCCGCTGCCACCCGTACCTGGTAGCCATGCAGCAACAGGCAATCGGCGATGGCATCACGGATGCTGGCGTCGTCATCGACAACGATGACACGGGCGGGAGTCGTCATGCAGGCAGTATCAGGCAGGTCTGTATCAGGACGGTATCAACGCCGATATTCCCGCGATACGCCGCTGCGCGCCAATGGTCACCCATGATCACTGCGGAGACTTGCCTTGCGCCTCATCCCATTCGTCCTGCTTGCTGCCCCGCTGGCTGCGCTGGCGTCCGATTCCCCCGAACACATCCTGCCGATGTGGATGCAGGGCGGTCATCCGGCCGTGGCCGTGTCGCTGGACGGGCGTGCCGAACCGCTGCGCTTCGTGGTCGACAGCGCGGCAGGCGCCACGCTGGTCGATGACCGCGTCGTGCGGCGCTACGGTCTGGGAGATGCGGATGCGGAGGTATCGCAGGCCCAAGGGGCAAGTGCAGCCTCCGCGCGGCTGCAGCGCATACGCAGAACGTCCTGGCAGCTGGGCAGTTGGCAGCTGCAGGCCCAAGCCATGAAGGTCGATCTGTCGTCGTTGCCGAAGGACGATGATCCGGCCATTGACGGCTTGATCGGCAACGATCTGACCGGACGCTGGGACACCCGTTGGGACTTCGGCCGCAATCAACTGGCGCTGTGGACACCCGGCGGATTGAACCTGGAAGGACCGGGTTGCCAGCCCAATGCGCTGCCCGGACGCACTGACGGCCTGCGCCAGTTCGGTTTCATCATGCTTGCACTGGGCGCGCCCGCGGTGGACGCCATCGCCGTGGTCGACACCGGTGCCGCGCAGACCGTCCTCAACGCCGAAGCAGCCCGCGCACTGGGGCTGCGCACCGACGGCAGCGACGCACGGGTGCGGGTGCGTGAAAAGGGCACCGAAGGCCTGGGCGGCGGAAAGCAGGCAACCTGGCTGTACACCCTGCCCGGCATGGCCGGCAACGGCTGGCAGCACCCCTCGATGGAGGTCCGCATCAGCGAACTGCCAGTGTTCAAGGCGATCGGCCTGGAGGGCCGGCCGGCGCTGATCCTTGGTGCGGATGCAATGCGCGGCGGCCAGGTGGACATCGGTGCCGGCGCGTCCCGGATCTGCCTGCGCCGGCCGCAGGCCAGCTGACATCCGGCAATGACGCCAGCGGCAGCCTGGCGTAGCATCACCGTGCGCCCCACCAGGAGTTCCACGCATGTGCCGTGCTGCCCTGATGTTGCTGACGCTGTTCCCGCTGGCCGTGCTGGCTGCACCTCCCCCGGTACCCTCGCCGGCCCGCATCGATGCCGAAGCGCAGCGGTTGATGCAGGCCGCACAGGCGCGCGGCATGGCACTGGCGGTGATCGACGGCGGCAAGGTGGTGCACGTCGCCGCCTACGGCGAGCGCAATACCGCAGGCGAACCACTGCGCACTGATACGGTGATGTACGCCGCCTCGCTGACCAAGATGGCATTCGGCCATCTGGTCGCGCAGCTGGCGCAGGACCGCAGGATCGATCTGGATGCCAGCATCGCCACAGCGCTGGACAAGCCGTTGCCAGACTATCCGCCCGAAACGAAGAAGTACGCCGACTACAGCGTGCTGGCCGATGATGCGCGCTGGCGCCAGCTCACCCCTCGCCTGCTGCTCAACCACGCCAGTGGTTTTGCCAACTTCGCGTTTCTGGAACCGGACGGCCGGCTGAAGTTCCACTTCGATCCAGGCAGCCGCTACGGCTATTCCGGCGAAGGGCTGATCCTGCTGCAGTTCGTGATCGAACGCGGACGGCTGGGCGAGGATGTGGGTGCGTTGATGCAGCAGCGGGTATTCGACCGCTTCGGCATGACCCGCACCAGCATGATGTGGCGCGGGGACTTCGCCACCAACCTGGCCGACGGCTGGACCAAGGAGGGCACCGCCGAGCCGCACGATGAGCGCAGCCGCGTACGCGCGGCCGGTTCGATGGATACCACCATCGCCGACATGGCCCGTTTCGCCGCCGGCTACGTGCGCGGCGATGGGCTGTCAGTGACGATGCGCAAGGAGCTGGTGCGGCCGCAGCTGCCGATCACCACCGCCAGCCAGTTCCCCACCCTGCAGCCGGAGCTGCCGAAGGCGCTGCAGCGCAAGGACCTGGCGGCCGGCCTGGGGGTGGTGACTTTCCGTGGCCCGCAAGGCGCGGGCTTCTACAAGGGCGGCCACGATGATGCGGTCGGTAATACGCTGGTGTGCGTCGAGCAGCAGCAGCGCTGCGTGGTGATCCTGGGCAACGATGTGCGCGCCGAGGCGACCTTCCCGGCGATGGTGGCCTTCGTGCTGGGCGACATCGGCGTACCGTGGCAGTGGGAGTACGGCGCAGCGAAGGCATTCGTGAAGTAGATCCACGCCATGCGTGGATGATCTCCCTTCAACGCGCCTGCTCGAAGAACATCAGGTAGACCAGCCGCCCATTCTCCGGCCGGTCGCCGAAGGCCGGGCCGGCGGTATGCCAGAACCACGGGCGCAGCAGCACCAGGCGGTTGAAGCGCATCGGGATGCGCATGGTCATTTCCCACTGGCTGTCGTCGACGCTGTCGCGCTCGATGATGTCCCGATGCATGTCGCCGCCGTTGGCGTAGCCCAGCGCAGCCAGCTCGTGGGCGTTCAGCGCCATGCGCTCGGTGTTGGTGCGGCGATGGCGGAAGAACTCGGTACCCCCTTCGCAGTGCTCCGGGGCGCTGAGGTAGAGGATGCCGGACCAGTGCGAATGGTCGGTGTGCACCTTGGCGCGACCCACATCGCTGGCCAGGGTCAGCCGGAACTTGCCGTGCGACTGCAACGGATTGACCGGCCGCAGCGGCTCGTTGACCAACCGCGACGCGGCCTCGGACAGGCCGTCCAGCTCCAGCCGTTCGAGCGAATTACGCCCGGGGAATGCCCCCTCCTGCGCCGGGTAGGTCAGGCCCAGCCCGGCCTGGCGCAGGCCGTGTGCATCGGCTGGAGAGAGGAAGTCGTCGACGACGATGAACGAGGTAGGCATGGTCCTGCGAGCGTAGCGACGCGGCGCCATGGCGGCAACCGGACAACAAAAAAACCCCGCCTCGCGGCGGGGTTTTTCCTTGCATCGGGGAGACGCGCCGGCCAGGGCCGGCAACGTCCGACGCGGGCGTGGACCTTAGAAGTCCATGCCGCCCATGCCACCCATGCCGCCCATGCCACCGGCGCCGCCCATGGCCGGCTCGTCCTTCTTCGGAGCTTCGGCAACCATGGCTTCGGTGGTGATCATCAGGCCAGCGATCGAGGCCGCGTTCTGCAGCGCCGAACGGGTCACCTTGGTCGGGTCCAGGATGCCGAACTGCAGCATGTCGCCGAACTCGCCGGTAGCGGCGTTGTAGCCGAAGCTGCCGGTGCCTTCCTTGACCTTGTTGATGATGACCGACGGCTCGTCACCGGCGTTGGCAACGATCTCGCGCAGCGGGGCTTCCATCGCACGCAGGGCGATCTGGATGCCGTGGTTCTGGTCTTCGTTGGCGCCCTTCAGGCCGGCCAGCGCGGTGATCGCGCGGACCAGGGCAACGCCGCCGCCCGGAACCACGCCTTCTTCAACGGCCGCACGGGTGGCGTGCAGGGCGTCGTCGACGCGATCCTTCTTTTCCTTCATTTCGATTTCGGTCGAGGCGCCGACCTTGATCACGGCAACACCGCCGGCCAGCTTGGCCACGCGTTCCTGCAGCTTCTCGCGGTCGTAATCCGAGGAGGTGTCCTGGATCTGGGTCTTGATCTGCGCCACGCGTGCATCAACGTTGGCCTTGTCGCCGACGCCGTCGATGATGGTGGTGTTCTCCTTGGAGACCTGCACCTTCTTGGCGCGGCCCAGGTCCTTGATGGTGGCCTTCTCCAGCGACAGGCCGACTTCTTCGGAGATCACGGTGCCGCCGGTCAGCACGGCCATGTCTTCCAGCATCGCCTTGCGACGGTCGCCGAAGCCCGGGGCCTTGACGGCCACGACCTTGACGATGCCACGGATGGTGTTGACGACCAGGGTGGCCAGCGCTTCGCCTTCAACTTCCTCGGCCACGATCAGCAGCGGCTTGCCGGCCTTGGCGACGCCTTCCAGCACCGGCAGCAGGTCACGGACGTTGGAGATCTTCTTGTCGTGCAGCAGGATGAACGGGTCATCCAGGTCAGCGGTCTGCGACTGCTGGTTGTTGATGAAGTACGGCGACAGGTAGCCGCGGTCGAACTGCATGCCCTTGACCACGTCCAGCTCGTTGTCCAGGCCCGAGCCTTCTTCAACGGTGATGACGCCTTCCTTGCCGACTTCCTTCATCGCGTCAGCGATGATCTGGCCGATCGACTCGTCCGAGTTGGCCGAGATGGTACCGACCTGGGCGATCGCCTTGTCGTCGGCGGTCGGCTTGGAGATGTTCTTCAGCTCGGCGACGGCGGCCGAAACGGCCTTGTCGATACCGCGCTTGAGGTCCATCGGGTTCATGCCGGCGGCAACGGCCTTGGCGCCTTCGCGGATCAGGGCCTGGGCCAGCACGGTGGCGGTGGTGGTGCCGTCGCCGGCATCGTCGTTGGTGCGCGAAGCAACTTCCTTCACCATCTGCGCGCCCATGTTCTCGAACTTGTCAGCCAGTTCGATTTCCTTGGCGACGGAGACGCCGTCCTTGGTGATGGTCGGGGCGCCGAAGCTCTTTTCCAGCACGACGTTGCGGCCCTTCGGGCCCAGGGTGGCCTTGACGGCATTGGCGAGAACGTTGACGCCGCGCACCATGCGCGAACGGGCGTCTTCACCGAAACGAATATCCTTGGCAGCCATTGCATTTACCTCATTGGTAGCGCCGGACGGTGCCCGGCGGCTGGGAGTTTGGGATCAGGTTGAAACAGGTCGCGCCGAGGCTCAGCCGATGACGGCGAGCACGTCGTCTTCGCGCAGGACCTTGTATTCGACGCCTTCGCTCTTGTACGAGCTGCCGGCGTACTGGCCATAGATGACCTTGTCGCCGACCTTCAGCGACGGCGCGCGCACGTTGCCGTTGTCCAGCGGCTTGCCCGGGCCGACGGCCACGACCTCACCCTTGGTGGACTTTTCCTTGGCCGAGTCGGGGATGACGATGCCACCGGCGGAGATTTCGTCGGCTTCGATCGGCTTGACCACAACGCGGTCGTGCAGCGGCTTGATGCTCATAGGAGACCTCTTAAGTGATTGATTGGTCTAAAAAAGTCCGGCGATGTTAGCACTCACCCCAGGCGAGTGCCAGAACCGCACGTGAAGAAACCCGACAACGTCGGGAGCAGGGCAGAGATGGAGCCCCGCCGCCCCCTTTCAAGGGCGGAATGAAAAAATTTTTCCACCCGCGCGCCTCGGCCAAGGCGTCGGTCCTGGACAATTTCGGTGACAAGCGTCGCACTGTCAGATATCTGACGTTCATTTACGACAAAGTGTCACTGGATCAGCCTTAGGCTCGGTCAGGCATTCCCAATCACAAGGAGTAGTCGATGCGATTGCTGTCCCCGCTTGCCGCCGCCTGCCTGCTGGCACTGGCCGCGGCGCCGGCCCAGGCCGAGGTCTTCATCAACGAACTGCACTACGACGACAGCACCGCCGCCGGTGACGTCGGCGAAGCCATCGAAGTGGTCGCTACCGCAGGTGAAGACCTGTCCGGCTACCGCCTCTACCTCTACAACGGCAGCAATCCTTCGGCCGCCACGGTCTACGCCAACAACCCGGTCCCGGCCGGCACCGCCGCCGGTTGCGGCAGCGCCAGCATCGCCGTGGTCAACTACCCGACCAACGGCATCCAGAACGGCCCGAACGACGGCATCGCCCTGGTCGACGCCAGCGGCAAGGTGGTCCAGTTCCTCAGCTACGAGGGCGCCATCACCGCCTCCGGTGGCCCTGCCGCCGGCATGACCAGCCAGAACATTCCGGTGGCCGAGACCAACAGCACGGCGCCGGGCACCTCGCTGCAGCTGACCGGCAGCGGCAGCCAGTACGCCCACTTCACCTGGGCCGAGTCGGCCAGGCAGACCTTCGGCAGCTGCAACAACGGCCAGACCTTCAGTGGCGGCGGCACCCCGGGCCCGAACACGCCGCCGTCGGTGTCCACCACCACCCCGGCGCAGGGCAGCAGCACCTTCCCGGCCGCGGCCGATCTGGAAGTGGTGTTCAGCGAGACGGTGAACCTGGCCAGCGGCGCGTTCGCGCTGAGCTGCGGTACCTCCGGCAGCGTGCCGCTGACCTTCCCGGCCAGCGGACGCAGCGTGAAGCTGTCCACCAACACCGCGCTGGTGGCCGGTGAAGCCTGCCGCTTCGACATCCGCGCCGCGCGCATCACCGACCTGCAGGGCGCACACCCGGCGGCCGACAGCCGCATCGCCTTCACCGTGGCCAGCACCGGCGGCAATCCGGACCCGGGCAACCCGGGTGTGCCGGCCGGCTACTACTCCAAGGTCAACACCTCCAGCCCGAGCCAGCTGCGCTGCTCGCTGCACGCGACAATCAAGGGCCACACCGCCTACCCGTACAGCGGCTCGGGCACCAGTACCTGGACCATCCTGGAGATCGCCGACGAGGACCCGAACAACCCGAACCGCATCCTCGACGCGTATCGCAACCGCAGCTACGCCAAGGTGACCGATCGCGCCGGCAGCGGCAGTGGCCTGAAGTACAACCGCGAGCACACCTGGCCGAACTCGCTGGGTTTTGCCACCACCACGGGTGACAAGGGCCTGCCGTACGCGCCGTATACCGACACCCACATGCTGTACCTGACCGATGCACAGTGGAACGCCGACCGTGGCAACAAGCCGTTCGGCAAGTGCGACGCCAGCTGCGGCGAGCGCGCCACCGAGGCCAACAACGGCCAGGGTGGCGGCAGTGGTGGCTATCCGGGCAACTCCAACTGGGTGCGCACGCCGGACGGCAACACCGGCACGTTCGAGGTGTGGGGCAAGCGCAAGGGCGACATGGCGCGTGCGGTAATGTACATGGCGATCCGCTACGAGGGCGGCAAGGATGCAGCCACTGGCCAGTCCGAGCCGGACCTGGAGCTGACCGACGACCGCAGCAGGATCGTCAAGACCAGCAGCTCACCGGCCTACATGGGCCTGCTGTCGACGCTGATCGACTGGCACCTGTCCGACCCGCCGGATGATGCCGAGCGCGCGCGCAATGACGTGATCTACAGCTTCCAGGGCAACCGCAACCCGTTCATCGACCACCCCGAGTGGGCGACCCCTGGCCTGTTCACCTCGGCCAAGCCGGCCACCTGCCAGCTGGCCAACTGACCGCGCAACGCAGCGGTCCACGGCCGCCGCCGGGTCCTGACCCGGCGGCGGCCCTATACTCGACGGTCATGTCGACCGTCGATCCCGTCCTGCTGCTGTTGACCACCTGCCCGGACCGGGCCAGTGCCGAGCGCATCGCGCACGCGCTGGTTGGCGAGCGCCTGGCCGCGTGCGTGACCCGCCTCGATGGCGCGCAGTCGACCTACCGCTGGCAGGGCGAGGTGACCACCGACGCCGAGCTGCAGCTGCTGGTGAAGACCACCGCGAGTCGCGTCAATGACGCAATCGCCCGGATCGTCGAACTGCATCCGTATGAACTCCCGGAGTGCATCGCGGTCGAAACCCGGGCCGGCCTGCCGGCGTATCTGGACTGGATCCGGGCACAGACCCGGGAGGACACTGATTGAAGACTCTGTTTGCGCGTGGCGCCGCCCTGTGCGCCCTGTTGTGGCTCTCGCTGCCGGCGTTCGCCCTGGATGAGAAAGACCTGCTGCCGGTGGACCAGGCGTTCGCGCTGACCGCCACCGCCCCCGAACGTGGCCAGGTGCAACTCCAGTTCAAGATCGCGCCCGGCTATTACCTGTATCGCCACCGCACCAGCGTCAAGGCCGACCCGGCCTTCAATGCCGGCGCGCTGCAGATGCCCAAGGGCGACAAGCACCACGACGATTTCTTCGGCGAGGTCGAAACCTATCGCGAGCGCCTGCAGGCCAGCCTGCCCGGCACGCCGACCGAGGCCGCCGGTACCATCGGTCTGGAAGTGCGTTACCAGGGCTGCGCCGATGCCGGTGTCTGCTACCCGCCGCAGAAGCGCGTGGTGCAGGTCACCCTGCCCGGCAGCGGTGCACAGGCGGCGGCCCCGGCCAGCCGCGCCGGTGCGGCCAGTCCGTTCAACAACCCACTGGCCGGTGCCGGCAACAGCGGCGGCCTGCGCCTGCCGGGTGCGGCCAGCAACAGCCAGGCGCTGCCGCTGCCGTCGGAACAGGCGTTCGGCTTCGATGCCATCGCCAGCGACGGCAACACCCTGCTGCTGCGCTTCAGCCCGGCACCGGGCTACTACCTGTATCGCGACCGCACCTCGCTGAAGCTGGAAGGCAGCACCGGCGTGCAGGCCGGCACGCCGCGTTGGCCAGCCGCGCAATCGCATCGCGACGAGCACTTCGGCGATGTCTCGGTGTACTTCAACCAGGTGGAAGTGCCGCTGCCGTTGCGGCGCACGGTTGCCGACGCGGTTGACGGCACCCTCGTGGTGACCTTCCAGGGCTGCCAGACCGATGGCATCTGCTACCCGCCAATGACCCGCCGGGTGAAGCTGTCGATCCCGGCCGGCAAGGTCAGCGCCAGCGCCGACCAGGCACCGCCGCGCAACGAGGTAATCAGCCCGTTGGCTGTGGCGCCACGCGAAGGCGCCAACGGCGCCCCCCTGCGCCTGCTGCCGACGGTGCCCAATACGGATGCCGCCCCCCCGGCCGTCGCAGGCACCGTGGACGGCAATGAATTCGCCGCCGATGCGCGCGGTGACAACGCGCTGCGTACGCGCCCGCCGGCGACCACACCGAACCCGGACCGTTCGTTCGTCTGGGTGCTGCTGCTGGCGCTGGCCGGCGGCCTGGTGTTGAACCTGATGCCCTGCGTGCTGCCGATCCTGTCGCTGAAGGTCCTGAGCCTGGCACAGAGTGGCGAAAGCCCGCAGCGCGCACGCAGCCACGCGCTCTGGTACACCTTGGGCGTGCTGGTCGCATTCGCGGTGATCGGTGCGTTGATGGTGGGCCTGCGCGCAATCGGCAACGCCGTCGGCATCGGCTTCCAGCTGCAGCACCCGGGCGTGGTGGCGGCGCTGGCCTACATCATGTTCGCGGTAGGCCTGAGCCTGTCCGGCGTGTTCACCCTGGGCGGCGGCATCGGCAACCTGGGCCAGTCGCTGGCCAGCCGCAGCGGCCCGGCCGGTGACTTCTTCACCGGTGCGCTGGCCTGCGTGGTCGGCAGTGCCTGCGTCGGCCCGTTCATGGGTGGCGCGATCGCCTACGCGTTCATTGCCCCGCCGCTGAAGGCGATGACCGTGTTCCTGTTCCTCGGCCTGGGCCTGGCGCTGCCGTTCCTGCTGATCGGCTTCGTGCCGGCGCTGGCGCGCCGCCTGCCCAAGCCCGGCCCGTGGATGGAAACGCTCAAGCACGTGCTGGCCTTCCCGATGTACGCCACCGCGCTGTGGCTGCTGTGGGTGCTGGGCAAGCAACGCGGCGTGGACGGCATGGCGCTGGTGCTGGGTGGCCTGTTGCTGTTCGCCTTCGGCCTGTGGCTGTTCGAGCGCAACCGCTGGACCGGCTCGCGTGCGGTGACCCTGCTCGGCGTGCTGCTGGCGATCGGCGCATTGGTACCGGCCTGGGGCGTGACCCAGCTGGCAGCGCCGGCACGCGCCGCACAGGCCGCCAGCGACAACGTGGTGGAGTATTCGCCGCAGTTGCTGGACCGCCTGCGCGCCGACAACCGCGTGGTATTCGTCAACATGACCGCCGACTGGTGCGTGAGCTGCAAGGCCAACGAGCGCGCCGTGCTGTCGCGGCCGGAGTTCAAGGACCTGCTCAAGCGCACCAACGCGGTGTACATGCGCGGTGACTACACCAACGTCGATCCGCAGATCACCACGTTCCTGGAAGAGCACAAGGCCGTCGGCGTGCCGCTGTACGTGGTGTACGGCCCCGGCGCACCGCCGACCGTGCTGCCGACCCTGCTGACCCAGGCGGTGGTGGAGGAAGCGCTGCTGCGCACCGCACGATGAAGTGGCAACGGCCAGCGCTGCTGTGGACAGCGGTGCTGGCCGCCGGCCTTGGCCTGTGGGCCGGGCATCGATTGGCTCCTGCGCCGGTTGCGCCTGAGGCCATGCCAGCGGCGCCTGCTGTGGCGGCTGCGGCACCTGCCCTGCAGGTCGGCGACAGCCTGCCCGCGCTGTCGCTGCCCGATCTTGAAGGCCGGCCGCTGGACCTGCGCCAGCACGCTGGCGGTCGCCCGCTGTTGATCAATGTCTGGGCCAGCTGGTGCGCGCCCTGCGTTGAAGAAATGCCCGAACTGGCGCGTTTCGCACATGTCCAGGGCGAGCACGGTGTACAGGTGCTGGGACTGGCGCTGGATACGCCGGAAGACGTGCGCGGTTTCCTGCAGCGGGTACCGGTGGATTATCCGATCGTGATCGAGACCCCGGGGCCGCGCGATGCCAGCGTGCAGCTGGGCAATACACAGGGCCTGCTGCCCTACAGCGTGCTGTTCGATGCGCAGGGGCGGCTGGTGAAGGCAAAGCTGGGACCGTTCGCCCACGGCGAGATCGACAGCTGGGTGAAGTGAGGGTGTTTTTTTCAGGGCTTGCAGCCCTGCACCCTGCTCAATGCAACGGCAACAGCCAAAGCCAAAGCGGGCATTCCGTGGGATGGCGGGGCGGTGTCGGAGTGCGGGGACGCTGCAAGTACGTCCCTGTAAGCTTGGCAGCCGCATCCATGCGGCTGACACCCCGCACTCCGACACCGCCCCGCCTCTGACAGATCTTCGCGGCTGTTGGTAGGTGTCGACCTTGGTCGACACATCTGTCAGATATCGATATTCAGAACGGAATCAGACCCCGTGCCGACCAACGGTCGGCACCTACCAAAGCAGAACGCCGTTCCGACAGATCGCAGGAAACTGTCGAAGGCGGGGTGGGTCCGGCTGAGGGGGCGTGAGCCGCATGGATGCGGCGACCGAGCTTACATGGGTGAGGGCGCTTTGCTTGCGAAGCACTGCTTCGCAAGCGCCCGAACGCACAGCCGCCAGCGGCTGGGCCGGGCCCCGGAGGGGGACTTGCAGCGTCCCCCTCAACCGGACCCACCCCGCCAACCCACGGAAAGCCAGCTTTTGACGTTGACGTTGCTCCGGCTTGTAGCGGGTGCAGGGCTGCAAAGCCCTGCAACAAAACCCTCCTTGACCGTAGCCCGTCCGCCACGGAAAATTCCGCGACTAATTCTCATTTGCTGTTGCGCAGGATGCGGGCGGCAGCCTTCCAGGCCCTCCTCCTTCCATGTTCAAGAACGTCCTGTTCCAACTGCACTGGCTGCTGGGCATCACCGCCGGTGCCGTATTGGCCGTGATGGGCCTCAGCGGCGCCGTGCTGTCCTTCGAGGACGAACTGCTGCGCGCGGCCAACCCCGGATTCGCCGAAATCGCCGAGCACCATGCCGACGGCCAGCTTCCGCTTGAACTCAGCGAAGTGGTGCCGCTGCTGCAGGCCGGCGGTGATCGCCCCCTGCAGCGCCTGCGCGTGGACGCCACCGGGCAGCGGCCCTCGGTGGCACGCTTCGCTGGTGGCAAGGAACACTGGGTCTACTTCGACCCGTACAGCGGCGAGCGCTTCAGTGCCTTGCGTGGGCAGGCGTTCTTCGATTTCGTCGAGGACCTGCATCGCCACCTCGCCGCCGGCGAGCGCGGCAAATGGATCACCGGCAGCTGCGCCATCGCCCTGCTGTTCTTCACCCTGTCCGGTCTTTACCTGCGCTGGCCTCGACGCTGGTGGCACTGGCGCAGCTGGCTGGCGGTGGAATGGAAACGCAGCGGCCGTGGCTTCCTGTGGAGCCTGCACTCGGTGGTCGGCACCTGGGTGCTGCTGATCTACCTGATGAGTGCGCTGACCGGCCTGTGGTGGTCCTTCGACTGGTATCGCAGTGCCGCCAATACGCTGCTGGGCGTCGCACCGGCCGCCAAGCACAAGGTCGCCACCGGCGCCACCCTGAACCTGGAGCGCATCGAAGCCACGCTGTATGCCCTGCCCGGCGTGCACACCGGCTACATCGACCTGCGCCTGCCGGAAAAGCCTGGCCAGGCGCTCAACGTGCGGGTGATGGCTGGCGATCCGTCACAGCGCGGTGGCCACCATGACCGTGCACATGATCTGCTGCAGCTGGATCCGGCCAGCGGGGCAATCCTCGATTCGCGCCCCTACGCGCGCCAGGGCGCCGGCGCGCAGCTGGCCACCAGCGTGTTCGCATTGCACTCGGGCAGCTACTTCGGCATGCCCGGGCGTGTCGCGGTGATGCTCAGCAGTCTGGCCATGAGCCTGTTCTTCATCACCGGCTGGATGCTGTACCTGGACCGCCGCCGCAGCCAGCGTGCCGCGCGCGGGCTGCGCCGGTCGCTGCCGGTTGCCACCGATGATGGCCACGCACCTTGGCTGGTCGTGCATGCCAGCCAGAGCGGGCTGGGCGAGCAGCTGGCCTGGCGTGCGGCCGCGCAGCTGCAGGCCGCTGGCCATGGCGTGCAGGTACTGCCATTGGCCCGGGTCGATGCCACGCAGCTCGCGCGCACTGCGCAGGCATTGTTCGTGCTGAGCACCTTCGGCGATGGCGAGCCGCCGGATGCGGCACGGGGCGCTGCGCGGCGGCTGCTGGCACAAGCGCCCGATCTGTCGGGCCTGCAGTTCGGCCTGCTCGCCCTGGGTGACCGCCAGTACCCGCATTACTGCGGCTTTGGCCGCCAATTCGATGGCTGGCTGCTGGGCAACGGCGCACGTGCGCTGTTCGAGCGCATCGATGTCGATGCCGCCGCGATACCGGCGCTGCGCCAGTGGCAGCAACATCTCGGCGCGCTGACCGGCATCGCCACCGATGACAGCGTGTTGCCGGCCGCGACGCAGATGCACGAGTGGCGCCTGCTCGGCCGTGACCGCCTCAATCCAGGCAGCATGGGCGGCGCCATCTGGCGCATCCGTCTTGCGCCACCGGCCGATGTGCAGTGGCAGGCGGGCGACATCCTGCACATCGCGCCCCGCCACAACGCGCGGCACGCCGCTGCAGTGCTGAAGGCACATGGGCTGGATCCCCAGCAGCCGTTGCTGACTGACGGCCAGCCACGCACGCTGTTGGCGCTGGCCAGCGAGCGCGAGCTGCCCGATGCCGATGCTGCGCTGGCGGTGCAGGATGCCTGCCTGTGGCTGGCAGGGCTGCCACTGCTGCCGGGGCGCGAGTATTCCATCGCATCCTGTACGGATGAAGGTGCGGTCGAGCTGGTGGTGCGGCTGGTCCATGACGAAACCGGACGCACCGGCCTGGGTTCGGGCTGGCTGTCGCTGCATGCGCCGGTCGGTGCCAGCATCGTGGCCCGCGTGCACCGCAACCCCGGTTTCCATCGCGTTGGCGGTGCGCCGATGGTGCTGATCGGCAATGGCACCGGCATCGCGGGCCTGCGCAGCCTGCTGCGCGAAGCCGCGCATGCAGGTGAGCACGGGCACTGGCTGCTGTTCGGCGAACGCCAGCGCGCGCACGACTTCCTGTTCGCCGCTGAGATCGAAGCGTGGCAGGCCGATGGCCATCTCGCGCGGGTGGACCTGGCGTTCTCGCGCGATGGTGAGGGCGGCTATGTGCAGGATCGCCTGCGTGCAGCAGCCGATGCCCTGCGCGACTGGATGCAGCGTGGTGCGGTCATCCACGTCTGCGGTTCGCTGCTGGGCATGGCCGAAGGCGTGGACCAGGTGCTGCGCGAAGCACTGGGTGATGAAGAAGTGGAAACGCTGCTGGAGACCGGGCGCTACCGTCGCGACGTGTATTGAGCCACAAGGGTAGTGCCGGCCAGCGGCCGGCACTACCGGAGCACGATCAGGCCGCAGCGCGCGCCTGTGGCATCGACTGCAACTGGAACGCGCCCACCGCTTCGGCCAGCGCGTGTACCTGCGCCTGCATCTGTGCGGTGGAGGCACCAGCCTCTTCCACCAGGCTGGCGTTGCGCTGGGTGCTGGCTTCCATCTGCACGATGGTCTGCTTCACCTGCGCGATGCCGGCATGCTGGTCCTGCGATGCACTGCGGATACCGGCCAGCAGCTCGGCCAGCTGCTGCACGCTGCCAACGATCTCGCCCATCGTGATGCCCGCCTGCTCGGCCTGCTGGTTGCCTTGGCCAACACGCGCCACCGAATCCTCGATCAGTCCTTTGATCTGCTTGGCCGCTTCGGCACTGCGCTGGGCCAGCAGGCGCACTTCCGCAGCCACCACGGCGAAGCTGCGGCCCTGCTCACCTGCACGCGCAGCTTCCACCGCGGCATTCAGCGCGAGGATGTTGGTCTGGAAAGCGATGCCATCGATCAGCTGGGTGATGTCGCCGATCCGCCGCGAGGCCTCGCTGATGCCATGCATGGTCGCGACCACCTGGCCGACGGCCTCGCCACCGCGCTGGGCCACCGCGGCCGCCCCCTGCACCAAGGCATCTGCGCGGCCCGCGGCATCGGCATTGCGGCCAACGGTGTCGGTCAACTCGTGCATCGACGCTGCCGTCTCTTCCAGGTTGGCCGCCTGCTGTTCGGTACGCTGCGACAGATCATGGTGCCCGGCAACGATCTCACCAACGCCGGTGTCGAGGCTGGACGTCGCCTGCTGGATGCGGGTGACGATGCGGCCCAGTTGCGCGACCGTGGCGTTGGCATCGTCGCGCATGCGTGCGAACACGCCCTGCAGCTCACCTTCCATGCGCACGCTGAGGTCACCACGGGCCAGCGCCGCCAGAAGCGCCTGCAGATCGCCGAGGTTGGTCTCGAAGGTCGCCAGCAGGCGGTTGATGCTGGTCGACAACGTGCGCACGAAGCCCTGTTTTCCCTCCAGCGCGATGCGGCCGTGCAGGTCGCCATGTGCGGCGGCGTCGACCAGTGCTGCCACTTCGGTTTCCAGCAGCGTTTCCAGCGCGCGGCTGCGCCACTCCACTGCCACGCCGAGGAAATGCCCTTCATCGGTGATGGCATTGGCGATCAACTGGTAGCGGACGCCGGCATGACCGATCTCGCGCTCCTCGCGCTGGCGCACGCCAGCCAGGCTGGCCAGTGCCGGATGCAGGCGTACCGCATCGCTCCCCACCAGATCTTCAAGCCGGAGTGCAAGCTGCTGCAGCAGCGCCGGATTGGCGTACGCCACCAGGCCTTCGGCATCAATCACCATCAAGCCGGCCTGTGCGCTGTCCAATGCCTGCCGCACGCGGGTGTTGCCGCGGGCCACCGCACGCTCGGTCTCGATGCGCGCGCGCAGGCGCTGCTGCATGTCGACCAGGCGCTGGGCCAGCTGGCCGATTTCATCGTTGGCGTTGTAGACGCGCAGAGTGGTGTCGAGGCGGTCGTCGGCGATGTCGCTGGCGAAACGCAGGGTGTCCTGGATAGGCTGGCGCACCGCACGCAGCACCAGCACCAGGCTGGTGATCAGCACGCCGGCCACCAGCAGCAGGGTCAGTGCGAACACCACGCTCATGGTGCGCGCGCCGGCCTGCTGGCGTGCCTGCGCCCTGGCCAGCGCCGCCACCTGTGCCTGCTGGAATGCGGCCAACGCCGGCGCTACGCCCGTGGCGGTATCCAGCAGCGACTGCGCTTCCACATCCAGGCCGACGCGGGCAGCGGTATACCCCAGCAGTGCGGCCTGATACGCCTCCATCCCGGTGCGCAGGGTGTCCTGCACATCCGCAGGCAGGCCCGCCAGCGCGAGGTCGAACGGCAGCTTCTCCTCGCTGGCGCGGTCGGCGTGGGTGGAATCACCGTCGAGCAGCAGCAGTGCCTCCTGCCTTCGCATCTTCTGCAGGGACAGCGCCAGCGCGGGCCGCTGCTGCACATCCACCTGCGCCTGCAGGGTGTCGGCGGCCTGCTGCAGCTGCGCAGCGAGGCCGGCATCACCACGGCCCATCTCGTCGACCCGTTCGAACAGGGCGGCCACACCCTGCGAGAACGCGTCGGCGGCTTCGGTCAGCGCCTGCAGGGCCTTGCGCCGGCCAGCATCCATCGGCATCGCGCGCAGCGCCTGCAGATCGGTCTGCAACGCCTTCTGCGTGGCCAACAGCTGCGCGCGGTCGGCATCATCGAAACTGCGCGCATACTGGGTCTGCAGGCGACGCGCTTCGGCTACCCGCGTGGACAGGCTGGCAGCCAGATCGCTGCCGCGCTGGTAGCTGGCCTGGCTGCGCGCAGCCAGTGCGTTGGCATGGCCAGTCCAGGCGTAGACAGCAGCGATCGCCACCAGGCCCAGGCCGCAGATCCACAGTGTGGCCTTGAGCTTGTTGGCCACGCTGAGCCGATGTGGCTGCAGCCAGCGCAGCAGCCCGGGGGACGCCGAGTGCAACGCAGCAAGGCGCGTGCGCAGGGACCGGAGGTGGGGAACAACGGCCGACATGACAGACTCCAGGCGGAAAGACGCACCTGTATCGGCCTGACTCAGGACAACTTTAGCGCTTTCTTCGTCTGCGTCCCCCCATCGCTGGTGGACGCGGCCTTTGTACCGGGTGCAGGCGACGGAGGCATGACACGGCCGCCGCGCTTGACCTCAACCCCGGTTGGGGGAGCACAGTGGACATCCCTCCCCCGCCCGGTGTCTCCATGACGACGCTCGATGTACCCCGCTACCTGCAGCGCCTGCAGCTGGATGCACCGCCACCGCGGACCCTGGCCGGCCTGACCCTGCTGCAGCAGCGCCACAACGCACTGATGCCCTTCGAGACCCTCAGCTGCCTGCTGCGCGATGCGGTGCCGATCGACCTGGACAGCGTGCAGCGCAAGCTGCTCGACGAGCGCCGCGGTGGTTACTGCTTCGAACTCAATGGCGGGTTGCTGGCGCTGCTGCAGGCATTGGGCTTCGATGCGCAGCCATTGAGCGCGCGGGTACTGCTGGCCGCCCAGGACGGCGAACTGACCGCGCGTACCCACCTGCTGCTGCGCGTGAACGTAGACAGCGACGACTGGCTGGTGGATGCCGGTTTCGGCAGCCTGACCCCGACCGTGCCGCTGCGCCTGCATGATCCGCAGCCGCAGGCCACGCCGCACGAACGCTATCTGCTGCAGCGCCTGCACGACGAGGGTGATTTCGTACTGTCGGCCGAGTCCAACGATGGTTGGCGGGCGATGTATCGGTTCGACCTGCAGGCGCCGGCACCGATCGACAACGTGGTGGGCAACTGGTACGTGTGCACCCATCCCGACTCCAGTTTCCCCGGGCAGCTGCGCGCGTCGCTGACCGGGCCGGACTGGCGCCGCACCATCGGCAGCGGCAACTACACCGAGTATCGCCCCGGGCAGGCACCGGACAAGCGCCCGCTGCATGATGTGGGTGATGTGCGTGCCGTGCTGCAACAGCGCTTCGGCATGCAGCTACCGGACGACCCGCGACTGGACCCGGCCATCAATGACTGGCTGCAGCGCTCGCGCGCCGCGACCTTGTAGGGCCGAGCCCATGCTCGGCTGAGCTGGAGCGGCTGGGCCAACAGCAGCCGAGCGTGGTCTCGGCTCTACAGAGCTGCGCGCGCCTGCAGCGCAATGCGGTTGCCTTCGCTGTCGCGGATCTCGGCCACGCGCCAGTCGCCCGCGTCGGCGGGTCCGAAGCACAGCTCGGCGCCCGCTTGCAGTGCTCGCTCCAGGCTCGCATCCAGGTCATCGACGCCGATGTAGACGCGCGCCCCCTGTTCGGAAGGCCGGTAGTCCGCGCCGAGCACCAGCGCAATGCTGGCACCGGCGGCCTCATCGGAGAACGGCAGGTAGGCCATCCGGCAGTCGTGCAGCACGACAGGTTCGTCCACCGCGACCTGCAGCCACCGCTGGTAGAACGTGATGGCACGGTCCAGGTCACTGGCCGGGATTTCCACATGCAGGATCGGGTTCACTGGCACTCCTTGCTCGGTCCACTCAGATGATGCGCAGGGTAATCGCCTTCAGCACCGCACGGGTGCGATCGCGGGTGCCCAGCTTGTCGAGTATGGCGGACACGTAGTTCTTCACCGTGCCCTCGGCCAGGAACAGGCTGCGCGCGATCTCCTTGTTGCTGTAGCCACCGGCCAGCAAGCGCAGGATCGCCACCTCGCGTTCCCCGAAGGTATCGGTGGGCGGTGCTTCATCGTGGAAGCGGTAGCGGGCGCGTACCGGCTCGGTGCTGACCGGCAGCAGCAGGGTTTCGCCAACGGCGACGCGCTCGATCGCCTCGCGCAGGTCTGCGGGTGCGGCGTCCTTGAGCAGGAAGCCCTGTGCGCCGGCCTCGCTGGCGCGCAGCAGCAGGTCACTTTCATCAAAGGTCGTCAGCAGCAGCCACGGCGTGGCATCGCCGCGCGCGCGCAGCTGGCGCACTGCCTCGATGCCGTCCATCCCGGGCATGCGGATGTCACTGAGCACAACATCCACGCGCTGGGTGGACAGCGCGTCCAGCAACGCCTGGCCCTCCTCGGCCTCCAGCGCCACGTCCACGCCCAACCCCTGCAACAACGCACGCAGCCCGGCGCGGACCAGCGCCTGGTCGTCGGCCAGGGCAACACGGATCGCGCTGCCGTTCATGCCGGCACCCAGGCGGTCAGGTGCATGCCGCCCTGTGCGGTGCGGGCCAGTTCCAACTGGCCACGCACTGCGGCCAGGCGCTCACGCATGCCGGCGATGCCGTTGCCCTCGCGGATACGTTCGGCGCGCTGGCCGTCGTCACGGATGTCGATACGCAACCGGGAATCCTCCTCGTTGATCGTCAGCCATACGGTGTCTGCGTTGCCATGCCGGGCGGCATTGGTCAGCGCTTCCTGTACCAGGCGCAGCACGGTCTCGGCCATCAGCGGGTCAACTATGCGCACGCACTCGCCGATCTGCAGCTGCAGCTTCGGGCGCGGGAACGGCGCGGCCAGCGCGTGCAATGCGGTGGCCAGATCGAGGCCGCGATCATCGCGCATCGATTGCACCACCTGGCGGATGTCGGTCAGCAACTCGCCGGACAGCTGCTCGGCCAGCACCAGTCCTTCGCGCCTGGCCAACACAGGGTCGGCCGCAAGGGCACGCAGGTTCAAGCGCATCGCGGTGAGCTTGTGCCCGGCCACATCGTGCAGTTCGCGCGCCAGGCGCAGGCGCTCGGCATCGCGTGCGCTGTCGGCCAGCAGCGCGCGGGTGGCCAGCAGGTCGGCATTGACGCGGGCCAGGTCATCGCGGGCCAGCGCCGTGCTGCGGGCATAGTGTGCGGTCAGTGCAGCAAAGGCCTGGAAGCCGCCATAGAGCAGCACCACCAGCAGCGGCTGGCTGAAGCCGCTGTAGCGCAGCACGAGATACATGGCGAGGTTGGCCAGCAGTGCAACAGCCAGCACGAAGCGCGGTGGCCAATGCTCGGCCAGCTGCGCCACCAGCACCACCAGCAGTACCGGTGCGGTGCCGGTACGCGGCTGCAGCGCAACCAGCACGACCGCCAGCAACGCCTGCAACACCGCCGCGACAGCGCGCACGCGGGATGGCACCGACGCCCAGCCGTGCACCACGAACAGCAGCAGGAACACGGCAAGCAGCAGCAGGCTCAGCCCGGCACCGTTGCGCTGCACCGCGAATGACAGGCCCACCACCAGCACGGTGGCCAGGCCGGCGAGGCTGAGGGGACGCAACAGATGGCGGAACAGGCTGGGCATGGCCAGATGCTGACCGCCGTGCACGCCGGCGGCAATGGGTCCGGCGCAGAAAGTGACTTCTGGCACGTCGAATCGATGACCACTGGCCCTGAACCCGGTGCAGCGCCGCACGCAGACTGGCGCCACACCGCCACACACACTTCCGGAGCCACTGCCATGATCCGCACCGCCCTGCTCAGCATCGCCCTGACTGCCCTGGCCCTGGCCGGCAGTGCCCACGCCGCCGACCTGGCCGTGACCGTGCACGACGTCCGTGTGCAGACCGGCACCCTGCGCGTTGCGCTGGTCGACAGCGCCGCCGCCTGGGACGGCAAGGCCAGGCCCGTGCAGGCCCAGCAGGCGGCGCCCAGCGGCGACAGCGCCCACTTCACGTTCAAGGGCGTTCCGGCCGGCAGCTATGCCGTGCTGCTCACCCACGACGAGAACGACAACGGCAAGCTCGACACCAACCTGGTAGGCATGCCGGTGGAGGGCTACGGCTTCAGCAACAATCCGCAGGTGATGCGCAAGCCGACCTTCGACGAGGCGCGCGTCGACGTACCGGCCGCCGGCACCGCCATCGACATCACCCTGCGCTGATTCCTGCATCCAGACCCGAGGCCACCATGGACCGTCGCCGCTTCCTTCGTACCCTGCTCAGCAGCAGTGCCTGTCTGGCCCTGGGCACCACCGCGCTGCGCAGCGCTCCCGCCTTCGCCGGCGACCCGGCGCGGTTCGCGCAGGGCATGCAGGAACACCCTTGGCTGCTCGGCTGGCGTAGCGTCGGCAGCGAAAGCCTCGGTCCGGCCACCGTGCAGTTGCAGGGAAAGCTGCCGTCAGGCCTGGCTGGCACGCTGTACCGCAACGGTCCGGCGTGGACCGAGCGCGATGGCTTCCGCTACGACCACTGGTTCGACGGCGACGGCATGGTGCATGGCTGGCGCTTCAATGGTGATGGCAGCCTGACCCATCACGGGCGCATGGTCGCCACGCCGAAATTCACCCGTGAACAGAAGGCCGGCCGCTTCCAGTATCCGGCCGCCGGCACCAGCGTTCCCGGTGCGCTGGCGGTACGCAACAACGATGATGCCAACGTGGCCAACACCTCGGTGACGATGATCAATGGCCGCCTGTTCGCCCTGTGCGAATCCGGTTCGGCGTTCGAAGTGGACCCGGATTCGCTGCAGACGCTTGGCCCTGTCACCTGGCGTCCGGACCTGGCGGCGCTGCCGTTCTCGGCGCACCCACTGACCGACCACGACGGCAGCCTCTGGAACTTCGGCTCGATCAGCCTGATGGGGGGCCATGGCCTGCTGGTCTGGCACATCGGTGCGGACGGCCAGCTGCGCAGCGCCAATGTGATCGAAACACCCGAGCATGGCTACCTGCATGCCTTCGCGATGACCGACCAGCACCTGGTGTTCGTGATGATGCCGTTCGATTTCACCGGCGCAGGTGGCAGCTTCTTCGAGCGCATGCAGTTCGCACCGCAGCGTCCGGTGCGCATCGCGGTGGTCGCCAAGGATGCGCCGGGCAAGGCGCAATGGTTCGAGGCCCCGTTCGCGGCGATCTACCACTTCGGCGACGCGTTCACCCGCGATGGCGGCATCGTGCTGCGCGCAGTGCGCCACGACGACATCAACGAGGCGCGCTCGCCGATGAAGGAAGCGATGGCCGGTGATGGCGCACACGCGGCCAACAGTGGCGCCAGCCTGGTCGAGCTGCATCTGGACCTGCGTCGTGGACAGGCCCGCTGGCAGACGTTGGGCATCAGCGCGGTGGAGTTCCCGTTGTTCGACCCGCGCTCGGCGAACACACGTGGCGCACGGCTGTATGCGCCGACCATCGACGGCACGGCCACTGCGCCGTACTTCAACGCGGTGGCCGCGTTCGAGATCGAGCACGGGCGCCGCCAGCTCTGGAACTACGGGGCGGACATCATGGCCGAAGAGCATGTGTTCGTACCGCGCCCGGGCAGCCGCAACGCCGATGACGGCTGGCTGATCGGCACCCTGATCGATCCGGTGAACCAGCGCAGCGGTCTGGCCGTGCTGGATGCGCGCCATGTGGATGACGGTCCGCTGGCCCAGGCGTGGCTACCGTATGCGGTGCCACTGGGCTTCCACGGCACCTTCGCCGCGCGCGGCTGAGTCCACGCCACGCGGACACCGTTGTTGGCATGCTGGGTCTCTCCTGCCCCGTGGAGTCCTGCATGTCCCTGGCCGACCACCGACGTACGCTGGCACCGCACGGTTTCCTGCGCGTGGCGATCAACCTGGGCAACCCGGTGCTGGCACAGGGCGATGCGCGCTCACCGCGCGGCCCCTCGCTGGAACTGGCTACCGCGTTGGCGCAACGGATGGGGGTGCAGGCACGCTTCACCTGCCACGATGCCGCAGCCTCGGTGGTCGCCGCAGCGGACGAAGACGGCTGGGATCTGGCCTTCCTGGCGATCGATCCGGCGCGTGCCGACCGCATCGCCTTCAGCGCTCCGTATGTGGAGATCGAAGGCACTTACCTGGTGCGCGAAGACAGCCCGGCGCAGCAAGTGGCCGACCTCGACCGCGACGGACTGCGCATCGCGGTGGGGCGTGGCGCGGCCTATGACCTGTTCCTGAGCCGGGAACTGCGCCATGCCACGATCGAGCGGGCGGACACCTCGGCAGCGGCCATCGCCCTGTTCGACCAGCACCGCCTGGATGCCGCCGCCGGTGTACGCCAGCCGCTGGCGGCCTGGGCGAAGGCACATCCCGGCCATCGGGTGCTGGCCGATCGCTTCACCGCGATCCAGCAGGCAGTGGCGGCACCGGCCTCACGCCCGGCCAATGCGCTGCGGGCGCTGTTTGAGGAAGTGGAAGCGATCAAGGCGGGCTCGTTGCTGGAGGAAGCGTTCGCGCGTGCCGGGCAGGCGGTCACCCTGGTGCAGTGACTGTAGAGTCGGGATCGAGCACCGCGCGGCGTTACAGATACGCGTCCGCCATGTGCTGCACATGCTCGGCGGCCTGCGCATGCAGCCAGTCGCGGAACGCGAGGAAGCCGCGATGGCTGGCCGAGCGCTGCGGGTACACCAGCCAATGCGGCCACGCCGTCTTCAGGCGCTGGCTGGACAGCGCGACCAGCTGGCCGGATTCCAGCAGCAGACGTGCCCGGGTCACCCGGCCAAGGGCCACGCCTACGCCATCCAGTGCGGCGCGATGGTGCGCCTCCGAATCATCCAGCACCGCCACGAAGCGCGATGGCGGGCTCTGCCCACTCAACGCGAACCAGGCGCCCCACGCGCCGTCGGGATCACCGAGCAGCGGCCACTGGGTCAGCGGTACACGGTCGATGCCCCCCATGCGCTCGATCAGCGCGGGGCTCGCCATCGGCACCAGCCACTCGTCGAACAGCGGTTCCACCACCAGGCCCGGCCATTGCCCGCTGCCCAGCCGCAGCGCGGCGTCGAACTGGCGCTGCCGCTCGAAATCAATCAGGCGCTCACTCGACTGCAGGTTGATCTCGATCTGCGGGTGCTCAGCCACGAAGTGACCCAGGCGCGGCACCAGCCAGGCCGATGCCATCGATGGCACCGCACTGATCGTCAGCACGTGCTCGGCACGCGCGGCATAGGGCTGGAAGGCTTCGTTTATCGCATCCAGATGCGGCCCCACCTGCTCGAGCAGGCGCTGCCCCTCAAGGGTAAGGGTGATACCACGCGGCTGGCGGATCAGCAGCGGCTGCCCGAGCCGTTCTTCCAGCTGCCGCATCTGGTGGCTGAGCGCGCTGACGGTCAGGTTCATCGACGCCGCCGCGCGCGACAGGTTGCCAAGCCGGGCGGCAGCCACGAAGCCCTGGAGGGCATGGAGCGGAGGGCGGGACATAAGGCTTGAAATTCTCTCAAGTCATGCTTGCGGAAATGTCGCTTTTTGCCCGTCCATGCTGCCCGTATCGTGCAATCCACTCAAGTGGAGGCACGCTCATGAACATCTTCGGCGGCTTGTTGTTCCTGCAGGGCCACGTGGCCAGCGCCGAGCTGGCACGCCAGCTGGCCAGCCCGTCCACACCTGCCCCGCAGTGCGCGCGGCAACCGGCCGCGCCGGTTCAGCCGCCGCGAACCCGTTGAAGGCTCCTCAACCTGCATACCAGCGTTGGACGTGTTCAGGCAGCCACGGGATCGGATCGATGTCCAATGCCCGACAACCGTCGAGGGTGTCACGCAGCGCGCCCTCGCCGGGGCCACCGGGGATCCGCAGGCCTTCCTCTTCGGGAAGCTGCACCGCCGCCCAGTCGTGCAACCGGTCCATGCGCAGGCGAAGCGCGGCTCGCAGCCACCCCTTCAGTGGATAGCAGCGATAGCCCTGTTCGCCCAGGCCGGCAACCGCAAGCGACAAAGCGTGGTTGGCACCACGTACCCATTCGGTGCGGCCTCCAGCCTTGTCCTGGACCGTCATCGGCGCCGGCGCGCGGTGCGCCTTGAACGGCGAACGCAGCTGCAGCTCCAGATCCCGCGCATCGCGCTCGCTTTCCGCTTCCACCAGCGCACCGGCGTCGAGATCGAAGAACTCGAACCAACGCCGGTGCAATGCGCTGATGCGCCCAAGCGGATCACGTGAGAAACCAATCTTCGCGTAGTCTTCCCACGCACAGGGGAAGACGTAAGCGAAGACACGACCGTCGATGCGGATATCCGACTGCATGTACGCAGGCTGCCTCGACAACAGCCCGCGTGCAACCGGGCGTTACCGTGGACGCTGCAGCGCTTCCTGCACTGCGGCAGCCACGTCGGTATTGTCGATGTAGCTGCCGTCGTTCCAGCGCACGTGCTGACGGTAGCCGGCATCGACGCCCCGCACGCGCTTCCCCAGCAGCTCCGCGCCGGCGCCCCTGGCCCACAGCGGCACCAGCGCGTTGGAGTGGTTGCCGGTGGGGCGGAAGCTGATTCCGGGCATGCGGCCGCGACCGTTGTTGCGTACCGGCGCGAAAGCCACGTCCTGTGCATCCGGGCCCATCGGCATGCTGTTGTCGTGGTCGGTGGTGACGATCAGCAGGTTGCGCTCCCAGCCACCGTTGCGCTCGATCCAGTCGACCACCGCCTCCACCGCGTCATTGAACTCCACGGTCTCTTCGATCAGCCGGCCATGCTGCGGCTGATCGCTGCACTGGCCGTAATGCCATTCGGTGCCGCACGCACTGGTATGTGCGGCCCAGTCGGTGGCGCCGCCTTCCACCATCAGGAACAGCCCCTTGGACGAGCGCTGCTGCAGGAACTGCAGTGCGCCACGCGTCATGGTCGCCAGATCGGGCACGCTGTCGATCTTCCTCACTCCCGAAGGCGTGCCTGCATCCTTGCCCAGCACCTGCAGCTGGCGCGCCTGCTGCAGTGTGTTGGCCACGCGCGGTACACCGATCAGCGGCCGGTCGGCCGGCAACCGTCCCTGCGCCAGTGCGGCGAACGCTTCCTTGCTGCGGATCAGGCGCCACGGTCCCGCCGGATTGCCGCCGATGGTGCTGCCCGCTTCCAGCTGCTGCCAATCCTGCTGCGACACCCACTCCCATGGATTCGCACAGCCCTCCGCCTTCGCCGCGTCCGTACCTTCATGGCAGGCGCGGCCGTCGACGCTGTAGCCGGGGCCACCCGTGCCCATCACCAGGTCCATGTGGCCCTGCGCCAGCATCTGGTGTGCGATGGCGTGATAGTTGCTGCGCGATTCGTTCTGCGCCGCGAACGCGGCCGGCGTGGCATGCGCGAACGGCACCGAGGTGACCACGCCGGTGGCCATTCCCAGGCGCTTGGCGCGCAGCGTATTGAACTCGACCGGCTGGCCATCGTTGTTGAAGTTGATGGCGTTGTTGTAGGTCTTGATGCCCGAGGACAGCGCAGTGCCCGCCGCCGCACTGTCGGTAGCCACCGCGGCCAGGTACTGGTAGCCCACAAAGGGCAGGTCCTGCGCAGGAACCGGCGCGTCATCCCAGGCCTTGCCCGGGTCGTAGCCAAGCGTCTGCGCGTTGTCACCGGTCGGCTGGCTGCTCGCGTTCAACGGAAAGGTGGTCACCGCCAGGCGCAGTGGGAAATCCGCATAGGGTGCGCCTTCACGGCTGCCGTACTGCCAGTAGGCGGCGGCGTCCCAGGCACCCCAGCCGGCACCGTCGTTGATCATCACGATCACATTGAGCGGACCGGCTTCGGCGGTGGAAACAGCCTCGGCGCGCAGGTTGGGCTGGCAGCCGCCAAGTGCGGCCAGCGCGAGCAGCAACGAAGAATGAACCCAGCGGCGTGGAATGCGTGCAGTCATCGGATGTCCCGTCGGGCCATCGGCGGCCCACAATTACGATACGTTATATCGTTGCAATATTTCAGCTTCGTGCAGCCGCCGCACACTATCCTGCTGGGTCCCCACTGCCATCGTCGCTTCCATGCCGTCTCCTGCTCCTGCTCCTGCGCGTGCACCGCTGTCGTCCATCACCCTCGATGCGGCAACTTTCGCGGTGATTCACCAGCACAACGCGGATATCGCCAGGCAGCCGGCCTCGCTGACCAAGCTGATGACCGCCTACGCGGCTTACGAATGTGTCGAGGAGCGCGGGCGCTCGTGGGGCGACGAAGTCACCATCGCCGCCGACGACGTGCATGCGGTCGCCGACGATGAAACGCGCATGGGCCTGGTGCCCGGCGAAACGGTCACGCTCGCGCGCCTGCTGGAAGGGTTGATGATCGTCTCCGGCAATGACGCGGCGCTGGCCATGGCGCGCCACCTGGACGGATCGCAGCCTGCGTTCCTGGAGCGCATGAACCGGCACGCACGCCAGCTCGGCCTGCGCAGCAGCTGGTTCGCCAGCGTCTCCGGCATCACCACGCCGCGCCATGCATCCAGCGCGCGCGACATGGCGGTGCTGGCCGCCTGCCTGCTGAATGACCATCCGCAGATGCGGGCAATCACCGCGCAGCGCGCGTTCGTGCATGGCAGCTTCAGCCGCAACAACCAGAATGCGCTGCTTGGCGATGACGGCGTGGATGGATTGAAGACCGGCTACACCCAGGCAGCAGGCTTCTGCCTGGCCGCCACCGCATGCCGGGCAGTGCCCGGGCGGGATCAGCCGGTACGCCTGATCACCGTGGTGCTGGGTTCTGAAAGCCGCGACGCGCGCGATGCCCTAGTGCGCGATCAGCTGGCGGCAGGATTCGCCACGCTGGCCAGCAGCACTGCCGGGGCCTGACGCCCGAAGCCGCTCAGCGCCGCTTGACCGTCGCCACGATCAGCCGCTGCAGCTCGGCCTCGGCGTTGGTCTTGTCCAGCGCGCCTGCCGCCACGGCTTCAGACAGGGCTTCAGCCGCACCGAGAATCGCCCAGCGCCCAGCAAGTGGCACCGTGCCACCGGCGGCAAACGGACCCAGCCATACGTCGCAGTTGTCGATGAAGTCCTGCTGGTAACGCCGCCGCACCTCGTGCAGTTCCGGCGCTCCCACCAGCGCGGCGAGGATGCCCTGCACTTCACTGCCCTGGCTGAGGATGCAGTCGATGTAGCCGGAGGCGATGGCCGCCGCACGGTCGGCCAGCTGCGCGCGGGCGCGGCCGATACGCTCGTGGAATACCACCGTCTGGCGCCCGTCATAGTCATCGTAGAGCGCGGCCAGCAGGCCGTTGCGGGTCACGAAGTGATCGTAGGCCACCGGCTTGGTCACGCCCGCCGCCTCGGCCAGCCGACCCAGCGTCAACGCGTCGGTGCCTTCTTCGCCAACCAGCGCCCAGGCCACGTCCAGCAACTGCCGGGCGCGTTGCTCGCGGGTCAATCGGCGGCGCGTGGGAGCGGCGTTGGCAGGCATCGGCGGAACACGGCGATCAGCGCATCGGGGTGCCTATTTTACGGCCGATCGCCAGCGCGGTCTGCAGATGCGTTCCGGCCGCACCGGTATCGGCATCCAGCAGCAGGTCGGACGTCAGCACGCGCGCGCCGCAGTAGTCGAAGATGCCCATGTCGATCTGCGTCTTCATCGCCGCATCGTAGCCACGACGTTCAACAATCGCTGCATCGGCGCCGCCCAGCCCCACCAGATGCACGTTCAGGCGCTGCAGCTTCTTCACCAGCTTGCCCTGCGCATCCTGTGCGTAGGCCCATTCGTTGGTGAAGACACGGTCGATCCAGCCCTTCAGCAGTGCCGGGAACGACCACCAGTACAACGGGAACACCAGCACCAGTGTATCGGTGGCCTCCAGCCGTGCGTGCTCGGCGGCGATGTCGGCCGGTACCGCGCCGGTGCTGCGGAACAAGGCCTGGTCCTGGGCGTTGAAGCGCGGATCGAAGCCTTCGGCCATCAGATCGGCGTAGGCCACGGTGTTGCGGGCGTCGGCAGCAGTGATGGCATCGCCGATGCGATGCGCCATCGCATGGGTCAGCGAACCGGGTTCAGGGTGGGCGATGACAATGAGGCTGTGCATGGGAGTCTCCAGGAATCAATACCTACCAATAGTAAGTAGTGATTTTCGGGATACCAGCGCCATCGATGGGACGCTGTTTTCGCATCCACCGTATAGTGCGGCGGTGCCCTGTGAGACACCCGAACATGGATCGACGCCTGCCCCTGACGATACTGATGCTGCTGTCGCTGTTGCTGCCATCCGCCTTCGCAGGTGAACTCAGTCCCAGTGATGCGAAGGCACTGCGCGAAGATGTGCGCGCCATGATGACTGCATACGCCCGCGGCGATGCGGACTTCCTCATCGAACGCACCCATCCCAGCCTCAAGCGACTGGCCGGCGGCGATGACGCCTTCCAGGCGATCACCCGTGATGCGTTGAAGAAGCAGCACAACGCCGGTGTAGTGATCATCAGCGAAGATGTAGGTGTGCCGACCCGGACCTATGCTGCCGGAGAGGAAGAAGTCTGCTTCGTGCCACGCCAATCCCTGATACGGGTGCGTGAAACCCCAATGCGCAGCACCACGTTCATGGTGGCCGTGCGCCGCGTTGGTGGTTCCGGCTGGACGTATCTGGATGGCACCGGGCTGCAGGGCAATCCAAACCTGCTTCGCCAACTGCTGCCAGCGCTGGAACCCGACGTGACCTTACCCAAGCGGGAGATCGAGGCGCTGTAGTCGCCGGCCCCTCCCGCCTTGCACGGCGTGGATCTAGCGGAACAGCGCGTTCAAGGCAGCCCCGGAGGCCGCCTGCTGCAGCCCATCGAAGCGTCCGTCCTGCACGATCGGCTGGGTCGCCTGCATCAGCCCGCCCCACGCGGCACGGGCGAGTGCGCCGCCCAGACTCACCCGGCGAATGCCGAGCGCGGCAATGTCCTGCAGGCGCAGCGGTGTCGGTCCACCGACCAGCAGGTTCACCGGCTTCGACCCGGCAGCGGCGACCACCGCGCTGATCTGCTCGCGCGTGCTGATGCCAGGTGCATACAGCACGTCGGCACCGGCCTCTGCGTAGGCACGCAGGCGCTGCAGGGTGTCCTGCAGATCCGGCACGCCAACGAAGAAGTTCTCGGCGCGGCCGACCAGCAGCACGTCGCCACCCGCGCGGTCGATGGCTGCACGGGCAGCGCGCAGGCGCTCGACCGCCTGGTCGATCGGACGCAGCGGTGCATCGGCCACGCCGCTGGCATCCTCGATCGACAATGCCGCAATGCCGGTGGCGATCGCCGCGGCCACCGCCTCCTGCACCGCCTGCGGCGTGGCGCCGAAGCCATCACCGAAGTCGGCATTCAACGGCAATGGGGTCGCTGCCACCATCACGCGCAGATGCGCCAGCGTGGCCTGCAGCGAAACCGCTCCGTCCGGCCGTCCTTCGCTCCAGGCGCAGCCGGCACTGGTGGTGGCCAGTGCCTGGAAGCCCTGCCGCTGCAGGTAGCGGGCACTGCCCACATCCCACGGGTTGGGCAGCACGAAGCAACCCTGCGCGTGCAGCTGGCGGAAAAACGCGCGCTTTTGCTGTGTGTCGGCATCGGGCGAGATCATGGAAGGGCTCCGGGCGGCAGACCTGCACCCTAGCCCGCCCAGCGGCCACGCTCAACGACAACGGGGCGCACCTGCATGAGGTGATGCCCCCTGCTTATTGGACGCTGTGGATGCGGGTGCCCGAGCGTGCTTGCCTGCCCACACGATGCCGCCACGGAGCCCTTCATGCACCCGGACCCGCAGACCCTCACCGACGCCGGCGATGATGACGCCCACTGGGCCGACCTGCTGTCGCCGGCACGGCGCCGCCTGATCGCTTCGGCGGGTCTGGCCGCTGGCGGCCTGGCCAGTGCCTCGACCGCCGCCGCAGCACCGCGCGGCAACGACGCGGTGAATACCACCGAGCCTGGCCGCCCCGGCTTCCGTGCCATCGTGCCGCCAGCACCGGAAGGGCGCAGCCCCTGGGGCCAGGCCACGGCCAGCGAACCGACCCCGCGCCCGGCCAGCGTGCGTCCCGGCGAGGCCACCCTGCCCGTGACCCCACGCGCCTACACCGACATCAAGAGCTATCACGCGCACATCTACTTCGACGAGGACAGCTTCGAGAAGGCTGCGCTGCTGCGGCGCTGGGCGGCCGAGCGCTTCCCGGTGGAGCTGGGCAACTGGAACCTGGAACCGCGCGGGCCGCACGTCACCCCGTCGTTCTACTTCGGCTTCACCAACGACCTGCTGCCGGTGCTGGTGCCCTGGCTGCAGCTCAACAGCCTGGGCCTGACCATCCTGATCCACCCCAATACCGGTGATGGCCGCGCCGACCACCTGTATTACGCGTTGTGGGTAAACCGCGCGCAGCCGGTGAATGCCTACAACTGGCCGGCACCGAAGCCTGGAGAACGGGAACCGCTGGAAGAGGTGTTCCCGAACGTGGTGCCGACGGTGCCGCTGGAGACGTGAGCGGGGGCGTGGCGGGGGGCAGTGGGTGGCGTGCGGCGCACCTTGGGCTGCCCCTCGGTGGGTGCGTAGCGTGCTACGTACCGAACGTCCTCCATCCACGCATCGCGTGGATCTATTGAATGGTGGCCTCATCCGCGCGTGGCGTGGATCTACTGCAGCACCACCCATGACAGCATCAGCCCTGCCCATGCCTGCCGCCATCGTCGGCCTACGTGCATGCATCCCCGGCCTGCGAGCCATTCAGCGCGCCTTGATCCAGCGCCCCCCATACGGCCACAAGCGCTCCGGCAGATTTCAAACGTTCGATTGAAACGCTGCAAACTTCGCCGAACTGGACAGCATCCGCCGGTTCCGCCAGACTGCCGCCCTTTCCCGTCTTCCGGATCCCATGGCGAAGCTGCTGGTCCTGCACGGCCCCAACCTCAACCTGCTCGGCACACGCGAGCCGGAGGTCTACGGCCACACCACGCTGGCCGACATCGACCAGGCCCTGGCCAGCCAGGCATCGGCCGCCGGACACGCGGTGGAGAGCCTGCAGTCCAATGCCGAGCACGTGCTGGTGGACCGCGTGCAGGCCGCACGCGACGACGGAACCGCTTTCATCCTGATCAACCCCGCCGCCTTCACCCACACCTCGGTTGCCCTGCGCGATGCGCTGGCCGCGGTGGCGGTGCCGTTCATCGAGATCCACCTGTCCAACCCGCATACCCGCGAACCGTTCCGCCAGCACAGCTACTTCAGTGACAAGGCGGTGGGCGTGGTGTGCGGCTTCGGTGCCGACAGCTACCGCTACGCGATGGACGCGGCGCTGCTGCGGGTATCCGCCACCTGATTGTCGACCCGGGCGCCCACGGCGCTCTCCTCACCTAGATAGAAACCAAAGAGGCCCTCATGGATCTGCGCAAAATCAAGAAGCTGATCGACCTGCTGGAAGAGTCGAACCTGGCTGAAATCGAAATCAAGGAAGGCGAAGAGTCGGTGCGCCTGTCGCGTGCCCCGGTGGCCGGCTATGCCGCCCCGGTCGCCGCCCCGGTGTACGCCGCTCCGGCCGCCCCGGCACCGCAGGCAATGCCGATGCAGTCGCCGACCGAAGCCTCCACCGGCGGTACCGCCAAGCCGGGCCCGGCACTGCCGGAAGGCCACGTGCTGCGCTCGCCGATGGTCGGCACCTTCTACGCGTCGTCCGCCCCGGACAAGCCGGCCTTCGTCACCGTTGGGCAGCAGGTCAAGGAAGGCGAGACCCTGGCCATCATCGAAGCAATGAAGATGTTCAACCCGATCGAAGCCGACAAGTCTGGCACCATCGTCGCCATCCTTGGCGAGAACGGCCAGCCGGTGGAATTCGACCAGCCGCTGTTCGTGATCGGCTGAGGGGCACGCCATGCTCGACAAAGTCGTCATCGCCAACCGAGGGGAGATCGCGCTGCGCATCCTGCGCGCGTGCCACACCCTCGGCATCCGCACGGTGGCCGTGCATTCCACGGTCGACCGCAACCTCAAGCATGTGGCCATGGCCGACGAGTCGGTCTGCATCGGCCCGGCGCCGTCGCCGCAGAGCTACCTCAACATTCCGGCGCTGATCGCCGCCGCTGAAGTCACCGACGCGCAGGCGATCCATCCCGGTTACGGCTTCCTGTCGGAGAACGCCGACTTCGCCGAGCGCGTGGAAGAATCCGGCTTCATCTTCATCGGCCCCAAGGCTGACACCATCCGCATGATGGGCGACAAGGTCGAAGCCATCCGCGCGATGAAGTCGGCCGGCGTGCCGTGCGTGCCCGGTTCGGGCGGCCCGCTGGGCGATGACATCGTCGCCAACACCAAGATCGCCCGTGAGATCGGCTACCCGGTCATCATCAAGGCGGCCGGTGGCGGTGGCGGTCGCGGCATGCGCGTGGTGCATGCCGAGGCCTCGTTGAAGACCTCGATCGAAACCACCAAGAGCGAGGCCAAGGCCGCGTTCGGCAATGGCGAGGTCTACATGGAGAAGTTCCTGGAGAACCCGCGCCACGTGGAAATCCAGGTGCTGGCCGACGGCCAGGGCAACGCCATCCACCTGGGTGAGCGCGACTGCTCGATGCAGCGCCGCCACCAGAAGGTGGTGGAAGAAGCGCCGGCACCGGGCATCACCGCCGAACAGCGCGAGCAGATCGGCAAGGTCTGCACCGAAGCCTGCGTGCGCATCGGCTACCGCGGCGCCGGCACCTTCGAGTTCCTGTACGAAGACGGCCGCTTCTACTTCATCGAGATGAACACCCGCATCCAGGTGGAACATCCGGTCACCGAAATGGTCACCGGCATCGACCTGGTGGCCGAGCAGCTGAAGATCGCCGCCGGACAGAAGCTGTCGATCAAGCAGAGCGACGTGGTGCTGACCGGCCACGCGATCGAGTGCCGCATCAACGCCGAAGACGCCGAGACCTTCGTGCCGAGCCCGGGCACCATCACCGGCTTCCATCCGCCGGGCGGCCCCGGCGTGCGCGTGGATACCCACATCTACAGTGGCTACCGCGTGCCGTCGAACTACGACTCGATGATCGGCAAGCTGATCGTGCACGGCCCGGACCGCGAAACCGCCATCGCCCGCATGCGGGTGGCGCTGAGCGAGATGGTGGTCGACGGCATCAAGACCAACATCGCCCTGCAGCAGCGGATCATGCGCGACAAGGGCTTCCAGGCCGGTGGCCAGAACATCCACTACCTGGAAAAGCGTCTTGCCGAGCGCAAGAACAAGCCGATCGCACTGACCTGATCGGCAGCAGGTACTGGACATGAAAAGGGCGGGGATATCCCCGCCCTTTTTCCATTGCCGTAGAGCCGAGCGTGGGCTCGGCTCTACGGCAGGTGCATCAGCGCTTGTCGGCAGCTTCGGCCGGGATCTGCGAATTCGCCAGCGGGCGTACACCATTGGGCGAGCTCGGGTCGACGATCACCATCGTCTCGGTGGACCCATCGGGCCACACCACCTGGAAGGTACTGCCTGCCGGCAACGATGCGAACGGCATGCCGCTCTGCGCGCGATAGACCGCAGCGACCTGGCTGGCACCCACGCGGCGCACATCTTCCTGCGCCTTCACCGTGGTCAGTTCCACTTTCGACAGATGCCGGTAACGATCTTCATAGGTGTCGATCATCAACAGCCCGACCGCGCCGGCCGAATAGGCCACGAACAGCGCCACCCAGAACCAGAACTTGGCCCCATGCAGGAATCGACGGTAGTTCATTGCCCGCCCCTCTTGCCAACCAATCGCTTGATCCACTGCTTCATTTTCCCCGCACCTTGCCGCGAAACCGCAGCGTCATACACGAAATCACGGAAATCCTGCGTCCCATCCTGCGAACAGATCCCTCCATTCGCGCAAAAACTGTTGACCAGCACGCTGTCGGCACCACACGGTAGACCGAGCTCGCAGGCCGCAACCCGCCACGCCAGTTCACTGAGCTGTTCACCCGCGACCAGGCCAGTGAGCGCCTGGTCGCCCGCCGCGCGCACGCCCATGCCCGGTGCAATGGCCATGAAGGCCTCCGGATCGCGCGATGTGCGCACCCGCTCGACCAGGTCACGGCGGTACTCGGGGCTGTCATTCAGCGGCTCGCCTTCGGCAAACAGCGATGCTTCCGCTGCGAGGTTGCCCTGCGTGGCCGCCTTGCGGCGCTCGGCCAGCACCAGCGCGGACCCCAGCTTGTCGCCCGGCACGAAGCCGCCACAACGCTGCGCCACGCGCTCGCGCGCCTGCACCATCGCCGGTGCAGCGGTCAGGCCCAGCCCGGCCAGCACATTGTTGTCCAACCGATAACCGCCCGGATCGATGGCGTACTGCGCGCAGTAGTCGTAGACCCGGCTGAGCATCCAGCGCGCCTCGTGATTGCCGTCGTCGGCCTGCACGCGCAGGCGCTGCGCGTAGGCGTACAGATCGGTCGCATCCTCGATGTCCGCGCGCAGGTCCAGCGGCAGGCCCGAAGGCAGCGCGTTGCCGCGCTCGAACGCCGCCAGGCGACGCGCCAACGCTTCCGGCACGACCGGCAGGGGCGCCGCAACCTGCGCCGTCGGCAGTTCGCCTGCGGTCACCGGTACCGACCCGGCATGGCCGCTGGCCCGATACCCGGCCACGCCCAGCACGGCCACCGCCGGCAGCACGAGCAACCAGGTTTTCAGGGTCGGAGCAAAGGCCATTGGCGGCAGTGAGCGTTCATGGCGCACAGGAAAGCAGCAAGTTTAGCAAGGCCTGCCAGGCCTGTCTGAATCGGTTCCGTTCATCTCCAAGCGGCATCTCAGGCAATACGGAGACGCTCCGATGGTCTAGCATGGCCCCCTTTCCCGCGATTGCCCCCACCGCCATGCCGTTCCTGGAACTGACCCTGCGTTGCACCGAAGCTACCCAGCCCCGCTATGAGAATGCGCTGGAGGATGTCGGCGCACTGGCCGTCACGCTGCTTGATGCCGAGGCCGATACCAGCAACGAACAGGCCATTCTCGAGCCGGGCGTGGGCGAGACCCCGCTATGGGACACCCTGGTGCTGAGCGCGCTGTTTCCCACCGACAGCAACGCGTTGCTGCTGCTGGCCGCGCTGGAAGCATTCGACCCGGAACTTGACTGGAGCAGCGGCAGTTTCCGCGCGGTTGAGGACGAGGACTGGGAACGCGCCTGGCTGGACCAGTTCCAGCCGATGGCTTTCGGCAGCCGCACCTGGATCGTGCCGTGGAACCATGAACTGCCGGAGGCCGCACAGGCTGCAGACGCCGCCGTGGTGCGGCTGGACCCGGGCCTGGCGTTCGGCTCGGGCACCCACCCGACCACCGCGCTCTGCCTGCGCTGGCTGGACCAGCTGGCCGTGGATGGCCTGCTGCAGGGCCAGCGCGTGCTCGACTTCGGCTGCGGCTCCGGCATCCTTGCGCTTGCCGCGCTGAAGCTGGGCGCCGCTGAGGCCATCGGCGTGGACAACGATCCGCAGGCCCTGGTCGCCACCGCCGACAATGCCGAGCGCAACGGCGAACAGGCGCGCATGCACGTGTACCTGCCGCCGGACGAACCGGTCGCCACCTACCCGATCGTGGTCGCCAACATCCTCGCCTCGGCACTGGACGCGTTGGCCGAGCTGCTGGCCGCGCGCGTGGCTGCCGGCGGCCGTATTGCCCTGTCCGGCATCCTGCACGGCCAGGAAGGTGAACTGCTGCAGCGCTATGCCGAATGGTTCGACGACCTGCAGGCGACCCAGGATGGCGACTGGATGCGCATCACCGGCGTGCGCCGCGCCTGATCGTGGTTGAATGACTGCTGGATCCGAGCCCGCACCCTGAGCATGTCCGAGCCGAACCCACCGCGACGCCCTCTGGCAACCTTCCTGCGCACCGCCCCGGAAGGTTCGCCCGTGCCTGCGACCGATGCGCGCACGCAGGAACCAGAAGAACACGCGTCGCCTGCCATGCAGGTGCCAGCCGGGCCCGCCGAAGCGGCGCATGTGGCGGCAGAGATGCAGCACGACGATGCGCCTGTCATCGTTGATGACATTGCGGCCATCGCGTCGGCACCGGTTGCAGTGCCGGCGACGACGGCCGCCGTTGACGCGCCGAGTTTCCTTGGCAGTGCGCGCCCCCGCGGCCTGCCGGCACCGCGCTGGCACTGGCTGCTGGTTGCAGGGCTGGCGCTGCTGCTGGTGCTGCAGAGCCTGCTGGCCGACCGTGCGCGGCTGGCCGCCGACGCTGGCAACCGTGCTTGGCTGGGCACGCTCTGCGGCCTCCTGCGCTGCAGCCTGCCGGCCTGGCATGAACCCACTGCCTTTACCATGACCAGCCGCGAGATCCGGCCGCTGCCCGGCCAGGCCGGCGTGCTGCAGGTGCAGGCCAGCATCCGCAACGACGCACGCTGGGCACAGGCCTGGCCGGACCTGCGCCTGTCACTGTCCGATGCTGATGGCCGGGTGATCGGCAGCGGTGTGTTCACGCCTGCGCAGTACCTTGGCGAGAACCCCGGCGCCGCGCTGCTGGAACCGGGCCAGAGCGCGCGCGTCGCCTTCCGTGTGCAGGAGCCCGCCGCATCCACCGTCGCATTCACCTTCGACTTCCTCTGAACGTGAAAAGGCGACCGGCCGTGGCAGGCCGGGCACGCTCGCGCTAGACTGGCCGCCACCACCTCGTCCGGCCGCGCGCACCGCGCGCACGGGCCCACCGAATCGGGAACCCCCTTGAACGCTGTCCTCTCTCGTCCTGACAACAGTCGTGGCGCTCCCCGGCCACCGCTGCGTGAACATGTCGCCCAATCCGTGCGCCGTTACCTGCGTGACCTCGATGGCTGCGACGCGGACGATGTCTACGAGATCGTGCTGCGCGAGATGGAGATCCCGCTGTTCGTGGAAGTGCTCAACCACTGCGAAGGCAACCAGAGCCGCGCCGCCGCGATGCTGGGCATCCACCGTGCCACCCTGCGCAAGAAGCTGAAGGAATACGGCATCAGCGCGTAAGCGCGCGCGGGTAGTGCCGGCCGCTGGCCGGCAACCCCACGAACGATGGCAGGATGTTGCAGTTGCCGGCCAGCGGCCGGCACTACCGGTAGATCCACGCCATGCGTGGATGGAAGCCCGGCAGAATCAACCGCCACCGCCCGCCTTCCAGTAATACCGCACCACGTGGAAGAACACCGGCGCGGCGAAGCACACCGAATCCAGCCGGTCGAGCATGCCGCCATGGCCCTCGATCATGTGGCCCCAGTCCTTGATGCCCCGGTCACGCTTGATCGCCGACATCACCAGGCCGCCCCAGAACCCCATCAGGTTGATCAGCAGCGACAGGCCGAACGCCTGCAGCGGCGTGAACGGGGTGATCCACCACAGCGCCGCGCCCAGTGCGCTGGCACTCAGCACGCCGCCGACGAAGCCCTCCACCGTCTTTGACGGCGACAGCTTCGGCGCGATCAGGTGCTTGCCCAACAACTTGCCCCAGATGTACTGCAGCACGTCCGAGGACTGCACCACGATCACCAGGAAAGCAAACAGCAGCACGTTGCGCGAGGGGTCATGGCCCGGCACGTGCAGGTTCAGCAGCAGCGGCACGTGCGAGATGCAGAACACGCAGATCATCAGCCCCCACTGCACCTTCGCCGTGCGCTCCAGGTAGTGCGTGGTATCGCCGCCGATGGTCGACAGGATCGGCAGGAACAGGAACGCATAGACCGGAATCAGCAGCGTGTACATGCCGTACCAGTCGATCCACACCAGGTAGTACTGCCACGGCAGCACGATGTAGAACGCGGCCAGCAGCGCGTAGTAATCGCCTGAGCGGGTCGGCGCCAGGGTGATGAACTCGCGCAGTGCGAACAGCGAGATGATCGCGAACAGCACGATCACCCCGGCGCGGCCGAAGAACAGCGCCAGCCCGACCACGATCGCCATTACCCACCACGCGCGGATGCGCGACACCAGGTTGGCGATGACCGCGCTGGGCCGGCCGCGCTGGCGCCATCGCAGCGTTTCGGCCACCAGCGTGGCCAGTACCAGCACCGCACCGACGCCAGCGAACAGCAGGCCGGTCTGCTGGCCCACGCTCTGCGCTGCCAGGTCGCCGGACACATCGATCAGGAAACTCATGCGCGCCCCCCGTTCGGCGCCAGGTCCAGCAGCGCCTGCCGGCTGCGGGCCAGGAAGGCCGCCTTGTCCTCGTCGGCCTGCAGCCGCAGCGGCGTACCGAAGGTGGCCGTGCACAGCAGCGGCAGCGGCAGGAACCGGCCCTTGGGCATCACCCGCTTCAGGTTGTCGATCCACACCGGCACGAATTCCAGCTCCGGCCGTTGCCGTGCCAGGTGATAGATGCCGCTCTTGAACGGCAGCAGCGGTTCATCGCCCACGTTGCGGGTACCTTCCGGAAACAGGATCAGCGAGCAGTCTTCGTCCACCGCGTCACGCAGGGCCTGCAGCGGATCCTGCTGGCGATGGCCGGCCTCGCGCTCGACCAGCACGCCGTTGAACACCGCATCGATCAGGTAGCGACGCAAGCCGTCGCGCTGCCAGTATTCGGCCGCGGCAACTGGCCGCACCTGGCGCCGCAACGCAGGCGGCATCGACGACCAGATCAGCACGAAGTCGCCATGGCTGGCGTGGTTGCCGTAGTACACACGGCGCTCGCTGGACGGCGCGCAACCGATCCACAACGCGCGGGCACCGGTCACTACATGGATCGCACCACTGCAGGCGCGGGCAATCAGTTCGGCGAACATTGGTCCCTCCCGTTCACGTCTGCGGCCACAACACGGCCAGCACCAGCAGTGCGAACTGCACCGCTGTCAGCAGGTACTGGCGCAGCAGCAGGCGACGCATGCCGGCCCAGCGCGCGTCCCAGCCCCGCAGGGGCGCATCGGGCGACGCGCGGCGCAGGCCGCTGTCCTGCAGCAGCTGATCAGTGCGGCGCGCGGCGGCATCGCCGTCCAGGCGCTCATCGCGCAGCAGCTGCAGCAGGCTGGCGTCCAGCGCAACCCGCCACGCGTGGTACGCCTGGGCCACCCCTGCAGACATGCTGGCCAGCAGCAACCCTGCAGCGATCATCGCCAGGCCCGGCTCGGTGCCGAGCAGCAGCAATGCCACCAGCAGCAGCCCCAGCGACAGGCATGCCGGCCAACGCCCCTGCCGCAGCAGCAGCTGCATGGTCGCCAGATCGGGAACCGTGCTCATGCGCGCACTCCTGCCGCGTCGGTGATGGCACGCAGATGGGCCGTACCCAGCACGATGCCAGGGCGCGCAGCACGCACGATCGCCACCGCCGCGTCCGCATCGGCCGCACGACCGCTGCGCAGCAGCCAGGTGGCCACGCTGGCGGCGCTGCGCGAATAGCCCAGCGCACAGCACACCAGCAACGGTCCGTGCGCATGCAGGCGCTCGATGGCCTCGGCCGCTTCGCGCAGCTGTTCCGGTGCAGGGACCACCAGGTCCAGCATCGGCACGCTGGCATACGCGGCGCCCTGCGCGCGACAGGACAGCTCGGCACAGGCATCGACCACGCCCACCAGGGGGGCCGGCAATGCCTCAGAGGGAATGCGCCCCAGCCACACACCGTCCATCACCGGCACCGGCTGCGGCGCACGCCGCGTCCACAGCCGCGAGTTGATCCAGGCAGCGCCCAGGTACGGTGCCAGCAGCCATCGCGCGGCCATCGTCAGGCGGCCATCGGCGCGCTTCTGGAACACCGCTGTACCCAGCCCGGCATAGGCCAGCGCCACCAGCAGCAACGACGTCACCGGCCACAGCAGCCACAACGCGGCGCCACGCAGAAGCACCACCGGCACCAGCAATACGGCGGCCCCCAACAGGTACAACGCTGCCAATCGCCAACGCCTCGCATCACGCGCGGTGTGCCAGGCCCGCAATGGTGGCGTGCCCTGCTCCGGCCACAGCCAGACGCACAGCCAACCGGCCAGCAGGCCGGTCGGGATATCGATGAAATGGTGCTGGAACGTGGTCAGCACCGAGACGCCGATCAGCAGTGCCCACACATGCAGTAGCCCGCGCCACACGCCATGCAGGTACTGCGCGAACTTCACCCACAGCACGATCAACAACACGATGTGCAGCGACGGCGCCTGGTTGAACGGCCTGTCGAAGCCCAGCAGCACATCGAACAGCCAGCCGAACACACCCCCGATCTCCGGACGCTCGAAGCTGAAGCGCAGCGGCCACAGCAGAAAACAGGTGACCGCGATGACCTGCGCACTGAACAGTCGCAGCGCATGCCGGTCCAGTTCCAGCCGACGCCGGCACAGGAAGAACGAGATCGCGTAGAACAGATCGATCGACCAGTACGGCACGATCGTCCACGGCACGAACGGGATGCGTGTCTCCCACGCGAACGCCATCACCGGCAGGGTGGCGTGGCGGCCGGCCATCCAGTTGGCGAAGCCATAGCTTGCGAAGAAGAACGGACCCAGCAGGGCCAGCCACAGCAGGGCGCGCCGCCAGGGGCGCCCTTCCGCGGCCAGCGGGGTTGCGGCGAGCGTCGCCATCACGCGGTCCGGCGCGCCAGCGACACGGTGAAGATGCCGAAGTCGTCGATGCGCTGCGCCACCTTCTCGAAACCGGCCAGGCGCACCAGCTCATCCATCTCCTGCTGGGTACGGCGACGCATCACCCACGCCGCGCCACCGCGATGGCTGGTCAAGGCGCGGGCGATGAATTCCAGCTGCGGGTGCCAGGGTTGGCCGGTGTAGGCCAGGTAGCCGCCCACCGGCACCGTTGCGGCGATACCCTGCAGCGAGCGCAGCACGGCGTCGTTGTCGGGGAACAGTTCGTACAGGCCCGAGACCACCGCCAGTGTCGGTACTGGATCGACCTTGGCCAGTTGCGCCGGATCGAACGCATCGCCCTGCTCGAAGCGGGCGATGTCGGCCGCACCGAGGCGCTCGATCAACGCTTGGCCCTGGGTCACGTTCAGATCGCTGAAATCACGCAGCACGATACGGTCGGCGCGCTGTTCGCCCTGGCCCAGCGCTTCCAGCACATACCGGCCATGGCCGGCGGCCACGTCCAGCACACGCACCGGCGTGCCCTGCCCGCGCAGGCGCTGGGCAGCGTCGCGCAGCAGTTCCTGCAGGTGCTGGCCGCGCACGCGGATGCCACGCCAGCCGATTGCATCCAGGTAGTTGCGGTCGACCATCCGCCCCAATTGGCCCTTGCCGCGCGCCTCATTCCGGTAGATGTAGTCCAGCGTGCTACCGGAATCGAAACCGGTCCGCAGGCCCAGCGCGATGCCTTCGGACAGCGTGCCGCCGAAGCGCAGGCCGCCACGCACCACGCGCCAGCGCAGGTCGGCCAGGCTGTTGCGCTCCGGTGGCCAGGCCAGGATCTCGGATTCTTCGAAGGTTGGCCCGTGACGGTGCGCGTCGCGGCGTGACAGCTCGCGCAGCGGCTCGGCAAAACGCGCCTGGATGAAGCCGCGGATGCGCGCCAGTGCTGGTGCACGATCGCGCTCGCCCAGCGTGTCGTGGAAGAAGCCCGGCAGATGCACACGCTCCTTGATCGGGCTGGACAGGCGCTCGTAGAAGCGGTCCTGCGGGCCACGGTGCACGACGAAATCCGAGCCGGACACCAGCAGCTGCACCGGTACGCTGATTGCCTGCGCATCGGCCACGATGCGGTCGGCCGCCTCGTACAGGCCCAGCAGCACGCGCACCGAAATCGGCCGGGTAATCAGTGGGTCGGTGCGGTAGCTTTCCGCCCGCGCCGGATCGTGGGTCAGCCACTGCGGCTTGACGTAGCTGTTGACGAAGAAGTTGCCACGCAGCTTCTGCATCAAGGCCAGGCCCGGCCGCGCGAACGGCACGTACAGCTTCACCTTGAACGCCGGCGAGGCCATGACCAGCGCGCGCAGGCGTGGCGCGTAGTCGTGCACCCAGGTCGCGGCGACCACCGCCCCTACGCTCTGCGCGATCACCACGATGTCTTCCACCGCAATGCCGTGCTCGGCGCCGATGTGGGCGATGAAACTGTCCAGATCACGCACCAGCGCCGGGAAGCCCGGTGCATCGCCCCGTGCGCCCGGCGAACGGCCATTGCCGCGCGCGTCCCAGGCGAAGAAGGCGGTGTCGGGCAGGTCCAGCTCATCGACCAGGTGGGTGACCCGGCCGGAGTGCTCATGGCCGCGGTGCAGCAGCACGATGGCCTTGGTGGCCGGCGTTGCGGTGGTGCCCGCCCAGTACCGGTAGAACAGCGGTACCTGGTCGAAGCTGTGGAATTCCCGTTCCTGCGCCTGACGCATGCAATCTCCTGATTGTCTTCTTGTATCTGCTTGATTAATTCGGCGAAACCGCTGCTTCCCGCAGTCCCCGACGGACGCGGTTGACCATCGTCAGCACGCACAGCACCGCCATGACCGCGGCCACGCCAGTGACCGTCATCGCGCCAACCCACTCGAACGCCAGCAGCAGGCCCAGCGCACCGATCACGAACGCGCGGTCGCTCTTGCCCATCGGGCCGTCGTAGCGGCGGCTGGCACCGACCATCAGCCCCAGCACCCCGGCGTACTCGCTCAGGGCCGCGGTCCAGGCCAGCAGCCACAGCATCTCGGGGCGCACGCCCGGCACGCTGAGCAGGCTCAGGTACAGCGCCGCGTCGGCGATTACATCGCACAGCTCATTCAGATAGGCGCCCAGCCGCGACTGCTGGCCGAACTCGCGGGCCAGCATGCCGTCCACGGCGTTGAGCGCCATGCGCAGCAGCATCCACAGTGGCAGCAGCAGGTACAGCAGGGGCTGGGCCGGCGCGCAGCACCAGACGGCGGCAGCCACCAGCAGCGAGACCACGGCAGCGGCCACGGTCACCGTATTGGCAGTGATCCCCATGCGGTACAGGCCGCGTACGGCTGGACGCAACAGGTCCTGGAAACGTCCTTTCAATGCATAGATCGACATGATCCGTACCCGCTGATCCTTGGCAGTGCGGGCACAGCCTACCCCATCGTTGGCAGATTCCGACAACCCTGCTCTGGTCCGCAGGCCAGCCCCCGGATCGGGCCGGATCGGTGTGCCCGACCCGGCCTTGCGTCGATCGCCACGGCAAATTACCCCTTCCAGCGCCCGCCACCGGCCCCCACCGCCTACAATATCGGCCCCGCTCCGCTGCCGATTCTGTCCCATGACTGCCGATCTGTTGCCCGTCCGCCGGGCCCTCCTCTCCGTTTCCGACAAGACCGGCCTGGTCGAGCTGGCCACTGCGCTGGCCGCACGCGGCGTGGAGCTGCTGTCCACCGGCGGCACCGCCAAGGCGATCCGCGATGCGGGCCTGGCCGTGAAGGACGTGGCCGACGTCACCGGTTTCCCGGAAATGATGGACGGCCGGGTCAAGACCCTGCACCCGATGGTGCACGGCGGCCTGCTGGGCCGTTCCGGCCTGGATGATGCGGTGATGGCTGAGCACGGCATCGGTGCCATCGACCTGCTGGTGCTGAACCTGTACCCGTTCGAATCGGTCACCGCCAAGGCCGACTGCACCCTGGCCGACGCGGTGGAGAACATCGACATCGGCGGCCCGGCCATGCTGCGTTCGGCGGCCAAGAACTTCGCCCGCGTGGCAGTGGCCACCGACCCCTCGCAGTACGCCGAGCTGCTGGCCTCGCTGGACGCCAACGACGGCCAGCTGTCGGCCAGCACCCGCTTCGCCTTCTCGGTGGCTGCGTTCAACCGCGTCGCCCAGTACGACGCGGCCATCAGCAACTACCTGTCGGCGGTCACCGCCACCGACGCCGCCGTGCCGGCGCGTGCCGAGTACCCGGCGCAGATGAATTCCACCTTCGTGAAGGTGATGGACCTGCGCTACGGCGAAAACCCGCACCAGAGCGGCGCGTTCTACCGCGACCTGTACCCGGTGCCGGGCACCCTGGCCACGTTCCAGCAGCTGCAGGGCAAGGAACTGAGCTACAACAACCTGGCCGACGCCGATGCGGCGTGGGAATGCGTGCGCCAGTTCGATGCGCCGGCCTGCGTCATCGTCAAGCACGCCAATCCGTGCGGCGTGGCGGTTGGCGCCGGCAACGGCGATGCCTACGAGCTGGCCTACGCCACCGACCCGACCAGCGCCTTCGGCGGCATCATTGCCTTCAACAAGCCGCTGGATGCGGCCACTGCAAAGGTCATCCTCGACCGCCAGTTCGTTGAGGTGCTGATTGCCCCGGATTACGAGCCGGCCGCGCTGGAATACGCACAGAAGAAGGCCAACGTGCGCGTGCTGCGCATCCCGCACGGTGATGGCCTGAACAACTTCGACAGCAAGCGCGTCGGCTCGGGCCTGCTGCTGCAGTCCTCGGACAACCGCGGCATGACCCGCGACGAACTGAAGGTGGTCAGCAAGCTGGCACCGACCGACAAGCAGTTCACCGACCTGCTGTTCGCCTGGAAGGTGGCCAAGTTCGTGAAGTCCAACGCGATTGTGTACGCCAAGGACAACCGCACGATTGGCGTGGGCGCCGGGCAGATGAGCCGCGTCTATTCCGCGCGCATCGCCGGCATCAAGGCGGCCGATGCAAACCTGGTGGTCGAGGGTTCGGTGATGGCTTCCGATGCGTTCTTCCCGTTCCGCGACGGCATCGACGCCGCTGCTGCCGCCGGCATCAAGGCGGTCATCCAGCCGGGCGGTTCGATGCGCGATGCCGAAGTGATCGCCGCCGCCGACGAACATGGCCTGGCGATGGTGTTCACCGGCGTGCGCCACTTCCGCCACTGATCCGCATCACGAAGCCGGGCTCTGCCCGGCTTATCTCTTCCGTACCCGAGAACCCTGTCCCATGAAGATCCTCGTCATCGGCTCTGGCGGCCGCGAACACGCCCTGGCATGGAAGCTGGCCCAGTCCTCCCGTGTCACCGAAGTGATCGTGGCACCCGGCAACGCCGGCACCGCCAGCGAAGACAAGTGCCGCAACGTGGCGGTGAAAGTCACCGATATCGACGGTCTGCTGGCGCTGGCCCAGGCTGAAGGCGTGGCACTGACCGTGGTCGGCCCTGAAGTACCGCTGGTGGCTGGCGTGGTAGACCGCTTCCGCGCCGCCGGCCTGCGCATCTTCGGGCCGACCGCCGCCGCCGCGCAGCTGGAAGGCAGCAAGGCCTACGCCAAGGACTTCCTGGCCCGCCACAACATCCCCACCGCGTTCTACGCCGTGCACACCGACGTGGACGCCGCCCTGGCCTACATCCGCGAGAAGGGCGCGCCGATCGTGGTCAAGGCCGATGGCCTGGCCGCCGGCAAGGGCGTGATCGTGGCGATGACCCTGGCCGAAGCCGAGGACGCGGTACGTGACATGCTCTCGGGCAACGCGTTCGGCGATGCCGGTGCGCGCGTGGTCATCGAGGAGTTCCTCGACGGCGAGGAAGCCAGCTTCATTTCGATGGTGGACGGCGTGCATGCGCTGCCGATGGCCACCTCGCAGGACCACAAGCGCGTCGGCGACGGCGATACCGGCCCGAACACCGGCGGCATGGGCGCCTATTCGCCGGCCCCGGTGGTGACGCCGGAGGTGCATGCACGGGTGATGCGCGAGGTGGTGAACCCCACCGTGCAGGGCATGATCGCCGACGGCATCCCGTTCACCGGCTTCCTCTACGCCGGCCTGATGATCGATGCCAGTGGCGCGCCGAAGGTGATCGAATTCAACGTGCGCTTTGGCGACCCGGAAACGCAGCCAGTGATGCTGCGCCTGCAGTCGGACCTGGTCGAGCTGGTGGAAGCTGCCATCGATGGCCGCTTGGACCAGGTCGAAGCGCAGTGGGACGTGCGCCCGTCGCTGGGCGTGGTGCTGGCGGCCAGGCCGTACCCGGAAGCGCCGATCACCGGTGACGTGATTTCCGGCCTGGACGACGTGCCGGCCAGTGCCAAGGTGTTCCATGCGGGGACTGCATTGGACGCGCAGGGCCACGTGGTCAGTGCCGGCGGTCGCGTGCTGTGCGTGGCCGCACTGGGCGACAGCGTGCGCGACGCGCAGGCCACTGCCTATGCCGGGGTGGCCAAGGTGACCTGGGCCAACGAGTTCCACCGCAACGACATTGGTTGGCGCGCGATCGCACGCGAGGGGTGAGGCCTGGTAGATCCACCACGCAGCCTCCTGCATGGAACCAGATCACGGATTCTGGGAGTTTTCACCGTCCTCGGCATGGAAGCCGGGACGGTGCGCTTCGGGAAGAGGCGACGCACATCAAGCGAAGGAAATTACGCTGAGTGAATCCGCTATTTCGCCGAGTCAAGATAACGTTTCCAGTTCTCGAAGAGACGCGCAACATTCTGCTCATGTGAGTGCGCAGTCGGATCATACCCATCAGAAGCTGGCATGTACCTGACAAAGCTCTCCAGAGACTCCGGGTAATCAAAATCAGCGTAGATCCTCTCAACCTCTCCGAGCGGATCAGCAATCTCATCGCGCTTGGCGTAAGCGTCCGCGAGAAATGCAACAAGCCATCTTCTGAGAATCTCATCCTCGTTTGAGTTCTTATCGAATGCCGCCAACTGCGCAGCTACGCTATTACGCTCATCGGGAAAAGCCCCTTCAAGTCTTTCAATCAAGGCGTTCAGATTGAACTTCTCTTCCAGTTCCTTCTGCTCCGACGCGCAGTGCTTCACAACCTCAAAGTCAATCAGATGGCGCCCCAGTGCCCACGCCACCTCGGTCTGACTCCAGGGTCCATAGGGCTGAATACAGTCATACGTTCTCATGTAGACACTCACTTCTTGTTTGGTATTCCGTTCATGCTGCCACCTTCCACAAATCTTTGATGGGTCAAGTCGCCAGCCTTGTCGACTATGTATTCAAATCGACCGGCCTTTCCATTGAGTTCACCTGGCAGCTGAGTCAGAGTGCGGACCACGCCGTCACCCCCTGTCAATGGAGTATGAACACCCGCTTCTGCAGCGGTCTCTCGCATGAAGGTCGCCGAATTGTGCCCAGCGTCGGCTTTGAGTGCACTTCCCACAGGTCGGGAATTCAAAAGTGCCCGACCTTCAACACTCAGAACTTTGGATGCCGCCACACCTGCTCCACCGGCACCTGTAACTCCTGCGATATCAGCAGCGATACTGGTAGCTGCTGATACGACACTTGGATTGGCCATCGCAACCATGCCAGCTTCGATCAGCACTGGGGCAACCATTGCCGCTGTAACAGCGATTGCGGCCGGTCTCATCGGCTCGTATACGGCGCCATTTCCGGCAGCAATATCCCTCCGATGCCGCTCAACGAATCGCTCTGCGGCCTGCCTTCCATCCGCATCGACGAACCTGTAGGGATTCCCGTTCGCGTACCGATACCTATTGAACTGCTCAACTGGCTTTTGGTGAGCGGTGACTGGGTCCACTGACAAAAACACACCCAGTTGTGGATCCATGTAGCGCTGTTGCATGTAGCTCAGCCCTGTGGCCGAGTCGCTCACATGTCCGGCGTACCCAGGTCCATCCGTGACCTGACCGCCTACCACGGCCCCGTAGGGCTCGTAGTCATATCGTTTGATGACGTTGCCGTTGGCATCGCTTTCGGCCACAACCGAGCCGAGGGCATCAGTGTGAATGTATGTGATCGTTGTCTGGGCGATTGCGGATGGTGACAGGCCAAGGCCCATCAGCAGCAAGCAGCACAGCCAGGCGCCTATAACACCAAGCTTGCGAGTTCGATCTTCAAATGCCCCGAAGCGGGTCGACACACCGCCTGCAGTTCCCCCGAACCTGCGCATCATTCCAATCCATGAAAGAGCCTTGAAGCAAGGCTTGGCATTCATAGCACAGGAAGGCAGTCATCGGAGTCCAACTCCAGGACTGAGGCCAAAATGACCATTCTGAATTGGACCAGGCCCTGGGCTATAAACCTCGCGAGGGATTGAACGGCCACCGGAAGCGCATGACTGCCAGCCATGGGCTGGTACTACTGAATCCGCCGATCAGCGGCCGGCATTACCAACTGCCATGCTGGCCAAACGAAAAGCCCCGACCAACGCCGGGGCTTTTCATCAGAACGCGTTCCGGAAATAGGAACCGAACCTAAGATCTATGCCTTACGCGGTGAACAGCGCCTTCATCTTCTTCAGCGCGTTCGCCTCAACCTGGCGGATGCGCTCGGCGGACACGCCGTACTCGTCGGCCAGCTCCTGCAGCGTCACCTTGCTGTCGGCGTCCAGCCAGCGACGGCGGATGATGTCGCGCGAGCGGGCATCCAGTTCGGCCAGGCCTTCGCGCAGCAGCTGCATCTGGTTGTCTTCGCTGTCCTCGCGCTCGTAGGCCATCGACGGGTCTTCGTCATCGGCAACCAGGAACGCAGCCGGCGACGGCGGTGCGTGTTCGTTGTCCTCGTCGGTCGGCGCGTCGAAACCGATATCGCGGCCGGACAGGCGCGACTCCATTTCCATGACCTCGCGCTCGGACACGTTCAGGTCCTTGGCCACCGCGCTCACTTCCGCCGCGTTCATCCAGCCCAGGCGCGTCTTCGACTTGCGCAGGTTGAAGAACAGCTTGCGCTGCGCCTTGGTGGTGGCGACCTTCACGATGCGCCAGTTCTTCAGGATGAACTCGTGCATCTCTGCACGGATCCAGTGCACGGCGAAGGAGACCAGGCGCACGCCCATGTCCGGGTCGAAGCGCTTGACCGCCTTCATCAGGCCGATGTTGCCTTCCTGGATCAGATCGCCCAGGGCAAGGCCGTAGCCGTTGTAACCGCGGGCCACGTGCACCACGAAGCGCAGGTGCGAGTGCACCAGCTCGCGGGCGGCGTCCAGATCGTTGCCGTCGCGGAAGCGACGGGCCAGGTCCTGTTCGTCATCGACCGACAGCACCGGGATCTGGTGCACGGCACCGATGTAGGCGTCCAGCGAACCGAGCGCACTGGGAATCGGGAGATTGTTTGCCACAAGGGCAGTAGAGGTGTTCTGGCTCATAGGCACCCATCTTAGCAGTCCGGGATTTGGACTGCTAAAGGAGGAAAAAGTTCCAGCATCCTATTGATGCAACACTGGTCCCAAACAGAGCCCTACCGTAGCGCGATTTGATGACAGTGGCGAGCGCGCTTTTCGGGATTCACAATCCCTTGGAATTCAAGCGATTACCTGCCGGAAACCGGCCGATTCCGGTCAAGCGGAGCTGAACGGGCCGTTCTGGAGGCCCATTCAGGCCAGGGAACGTTGTCCGGCGTTCAGGCCCGGCCGCCAGCCGGCGCTCAGAGCACCGAGCGCGGCGGCAGCGACCAGTCGATCGGGGCTTGGCCGCGACGCTGCAGGTACTCGTTGGCCATCGAGAAATGGCGGCAGCCGAGGAAGCCACGATGGGCCGACAGCGGCGACGGATGCGGGGCCTTCAGAACGCGATGGCGACGGGCATCAATGACCTTGCCCTTCTGCTGCGCGTAGGCACCCCAGAGCATGAACACCAAGCCTTCGCGTTCGCGGTTGAGCACGTCCACCACGTGATCGGTGAAGCCTTCCCAGCCACGGCCCTGGTGTGCGCCGGCCTTGCCCTCCTCCACCGTCAACACGGCATTGAGCAGCAGCACGCCGCGCTGCGCCCACGGGATCAGGCAGCCGTGGTCCGGGCGCGGGATACCGAGATCGCTCTCGATTTCCTTGTAGATGTTCAGCAGCGACGGCGGCACCGGCACGCCCGGCGGCACCGAGAAACTCAGGCCATGCGCCTGGCCACGGCCGTGGTACGGGTCCTGGCCGAGGATCACCACCTTCACCTGCTCGAATGGCGTGGCGTCGAACGCGGCGAAGATCTGCGGGCCGGGCGGGAATACCGCCGCGCCACTGGCCTTGCGCTGGCGCAGGAAGCTGGACAGCTCGCGCATCTGCGGCTGCAGGAGGTAATCGCCGACATGCTGCTTCCAGCTCGGTTCCAGCTGGATCGTCGGGGTGTCCGCTACTTCATCAATCATTGCACCACTTCATCGAATCAGGGGTCCATCGTTCAACCGGGCCAGGCGCAACTGGAACAGCACCTTGGTGACCAGCAGCCGTTCTTCGATCGGCTTGAGTACCAGGTCGTTGGCGCCGGACTGCAGCAGCCCGGTCTGGTTGTGCGGGTTGCCGTCGCCGGTCATCACCAGCACCGGCAGGCGGCGCTTGCCGTAACCGAAGTCCACGCGCACGCGCTGCACCACGTCGCGGCCGCTCAGTTCGCCCTTCAGGGTGACGTCGGTCAGCACCAGGTCGATGCGATGGCGGCTGCGGCCCAGCGACTCGGCGGTGAGCAGGGTGAACGCCTCTTCGGCGCTGACCACGTGCAGCACGTTCAACTGCTGGCGTTCGAGCATGCGCTTGGTGGCCTCGGCCACCACGCGGCTGTCCTCGATGTAGAGGATGGTCGCGCCGGGAATGGTCTGCGGCTGCACATAGCCGCGGATGAAGGTCGCCAGCGCCTCGTGGCCCAGCGCCTTGTCGAAATAGTCGGTGACGTACTCGGTGAAGCGACGCTGCTCCAGATGCTGCTGGGCATCGCCGGACACCACGATCACCGGCACGTAGGCCTGGCCGGCCGCTTCGCGGATCATCCGCGCCAGCGCCAGGCCGTCGCCATCACGCAGGGTCAGCGAGGTGGTCACCAGGTCCACCGGGCCCTGCGCCAGCGCCTGCTGCGCATCCTCGATGCTGTCGCAGCCAATCACCTCCACGCCCGGCAGGTCGCGCTGCAGGACGTCGGCGATCAGCTTGCGGACCAGCTTCGAGCCATCGACCACCATCACCCGCGTCGCGGGCCCTTCAAGGTGCTTCAGCGCTTGCGGTTGCATGCCGGTCTCAGGTGTCGGTCGGTCGGGTCTGGCGCAGGAAGTGGCCGGTGACCAGCCACGCACCCAGCCAGCCCAGCAGCAGCGTGCCGAGCAGGACCAGGCCACCGTGCAGCAGGTCCAGGCCGTGCAGCACGAACGGGCTGCCGTAGCTGCGCGAGAGTTCGGCCAGCGGCACGCGCAGCGCGGCACCGGCGGCGCCGATCAGGGCCAGCGCAACCGCGCCGGCGCCCAGGCCATACCACGCACCCAGGTACAGGAACGGGCGGCGGATGAAGCCATCACTGGCGCCGAGCAGCTGCAGCACGCCGATCTCTTCGCGGCGGGCCTGGATGTCCAGGCGCACGGTGTTGCCGACCACCAGCGCGGCACCGACGCCGAGCAGGACCGACAGCACCTGCACCAGCCGCGCGCCGAACGCCAGCCAGGCATCCAGGCGCTGGCGCCACAGTGCATCGTGCTGCACCAGGTCGGCCTCGGGCAGGCTCTCCAGCGCGCGTGCCAGGCGCGCGTCGTCCTTGCCCTGGCCGGGGGTGATCACCAGCAGCGAGGGCAGCGGGTTGTCATTGAGTGCGTCGATCGCCTCGCCGAGGCCGGCGTCGCGCAGTTCCTGCAGGCCCTGCTCGGGCGTGCGCACGTTCACTTCGGCCACGTCGTCGCGGTCGCGCAGCTGGCCGGCCAGGCGCAGCGCGCCGGGGCCATCGACGTTGCCCTTCAGGAACACATTGATGTCGCGCGACTGCTGTACGCTGCCGGCGAACTGCTTGAGGTTGTCCAGCGCGATCGACAGGCCCAGCGGCAGGGCCAGCGCCAGCGCCATGACCATCACCGTCAGCAGGGTCGCCCACGGTTTGCGGCAGGCACGGCCGAGGCTGAACACCACGCTGTGCGCGTGGTGCTGGAACCAGACGCCCACGCGCGAGGGGGCGGCGGCTTCGCTGTTTTCGTTCTTCGCCATGCGTTACTCCGCCAGATCCTGCGGCGAGATGTCATCCACCAGCCGGCCGTGGTCGAGGATCAGCACGCGCTTGCGCATGCGGCGCAGCAGCGGCAGGTCGTGGCTGACCACCAGCACGCTGGTGCCGCGCGCGGGCAGCTCGGCGAACAGGGCCATGATCTCGGCCGCCAGGGTCGGGTCGAGGTTGCCGGTCGGCTCATCGGCCACCAGCAGCTTGGGCTCACCGACGATGGCGCGGGCGATGCCGACGCGCTGCTGCTCACCGGCCGACAGCTGCGAGGGCAGCGCCTTCTCGCGGTGGCCCAGGCCCATCCGTTCCAGCACCGAGCGCACGCGCTTGCTGATGTCGCCACGGCGGGTGCCGCGCAGGATCAGCGGCAGCGCCACGTTCTCGGCGATCGAGCGGTCCATCAGCAGGCGGTGGTCCTGGTAGACCGCACCCACCGCGCGACGGTGGCGGGGCACATCGCCGCCACGCACCTTCAGCAGGTTGCGCTCGTCGAACACCACCGCGCCACGGCTGGGCCGCTCGTCCAGGTGGATCAACTTGAGCAGGGTGCTTTTGCCCGCACCGGAATGGCCGGTGACGAACAGCATCTCGCCCGGCGCGACCTCGAAGCTGACATCGGTCAGTGCCTCGTGGCCACCGGCGTACTGTTTGCTGACATTGTCGAAGCGCAGGACACTCATGCCCCGATTATGCAGGACCGGCGCGACGTCGTGGAGACGTCACACGATCGGTAGTGCCGGCCGCTGGCCGGCAACCCACACAACTGCCGGCCAGGGTGGGTGCCGACCGTTGGTCGGCACGCCCTTGAAGCCACCCGACCAACGGTCGGGTGCTACCCGCTGATCGACAGCGCCGATCAGCTACCCGACAGCATCCGGCGGATCTTGCGGCCGATGCGGGTCAGGAACGAATCGCCGGTATCAGCAGCCGTGCGCACCGGCTTGGCCACCACCTGCACCGGCGTGACCGGGCTGGCGCCATTGCCGGCGGCGTTCTGCACGCCCTCGGCACCCTCGACCGGACGACCGTGGCGACGGCGGCGGCGCTTGCGCGGCTTGTGCTCGCCGTCCGCAGCACCTTCCGGTGCGCCTTCGGCGCGCGGCGGGCGCGGCGGACGCGGGGCCTGGGCAGCGGCGCCTTCGGCACCGGCGGCCGGCGCGGGAGCGCCCTGCTCGCCTTCCGCGCGTGGCTTGCGCGGGCCACGCGAACGGCGTTCGCCGCTGCGCTCACCGTCACGGCCACCACGGCCACCACCACCGCCGCCGGAACGGCCGCCACTGCGGCCACCGCCCCGACGCTCTTCCTCGGCGGCGCGGGCTTCGCGCGCTTCGCGGAAGATCTGGCCGACGCTTTCGTTGTCCTCGCCTTCCTCGCCTGCAGCCGGAGCCGGGCGTTCCGGGCGCGGCAGCGGGGTCAGCAGTTCCTTGGTGACCGGCTCGGACGGAATCTTCTGCTCGATATAGGCCTCGATGTCCGGCAGGCCCATGGCGTAGCGCTCGCAGGCGAAGCTGATCGCGTCGCCCTCTTCACCCAGGCGCGCGGTGCGGCCGATGCGATGCACGTAGTCTTCGGCGTCGAACGGCAGGTCGTAGTTGTAGACGTACTTGATGCCGTCGATGTGCAGGCCGCGCGCAGCCACGTCGGTGGCCACCAGGATTTCCAGCTGGCCCTTCTGGAAGCGGTTGAGCAGGCTCTCGCGCTTCTTCTGCGGCACGTCGCCGGACAGCACGCCGACGCGGTAGCCGGCCTTTTCCAGCGAACGCGCCACGCGCTCGACGAACACCTTGGTGTTGACGAAGACCATGGTGCGCGCGCCTTCGCTGCGCGACAGCAGGCCCAGCAGCAGCGGGATCTTCTCGTCGTCGGCCGGGAAGTAGATGCGCTGGCGCACGCGCGCGGCGGTGATGGTCTCGGCTTCGACCACCAGCTTCTGCGGCTCGTTCATGTGCTCGTAGGCCAGCTCCAGCACGCGGTGGCTGAGGGTGGCACTGAACAGCAGGGTCTGGCGGGTGGTGCGCTCCGGCATGCGGCGCAGCAGGAAGCGGATGTCCTTGATGAAGCCCAGGTCGAACATGCGGTCGGCTTCGTCCAGCACGCAGATCTCGCAGGCGTGCAGCGACACCACCTTGTGCTGCTTGACGTAGTCGATCAGGCGGCCCGGGGTGGCGATGATCACGTCCACGCCCTGCTGCAGCAGCTCGCGCTGCTTGTCGTAATCCACGCCGCCGTAGACCAGGGCGAAGCGCAGGCCCAGGTCGGAACCGAACTTCACCGCGTCCTTGTGGATCTGGATGGCCAGCTCGCGGGTCGGGGCGAGGATCAGCGCACGCGGATCTTCCGGCTTGCGATCGGCCAGCGCCGGACGCGTCAGCAGGCGGTTCACGACAGCGACCAGGAAGGCCAGGGTCTTGCCGGTGCCGGTCTGGGCCTGGCCGGCAACATCACCGCCGGGCAGCGCGACCGGCAGGGTCAGCGCCTGGATCGGGGTGCAGCGGGTGAATCCGGCTCCTTCAAGGCCGACCTGCAGGGCCGGGTGCAGCTCGAAGGAGGAAAAGGTCAAATCGGTCAGCGGTTTGTCGCTCATGAGTCCGTCTTGGTATGGCCGCCGGCCCGTGGGGCGGCTGGCACTTCATCGTCTAGGGGCACCGTCGCAAACTGCGGCCCCTGCGGCGGGTTGGCAGGCTGGGACCACCCGGTCCGCGCGCCGCACAATGGCCCAGTTTAACGCACTCGGGCCGGCAAACCGGAATGCCCTGTCTCACCGGATGGAGAGACGGCGCGCCTTCATCCAGCCACACGGGACTTGAACGACCCCGCCGGTCCCGCTGGTGTCGCCCGCTGCCACCCCCATCTTCGGGAAGACAGTGAAATCCGACACATACCGGGCTTCGAAGCGATCACGATACGCTGGGTTCCAGCCTGCGCCTGTCCCCGCCCTGCGATAGGGGTACACTGCCGGCCGTGAGCGTCCAGGCATCCCGCCGAACGCACCGCGGCAGTGCGCCGCGAGGCAACGACGAGGGTCGCGCCACCGGGCATGGCCCAGTTCACCCACCTCCGGCATGGCCGGGTGCAATCCAAGACGAGAAACCAAGATGAGCGACAAGGTTGTACATGTCGGCGACGCCGACTTTGATAGCGCAGTGCTGAATTCCAAGGAACCGGTGCTGGTCGATTTCTGGGCCGAATGGTGTGGCCCGTGCAAGATGATCGCCCCGGCGCTGGACGAACTGGCCGATGCCTACCAGGGCCGCGCCAAGATCGCCAAGGTCAACGTCGACCACAATCGTGCGCTGGCCGCCAAGTACCACGTGCGTTCGATCCCGTACCTGGTCGTGTTCAAGGACGGCGAGAAGGTCGGCGAGCAGATCGGTGCGGTGGGCAAGGCCCAGCTGGCCGGCCTGCTGGACAAGGCCCTGGCCTGATCCTGCTGTTTTCCGGCAGCCGCCACCCGCGGCTGCCGGCGGACGCCCTGCGTCCATGATGAATGCTGTTCCCGGCAGCCCTTGCACGGCGCCGCAGGCCGATGATAGTGTCGGCACATCCGGCCGCGTTCGCGTGCCGCACCCTCTGGACGCAGTTTCTTCCAGACCCATTCCCAACGTTCGCCGCCCCAGCCGGGCGCTCGCACCTTCAAGCGAGGAATAACGCTCTTGTCCGATAACACTTCCGAAACCGGCAGCGCCGATGCGCCCGCCGAAAAGCGCGTGCGCAAGCCCCGCGTGAGCAAGGCCGCCGCCCCGGCAGCCGCCGAAACCAGCGCCGCTCCGGCGCAGCCGACCCTGCCGCTGGCCGCCGCGCCCGAGGCACCGGCCCCCGCCCCCGCACCGAGCGCGCCCGCCGCCGAGGCCCCTGCCAGCAGTGGCGGTGGCGAAGGTGGTGAGGGTCGCGAATCCGGCCAGCCGCGGCAGCAGAACCACCAGGGCGGTGGCCAGAACCAGGGCCAGAACCCGTACAACCAGAACGGCCAGCAGGGCCAGGGGCAAGGCCAGGGCAACCGCCGTGACCGCTTCCGCAACCGCCGCGACCGTGACCGTGACCGCAACAACAACCGCTTCCGCGACGACGGCATGCCCAACGACGGCGGCGAGCAGCAGCCCTTCGTGCCGCGTCCGCACGCCAACGTGCCGGAAGGCTTCCCGGTCTATTCGCTGAGCGACCTCAAGCGCATGCCGGCACAGAAGCTGCTGGAAATCGCCGAGCAGCTGCAGATCTCCGAAGGCGTGGCACGCGCCCGCAAGCAGGATGTGATCTTCGCCCTGCTGAAGGTACTGACCCGCCACGGTGACGGCGTCGCCGCCGACGGCGTGCTGGAAATCCTGCCGGACGGCTTCGGCTTCCTGCGCGCGGCCGAAGCCAGCTACCTGGCCGGCCCGGACGACACCTATATCTCGCCCAGCCAGATCCGCCGCTTCAACCTGCGCACCGGCGACCATATCTCCGGCCGCATCCGCTTCCCGAAGGACGGCGAGCGCTACTTTGCGCTGAACATCGTCGACACCATCAACGGCGAGCCGATCGAAGCGTCGAAGAACAAGGTGCTGTTCGAGAACCTGACCGCCCTGTTCCCGCGCCGCCGCTTCACCCTGGAGCGCGGCAACGGTTCGTCGGAAGACATCACCGGCCGCATCCTCGACCTGATGGCGCCGCAGGGCAAGGGCCAGCGCTCGCTCATCGTGTCGCAGCCGAAGGCCGGCAAGACCATGATGATGCAGCAGGTCGCCACCGCCATCACCACCAACCACCCGGACGTGCACCTGATCGTGCTGCTGATCGACGAGCGCCCGGAAGAAGTGACCGAAATGCAGCGCACCGTGCGCGGCGAGGTCATCAGCTCGACCTTCGACGAACCGGCCGCGCGCCACGTGCAGGTGGCCGAAATGGTCATCGAGCGCGCCAAGCGCCTGGTCGAGCACAAGAAGGACGTGGTGATCCTGCTCGACTCGATCACCCGCCTGGCCCGCGCCTACAACAACGTGGTGCCGAGCTCGGGCAAGGTGCTGACCGGTGGTGTGGACGCCAACGCCCTGCACCGCCCGAAGCGCTTCTTCGGTGCCGCGCGCAACGTGGAAGAAGGCGGCAGCCTGACCATCATCGCCACTGCGCTGGTCGACACCGGCTCGAAGATGGACGAGGTGATCTACGAAGAGTTCAAGGGCACCGGCAACAGCGAAGTGCACCTGAGCCGTCGCATCGCTGAAAAGCGCGTGTTCCCGGCGATCGACATCAACCGTTCCGGCACCCGCCGCGAAGACCTGCTGATCGAGCCGGAACTGCTGCAGAAGATCTGGATCCTGCGCAAGCTGCTGCATCCGATGGATGAAATGGCCGCGATGGAGTTCCTGCTCGACAAGATGAAGAACACCAAGTCCAACGACGAGTTCTTCGGTTCGATGAAGCGCTGATCCACGGCATTGCATCGAAAAGAACCTGCCGCTCGCTGCGGCAGGTTTTTTTTTACCTGCAGGGCGACCCACTTCACTTCACCGCCGCCCGGTTTTGGCGATAATCCGCCCGATGCCCTGCCCGGCCCCGAGGGCCTGGCCACCGATTCCCGCTGTCGCCCCTTCCGGAGAACCGGTCGGGTCCAGCCTCCTGCCGGATCCGTCGAAGCATGCGAACGCTGTCTCCCCGCCTCAACCTGGGCAAGCTGATCCTCGCCCTGGCCCTGCTCAGCGCCATCATCGCGCTGGCCAACACCCTGCTGGCCAGCTACCGGGTGCAGCGCGACCAGCTGGTCGGCAACACCCTGGAGGCCAACCGCGTCTACGCCACCAAACTGGCCGAAACGACCCAGAACTTCCTGCTGGCTGCCCAGCAGGAACTGGCCTACGCCGCCACGCGGCTCGGCCAGGGCAACCTCGACCCGGCACAGGCCCAGGACGAAGCCAGCCGCCTGCAGCTGCAGACCAACAGCTTCAACTCTTCGCTGGTGGTGGATGCCGACGGCCTGGTGATCGCCACCTCGCCGCAGACCCTGCAGCTGCAGGGCGAAGTGCTGCACAGCGTCGGCAACAATGCCGCGCTGGCCGCGCGCCAGCCGATGATCAGCGACCCGTACCAGTCGGCCACCGGCAAGCTGCTGGTCTCGCTGTCGCACCCGATCTTCGATCGCCAGGGCCACTACCGTGGTTACGTCAGCGGCACCCTGTACCTGCGCCAGCGCAGCGCACTGCACACGCTGCTGGGCAAGCACTACTACCGTGATGGTTCCTACCTGTACGTGGTCGATCGCCATGGCCGCCTGCTGTACCACGCCGATGGCAAGCGGGTAGGCGACTACGTGGTCGGCAACCCCGCAGTAAAGGCCGTGGTGCGCGGCGAGCGTGGCGCGCAGCAGGTGCGCAACAACCTGGGCGTGTCGATGCTGGCCGGCTATGCGCCGGTGGCGGCCACCGGCTGGGGCATCATCGCCCAGCGCCCGACCGAGGCCACGCTGCAGCCGCTGTCGCGGTTGATGACTGCGGTAATCTGGAACGCAATCCCGCTGGGCCTGCTGTCGCTGCTGATCACCTGGTGGTTCGCCCGTCGCATTTCGATGCCGCTGTGGCAGCTCGCACGCAACGTGCAGGGCGGCGAAGACACCGGCAATGCGATCAACCACGTCAGCGGCATCCGAGCGTGGTACTTCGAGGTCGCCCAGCTCAAGCAGGCGGTACTGCACAGCTTCAATGCACTGCAGGACCGCATCGGCACGCTCAACCGCGCCAGCCGCACCGATCCGCTGACCAGTCTTCTCAACCGCCGCGGCCTGCAGCAGGCGCTGGATGCCCTGCAGGTACAGGGCATCCCGTTCGCGATCCTGGCGCTGGACATCGATCGCTTCAAATCGATCAATGACAACCACGGCCATGACGTCGGCGACGCTGCCATCGTCCACATCGCCAACCAGATGCGCCGCTACTCGCGCGACAGCGATATCCTCTGCCGCGCCGGCGGCGAGGAGTTCCTGCTGCTGTTGCCGGGCATCAGCGCCGAGTCAGCGCGACAGGCTGGCGAGCGTCTGCGCCAGCACATTGCCGACCATCCGTTTGAACCGGTCGGCACCATCACCGTCTCGCTGGGCGTGGCCCACTTCCCCAGCTTCCATGTCGATGCCGAGCAGGCGCTGCGGCTGGCCGACAAGGCGCTGTACCTGGCCAAGGAGCAGGGCCGCAACCGGGTGGTGGTCTACCCCTACGCCGATTGACGCGAAGCCGGGCTGGCCGGCTCCGCAGTGATCGTCAGCCCTGCTCCAGCGGCGTCAGCAGACGCAGGCCGCGCTTGGCGCCGTCGACCATGTAGATGCCGCCCTCGGGCAGCAGGTCGCTGCCGGCCTGCTCGATCGCATCTGCCTTCCGCCACGGCACGGCCTGCCGCGGGCCCGGGATGAAGGCACGCCAGCGGCCATAGCGCTCCGCTCCATTGGGATCATCGTTCAGGCCGAAATTGACCGGTATGCGTACCGTCCAGCTGTCGCGGGTGCTGGCTTCGCCGGTGGTCGGTGGGTTGAACGTCCACTTGCGGGCACTGCTGACGGCGGCCCTGGCCAGGGTTTCGCGCATCTTGGCAAGGGTCCGCTCGCGTCCGACCACGGTCATGTTCACCTGCTCGGCAATCACATCGGCCACCGTGCCGTCACGCGCGATCCTGACCACCAGCAGCACTTCGCCTTGGCCGCCGCTCCGATAGACCTCTTCCGGATAACGCGGGGGCGCCATGCGACCTTGGGTCACCGAATCTGTGGCTTTCTCATCGTACTCGCTGAAGTTGACGCTGGTCATGCTGACTTCGTAGCCACCATCGGCCATGGCTTTGCCCCGCAGGCGCACCCGCAATGGCGCACGTGCCGCCACCGCCGTGCCATCGCGCAGGGTGGGTTCGAAGCGCCAGCCACCGATGGTGCCCTCCACGAAGGACGCGATGCTCGGAGACAGCATCGACTTCTGGTCCAGTACCAACGAACTGACCGCGCCCTCGGGCGTGACCTCGATATGGCCAGAGAGCACCATGCTCATCTCCGCGGTGGCACGCACCGCGCGCGTGGTCTGCGCGCTGGCATCGCCGGCGAACAGCGGAGCGCCGGCACCGACGGCCAACGCGAGAGCGAGGAACAATGGGGAACGCATCATTGCCGGATCCTTGGTGATGAAGGGCGAGAGTACCTCAGTCCCAACACCCATGACAGCTGGCTCACGCCAACCGGTGCGCGCCAGCATAGGGCGGCGTGTCCGGATAGTCACCTCGGGCGAAGCGTTCCTGCAGGCCCTGCCACCAGCCCGGGTCGAACAGGTGCCGGTAGTGCTCGCGCACCGCTGCCAGCTCTGCAGCGGGCAGGCCCATGAACGGGCCGAAGCGCTCGGGAAACACGTCGCGCGGACCGACATGGAACCATGGCTCATCGGACATCGCTTCCTCCGGCGTACGCGGCTGCGGCCAGGCGCGGAACACGCAGTCGCTGACCAGGCACAGCTCGTCGTAGTCGTAGAATACGGCCCGGCCATGCCGTGATACGCCGAAATTCTTTGGCAGCATGTCACCGGGGAAGATGTTGTTGCGCGCCATGTCGGTGATGGCCTGAGCGTAGTCGAGCACCGCCGCCCGCACCGCCTCCGCACCCTGCTCGCGCAGGTACAGATTCAAGGGACGAAAACGACGCTGCACATAGCACAGTGCGACTTCGACCTCATCGCCATCGATGCGTACGCTCTGCGCGCACTGCTGCAGCAGTTCATCCAGCAAGGCGGGCGCGAAGCGCTCGCGCGGGAAGCGCAGATGACGATAGGGCTGCGCATCGAGCAGGCGGCCGACACGATCGAGGTTGAACACCAGCGCGTACTTCTCTTCCACCTGCTGTCGCGACATCGCCTTGGGCCACGCGAAACGGTCGCGGATCAGCTTGAACACCAGCGGGTAACTGGGCAGGGTGAACACCGCCATGACCATGCCCGGCGTGCCCTCTGCATGCACCAGCCGCTCCTGCGGGTGCTCGTTGAAATGACGGAAGAAGGTGCGGTAGCGCTCGGTCTTGCCCTGCTTGGCGCGGCCCAGCACGGTGTATATCTCATCGATGGGCTTGCCCGGCAGCAGACTGCGCAGGAACACCACCGCATCACCGACCGTGGCCAGGTTGGCCTGGAAATAGCTGCGTGACACGCCGAACAGGTGGGCCACGTCCCGGCGCCGGGTCAGCACTGCATCGGCGCGCAGGCCACGCTCGTCGTTCACCAGGGCAATCACGCACGGCGAGAACCGGTGCTCGCCGAACACGCGGCCAACCAGGTAAGCGCGGCGCTCGCGGTAGAACACCGTGTCGAGCAGCTCGATGCTGCGTACCGGCGTATCGCCCCAGTGGGCCAGGTCATCCTGCAGGCGCACCGCGATGGCCGCGGCGCAGCGCAGTTGGTGCGCATAGGGGATATCGAAGCGATAGTCGGCCAGCACCCGCTGCAGCGCCTCCACCGGCCGCGTCGGCGAAACCGCGTAGGTATGCCGCGCCACCGGGTGGGTGATGGCATCGGAGGGTTCGACATCGAAGGCGATGAACTCCAGCGCCGGGTCCACGCCCCGGGTGGCAAACAGGCGCCGCGACAACGTGTTGTAGAAGGTCTTGTACAGCTCGGCGTCGATCAGGCCCTGCAGCAGCGCGCTGTAGCGGGCGTGCACCCGCAACCACAGCGCGCGCTCGCCGATCGCGTCACCGGCGAGGCGGCGCAGCGCATCCATCTGCTCGGCGATGCACAGGTCGTACAGGGCGATGCGCTCGACCGCATCCTGTCGCGCACCGGCCCAGTCGCGCTGCTCGAAGCGCTGCCGCGCCCGCGCGGTGATCGCCGCAAAGCGGGCGTGGTACTGCTCGAAACCGTCGCGGATGGCTACCGCGATGCGCGGTGCCAGCTCGGCAGCGATGTCAGGCCTGGACATGCATGGCTCACCCGGGAGGACCGGCTTCACCATACGCTGGCGTGTGCGATGCCGTCGAGCGCGAAGGTAGTGCCGGCCGCTGGCCGGCAGCACCTGGACCGTCGATGGATCGATGCAGATGCCGGCCAGCAGCCGGCACTACTGGCTCAGATCGCCAGTTCGGCTTCCACGTCCTGCACCTTGCGCCGTGCCAATGCCAGGTTGGACCTGGTACGGTCCAGCACGATGTAGAAGAACAGGCCCTTCTTCTTCGCCACCGGGCGCATAATGTGGTACGCCTTGCCCAGCGAGATCAGGATGTCCTCGATGCTGTCGTTGAGGTTCAGCGATGCGGCGGTCTTCATCTTGGCACGGATCACTTCGGTGTTGCCGGCGGCGGCCACTTCCATGTCCATGCCGGCACCGGCTTCGCCCAGCAGCATGCCGCTTTCATAGTCGACCAGCGCCACTGCCTGCGCGCCGTCGATGCCCATCAGTGCGTTCAACGATTCATTCAGTCCAGCCACGTCGCACCCCTTGTCGATGTTGGTTCGAGCCCCTCGTTCCCCTGCGGCCGGGCTCACGATCCGCCGAGTTCGGCCAGGATCGCCTGGCCACATTCCCTGCTCTGCCACAGCACCTGGCCGATCACGCTTCGCTGGTCGCAGGCCGCCATCAGCAGCAACGGCACGCGCCCCTCGGCCTGGATCGCCTGCATCAGCACCTTGCCGCCCGCGGCCTCCAGCATCAGCGTCTGCAGATCCCCAAGCACAAGTTCGCGCCCGACCGCTGCAGCCAGCGCCAGCATCGCGCTGGTCATCGCTGCCAGGCGTTCACCGCGCCCTTCGGCACCGGCACTGACCAGGGCGAAGCCATCCACACTGGCCAGCACCACCGTGCGTATGCCTTCCACCCGCTGCTGCAGGTCTCGCAGCAAGGGCTGCAGGCGCTCACGCTGGCCGGCGTCGGGCAACAGCGCCACCTGCCCGTCAGCCATGCGCGGCCACCAGTGCGTGCGCTTCCATCTCGCCCATCAATACATCCATCAGCAGCAATCCCTGTTCGCGGTCGCGGGTATCCACGGCCAGTAGCGGCAGCGGCTGGTCATCAAGGCAGGCAAGGGCGGCCCAGTCATCCAGCGCGGCGTGCGGTGCCTGGTCAAGATGGGTGACGGCCACCACCAGCGCCAATGACGATGCGAACGGCCGCAACACCTGCAGGTAATCCTCCAGTTCGGCAACCACGCCCGCGCGCCGCGCATCCAGCAGCAGCACGGCGCCGCGGGCGCCCTGCAGCAGGATCGGCCAGAGGAAATCGAAACGCTGCTGTCCCGGCGTGCCATACAGGCGCAGCCGCTCGCCATTGGGCAGGTCGATATCCGCATAGTCCAGGGCGACCGTGGTGGAGGCCTTGTCGGCACCGAGGCGGTCGCTGTTGGCCACGTCGGTGTCGACCACCGCGCCGGCTGCGATGCTGCGCACCAGGGTCGACTTGCCACTGCCCATGCCGCCCAGCACCACCACCTTGTGCTCACGCATTGCGTTCGCTCCCACGCAGGTGACGCCACAGACGGGCGAGCAGGCCGTTGTCAGCGCCGGCAGCGCGTTCCGCCAGCGGTACCGCCGGCGCTGCCTGCAGCTGCGCGTAACCGCACAGGTAAGCGGCATGGATGAAATCACGCACGGCCGCAGGCGGCAGATCAAGCAACATCGCGCACTCGTCCACCGTGCACGCGCGCTTGAGCAGCAGCGAGCACAGGCGGAAGCCATCATGGTCATGGCCCAGCACACGGAAATCGGGCCAGCGCAGCAGCTTTACCGAAGCGCCGCGCAGGCGTTCGTCCAGTGCCTGCCAATGGCGGCTGCGTTGCGCCCATTGCCACAGCAGCGGCCGCAGTGGCTGGCGTGGCCGCTCGCCGGCCAGGCCATGCAGGCGTGCGGGTGTCAGCGCATCCAGCTGCAGGCGTTCGAAGGCATCGGCCAAACGCTCCACCAGGGCCGTAGCCGGTTCCTGCAGCAGCACGGCCTGGTCATGCTCCAGGTCCATCAGCAGCAGAGGCTCGCCCGCATCACTCAACAGGGCCTGGCCCTGTCGCAGCGGCAGCCGCTCGCGCAGCAGACGGGTGATGGCATGCGCACCATCAGCCAGGCGGATCGGTGCGGGTGCGTGCATGGCCAAGGGCTCCACTGCCAACTGCATGCGACGCAGCGCGCGACCGATGGCACTGTCATCAAGCACGTCCTGGTGCCCGTCGCCATCACGCAGCTGGCCGCCGATGTCTTCGATCCAGCACTGCAGTCGCGGACGCTGCTGGCGCATGCGCTGGGCCGCGTTGCGCAGCGCCGGCGTATCGCGGATGACCAGCAGGTCGCAATCGTCCAGGTCCTGGCTGCGGCGGATCTGGCCGTCCGGCAGGGCCGATGCCACGCGCAGCCGCTGCAGCAGGGCCTGCTCGCCCTGGATGTCGGTTCCCACTACCAGCACGCGTGCCATCCGTGTTCCCCGTGCGGCCACCTCCCCGGTGGCCTCGCGTCGCCAAGGCTAGGGCATCGCCAGCGGCAGCCGTCGTGATCGACTGCTCAGATCGAGGGCGGTTGCAGACGGTGCCCGATCAGTTCTGCGACGGCCATCGCGGGCAAGTTTCATGCCTCGTTGACGACATTCCGACAGCCGACGGGAATCACGGTTCTGGACGCGGGTCGAATGGGGTCAGATCCCTTTTGCATGGCAAAAGGGTTCTGACCCGGAGCCCAAAAGAAACCCGCGCCGAAGCGCGGGTTCCGGTGTCACGACCGAACGGCGATGGATCAGCCGCGCAGCTGCTCCAGCGCGGCGTTGAAGGTCGCGCTCGGGCGCATCGCCTTGCTCGCCTTGGCGACGTCCGGGCGGTAGTAGCCGCCGATGTCCACGGCCTTGCCCTGCACCGCGATCAGCTCTTCGACGATCTTCTGCTCGTTGTCGGTCAGTGCCTTGGCCAGCGGTGCGAAGCGTGCCTTCAGTGCCGCATCTTCGTCCTGTGCGGCCAGCGCCTGCGCCCAGTACAGCGCGATGTAGAAGTGGCTGCCACGGTTGTCGATGCCACCCAGCTTGCGCGACGGCGACTTGTCGTTGTCCAGGAACTGGCCGTTGGCTTCGTCCAGCGCCTTGGCCAGCACGCGGGCGGCGGCGTTGTCGTAGCGGTTGCCCAGGTGTTCCAGCGACGCGGCCAGGGCCAGGAACTCACCCAGCGAATCCCAGCGCAGGTAGTCCTCTTCGACGAACTGCTGCACGTGCTTCGGGGCCGAACCACCGGCGCCGGTCTCGAACAGGCCGCCACCGGCCATCAGCGGCACGATCGACAGCATCTTGGCGCTGGTGCCCAGCTCCATGATCGGGAACAGGTCGGTCAGGTAGTCGCGCAGCACGTTGCCGGTCACCGAGATGGTGTCCTCGCCCTTGCGGATGCGGTCCAGCGAGAACGCGGTGGCTTCCACCGGCGGCAGGATGCGGATGTCCAGGCCGGTGGTGTCGTGGTTCTTCAGGTACTGCTCGACCTTGGCGATGACCTGCGCGTCGTGGGCGCGGGCGGCATCCAGCCAGAACACGGCCGGGGTGCTGCTCAGGCGGGCGCGTTCGACGGCCAGCTTGACCCAGTCCTGGATCGGAGCGTCCTTGGTCTGGCACATGCGCCAGATGTCACCGGCTTCCACGGCGTGTTCGAACACCACGTTGCCGGCATCGTCGGTGACCTTGACCACGCCGTCGGCAGCAATCTGGAAGGTCTTGTCGTGCGAACCGTACTCTTCGGCCTTCTGCGCCATCAGGCCGACGTTCGGCACCGAGCCCATGGTGGCCGGGTCGAAGGCGCCGTGCGCCTTGCAGTCGTCGATGACGGCCTGGTACACGCCGGCGTAGCAGCGGTCCGGAATGACCGCCTTGGTGTCCTGCAGCTTGCCTTCGGCGTTCCACATCTTGCCCGAGTCGCGGATCATCGCCGGCATCGAGGCGTCGACGATCACGTCGCTCGGCACGTGCAGGTTGGTGATGCCCTTGTCCGAATTGACCATGGCCACGCCCGGACGCTGCGCGTACTCGGCGGCCAGGTCCGCTTCGATCGCGGCGCGGGTGGCTTCCGGCAGCGACGGCAGGCGCGCGGCCAGGTCACCGATGCCGTTGTTGGCATCGAAACCGGCCTGCTTGAGCACGTCGGCGTGCTTGGCCAGCACGTCCTTGTAGAACTCGTTGACCGCCACGCCGAACATGATCGGGTCGGAGACCTTCATCATGGTCGCCTTCAGGTGCAGCGAGAACAGCACGCCCTGGGCCTTGGCATCGGCGATCTGCTCACCGATGAACGCGGCCAGCGCCTTGCGGCTCATGACGGCGGCATCGACGATCTCGCCGGCCTTGACCGTGGTCTTTTCCTTCAGCACGACGGCGCTGCCGTCCTTACCGTGGAAGGTGATCTTCAGCGCACCGGCGTTGGCCAGGGTGGCCGACTTCTCGCTGCCGTAGAAATCGCCGGCGGCCATGTGCGCGACGTGCGACTTCGAATCCGACGCCCAGGCGCCCATGCGGTGCGGGTGCTTGCGCGCGTAGTTCTTCACCGACAGCGGTGCACGACGGTCGGAGTTGCCTTCGCGCAGAACCGGGTTCACCGCACTGCCCTTGACCTTGTCGTAGCGCGCCTTGTAGTCGCGCTGCTGGTCGTCGGCCGGGGTTTCCGGGTAATCCGGCAGCGGATAGCCCTGGTCCTGCAGTTCCTTGATGGCCGCCTTCAACTGCGGCACCGAGGCGGAGATGTTCGGCAGCTTGATGATGTTGGCGTCCGGGGTGGTCGCCAGCTGGCCCAGCTCGGCCAGGTCGTCGCTGACCTTCTGCGCGTCGGACAGCAGTTCCGGGAACTGCGACAGGATGCGGCCGGACAGCGAGATGTCACGGGTTTCCACCACGATGCCGGCAGTGGCGGTGTAGGCGTCGACGATCGGCAGCAGCGACTGGGTCGCCAGGAACGGTGCTTCGTCGGTCAGCGTGTAGAGGATCTTGGACATGGGGGACTTGGACTCTGTAGCAATGCTCAGGGGAAGGCCGGCGCCAGCGCCGGGCCACGTGCAACCGTGTCGCTTTCCCCCGTCGCCGTCAGGGTGGGCGCGCGGCGGGGAAACCCCTGCATTGTCGCGTTTTCAGCCGCGCGGGGCAAAGCCGCGCCATACGCGGCGGTACTGCACGGCGGCAACGCTGTGATCCATCCACGCACGGCGTGGGTCTGCGCGAACGCCGCCGTCAGTGGATCCACGCCATGCATGGATGAAGCCAGCCACCGGCCAATAAAAAAGGACGCAGCCTTGCGGCTGCGTCCATCGTGAGTCCTGCCGGGAGAGAGTCGGCAGGACTTACTTGACCTCGAACTCCTGCGGCGTTCCAGCCGCCTTGCCATCGACCGTGACCTCGGCGCGGTACTTGCCGGCCGGCCAGCCCTTTGCATTCTTGAACGTGACGTTGGTGGTCTCCGCGCCGCTGGCATTCAGGGTCGCGGTCTGTTCGCCGGCCACCTGGCCGTCCTGGAAGGTCAGCTTGGCACCGACATTGACGTTGTTGGCGGCGCCATCGGTCTTGACCGAGACGATGACATCATCCTTCGGCGAGAACAGTGCAGCCGGGGCGACCGATTTGTCGGCGGCAGCGGTCTTGCCCACGGTGACGGTGGAAACGCTGACCGCGGCAGCTTCCGCCATCGGCGGCGGTGCACCGGTCATCGGTGCCGGCGCTGCCGGCTCGGCCGGAGCCGTGGCGGCCGGAGCGGCGTTGGTGTCGGTCGACTCTTCCTTCTTCTTGCAACCGACCAAGGCAACGCTGCCCAGCAGGGCGGCGATCAGGGCGGTCTGGAGCGGGGTGGTCTTGATCATTCGGGGTTCCTCCCAGGGATTGTCGGACGGCGTTCGATCGCCGGCTTACTTCGGCGGCAGTTTCAGGGTCTGGCCCGGGAAGATCTTGTCCGGGTCGTCAAGCACATCGCGATTGGCTTCGAAGATCTTCTTCCAGGCGTTGGCGTCGCCCAGATGCTGCTTGGCGATCTTCGACAGCGAGTCACCCTTCTGCACGGTATAGGTGCCGCCGCTGACGATCTCGGCGGTGCTGTCCACCGAAGCGCTCACGCCGGAGAAGTCCGCCTTCGGCACCTGCTCGGCGGTACTGTCGACGCTGGCGCTGACGCCGGAGAAATCGGCTTTCTTCTCGGTACTCATCCACAACTCCCGTCTGCATGACTACGTGGCTCGCACGGTGCCATGGCGGTTGTTAAATGGGGATGGTGCAGATGTGAAGCCGCCCCGGGGGGCGGCTGAACAATCGGGAGAGACGGTGCCCGGTAGTGCCGGCCGCTGGCCGGCTGTGCCAGGGGGATCCGGCCTTGGCCGATTGCCGGCCAGCGGCCGGCACTACCCGTAACCGCCTGCGAATCATGGGAGTGCCGGCCGCTGGCCGGCGCTCGCCGGGCATGGCCCGGCACAACGGGCAACCGCCTGCAGCGGTTACTGGCGCAGTTCGCGGTAGGTCGCGGCCGGGGCGGCAATGCCGGGACTGGCGCGCCACGGGTTGATGTCCAGGCCACCACGGCGGGTATAGCGCGCCTCCACTTCCAGCCATTGCGGCTGGCAGCGCGCAGACACCTCGCTGAAGATCCGCTCAACGCACTGCTCGTGGAACTCGGCGTGCTCGCGGTAGCTGACCAGATAGCGCAGCAGGCCGGCACGATCGATCTTCGGCCCGCGGTAACGCAGGCTGACCGTCGCCCAGTCCGGCTGGCCGGTGACCGGGCAGTTGGACTTCAGCAGTGCCGAGACCAGGGTCTCCTCCACCACCTCACCGGCATTGGCCGAGAGAAAGTCCGCCTGCGGCGGGCCGTAGCAGTCGATCTCCAGCTCCAGCCCGTCGATGGATTCACCGAGCGGCGTCTCGCGCAGGCCCGGCAGCCCGAACTCGACCTGGACCGGCGCACCGGCACAATCCGACAGATCCGCCACGATGCGCGCGCGCAGTGCCTCGGCGCTGTCGATGCGGGTGCTGTTGAGGGAGTTGAGGTACAGCTTGAACGACTTCGATTCGATCAGCCGCGGCGACGTGCACGGCACCTGCACGGTGGCCACGGCCACCTGCGGCTTGCCACGCGGGTCGAGCCAGCTCAGCTCGAAGGCGTGCCAGCGGTCATGGCCGACGAACGGCAGCGCGGCCTCATCGAGGCCGATCTCGGCGCGGGCGCCGCTGCGGGGGATGGGAAACAGCAGGCCGGGATCGTACTGCGACGGGTAACTGACCTCGCGACCGAGGCTGGAATCCTGTGGGGTGTTCATGGGGGTCATTGTATCGCGCGGACGGCGTGCCTTCGGCCGGGCCGGCCAACGGCGGAGCCCCTCCGTGGTGGTTTTGTTGTTTGGTCGTGGAAGGCGGTCTATCGGCTTGGCCGGGTGGGTAGGCGGGTCGGGGGACGCCGTAAACCCGTCCTTGGGGGCTTGGCCGCGGCATCCATGCCGCGGACACCCCCGCCCCGCCTACCCACCCGGCCCCTGACAGTTCCTTGCGCGCCACCACCACCACGGGAAAGATCAGGAAAATCAAAATCAGAAGCCGATCCTTCAGACATTCATGACGTCCGCCGTGCCGACCAACGGTCGGCACCCACCAACAGCAGCGGGCACCAACAGCCGCGGGAAACTGTCGAAGGCGGGGTGGGTCCGGTGGCAGGGGCGTGAGCCGCATGGATGCGGCGACCGAGCTTACATGGACGTACTTGCAGCGTCCCCTGCCACCGGACCCACCCCGCCATCCCACGGAATGCCCGCTTTTGACGTTGACGTTGATTTAGGCGGGTGCAGGGCTGCAAGCCCTGCCGGAAACCCTCACCCCGCCGGAGTGCCGGCACCGTGCAGGTAATCCAGGCTCACCTGCAGCAGCGCGCGCAGTCCGACATCCAGCGCCTTCTCATCCAGCAGGAACTTCGGGGAGTGGTTCGCCGGCGCCGTCGCCGGGTCGATGCCCACGCTGGTGGAACCAACGAAGAAGAACATCCCCGGCACTTCCTTCGCGTACAGCGAGAAATCCTCCGCGCCCATCTGCAGCGGTGGCTCGTAGACGTTGTCCTTGCCCACCACCGCCTGCAGGCTCGGCAGCATCTTCGCGGTCAGCGCCGGGTCGTTCACCGTGGCCGGGTTGCCTTCTGATTCGTAGATGTCGGTGACCGCCTTTGCCCCGTGCGCGGCGGCGGTGTGTTCGGCCACGTTGCGCAGGTCGGCGAAGATCTGCTGGCGCATGCCCTCGTCGAAGGTGCGGATGGTGCCGACCATCTCCACCTCGTCCGGAATGATGTTGTAGCGGATGCCGCCGTTGATCGCACCGAAGGTCAGCACCGCCGGTTGCTTGGAGAGGTTGGCGCGGCGGCTGACGATGGTCTGCGCGGTACCGACCAGATCGGCCGTGGCCACGATCGGGTCGACACCGTTCCACGGTGCGGAGCCGTGCGTCTGGCGACCGATCACCTTGATGCCGAAGCGGTCCGAGGCTGCCATCAATGGGCCACCGCGCACCGCGATCTGGCCGGCCTGCACGCTGGAGAACACATGCAGGCCAAACACCGCCTCCGGCTTGAAGTCGGCGAACAGGCCTTCCTTCAGCATCAGCGCGGCACCGCCCTCTTCCGGCGGCGGTGCGCCTTCCTCGGCCGGCTGGAAGATCAGCATCACCTGGCCCGGCAGGTCCTTCTTCATCGACACCAGCGCTTCGGCCACGCCCAGCAAGGTGGCGGTGTGCGCGTCATGGCCGCAGGCATGCATCACGCCCACGGTCTGGCCGCGGTACTGGTCGGTGGCCTTGGAGGCGAACGGCAGCCCGGTCTGTTCGGTTACCGGCAGCGCGTCCATGTCCGCGCGCAGCGCGATCTTCGGGCCGGGCTTGCCGCCTTCGATGATCGCCACCACGCCGTGGTGGGCGATGCCAGTCTTCGGCTTCAAGCCCATCGCACGCAGGCGCTTGGCGACCTCGGCCGAGGTGCGCGCCTCGCGGTTGGACAGTTCCGGGTGCTGATGGAAGTCGCGGCGCCATTCAACCACCTTGGCCTGCAGGCGCTGGGCAGCAGCGGTCACTTCGGGGCGTTGCCCGTCCTGGGCGTGGGCAACGGCCGGCAGGGCCAGCAGCAGGGCGGACAGCAGCAGCGAACGGCGCATCGCAATCTCCACAGCAAGAGGGGTCCAGCTGAATGTAGGGCAACACCGCCGCCACGGGAACCTCCGCGGCCGGATCCGGTCTTAGCGCCCGTCCCATCCGTCATGCAGGAAACGTGATGTGGCACAGGTATGCTTTGCGCATTGCCAACCGGGGCCGCGCCCCGTCCAGCCCTCTTGGAGTCCTCGTAATGTCACGTGTTTGGAAGATCGTGCTGCTGGTCGTGGCGGTTCTGGTACTGGCCGTGGTCGGCCTGCGCGTCATCGGCGGGGGCAAGGACAAGGCTGGAAAGCCGGCAGCGGGAGCGCGCCAGGGTGGCGAAGACCCGGATGCCGGCCCGGTGCCGGTGACCGTGGTCCAGGCCACGCACCAGGACGTACCGGTGTATGCCAGCGCACTGGGTACCGTGACGGCAATGAACACCGTCACCGTCAGCCCGCAGGTCGGTGGCCAGCTGATGAGCCTGAACTTCCGCGAAGGCCAGGAAGTGAAGAAGGGCGACGTGCTGGCAGTGATCGATCCACGCACTGCCCAGGCCAGCTACGACCAGGCCGCGGCAGCCAAGCGCCAGAACGAGGCGCTGCTGGCCACCGCGCGCTCCAACTACCAGCGCTCCAATGCGCCGGAGTATCGCCAGTTCGTCGCCAAGACCGATCTGGATACACAGCGAAACCAAGTGGCACAGTACGAAAGCGCAGTCGCGGCGAACGAAGCCAGCATGCGCTCGGCACAGGTGCAGCTGCAGTACACCAGGGTCACCGCACCGATCACCGGCATCGCCGGCATCCGCGCGGTCGACGCGGGCAACGTGGTCAACGCCGGCACCGCGCTGGTCACCCTGACCCAGATCCACCCGATCCACGTCCTGTTCAACCTGCCCGAACGCCAGCTCGGCGACGTGCGCCAGGCGCAGGCCGCCGGCGCGGTGCCGGTGGCAGCACTGGACCGCGCCGACTCGCACGTGCTGTCCGGCGACGGCAAGCTGGACGTGGTCGACAACCTGATCAGTGCCGACAGCGGCACCTTCAAGGCGCGCGCGCTGTTCGACAACACCGACAACGGCCTGTGGCCGGGCCAGTTCGTCAACGTGCGCATGCAGCTGCGCACGATTGCCGGCGGCGTGGTCATTCCGACCCAGGCCGTGCTGCGTGGGCCGGATGGCGAGTACGTCTACGTCGTGCAGGGCGACAACACGGTGAAGATGCAGACCGTGCGCAGCGGCGTGGAAGTGGGCGACAGCCAGGTGCAGATCGCCGAAGGCCTGAAGGGCGGCGAGCGGGTGGTCAGTGAAGGCCAGTTCCGCCTGAAGCCGGGCAGCAAGGTCACCGCGCTGAAGCCGGGCGAAACCCCGGCCGCACCGACCGAGGCCGAGCTGAAGGCGGCCGAACAGAAGAACGGTGGCGGCGGTGGCCGTCGCGGTGGCGGTCCGCGCTGAGCGCAGGCCACGGTTCTCCCTCGCGCCGGCGGACCCGCCGGCGCCGACATTGAAGTGCCAGCAAGGATCAGTCCGTGGGCTTTTCGACGATCTTCATCCGCCGCCCGATCGCTACCTCGCTGTTGATGGCGGGCCTGTTGCTGCTGGGCATCCTCGGTTACCGCAAGCTGCCGGTGTCGGCGCTGCCGGAAATCGATGCGCCCAGCCTGGTGGTCACCACCCAGTACCCCGGCGCAAACGCCACCACCATGGCCTCGCTGGTCACCACGCCGCTGGAGCGCCAGTTCGGGCAGATCTCCGGGCTGGAGCTGATGACCTCCGACTCGTCGGCTGGCTTGTCCACGATCATCCTGCAGTTCTCGATGGACCGCGACATCGACATCGCCGCGCAGGACGTGCAGGCGGCGATCCGCCAGGCCACCCTGCCCTCGTCGCTGCCCTACCAGCCGGTCTACAACCGGGTGAACCCGGCCGACGCGGCCATCGTCACCCTGAAACTGACCTCTGACACGCGCCCGCTGCGCGACGTCAACAATTACGCCGACTCGATCCTGGCCCAGCGCCTGTCACAGGTGCAGGGCGTCGGCCTGGTCTCGATTGCCGGCAACGTGCGCCCGGCCGTGCGCATCCAGGTCAATCCGGCGCAGCTGTCGAACATGGGCCTGACCCTGGAACAGCTGCGCAGCGCGCTCACCCAAGCCAACGTCAATGCGCCCAAGGGCTCGTTGAACGGCAAGACCCAGTCCTACAGCATCGGCACCAACGACCAGCTGGCCAGCGCCGCCGAGTACCGCGACACCATCATCAGCTACAAGAACGGCCGCCCGGTGCGGCTGTCCGACGTGGCCGAGGTGGTCGACGGCGTGGAGAACGACCAGCTGGCGGCCTGGGCCGATGGCAAGCCGGCGGTGCTGCTGGAAGTGCGCCGCCAGCCGGGCGCCAACATCGTGCAGACCGTCGAGCGCATCCGCGCGATCCTGCCGCAGCTGCAGGGCGTGCTGCCGGCCGACGTGCACCTGGAGATCTTCAACGACCGCACCGAGACCATCCGCGCCTCGGTGCACGAAGTGCAGTTCACCCTGATCCTCACCATCGGCCTGGTGGTGGCGGTGATCTTCGTATTCCTGCGCCGGCTGTGGGCCACGATCATTCCCTCGGTGGCGGTGCCGCTGTCGCTGGCCGGCACCTTCGCGGTGATGGCCTTTGCCGGCATGTCGCTGGACAACCTCTCGCTGATGGCGCTGGTGGTGGCCACCGGCTTCGTGGTCGACGATGCGATCGTGATGATCGAGAACATCGTGCGTTACATCGAGCAGGGCAAGAGTGGCAAGGAAGCGGCCGAGATCGGCGCACGCCAGATCGGCTTCACCGTGCTGTCGCTGACGGTCTCGCTGGTGGCGGTGTTCCTGCCGCTGCTGCTGATGCCTGGCGTCACCGGCCGCCTGTTCCACGAGTTCGCCTGGGTGCTGAGCATCGCCGTGGTGCTGTCGATGCTGATCTCGCTGACGCTGACCCCGATGATGTGCGCCTACCTGCTCAAGCCCGACGCCCTGCCCGAAGGCGAGGACGCGCACGAGCGTGCAGCGGCGGCCGGCAAGCAGAACCTGTGGACGCGCACCGTCGGCCTGTACGAGCACAGCCTGGACTGGGTGCTGGGCCACCAGCGCCTGATCCTGGCCGTGGCCGGTGGCGCGCTGGTATTGACCGTGCTGCTGTACGTGCTGATTCCCAAGGGGCTGCTGCCCGAGCAGGACACCGGCCTGATCACCGGCGTGGTGCAGGCCGACCAGAACATCGCTTTCCCGCAGATGGAACAGCGCACAAGGCAGGTTGCCGAAGCGCTGCGCCAGGATCCGGACGTGACCGGCGTGTCGGCGTTCATCGGTGCCGGCAGCATGAACCCCACGCTCAACCAGGGCCAGCTGTCGATCGTGCTGAAGGAGCGCAGCCAGCGTGATGGCCTGGATGAGATCCTGCCGCGCCTGCAGAAGGCGGTAGCCGGTATTCCGGGCGTGGCCCTGTACCTGAAACCGGTGCAGGACGTGACCCTCGATACCCGCGTGGCCGCCACCGAATACCAGTACTCGCTGTCGGACGTGGACAGCGCCGAAGTGGCCACGCAGGCCACGCGCCTGACCGAAGCGCTGCGCAAGCGCCCGGAACTGGCCGACGTGGACAACAACCTGTCCAACCAGGGCCGCGCGCTTGAACTGAACATCGACCGCGACAAGGCCAGTGTGCTGGGCGTGCCGATGCAGACCATCGACGACACGCTCTACGATGCCTTCGGCCAGCGCCAGATCTCGACCATCTTCACCGAACTCAACCAGTATCGGGTTGTGCTGGAAGTGGCGCCGGAGTTCCGCACCAGCACCGCGCTGATGGAACAGCTGGCCGTGGCTTCCAATGGCGCCGGCGCGCTGACCGGCACCAATGCCACCAGCTTCGGCCAGGTTACCTCGTCCAACTCGTCCACCGCCACCGGCATCGGCGCGCAGAACACCGGCATCACGGTCGGCGCCGGCAACATCATCCCGCTGTCGGCGCTGGCCGAAGGCAAGGTCAGCAGTGCGCCGCTGGTGGTCAGCCACCAGCAGCAGCTGCCGGCGGTAACGGTTTCGTTCAACGTGGCGCCGGGCTATTCGCTGTCCGAAGCGGTGCGTGCGATCCAGGAGACCAAGGACAGCCTGGACATGCCGGCACACCTGCATGCCGAGTTCATCGGCAAGGCCGCCGAATTCACCGGCAGCCAGACCGATGTGGTGTGGCTGCTGCTGGCCTCGCTGGTGGTGATCTACATCGTGCTCGGCGTGCTCTACGAGAGCTACATCCACCCGATCACGATCATCTCCACGCTGCCACCGGCCGGCGTCGGCGCGCTGCTGGCGCTGATGCTGTGCGGGCTGAGCCTGTCGGTGGACGGCATCGTCGGCATCGTGCTGCTGATCGGCATCGTCAAGAAGAACGGCATCATGATGGTGGACTTCGCGATCGAGGCGCGTCGCGCCGGTGCCAACGCGCATGAAGCGATCCGCCGCGCCTGCCTGCTGCGCTTCCGCCCGATCATGATGACCACCGCCGCGGCAATGCTCGGCGCACTGCCGCTGGCGCTGGGCACCGGCATCGGCTCGGAGCTGCGCCGCCCGCTGGGCATCGCCATCGTCGGCGGCCTGCTGCTGTCGCAGCTGGTCACGCTGTACACAACGCCGGTGATCTACCTGTACATGGAACGCTTCTCCGAATGGCTGGCGCGCCGCCGCGAGCAGCGCGCACTGCGCAACGGTTCGCTGCAGGAGCCGCAGGCATGATCCACGCCCCGCTGCTGCGGTGGGCCGCACGATGAACCTGTCCGGCCCCTTCATCCGCCGCCCGATCGGCACCGCGCTGCTGGCCATCGGCCTGTTCATGGTCGGCCTGATCTGCTACCTGCGCCTGGGCGTATCGGCACTGCCGAACATCGAGATCCCGGTGATCTTCGTGCACGCCAGCCAGTCCGGCGCGGATGCGGCGACCATGGCCTCGACAGTCACCGCGCCGCTGGAGCGCCACCTCGGCCAGCTGCCGGGCATCGACCGCATGCGCTCGTCGAGCTCGGAAGGCAGCTCGCTGGTGTTCATGATCTTCCAGAGCGGCCACAACATCGATTCGGCCGCGCTGGACGTGCAGACCGCGATCAACTCGGCGCAGGCCGACCTGCCTTCGGGCATGGGCTCGCCGATGTACCAGAAGGCGAATCCGAACGACGACCCGGTCATCGCCATCGCGCTGACCTCGCAGACGCAGTCGGCCGACGAGCTGTACAACGTCGCCGACTCGCTGCTGGCCCAGCGCATCCGCCAGATCAGCGGCGTTGCTTCGGTCGACATCGCTGGCGCTTCGACGCCGGCGGTGCGTGTGGACGTCAACCTGCGCCTGATGAACGCGCTCGGCCTGACCGCCGACGACCTGCGCAACGCCGTGCGCGCGGCCAACGTGACCTCGCCCACCGGCTTCCTCAGCGACGGCAACACCACTACCGCGATCATCGCCAACGACTCGGTGGCGCGTGCCGCCGACTTCGCCGACCTGGTGGTCAAGACCCAGGGCGATGGCCGGGTGATCCGCCTGAAGGACATCGCCAACGTCTACGACGGCCAGCAGGATGCCTACCAGGCCGCGTGGTTCGACCACAAACCGGCGGTGGTGATGTACGTGTTCACCCGTGCCGGCGCCAACATCGTGGAGACGGTGGATCGGGTCAAGGCGCAGATCCCGACCCTGCGCGATTACCTGCAGCCCGGCACCACGATGACGCCGTACTTCGACCGTACGCCGACCATCCGCTCGTCGCTGCATGAAGTGCAGATCACCCTGCTGATCAGCCTGGCGATGGTGGTGCTGACCATGGCGCTGTTCCTGCGCCGGCTGGCACCCACGCTGATCGCCGCGGTGACCGTGCCACTGTCGCTGGCCGGTGCCGCGCTGGTGATGTACGTGATGGGCTTCACCCTGAACAACCTGAGCCTGCTGGCGCTGGTGATCGCCATCGGCTTCGTGGTCGACGATGCGATCGTGGTGATCGAGAACATCATGCGCCACCTCGACGAAGGCATGCCGCGGATGCAGGCGGCGCTCACCGGCGCGCGCGAGATCGGCTTTACCATCGTCTCGATCACCGCCTCGCTGGTGGCGGTGTTCATCCCGCTCCTGTTCGCCAGCGGCATGATGGGTGCGTTCTTCCGCGAATTCACCGTCACCCTGGTGGCGGCCATCGTGGTCTCGATGATCGTCTCGCTGACGCTGACTCCGGCGCTGTGCAGCCGGTTCCTCAGCGCACACGACCACAGCGCGCCGCCGTCGCGCTTCGGCCGCTGGCTGGATGCCGGCCATGAGCGCATGCTTCGCATCTACACGGTCTTCCTCGACTTCTCGCTGCGCCACGCGCTGCTGCTGTCGCTGACCCCGCTGATCCTGATCGGCGCCACCGTCTTCCTGTTCGGCGCGGTGAAAAAGGGCGCGTTCCCGCCGCAGGACACCGGCCTGATCTGGGGCCGCGCCAATTCCAGCGCCACGGTGTCCTTCGAGGACATGGTCGCCCGCCAGCGCCGCATCACCGACATGCTGATGGCCGACCCCGCGGTGAAGACCGTGGGCGTGCGCCTGGGCAGCGGCCGCCAGGGCTCCAGCGCACAGTTCAACATCGAGCTGAAGTCGCGCAGCGATGGCCGTCGCGAAACCACGGCGCACGCACTCGCACGGCTGAGTGCCAAGGCCGACCGCTACCCCGACCTGCAGCTGCGCCTGCGCGCGATCCAGGATCTGCCCAGCAACGATGGCGGCGGTTCCAGCCAGGGCGCGCAGTACCGCATCTCGCTGCAGGGCAACGACCTGGCATCGCTGCAGGAATGGCTGCCCAAGCTGCAGGCGGAGCTGAAGAAGAACCCCAAGCTGCGCGATGTCGGTACCGACGTGGACAACGCCGGCCTGCGCCAGAACATCCAGATCGACCGCGCCAAGGCCGCACGCCTGGGCATCACCGTGGGTGCCATCGACGGTGCGCTGTACGGTGCGTTCGGCCAGCGCCAGATCTCCACCATCTATTCGGACATCAACCAGTACAGCGTGGTGGTCAACGCCCTGCCCTCGCAGACCGCCACCCCCGCCGCGCTGGACGAGGTGTACGTACGTGCGCGCAATGGCGACATGGTGCCGATCACCGCGGTGGCCACGCAGATGCCCGGCCTGGCCCCGTCGCAGATCACCCACGAGAACCAGTACACGACGATGGACCTCAGCTACAACCTGGCTCCGAACGTGAGCATGGGTGAGGCCAAGGCGATCATCGACGCGACCGTGGCCGGCATGCGCATGCCTGGTGACATCCGCCTGGCCGATGATGCGGGCTTCGGCTTCAACTCCGACCCCAGCGACATGCTGATCCTGGTGTTCGCCGCGATCCTGACCGTGTACCTGGTGCTGGGCATGCTCTACGAGAGCCTGATCCATCCGGTCACCATCCTGTCCACGCTGCCGGCGGCGGGCGTGGGTGCACTGCTCGCGTTGTTCGGCACCAACACCGAGTTGTCGGTGATCTCGATGATCGCGCTGGTGCTGTTGATCGGCATCGTCAAGAAGAACGCGATCATGATGATCGACTTCGCGCTGGTGGCGCAGCGCGAGCATGGCCTGGCACCGCGCGATGCCGCGCGCGAGGCCAGCATCGTGCGCTTCCGCCCGATCATGATGACCACGATGGTGGCGATCCTGGCGGCGGTGCCGCTGGCGATCGGCCTGGGCGAAGGCTCCGAACTGCGCCGCCCGCTGGGCATCGCGATGATCGGCGGCCTGCTGTTCTCGCAGAGCCTGACCCTGCTCAGCACGCCAGCGCTGTACGTGATCTTCTCGTGCCTGGCCGAACGCTGGCGGGCCCGTCGCGCGCGCAAGCGCGAAGCGAAGCTGCTCAAGCGCGCGCAGCGTGCGTAGAACGGCCCATCCACGCATGGCGTGGATCTACGGGTAGAGCCGGCCGCTGGCCGGCTTTCTCGGTACGGCAAATCTGCCGGCCAGCGGCCGGCACTACCGCGGTGGTCCGCCCTCCATATTTCACGCGCACCCCGCAATAATGGTGGGAGATCCTTCCGCCGAGCCTGCATGCCCGCCCGCCAATCCCGCCTCAGCCGCCTGTGGGCCCACGAGAAGGCCAGTTACGGCCTGCGCGTGTTCATCGCCCTGACCGCAGCGCTTGCCGTGTGCTGGCAGCTGGATGCGCTGACCGCCCTGCCCGGCGTTTTCCTCGGCATCATCGCCAGCGCCATCGCCGAGACCGACGACAACTGGTGGGGCCGGACCAAGGCGGTGGCGCTGTCGCTGCTGTGTTTCTGCATCGCTGCGGCGTCGGTGATCTGGCTGTTCCCCTGGCCGTGGATCTTCATCGGCGCGCTGGCACTGTCCACCTTCTGCCTGACCCTGCTGGGCGCGCTCGGCGAGCGCTACGCATCCATCGCCCAGGCCACGGTAACGCTGGCGATCTACACGATGATCGGGCTGGAGCAGCACGGTGCCAGCGACCTGCACACCGCGCTGCAAGCGGTCAGCCACCTGCTGGCGGGCGCCGTCTGGTACGGACTGCTGTCGATCCTGTGGACCGCACTGTTCGCCAACCGACCGGTGCGCGAGCGCGTGGCGCGGCTTTACATCGAGCTGGGCCGCTACCTGCAGCTGAAGGCCGCCCTGTTCGAACCGGTACGTGAGGCCGACCTGCAACGCCGCCAGCTCGACCTGGCCGAGCAGAACCGGCGCGTGGTCGGCGCGTTGAACGAGGCCAAGACCGCGATTCTCGCCCGCTTCGGCCGTTCCGGGCGGCCGGGCGTGAACTCCGGCCTGTACCTGCGCCTCTATTACATGGCACAGGATTTCCACGAGCGCGCCAGTTCCTCGCACTACCCGTACGGCGCCCTGGTCGATGCGTTCTTCCACAGCGACGTGCTGTACCGCTGCCAGCGCCTGCTCGATCTTCAGGGCCAGGCCTGCGCGCGCCTGGGCGAGGCGATCCGCCTGCGCCGCCCGTTCGTGTATGGCGAAACCAACCAGCAGGCCGGGCGCGACCTGGCCGATGCGCTGGCCTACCTGCGCGACCAGCAGCGCCCGCAGTGGCAGCGACTGCTGGGTTCGCTGGACCTGCTGGTGCATAACCTGCGCAGCATCGAACGCCGCCTGCTTGACGCCGAACGCTCCGAGGCCAGCCTCGACAATGTCGATACGCGCCTGCGCGACAGCAACCCGCATACCCTGCGCGAGATGGGCGTGCGCGTGCGCCAGCAGCTCACGCCCGGCTCGGTCCTGTTCCGCCACGGCCTGCGCATGGCATTGGCGCTGATCGCCGGTTTCGCCGCGATCCGCCTGTTCAATGCGCAGAACGGCTCGTGGGTGCTGCTGACCATCGTATTCGTGTGCCGGCCCAACTTCGGCGCCACCCGCCAACGCCTGGCGCAGCGCATCGTCGGCACCGTGGCCGGCCTCGTGCTCACCTGGGCGCTGCTGCAGCTGTTCCCGCAACTGCACGTGCAACTGCTGATCGCGCTGCTGTCGGCGCTGCTGTTCTTCTTCACCCGCACCGACCGCTACCTGGTGGCATCGGCGGCGATCACGGTGATGGCCCTGACCTGCTTCAACCTGATCGGCGATGGCTTCGTGCTGATCGTGCCGCGCATGGTCGACACGCTGCTGGGCTGCGCGATCGCCGCTGCCGCCGCGTTCCTGATCCTGCCCGACTGGCAGGGCCGCCAGCTGCACCTTGTGCTGGCGCGGGTGCTGGAGACCGCCGCGCGCTACCTGGATTCGGTGCTGGGCCAGTACCGCAGCGGCATGCGCGATGACCTGGCCTATCGCATCGCCCGCCGCGACATGCACAACGCCGACGCCGCGCTGTCCACCGCGCTGTCGAACATGCTGCGCGAACCCGGTCATGTGCGCCGCAACCTGGATGCCGGCTTCCACTTCCTGGCGCTCTCCAACACGCTGCTTGGCCATCTGTCGGCGCTGGGCGCGCATCGCGACCAGGTGGAAAGCTTTGCTGGCGACCCGCTGGCCTTGGCGGCCGGTGAGCGCGTGCGCAAGGCGCTGCAGCAGCTGGCCTCGGCCCTGACCGCACGGCAGCCGGTCAACGAGGACGACAACGACGCTGATCGCGCGGTGGCGGCCGAACTGGAGCAGATCGACGAGGCGATGCCGGCGAAGCTGCAGTTGATCCGCACGCAGATGGCGCTGGTGCTGCGGATGCTGCCGAAGGTGCGGGCGGCGGCGAATGAGGCGGTGCGCACGCTCACCTGAAGGCCGGCGCCGGGCATGGCCTGGCGCGACCCGCAGTAGATCCACGCATGGCGTGGATCTACTGCACCGTGTGCAACCGTGTGTTGCGCCTGGCGCCGCATCCCGATCACGGTCCTGCGCGGATACTGGGTGATCCCCTGCTCCTGGACTCCCCCCATGAAGATCGAACTCGCCGGCCGCACCGCGCTCGTTACCGCTTCCAGCGCCGGCATCGGCCTGGCGATCGCCCAGGGTCTTGCCGCGGCGGGTGCGCGGGTCATTCTCAACGGCCGCAGCACCGACAGTGTCGAACGCGCCCGCCAGCGCCTGCTCGCCGCCGTTCCGGGTGCCGAGGTGATCGGCGTCGCCGCCGACCTTTCCGATGCAGCCGGTGTCGATGTGCTGCTGGCCGGCCTGCCCAAGGTCGACATCCTGGTCAACAACGCCGGCATCTTCGGCCCCGAGGACTTCTTCGAGACCGAAGACGCCACCTGGGAGCGCTACTGGCAGACCAACGTGATGTCCGGCGTGCGCCTGTCGCGGGCACTGCTGCCGGCGATGGTCGACGCCGGCTGGGGCCGCGCGCTGTTCATCTCCTCCGAATCGGCACGCAACATTCCCGCCGACATGATCCATTACGGTGTCAGCAAGACCGCGCAGCTGTCGCTGTCGCGCGGCCTGGCCAAGCGCGTGGCCGGCAGTGGCGTCACCGTCAACGCGGTGCTGCCCGGCCCGACCCTGTCCGACGGTTTCGCGGCGATGTTCGAAGATGAACGCCAGCGCAGCGGCAAGCCGCTGGAGCAGATCGGCCGCGAGTTCGTGATGGCACACCGGCCGTCTTCGGTGATCCAGCGCACCGCCACGGTCGAGGAAGTAGCCAACATGGTGGTGTACCTGGCCTCGCCGCAGGCTTCGGCCACCTCCGGTGCAGCACTGCGCGTGGATGGCGGCGTGGTCGACGATATCGTCTGAGACCATCGACAGGTGTGCGGACCAACGGTCCGCACCCACAGGTCCGCACCCACAGCGGATAGGCAGGAATGCTAGGCTGCGCCGGTCAAGGAGGTTCCATGTCCGGTCACAACCAGTTCGCCCTGCTGCGCCAGCGCCGTTTCCTGCCGTTCTTCGTCGTCCAGGCGCTGGGTGCGTTCAACGACAACGTGTACCGGCAGGCGATCATCAGCATGTTGCTGTTCATGGCCGTGCCGGAGGAAGAACTGGGGCTGTACGCCACGCTGGCACCGGCCATCTTCATCCTGCCGTACTTCCTGTTCTCGGCACTGGCCGGGCAGATCGCCGACAAGCTGGAAAAATCGCGACTGATCGTGATCACCACCACCATGGAGATCGTGATCATGTCGCTGGCGGCAACCGGCTTCCTCACCCAGAGCCTGCCGGTGCTGCTGGTCGCCTTGTTCTGCACCGGCATGCAGTCAACCCTGTTCGGCCCGGTGAAGTACTCGGTGCTGCCCTCGGTGCTCAAGCCCGAAGAGCTGACCGGCGGCAACGGCCTGGTCGAGATGGGCACCTCGATGTCGATCCTGTCCGGCATGATCGTCGGCGGCCTGGTGTTCACCGTGGCCGGCAGCCATGGCACGGTGGTGGCCGCGTGCGCGATCATCGCGCTGGCGATCTGCGGCAACATCGCCGCCCGCCTGATTCCCAAGGTCGATGCCGGCGACCCGGACCTGAAGATCAACTGGAACCCGCTGCCGGAATCGCTGGCGGTGCTGCGCATGGCGCGCCAGCAGAAGGCGGTGCGCAATTCAATCCTGGGCGTGTCCTGGTTCTGGTTCGTCGGCACCGTGCTGACCTCGCAGCTGCCGGCCTATGCGGTGACCAACCTCGGCGGCGAACCAACCCTGTACATCTTTGCGCTGGCCCTGTTCTCGGTCGGCACCGGCGTCGGCTCGCTGCTGTGCGAAAAGCTGTCGGCACGCACGGTGGAAATCGGCCTGGTGCCGTTGGGCGCGTTCGGCATGACCGCGTTCCTGCTCGACCTGTACTTCGCGCGCAGCGGCGAGGCGACGGTGCACGGGTTGACCATCGGCACCTTCCTGCAGCAGTCCGGTAGCATCCGCATCGTCATCGACCTGATCGGCATCGGCCTGTTCACCGGTATCTTCGTGGTGCCATTGTTCGCGCTGATCCAGAGCCGCACGCCGAAGGCGCAGATGTCGCGCGTGTTCGCGGCGCTGAACATCCAGAATTCCGGCTTCATCGTCGGCGCAGCCCTGTTGTCGCTGGCCGCGCACAAGCTGCTGCACTGGAGCATCCCGCAGCAGTTCCTGGCGCTGGCCATCGCCAACGCGCTGGTGGCGATCTACATCTTCACCATCGTCCCCGAATTCCTGATGCGCTTCCTCAGCTGGCTGATGGTGCGCACCCTGTACCGCCTGCGCCCGCACGGCATCGAAGCCAACGTGCCCGACGAAGGTGCCGCGCTGCTGGTCTGCAACCATGTCAGCTACATGGACGCACTGATCCTGTCGGCGACGATTCCGCGTCCGGTGCGCTTCGTCATGTACTACAGGATCTTCAACATCCCGGTGATGCGCTGGATCTTCCGTACCGCCAAGGCGATCCCGATCGCCGGTGCGCGCGAAGACCCGGCGCTGATGCAACGCGCGTTCGATGACATCGACGCCGCGTTGGCCGAAGGCGAGCTGGTCTGCATCTTCCCGGAAGGCGCACTGACCAGGGATGGTGCAATCGCCCCGTTCAAGTCCGGCGTCGAGAAGATCCTCGAACGGCGGCCGGTGCCGGTGGTGCCGATGGCCCTGCGCGGCATGTGGTCGAGCATGTGGAGCCGGCGCGACAGCCGCCTCGGCCGCATGCGGGTGCCGCGCCGTTTCCGAGCCACCGTCGAGGTAGTGGCGGCACCGTCCATGGACGGCCACACCACCAACGCCCAGGCGCTGGAAGCCCAGGTGCGGGCCCTGCGCGGCGATCACGCCTGACAGAATCGGACTGACAGGCAGGCCCGGCAACCTCCCCCGCATACGCCACCGTCCAGTGGCGAACACGACATGCCGTGCGTGTAAACGCATACATGCAACGCCGGTTGCGGTAGATTACGCACCCACAGGGGGGAGGTTCGGCCGATTCACCAAGGCCGGCCACCAAGGAATGGAGTCTCGCTTTGAATCAACCACCACCGCTCAGCCGTCCGGTCTACATCCCCAACCATCTGGTCTGGGCGATCCTGACGACGCTGTTCTGCTGCCTGCCGTTGGGCGTGGTGTCGATCGTCTATGCCTCCCAGGTCGATGGCCGCCGCGCGGCTGGCGATCTGCCGGGGGCCTACAGCGCGTCGCGCAAGGCGGGCTGGTGGGCAGTGGCTTCGGCCGTGGCCCTGCCGGTCCTGTTGCTGTTGTGGCTCGGGCTGTTCGGCGGCTTGGCCGTACTGGGCGCTCTTTCCGACCAATGATTCACCACCACCACCCATCAAGGAGCTTGAACCCATGAATACCGCTACTCCGCAGGTCCCGAACAACCTGGTCTGGGCCATCCTGACCACCCTGTTCTGCTGCCTGCCGGCCGGCATCGTATCGATCGTCTACGCCGCACAGGTCAACGGCAAGCTGGCCGCTGGCGACATCGCCGGCGCCCAGGACTCCGCCGCCAAGGCCAAGAAGTGGGCCATCTGGTCGGCCATTGCCTGGGCCGTGCTGGTCGTGCTGTACGTGCTGTTCTTCGTCGTGCTCGGCGGCATGGGCGCGATGAGCAACAGCGGCTACTGATACGCCTGGACGGATCCGGCGCCTGCGCCGGATCCGTTGTTGCATGTCCGCGCTTCCCGCTCGTTCCCGACTCGCCCGCTGGGCACCGCTGCTGGCTTCCGCCGGCCTGGCCGTGGGTGCCACGGTGGTGCTGCGCAACGTCAATCCGTATGTCGCCGGCAATCCACTGCCGAGCTGCCCGCTGTACGCCCTGACCGGCCTGTACTGCCCGGGCTGTGGCAGCACGCGCTGCCTGTATTCCCTGGTCCACTTCGACCTGCCCGGCGCGATGGCGATGAACCCGCTGCTGGTCATCAGCCTGCCGTTCCTGTTGCTGATGCTGCTGAACATCGCCGGCATCCGCCCACGCGTGCTCGACCCGCTGATGCGGGTGCTGGCCAATCCCGTGTTCTGGCTCTGGGTGCTGCCCGGGTATGCGCTGCTGCGCAACCTGCCGTGGGCACCGTTCACTGCACTGGCACCGATCTAGGTATCCAGCCAACGGCGCAGCCCCTCGTGGTGGGCGGCGTTTGTCGGTCATGGGATAGGCCGGGCGGGTGGACTGCGCAGGGGTCGCTGCGAGTACGTCCATGTAAGCTCGGTCGCCGCATCCATGCGGCTCACGCCCCTGCACAGCCCACCCGCCCGGCCACGGACAGTTTCCGTGCGCGTCCACCACGGAAAAGAAAGAAAAGATCAAAAGCAAAAGCGGATCGCTTCGCTCTGCATCCACGCATGGCGTGGATCTACCGTGTCGACCAAGGTCGACACCTACCAACAGCCGCGGGAATCTGTCGGGGGTGGGGCGGTGTGGGGCTGCAGGACCGTTGGCGCCATGGATGGCGCCATCGAGCCCCCAAGGACGGGTTTACGGCGTGTCCTGCAGCCCCACACCGCCCCGCCCAACCCTCAGCAACCCAGAGCCGCTTTGGCTTTGGCTTTGGCTTTGGCTTTGGCTTTGGCTTTGGCTTTGGCTTTGGCCTCTGCAGGTGCAGGGCTGCAAGCCCTGCAAAGCAACTACGTCACCCAGCCTGCAATCACCAGCAGGGCGAGGATCGCCAGCCACAGCAGCAGCATCCGCCACACCAGGCTCATCGCATCACGCAGGTCCGGCAACCGCTGCCACACCGGCAACAGCCCCGCCTCGGTGTAGTCGTGCGCATCCTCGCGCAGTTCGGCGTTGACGCTGGCCCGCGCCACCGTACCCAGGAACCCGGTATTGCCGGTCAGGCGCTCCCCATGGGCCTGGCGCCACGCCTTCCACGCCGTATCGAAGTTGCCCACCAGCGCCATCGAGAACGCCATCAGCTGTGCCACCGGCCACTCGATCCAGCCCAGCAGCCGCTGCGCCAGCGCCAGCGGCTCGACCGGCACGCGGGCACGCATCGGGCTTTCCGCCATCAGCGCCAGCAACCGGTAACCGAGCGCGCCAGCCGGGCCCAGCAACAGGAACCAGAACAGCACCGCGAACCAGCGCCGCAGTGCGTTGAGCACCGTCGCCTCGACCAGTGACGGAATGTCCTCGCGCAGGCTGCCGCCGGCCGACTGCAGGTTGCGCACTGCAGCCTGCCGCGTCGCCGCATCATCGGCATCGATGATGGCCTCGATATCGCGGTCCAGGTCACGCGGGCCCCAGCACCAGGCCAGCACCGCCACGCCCAGCAGCAGCGACGGCAGGCCGAACAGCACCCCGCGCAACAGCCACGCCAGCAGCGCCATCAGCAACAGCGGCGGCAGCAGGGCCAAGGCAACGCCGGCCGGTCCCTGCCAGACCTTGCCACCACGCGCATCCAGCCAGCCCAGCCAACGCCGGAAACCGTCGAAACGGCGCAGCGAGGCAGCAGCGGCCGGAGCAACATGGCCCAGGGCCAGTGCCACCAGCACGGCGGCCAGAGTGGTGAACATGGCAGGTCTCCCTACGAAACAGAACGCTCGGCGCCGCTACCTTACCTGTCGCAGCGGCGCCCTCAGCGGTGAACCGGACTGTAACCCGTGCCGTGTTCAGGTGGCGGCAATGCAATCACCCCAGCCGGCCCGCCTCAGCCCTTCTGCTGGCGGTACCAGTGCTCGATCAGGCCGCGCGAAATCGAGATCGGCGGCGACAGGCGGATGCCCTGGCCATCGTCCTCCACATCGCGCGCCAGTGCCGCGCCGACCTCGTCGGCACTGAACCAGCGCGCGTCTTCCAGCTCGCCGTCCACGGTCGGCAGGTCATCCTGCGCCTGTGCGCGAAAGCCAACCATCAGCGCACCCGGGAATGGCCACGGCTGCGAACCGAGGTACTGGCAGGCCGTCACCCGCACTTTGCTCTCCTCGTGGACTTCGCGCACCACGGTCTGCTCGAAGGTCTCGCCCGGTTCGACGAAGCCGGCCAGCACCGAGTAGCGACGTGGCGCCCAGTTTGACTGGCGGCCGAGCAGCAGGCGGCCCTGGTTTTCAACCGCCACGATCACAGCGGGGTCGACACGCGGATAGTGCTCGGTGGAACACTGCGCGCAACGCCCCACGAAGCCGCCACGGGCAAACGCCACGGCACCACCGCATACCCCGCAGAAACGGGTGCGCGAGTGCCAGTAGGACATGCCACGTGCGTAGCTGAAAGCGGTCGCATCAGCCACCGACCACAGCAGCGCGGCCTGGCGCAGGTCGAGGCGACGTGGTGCGGTGACGGTGACGCTGGCGGCTTCAACCGAGAACCACGCTTGTTCCCCGCGCAGGCCGAGGAAGATCGCGGAGCCGGGACCGCCGCCGATGTCGGCGCCGGTCAGCGCCAGCGGCTGGTCGTCATCGCCGGTGAAGGCGCTGCCGTCCTGATCGAGCACCAGAATGTGCGCGCCCGGCCACAGGCGCGCCAGTGCATCGGCATCTTCGCGCAGGGCATCGGCGCGCTCCAGCGGTTCGCCCACGAAGGCGAAACCGGAAAGCGGCGAAGGAGTATTGGGCATCCTGCAAGCGTGCCGCCAATCGATGCGGGTGGCAAGCCGCGGGCTTTGCCGAAGCCGTCTGTGGGTGTGGAGCTTGCTCCACACACCTTGTCGCGCGGGACGCAGGCCCCGCGCCCCGCCTACATGCTGAAACTGCTGCCGCAGCCGCACGTGGTCTTTGCGTTCGGGTTGCGGATCACGAACTGTGCACCGGTCAGGCTCTCGGTGTAGTCCACCTCGGCGCCCATCAGGTACTGCAGGCTCAACGGGTCGACCAGCAGGGTCACCCCGCTGGTCTGTACCGCCAGATCGTCCTCGGCACGGTTCTCGTCGAACTCGAACCCGTACTGGAAACCCGAACAGCCACCACCTTCGATGTACACGCGCAGGGCCAGGTCGGGGTTGCCCTCTTCCTGGATCAGGGATTTGACCTTGGCGGCCGCCGACTCGGTGAAGTTCAGCGGGCGCTCCAGCGACTGGTAATCGGGCGCGGCGGCCGGGGTGGCGCCGGGCAGGGAGACTAGCGTGCTCATGGTGTCAGCATGGGGGTGCCGACGATGGCTTTCAAGCCATCGCCTCGGCCAGCTTGCGGCGCGCGGCGGTGTCACCCTTGCCGCCAGTGGCCTCATCAGCTTCCGGGGCCGGCAGGGCGGCCATCGGGGCGCTGGCATGGATCAGGCGACCGTTCAGCTGGGCGCCCGCATTCATCTCCACCACCTGGTAATGGACGTTGCCGTTGACCCGCGCGCTCGGGGTCAGTTCGACTTTCTCGCTGGCGTGCACGTCGCCGTCCAGGCGGCCACTGATGACCACCACCTGGGCACGGATCTCGCCCTCGATCACGCCATGCTCGGCGACCGTCAGGGTCGCGCCACTGGCGCCTTCTGCGGCGATCACCTTGCCATGGATGCGGCCTTCCACGTACAGGCCACCACTGAATTCCACATCACCGCGGATCACCACCTGGTTGCCGATCAGGGCATCCACCACCAGCTGGCCTTCACGGTTGGATTTGCTGCTTCCGAACATCTGCCTACTCCCCTTTGCTGGCCGGCGCACCGGCCTGTTTCCAGTCGAATACCTGGGTGGTACCCCCCGTACCACTCCCCAATGTCACCCGCACGCGTTGCGGGGTGAAGTCAGCCGGCAGCATCACGCTGCCGGTGAGCTGCTGGAAGTACCGGAACGAGTAATCCTGTCCCGGTACCTTGCTGCGCTGGTGCAGATCATCCCAGCTGATCGTGGCCAGCTTGCCGTTCTTGACGCCTTCCACGGTGAAGCGCATCTGCCCCTGGCTGATGGCGCCGCGGTTGAGGTTCTGGGTCAGCACCGCGGTGTACTGCCAGGTGCCGGCCGCTTCCGGGCTGAACTCGATCGAATGGGTGTTCAGGCCCTTGCGCTGGCTGGTCGAACCCACCAGGCGCTCATAGAAGGCAACGTCGGCACGCAGGCCGGCGATTTCCTCATCGCGCTCGGCCAGCGAGGACTGCACCTCGGTGTTGGCGGCGCGGCTGATGCGGTCGGAGGCTTCCAGCGTGGCCTGCTTCTGGCGCAGTTCGGTCAGCTGCGCCTGCAGCGTCTCGGCACGCTTCTCGGCGGCCTGCAGGCGCTGGCCCTGCGCATCGCGCGGGGTGGCCATCCAGCAGCCGCCGAGCACCGCCAGCACCAGGCTGAGCAGCCAGATGCCGCCGATCACCAGCAGGCGGCGGCGGTCGGCCGGCGGTTGCGGCGCGCCGGGCAGGCGGACCTGCACGCGCATGGGAGGACGGTTGGTCATGGGTGGATTCCGGGGCATCGCGAGGGCGACACCGGTACGGCCCCTGTGGCAAACGACGGGCTAGTGTATGACAGGACGGGTGGGTTTCCTGCGCAGTGGCGAGCCACGGTCTGTGGCGTTCAGGCATGCCATCGTCGATAGTGTGGTCCCCTGCACAGTTCCGTCGCCGGAGCATCGCCATGACCGAAGCCCACCTGTTCGTGATCGGCATCCTGCTGGCCTGGCTGGCCGGCATCCGCGTCTACCTCACCGTGTTCGGTGTCGGCCTGGCCGGCCTGCTCGGCTGGGTCGACCTGCCACCGGCCCTGCAGGCCACTGAATCGTGGTGGGTGCTGGGCACCTCGGCGGCGCTGGCGGTGACCGAATTCTTCGCCGACAAGATTCCCGGCGTCGACTCGGCGTGGGATCTGGTGCAGACCCTGGCACGTGTACCCGCAGGTGCCTTCCTTGCCGCAGCCACGCTGTCGCCGGATGGGCAGCTGGGCACCGGCGCACTTGCTGCCGGTGCAGGTGTCGCGCTGGCCAGCCACGGCCTGAAGGCAGGCACCCGCGCCCTGCTCAATACCTCGCCCGAGCCTGCCAGCAACTGGGTGGCCTCCGCCGCCGAGGACACCGTGGTGGTCGGTGGCCTGGCCCTGGCCCTGGCACACCCGTGGATCGCGCTGATCGTGGTGCTGGCCTGCAGCCTGGCGGGCGCGCTGCTGGTGTGGCTGGTCTGGCGCACCCTGTGGAAGGGCGTGCGCTGGCTGGCACGCAGTGCGTCGCCCGACAGTCCACGCCAGCCCGGCACCGGTTGATCGCCGGGCTTGTCGCATAATGGACGCGAACACCAGGAGCACCGATGGCCGCAATCGAATCCCCCGCGGGCGCCCGCCCGGGACGCGCTGAAACCCCTCCGGCCGATCATTGGCAACGCTGGACCGCTGAACCGGCGAGCGCCGTCGCCGCAGCGCCGGCAGCGGTTCCGCCGCTGGCCGCCTCCGACGCACCCGCATCGATCGGCAGCGCACCGCCGCCGCTGCCCGGCCCATCCCTGCTGGCCGAGGCCGGCGGCAATGACCCGGCACCGCTGCACTCCGATTCGCCCTACCGCGTGCTGATCGTCGAGGATGATCGCGCCCAGGCACTGTTCGCACAGAGCGTGCTGCATGGCGCCGGCATGCAGGCGATCGTGCACAGCGATGCCGACGGTGCGCTGCAGGCGATCAAGGAACATCGCCCCGACCTGATCCTGATGGACCTGCACCTGCCCGGTCTGGACGGCATGCGCCTGACCGCGCTGATCCGCCAGCAGCCCGGCCTGCAGCTGCTGCCCATCGTGTTCCTCAGCGGCGACCCGGACCCGGAACGCCAGTTCGAGGTGCTCGACAGTGGCGCCGACGACTACCTGAGCAAGCCGATCCGACCGCGCCACCTGATCGCTGCCGTGGCCAACCGCATCCGCCGCGCGCGGGCGCAGGCCGCAACCCTGCCCGGCGTATCCGGCACCCCGGCCACCAGCAATCCGGAAACCGGGCTGCCGACGCGGCATCACGTGCTGCAGCAGCTCAACGCCGCGCTCGCCCACCGCGACCAGGGCGGCGTGCTGTTCGTCGAGATATCCAGCGCACTGGGCCTGCGCGAGCGCTATGGCTATGCCGCCTTCGAGCGCCTGATGGTGCAGGCCGGGCAACGCCTGGCAGAAGCCGGCCACCCGCACCTGCTGGCGCGCCTGAACGACAACAGCTTCCTGCTGCTTGCGCGCAATGTCAGCGAGGACAGCCTGGAAGGCATTGCCGCTGCGCTGCGCGAGCAGTTGTCGGCGCGGGCCTTCGTGATCCGCGATGACGAATCGGTGCATCTGCGGGGCGTGGTCGGCTATGCACCGCTGTCGCCGGGCTTCGACGATGCCAACAGCGCACTGGAGGCAGTCGAGCGCACCACCCTGCAGGCACGGTTGCTCAGCGCCGGCGTGGCCGGCCACGTGCACCGCGACGTGACCAGCGAGCAGGAACACCTGGCACTGCTGGAAGGCCAGCTTGAGCTGGCCTACCAGCCGATCGTCGCCGTCGCCGGCGGCAACACCGCGCAGTACCAGCTGCTGCTGCGCCTTCGCCAGGCCGACGGTACGCTGCTGGCGGCAGGCCAGGTGATTCCGGCCGCAGAGGCTGCCGGGCGCATCGCCGATCTCGACCAGCAGGTCATGGACCATGCACTGGGCCTTCTCGACCTTTACCGGCACGCGACGCAACCACTGAACCTGTTCGTTTCGCAGTCGCTGCGCACCCTGCAACGCGATGCGTTCGCGGATTGGCTGCTGGAATCGCTGCAGCAGCGCGACCTGCCCGGCAGCGCGCTGGTGATCGACGTCCGCCTGCCCGACGCGCTGATCCATACCGTGCCGCTACAGCAGTTCTGCCAGCGCATGGCCGGCGCCGGCGTGCGCTTCTGCCTGAGCCAGTTCGAACCCGGGGGCGAAGCCGATGCGCTGCTGACCCAGCTGCCGTTGTCGTTCGTGCGCATGGCCGCGCGCTTCTCCAGCAGTCATTCCAATCCGGCCACGCGCGAAGAGCTGCGCCGGGCAATCGAGCGGGCGCACGCCGCCGGGCAGCAGATCATCGGCCAGCAGATCGAAGATCCGCAGGCCGCCGCCGCGATGTGGGTGGGCGGTGTCGACTACATCCAGGGCAACATGGTGCAGTCGGCCGGCAGCGATCTGAACTTCGACTTCCACAACGCGGTGCTCTGACGTGCCGATGTGGGTCGCGCTGCTGGTTGCCCTTGCTGCGGCCTCCATCACCGCGCTGCTGTTGGGCCTGCGGCTGCGCGCGCGCAACCGGGCACTGGCCCAGCTGCAACGCGAGCGCAGCCTGCTGGCCGCCGAACGTGACCAGCTGCGCCGCACCACCGAACGACAGGGGCAGCTGGAACAGCAGCTGCTGCAGGCCAAGCAGGCCGCCGAGGCGGCGGTGCTGGCCAAGGGTGAGTTCCTGGCCACGATGAGCCACGAGATCCGTACGCCGCTCAACGGCATCCTGCCGATGCTGGAGCTGATCGCACGCGGCCCGCTGGGCGAGGACCAGCGGCAGATGCTGGCCACCGCCTCAGCCAGCTCGCAGCAGCTGCTGCGCATCGTCGACGACATCCTCGACTACTCGCGGCTGGAAGCACAGGCGCTGGAACTGGAGATCACCAGCTTCAACCTGCGCGACCTGCTCGATGGCGTGGTGCAGCTGATGCAGCGCGCCGCCGACGCCAAGGGCCTGTCGCTGGGGCTGCAGCTGGACCCGTCGGTGCGCCTGCCGGTGCGTGGCGACCCGGTACGCCTGCGCCAGGTGTTGAGCAACCTGCTGGCCAACGCGATCAAGTTCACCGCGCGCGGCCAGGTACAGCTGCGCGTGCAGCGCCTGGGCGAAGGCGCGGCCCAGCACCAGCTGCGCTTCGAGATCATCGACACCGGCATCGGCATTGACGAGGCACTGCAGGCGCGCCTGTTCCAGTCCTTCAGCCAGGCCGATGCCTCAACGACCCGCATCTACGGTGGCACCGGCCTGGGCCTGGCGATCTGCAAGCGCATCATCGACCTGATGCACGGGCGCATCGGCGTGCAGTCCACGCCCGGCCAGGGCGCCACGTTCTGGTTCGAGATCCCGTTGTTGAAGGTGCCCGGCGACCTGCCGGCCATGGCGCGCACGCCAGACGCGCTGCTGCTGTTCAGTAGCGATGCCACCCTGCAGGCACGCATCGAGCGCATCGCGGCCCATCATGGACTGCTGGTGCACGCCCTGGCGCAGTTCGATGCCGTAGTCGAGCGCCTGCGCGCGGTGCCGAGGCCGGGGCAACCGGCACCGGCGTGGCTGCTGGTCGATGCACGTGCGCGCCGCATCGGTGAAGCGACGCTGCAACAGGCGTTGGCCGAACGTGGCGAAGACGACGGGCTGCAGGTGCTGTGGCTGCAGGACGATGCCCTTCCGCCACGCCCACGCCAGCGGCAGCTACCCTCGCATTTCGACGACGCTGGGCTGCATGCACTGCTGGCTGCACCGGTTGCGCATGCGCGCCCTGCCGCGCTGCTGGCCAACGCCGGACAGGGCCAGCCCACGCCCACGCTGCCGCCGCTGCACCTGCGCGTGCTGCTGGTGGAGGACAACACGGTCAACCGCATGGTGGCCGAGCAGCTGCTGCGCGTGTTCCAGTGCGAAGTGCGCAACGCCGCCGATGGCGAGCAGGCGTTGCTTGCCCTGCGCGAAGGCGACGTGGATGTGGTGCTGATGGATTGCCAGATGCCGGTGCTGGACGGCTATGCCGCCACCCGCCGCTGGCGCGCCGAGGAAGTGGAAAACGGGCGCCCGCGCCTGCCGATCATCGCGATGACCGCCAATGCCATGGCCGGTGACCGCGAGCGCTGCCTGCAGGCCGGCATGGACGACTATCTGTCCAAGCCGATTGCACGCGACACCCTGCATGCGCTGCTGCAGCGCTGGGGCGGCGGCAAAGCCGCATCACCTGCACCGCCTTCGATAGAGCCGAGCCATGCCCGGCTGACGGCCGATAGCCGTCGCGCTCCATCAGCCGAGCATGGCTCGGCTCTGCAGGACGATGACAGCCGAGTCGGCTCCAAGCCGCAGCCGGTGCTGGACCGCGACGTGCTGGACGAACTGCATGCAGTGATCGGGGAGAGCGCCATCCAGATCGTCTCGGTGTTCCTGGAGGATGCGCCGGCAATGGTGCAGCAGCTGCAGCAGGCCGCGCAGAACGGCGACGAGCCTCGCCTGCAGGCCGTCGCGCACAGCCTCAAGTCATCCAGCGCGAACGTGGGCGCACTGTCGCTGTCGTCAGTCGCGCAGCGCATCGAGCACGAAGCCCGCAGCGGCAGCCTGCAGCGCCCCGCAGTAGCGGTGGCGCTGCTGGTTGCGGAATTCGCCCGAGCACGCGTGGCACTGACGGGCTACCTGGCACAGCATCGCGCCGGCCAGGCCGGCTGACTCACTCTTCCAGCTTGCTCAGCAGGTACTTCGGTTCGCCGATGCGCTCGATCAGGTCGAGCTGGGTTTCCAGCCAGTCGATGTGCTCTTCTTCCGAATCGAGGATCTTCACGAACAGCTGGCGGCTGACGTAGTCGCCGACCGAATCGGCATACGCCACGGCCTCGCGCAGGGTGACCACGCCATCGCGTTCCAGCGACAGGTCGCACTGCAGGATCTCGGTCGGATTCTCACCAATGCGCAGCTTGCCCAGCGCCTGGAAGTTCGGCAGGCCTTCGAGGAACAGGATGCGGTCGGCGAGCATGTCGGCATGCTTCATCTCGTCGATCGATTCCTTGTACTCGTGTTCGGCCAGTTCCTTGATGCCCCAGTTCTTCAGCATCTTGGCATGCAGGAAGTACTGGTTGATCGCGGTCAGCTCGTTGTAGAGGACCTTGTTGAGGAATTCGATGACCTTGGTGTCGCCCTTCATGGGGATGCTCCTGCACGCTGAAAACGCAGGCACTTTAACGCCTTGCCTGCGGTCGTGAAGGAACGCGAATCGTGCGCATTGGCCTGTGCGGCCGCACGTGAAGAATGCGAAAGCGCGCCGTCAACGCGCCGCCAAGAGACGATCAGGCGACCTGGGCCAGACCCAATACCGGCAGCGGCAGATCGTGGGTGGCACGCGCCTTGGCCAGCAGATCGCCGGCCATGTCCAGGCAGGAACCGCAGGTAGCGCCACAGCCGGTACGCATGGTCAGTTCGGCCACCGTACTGACGCCATGGCTGGCGGCTTCGCGGATCTGGTGGTCGGTGACTCCGTTGCAGATGCAGACGTACACAGGCGTGAACCGGGCTGGCAGGCCAGAAGCGGCCTGTTGGCTATTCCAATGGAAACGAGAATGGTTGTCAATCAGAGACCTGAACCATTCTCGATACCGTTCAGCCCGTCAGCTGGCCGGGCCATCGCCCGTGGCCTTCTTCGGCCAGTAGCCGCGGGTCCGCGGGCGCTTGCGTGGGCGGTCGTGCCCGGCGGTATGGCCAGGCATCCAGGCTTCGGCGGCGCTCTTGGGCATGGCGGTAACCCCCTTCCCGGCCACCCCGCGGGCCAGCGGCGCCAGATGTCGCAACGCACGCGCATAGACGCCACGCTTGAACATCACCACATGCTCCACCGGGTACCAGAAGTCCACCCAGCGCCAGTGGTCGAACTCGGGCGAGTCGGTGTGGTCCAGCTTCACGTGGGATTCGTCGCCGGTCAGGCGCAGCAGGAACCAGACCTGCTTCTGGCCGATGCAGACCTGCCGCTCATTGCGGCGGATGGCCCGCGCCGGCAGCTTGTAGCGCAGCCAGCCGGGCGTCGCCCCGAGCACTTCCACATGCTCGGGCAGCAGGCCGGTCTCTTCCTGCAGTTCACGATACATGGCCTCGACAGGCGTCTCGTCGGTGTTCATACCACCCTGCGGGAACTGCCAGCCGTCCCGGCGCACGCGTCGTGCCCAGAACACCTGGCCGTCCTGCCGCATCAGCACGATGCCGACGTTCGGTCGATAGCCGTCCGGATCGATCACGATGCGGACTCCTAAGAAAATCTACTGGCCGGGACTATCCCATGCCCTCTGTCGGCCCACAAGCACGACACAAAAGTGTTGACAGGGGCGGTACACATCCGCAGAATAGCGGGCTCACCAAGGCTATGTAGCTCAGCCGGTTAGAGCACAGCACTCATAATGCTGGGGTCGGTGGTTCGAGTCCACCCATAGCCACCACACTGAAAATCAAGTTGTTTTTCAGCGTGAAAAGTGAGAAAATAGTTGCACGTTTTGCCCCGTCGCCAAGCGGTAAGGCACCTGACTCTGACTCAGGCATTCGGTGGTTCGAATCCATCCGGGGCAGCCAAATTAAAAGCAAAAGGCCAGATCGAAAGATCTGGCCTTTTGCTTTTAATCTGGTCGCGCATTCCACCTTGTCCCCGCGCCTGTCGGCGCACCCTCTTGAACAACAAGGGGGCTCTTCTCCAAAGAGAACCCTGGGGTCGGATCCTTTTCCGCAGGGAAAGGCCCTGACGCCACCCTCCCGGCACTCGAGACCACGGGTAGTGCCGGCCGCTGGCCGGCAACCAGGAAATCCATGACCCCGGAACGACAAAAGCCCGGCCGAAGCCGGGCTTTTGCTTTTCCATCCAGCGGGCTCCCGAAGGAGCCCAACCAGGCGCGGTAAATCAGCGCTTGGAGAACTGGGTGGCGCGGCGGGCCTTGTGCAGACCGACCTTCTTACGCTCGACTTCACGGGCGTCACGGGTCATGAAGCCAGCCTTGCGCAGCTCGGACTTCAGGGTTTCGTCGTACTCGACCAGAGCACGGGCGATGCCCAGACGGATCGCACCGGCCTGGCCGGTGGTGCCGCCGCCAGCGGCGGTGACCAGGATGTCGAAGCTCTCGGTGTTCTTGGTCAGCTCGAGCGGCTGGCGCACGATCATGCGCGCGGTCTCACGACCGAAGAACTCGTCCAGCGGACGGCCATTGACGGTGATGTTGCCCGAACCCTTGCGCAGGAACACGCGAGCGGTGGAGGACTTGCGGCGGCCAGTGCCGTAGTTTTGAGTGATAGCCATGATTAGATATCCAGAACCTGCGGCTGCTGTGCGGCGTGCGGATGCTCAGTGCCAGCGTAGACCTTGAGCTTGCGGTACATCTGGCGACCCAGCGGGCCCTTCGGCAGCATGCCCTTCACGGCGATCTCGATCACGCGCTCCGGGTGGCGCTCCAGCGCCTGGGCCAGGGACTCGGTCTTCAGGTTGCCGATGTAACCGGTGAAACGGTGATACATCTTGTCCTGCAGCTTCTTGCCGGTGACGGCAATCTTTTCTGCATTGATGACGACCAGGTAGTCGCCGGTATCAACGTGCGGGGTGTAGACCGGCTTGTGCTTGCCACGCAGACGGCGGGCCAGCTCGGTGGCGAGACGGCCCAGGGTCTTGCCCTCGGCGTCGACGAGGTACCAGTCGCGCTGGACGGTCTCGTTCTTGGCAGTGAAAGTGCTCATGAAGAACTCTAGGTTAGGTCGGGCTCATTGCGGCGAAAGGCTCGCCGGAACTCTGCCACGCGTTGTGAAAAGGTGAAGCGTAAGAGGCGGGATTGTACTCATCCTGCCGCGGGAGCGCAACCCGTCCCCTGGGCCGGGTTGGCAGGGGCGCGGGGCCGGGCGAGAATCGGGGGGTCTTCCGCCCCACCGCGTACTGCCATGACCGTGCTCCGCCAGACCACTCCGCTGGACCACCTGCTGACCGAGGCGCAGCGCGCCCTGGACACAGTGTTCGGCAATCCGCCGGCGGCCCGCCCCTACCCCGCCACGGACACCGGCGAGCCCGGCATGGACAGCGCCGAGCGGCGCCATGCCGCAGGCCTGATGCGGATCAACCACGTCGGCGAGGTCTGCGCGCAGGGCCTGTACTTCGGCCAGGCCGCCGTGGCGCGCGACCCGGCCACGCGGGAACACCTGCTGGAAGCGGCGCAGGAAGAAACCGACCACCTGGCCTGGTGCGCCACCCGGCTGGCCGAACTGGACAGCCGTCCGAGCCTGTTCAACCCGCTTTGGTACGCCGGCAGCTACACCATCGGCACCCTGGCCGGGCTGCGCGGCGACGGCTGGAACCTGGGCTTCGTGGTCGAGACCGAGCGCCAGGTGGAGGCCCACCTGGACGAGCACCTGGTCGACCTGCCGGCCGGCGACCTGCGCAGCCGCGCGGTCATCGCGGTGATGAAGGAAGACGAGGCCCGCCATGCGGACCACGCCGAGCAGGCCGGCGCTCGCCGCCTGCCGTTCCCGATCCCGGGCGTGATGGCACTGGCCTCCAGGGTGATGAAGACCATCGCCTACCGCATTTGAAGGGTCGCCCGCACCAACGGTGCGGGCCTACCAGGAGATGCGGGGGGGCGACGGTGGGGCCCGACCGTTGGTCGGGCCATCAATCAGTTCGGCGAGACCAGCTTCAGGCCGATCACACCAGCCACGATCAGGCCCACGCAGGCCAGGCGGGCCGGCGATGCGCTGTCGTTGAACAGGTAGATGCCCAGCACCGCCACGCCCATGGCACCGATACCGGTCCAGATCGCGTAGGCCGTGCCGACCGGGATGCTCTTCATCGCCTGGCTCATCAGGTACAGGCTGATCAGCGCGGATACCACCGTGGCAGCGGTGGGCAGGGGTTTGCTGAAGCCTTCGGAGTACTTCATTCCGAGGGCGAAACCGATCTCGAACAGGCCGGCCAGCAGCAGGTAGATCCAGGGCATGGGTGGGGGCTCCTTACCTTTTTTGAAAAAAACGAAACGGCCCGGTGTTTTCACACCGGGCCGTGGGTCGGTACATCACCGTGGAACTGTAACGCGTGCGGGGGCACTGGTTCCACGGGGCGGGTCGTCCCGCCTGGGTGGCGATGCCTGCGGGCATCGCACATGGTGCTTACTCGGACAGGTTGCGGCCGTGGAACAGCTCTTCGATCTCGCGCTTGAGCAGCGCTTCGATCTTCATGCGTTCCTTGAACGACAGGTTCTTGGCCTTTTCCTCGAACAGGTACTGGTCCAGATCGAAGTCCTTCAGGTGCATCTTCGTGTGGAAGATGTTTTCCTGGTAGACGTTGACGTCGAACATCTCGTAACGAGACTTGATGTTCTTGGCCAGGAAGTTCTGGATCGAGTTGATCTTGTGGTCGATGAAGTGCTTCTTGCCCTTCACATCGCGGGTGAAGCCACGGACGCGGTAGTCCATGATCACGATGTCCGACTCAAGGCTCTCGATCAGATAGTTCAGGGCCTTCAGCGGGGAAATGACGCCACAGGTGGCCACGTCGATGTCCGCGCGGAACGTCGCGATACCTTCCTGCGGATGGGTTTCCGGGTAGGTGTGGACAGTGATGTGGCTCTTGTCCATGTGCGCGACCACGGCGTCGGAGATCAGCTCCTTGCCGGCCAGCTTCTTGTCGATCACCGGCTCTTCGGAGATCAGGATGGTCACCGAGGCACCCTGCGGGTCGTAGTCCTGGCGGGCCACGTTCAGGATGTTGGCGCCGATGATCTCGGCGACATCGGTCAAGATTTGAGTCAGCCTGTCGGCGTTGTACTCTTCATCGATGTATTCAATGTAACGCTGACGCTCCTCTTCGGTGCGCGCGTAACACACGTCATAGATGTTGAAGCTCAGCGCCTTGGTGAGGTTGTTGAAACCCTGCAGCCTCAGGCGAGGCAACGGCTTGACCACGGCGGTCGATTCCTGTGTAAGAAGGGAAAGGGGGAATTATGGGGCAAACTGCCCCCGGGGGGAACGTGAAGACGCAAGAGTTCTGGCACACTGTTTGCCCTTAACAATTGCGCTGGTTAAGCTCCGCTATCGACCCCGTGAATCCGTTCATGCGCAGAGGGAGCGCCCCTATCGTGTCAACCGTGCGCCTAGCTAGCAGTCCACTGGCCTTGGATATCGCCACCATCGATCGTTTCCTGGCGCACAGCCACCGGCGGCGATATCCCACCCGTACCGACGTCTTCCGACCCGGTGACCCGGCGGGAACCCTGTATTACGTTGTCAGCGGCTCGGTTTCAATCATGGCCGAGGAAGATGACGATCGAGAGCTTGTGCTGGGCTACTTCGGTGCCGGCGAGTTCGTTGGCGAAATGGGCCTGTTCGTCGAATCGGACCGCCGCGAGGTGATCCTGCGGACCCGTACCGCCTGCGAACTGGCCGAAATCAGCTACGAGCGCCTGCACCAGCTGTTCCTCGGCCCGCTGTCGGCCGACGCCCCGCGCCTGCTGTATGCGCTGGGCCAGCAGATTTCCAAGCGCCTGCTCGATACCAGCCGCAAGGCCAGTCGCCTGGCATTCCTGGATGTTACCGATCGGATCGTGCGCACACTGCACGATCTGGCGCAGGAACCAGAAGCGATGAGCCATCCGCAGGGCAGCCAGCTGCGCGTGTCACGCCAGGAACTGGCGCGCCTGGTCGGCTGCTCGCGCGAAATGGCCGGCCGCGTGCTGAAGAAGCAGCAGACCGACGGCCTGCTGCATGCCCGCGGCAAGACCGTGGTGCTGTACGGCACCCGTTGACGGTTGAGCACCCGGTGGGTGCGGACCTTGGTCCGCACTCCTTCGCGCGCTAGGCTCGGTGCATGGAACTGAGCAGCGAATTCTGGTGGTTCATCCTCATCGGCCTTGGCGCGCAGCTGGTTGACGGCGCACTGGGCATGGCCTTCGGCCTGGTGTCCTCGTCGGTGATGCTGAGCATGGGCCTGCCACCGGCGCAGGTCAGCGCCAGCATCCACACCGCTGAAGTGTTCACCACCGGTGCCTCGGGCGTGTCGCACCTCGCCGCCGGGAATGTCGATAAACGCCTGTTCCTGCGGCTGGCCCTGCCCGGTGCGGTGGGCGGCGCCCTGGGCGCGTACGTGCTCACCCAGATTCCCGGCGACATCATCCGTCCCCTCATCTACCTGTACCTGCTGGTGCTGGCGATCATCATCCTGGCGCGCGCCGCAGGGCGCTGGATGCCCAAGGGCGAGATCCGCCGGGTACCGGTACTGGGCTTCTTCGCGGGCCTGCTCGACGCCAGCGGCGGTGGCGGCTGGGGACCGATCGCCACGTCCACCCTGCTCGCCCGTGGCGGCCAGGCGCGCACCACCATCGGTACGGTCAACGCGGCCGAGTTCGTGGTCACGTTGACGGTGTCAGCGACCTTCCTGTTGTCGATGGGCGTGCAGCACCTGCAGATCGTCGCCGGCCTGCTGATCGGCGGCATGATGGCCGCGCCGGTGGCGGCGATCCTGGTCAAGCGGGTGAAGGAGCGCTGGGTGCTGGTGGCCGTTGGCGTGCTGGTGCTGGGGATCAGCCTGTTCCAGATCGGCCATGCGGTGTACGGGCAGCTGGGGCGCTGAGCGTTTTGCCGGCCAGCGGCCGGCAATACCGGGACGGAGGAGGGTAGTGCCGGCCGCTGGCCGGCAGATCCGTCATCGTGCGATGGGGTCAGGCCCCGGACGGGATCCGGCCCCGGGCTACGCCTTGTCGCCGCCGCGGTCCACGCAGCCCCAGTTGAGGATGCGGGTGCCGGCCGGCAGCACGCGGCGGAAGAAGTCCACCCTGGATCGCTTCGGGTTCACCACCACCGGCGCCTTGGCGGCCAGCAGCAACGGCAGGTCGGCGGTGCTGTCGGAGTAGGCGATGTCGATATTGCCGTAGCCGCGCTCGCGCAGCATGCGCATCTTTTCTTCGTTGTGGCAGTGGCGGGTCGGGCCGACGCCGCCCAGTCGCGGGCCGACCTCGGTGCCGATCACCGGCACGTCCTGGTGGGCAACGAATGCCAGGATGGCGCGGGCCAGTTCCGGCGGCGCGCCGGTGGCGACCACTACACGGTCGCCCTTGGCACGGTGCGCGGCGAACACCTCCAGCGCCTGCGGCAGCAGCTTGGCGCGCATCTGCGCCTCGTTGCGCAGCACGTAGGCATCGATCACCTTGTTGAAATCGCGCGCACGGTGCAGGCCGAAGCTGCCGATCCACACGTAGACCGAAATACCCGTTCGGCGGGTCGGCAGCATCGCCACCAACGGCCCGGCGATCGGCGTGACCAGCAGCGCGGCCAGCATGCGCAGCGGGTTGCGCTTGATCAGCGAGGCGAACAGATGGGTGCCCGAATCGCCGTCGTAGAGGGTGTGGTCGAAATCGAAGACCACCAGCGGCGCATCGTCGCGCGGCGTCGGATAGTGCGTTGTCATGCCGCGAAGAATAGCTGACGCAGGCCCTCGCCCGGCTCTTCCACGCGCATGAAGGCCTCGCCGACCAGGAATGCATGGATGCCGGCATCGCGCATCAGCGCGACGTCCTGCGGGCCGAGGATGCCACTCTCGGTGACCAGCAGGCGGTCACGCGGCACCGCCTGCTGCATGTCCAGCGTGGTCTGCAGCGACACCTCGAAGGTGCGCAGGTTGCGGTTGTTGATGCCGATCATCGGCGCCGGCACCTGCAGCGCGCGCTCCAGTTCATCGATGTCATGCACTTCCACCAGCACGTCCATGCCCAGCGACAGCGCCAGCTCGGACAACGTGGCCAGCTGGGTATCGTCCAGCGCGGCGACGATCAGCAGGATGCAGTCGGCGCCCAGCACGCGCGCCTCGTACACCTGGTAGGCGTCGATGACGAAGTCCTTGCGCAGCACCGGCAGCGTGCAGGCTTCGCGGGCCTGCTGCAGATAGGCGTCGGCGCCCTGGAAGAAGTCCACGTCGGTCAGCACCGACAGGCAGCTGGCACCGCCGAACTCGTAGCTGACGGCGATGTCGGCCGGGCGGAAATCCGGGCGGATCACGCCCTTGGAGGGGCTGGCCTTCTTCACCTCGGCAATCACCGCCGGGTCGCCATTGGCCACCGCCGCCTGCAGCGCGCGCACGAAGCCACGTACCGGCGGGGCGCTGGCCACGGCGGCCTGCAGCTCCTCGAGCGGGCGCTGGGCGCGGCGCTGGGCCACTTCTTCGGCCTTGCGGGCCAGGATCGTCTGCAGGATGTCGCTCATCGTCTTCGGGTCGGTGCGGGGGGCGGTGAGGACGGCCATTATCGGCCATCGAGAGGGTGAGGCTGAACCGCGCGCTCAGGCAACCAGCGCGCGGGTGGTCTCCACATACTGCTGCAGGCGCTGGCGGGCGCTGCCATTGGCGATGGCGGCACGGGCGCGGGCCAGGCCGTCTCCGATGTCGCTGGCCACACCAGCCACGTACAGGGCGGCACCGGCATTCAGCGCGACGATGTCCAGCGCCGGGCCCGGCTCGTTGTCGAGCACGGCGCGCAGCATCTGGATGGACTGTTCCGGACCGTCCACGCGCAGGTTGCGGCTGGCCGACATGGCGATGCCGAAGTCTTCCGGGTGGATCTCGTACTCGCGCACCTTGCCGTCGCGCAGTTCGCCGACCAGGGTGCCGGCGCCCAGCGAGATCTCGTCCATGTTGTCGCGGCCCCAGACCACCATCGCGCGCTCGGTACCCAGTTCGCGCAGTACGCGCGCCTGGATGCCGACCAGATCGGGATGGAACACGCCCATCAGTACCGACGGTGCGCTGGCCGGGTTGGTCAGCGGGCCGAGGATGTTGAAGATGGTGCGCACGCCCATCTCGCGGCGCACCGGCGCGACGACCTTCATCGACGGGTGATGGATCGGCGCGAACATGAAGCCGATGCCGGTCCGGTCGATGGCCGCGGCCACCTGGTCAGGCTGCAGCTCGATCACCGCGCCCAGCGCTTCCAGCGCATCGGCACTGCCGGACTTGGACGACACGCTGCGGTTGCCATGCTTGGCCACGCGCGCGCCTGCAGCAGCAGCGACGAACATCGCGCAGGTGGAGATGTTGAAGGTGTGCGAGCCATCGCCACCGGTGCCAACGATGTCAACCAGGTTGGAGGTATCGGCCACCGGCACTGGCCGGGCGAATTCACGCATCACGGTGGCCGCCGCGGCGATTTCGTCCACGGTCTCCTTCTTCACGCGCAGCCCGGTGAGGATGGCGGCGGTCATCATCGGCGAGACATCGCCGCGCATGATCTGCCGCATCAGGTCGACCATTTCGTCGAAGAAGATTTCGCGGTGTTCGATGGTGCGATGCAGGGCTTCCTGGGGGGAGAAGCTCATGGGAATGCTCCTTGGATCAGGCCGCCGGGCGCTGCAGGAAATTGCGCAGCAGGGCGTGGCCGTGTTCGGTGAGGATGGATTCGGGATGGAACTGCACGCCTTCCACCGGGAACTGGCGGTGGCGCAGGCCCATGATCTCTTCGATCGAGCCGTCGTCGTTCTCGGTCCAGGCAGTCACTTCCAGGCAGTCCGGCAGACTGTTCTTGTCCACCACCAGCGAGTGGTAGCGGGTGGCTTGGTAGCGGTCCGGCAGGCCAGCGAACACGCCCTTGCCTTCATGGCGGATCGGCGATGTCTTGCCGTGCATGATGTTGCCGGCACGGATGACCGTGCCGCCGTAGACCTGGCCGATGCCCTGGTGGCCCAGGCACACGCCGAGGATCGGCGTGGTCGGGCCCAGGCGCTCGATCAGTTCCAGCGACACACCCGCTTCGTTGGGCGTGCACGGGCCGGGCGAGATGACGATGCGCTCCGGCTTCTGCGCGGCGATCTCGTCCACGCTCATCGCATCGTTGCGCACCACCTTCACCTCGGCGCCCAGTGTCTGCAGGTACTGCACGAGGTTGTAGGTGAAGCTGTCGTAGTTGTCGATCATCCACAACATGGTCAGGTTCCGTCGCTTATCAGGAAAATGGCGTACACGTTTTCGGTGTAGGTGATGGGGCCGGCTTCGATGGATTCGCGTAGACGCGAGCCGGTGGTCTCGATCATGTCCATCTGCGCCGCAGGTGACGGCGGCGATGGCGGTGTCACCATGTCGTCGCTTCTGGGCCAATTGCCCGCCTGCACGCCATAGGCAAAGTTCGGCGCCACATCGGAAATGCTGTACAGCCCGCGCAGCTGGGTGCCGTAGGCCTTGGCCAGGCCCTGCGCAGACTGGCGGGTCTGGGCCGCCGCCTCGCCCTTGAGTTCGCGGCGCAGCGCCACTTCGCCCGAGTAGGTCGGGGCCACGCTGCTGACCTGCACGTTCTCGTTGGCCTTCAGCGCCCCCAGCACGTCCTGCATCTGCTGGACGCTGGCGAAGCTGGCGCGCAGTTGGCGTGACACGCGGGTGCCGATGAAAACCTGCCGGTTCTGCTCATAGCGCGTCGCAGGACCGATCCGCAGGTTGTCCGCGCGCACGCTGCCTTCCACCGCCTTGTGCTGCTTGAGCAGTGCCAGCACGCGGGCAACGTTGTCCTGCACGCGGCGGCGCGCGGCGTCGGCGTCCATGTCGGTCTCTTCGATGTTCAACTGCAGGCCGAACCGGTCCGGCATCACCACGCGACGCGCCTCGCCCTTCACCAGCAGGTGCGGCTGCGACGGAATGGTATTGGCCTGCGCCCACGCAGACGGGGCCATCGTGGCCAGCAGTGACGACCACAGCAATGCGCTCAGCAGCTTCATGCGGTACTCCTTGTCTTCAACGGGAACAGCGGAACGACCACGGCGCGGCGCCGTGGCGAGGCAGGCTTACAGGCCCTTGGCGGCCTGGGCGACGGCGCGGAACAACGCGCGGCCCTTGTTCATCGTCTCGTCCCATTCCTTGTCCGGGTCCGAGTCGTAGACGATGCCGGCGCCGGCCTGCACGTACAGGCGGCCGTCCTTGATCACCGCGGTGCGGATCGCGATCGCGGTATCGGCATCGCCGTGCCAGCCGATGTAGCCGATGCTGCCTGCGTAGACATTGCGCTTGATCGGTTCCAGCTCGCGGATCACTTCCAGCGCGCGGATCTTCGGCGCGCCACTGACGGTGCCGGCCGGGAACGTGGCACGCAGCACGTCGGCATAGCTCAGGCCCGGCTGCAGCTGCCCGGTGACTTCGCTGACGATGTGCATGACGTGGCTGTAGCGCTCGATCACGAACTGCTCGCCCACTTCCACGGTGCCGGCCCTGGACACACGACCGGCATCGTTGCGGCCGAGGTCGATCAGCATCAGGTGCTCGGCGCGCTCCTTCGGATCGGCCAGCAGCTCGGCTTCCAGCGCCAGGTCCTGCTCGGGCGTGGCGCCACGCGGGCGGGTACCGGCGATCGGGCGCACGGTGACTTCGCCATCCTGAAGGCGCACCAGGATTTCCGGCGAGGAACCGACTACCTGCAGGTCGCCGACATCCAGGAAATACATGTACGGCGACGGATTCAGTGCACGCAGCGCGCGGTACACATCCACCGGGCGCGCCTTGAACGGCACGCTCAGGCGCTGGCTCAGCACCACCTGGAAGATGTCACCGGCGCGGATGTATTCCTTGCTGCGCTGGACCGCATCGACGAAGCCTTCGCGGGTGAAACCGGAGACGAAATCGGATTCATCCAGCACATCGCTGTTGAGCGGTGCGGGATAACCGGCGCCCGGTGCACGCAGCTTGGCAGTCAGCGCATCCAGGCGCGCCTGGGCCTGCTCGAAGGCGCCCTCGACACGCGGGTCGGCGTGCACGATCAGGTACAGGCGGCCCTTGAGGTTGTCGAACACGGCCAGCTCGTTGGAGTCCAGCAGCAGGATGTCCGGCGTGCCCAGCTCATCGCGGCCGGCCGGCGGGGCCAGGCGTGGTTCGATGTAGCCGATGCACTCGAAGCCGAACCAGCCGACCAGGCCACCTGTGAAGCCCGGCAGGCCTTCCAGCTTCGGCACCGAGTGGGCGCTGCGCAGCGCCTCGACCTCGGCGAACGGGTCGGCCACCTCGCGGGTGTCCACCACCTGGCCGTCTTCGCGCACGGTCAGCGTGTGGCCGTGGAAGGCGTACACGCGGCGCGCCGGCAGGCCGATGATCGAGTAACGACCAAAGCGCTCGCCGCCTTCGACAGATTCAAACAGGTAGGTATTGGGGCCGTCGGCGAGCTTCAGATAGACCGAAAGCGGCGTGTCCAGGTCGGACAGCACTTCGCGGACGACGGGAATATGGGTGTGGCCTTCAGCGGCCTGCTGCTGAAACTGAGCGTGCGAGTTCAAGACGACTTTCCTTCCGGGACACAGCGTTATGGGGGCGGACGACGGCAACGGGCCACCATCGCCACCAACGGCGTGCGGAAGAAAGGGTATGCGGGGTCGTCAGGCTGGACACCCCTTGACTGTATCGCAGCTTGGACGGCAGGGGAACCCTGGAAAACTGAACCACGGGACGGGCGGGGCCAGCCACGGGAACCGACGACGCGGACCGGTAGAGTCGACTGTTGGTCGACTTGCGCGCGTAGCGCGGGGTTTTACGCCGCCGGAACGAAGAGCAGTCGACTAACAGTCGACTCTACCTCCCTACCCACCCAGCAATGGGCAGCCAGCCGGCAGATGCATCCGTACCCTGCCCGGCACGCACTCGATGCGGAACTGACGGGCCTGTACCGGCTCGCCATCCAGATTGAGGGTCAGCGGGCGCTCGGATGCGACCTCCAGCCACGGCAGCCGCGCACGCGTGGCCAGCTGTTCCAGCGCAGCCTGGGTGCCTGACTTCAGCATCTGGCCGAGGGTGGCGGTGACCTCCCCTTCCAGCTCCGGAAGCACCGTCACATCCAGCAACCCATCATCGATCAGTGCCTGCGGGCACAACTGCTGGCCGCCACCGGCCTGGCGACCATTGCCGATGCCGAGCGCAATGAAGTCGCCTTCCCACGCGAAGTCCGGACCGGACAACCGTGCGGTGATCGGCTCGATGCGGCCGAGCTTGGCGATGCCGGTGATCACATAGGCCAGCCCGCCCAGCATCTTCTTCAAGCCCGCATCAGTCTCCACCGTCACCTGCGTGCCGAAGCCACCGCTGGCGAGATTGGCGCACCACCATTGCGTGCCATCGGCGTCCACGCGCAACAGGTCAATGGCGTGCGGCGTCACCTGCCCGATCAGGGCGAAGGCCTCCTTCGGTTCGGTCGGTATGCCGGCCGCAGTCGCGAAATCGTTGGCGGTCCCCATCGGGATCAGCGCCAGCGAGGGCAGCGCATCTGCCAGCTCCTCACGATGCGCCAGTGTCTCGGCCACCGCACTGAGCGTGCCATCGCCACCGGCGGCTACGATCACATCCACGCCATGATCGATCGCCTCGGCGACATAGCGCTCGGCGTCACCGTCCTCCCAGGTCACCCGCACTTCCAGCTGCACGCCCTGTCCGCGCCAATGGCCGACGGCGTCGCGCAACTCATCGTTGCCGGCGGATTTGCCGTTGAGGATCAGGCGCCAGCGCGGGGTGGTCATGCAGAGCTTCCAAGGATGCGGTGGCACAGGCTAGCAATGCGCTGTTTGCCCGCGGTGAATGTCACGCAGATGTCATTCAGCTACCGGAGAATGGGAGTCCATAGCAGGGACGACGGATGGAGGCAGGATCAGCCTCCCACGCATGCAGCGAGGCCACGCCAGTGATTGGCGTGGCTTTTTTTTTTGGGGTGTGCAGGGAGTGCGAACCAAGGTTCGCACCCACCCGGTTGGTAGATCCACGCCATGCGTGGATGCACTTCGCTTCAACCGTTGGCGAAATCGTGCAGCGCCTGGCCCTGCAGCCGGTACACGGTCCACTCGTCCTGCGGCTTCGCACCGGCAGCGGTGTAGAACTCGATGGCCGGGGTGTTCCAGTCCAGCACCGACCATTCGAAGCGACCGCAGCCCTCGGCCACGGCCTGGCGTGCGATGTACTTCAGCAGTGCCTTGCCGGCGCCCACACCGCGCTTTTCCTGGCTGACATACAGGTCTTCCAGGTAGATACCCTTGCGGCCCAGCCAGGTGGAGTAGTTGTAGAAGTACACCGCATAGCCGATGGCCTCGCCGTCGGCTTCGCAGATCAACGCGCGCGCCGTGGCATCGGCGCCGAACAGGCTCTCGGCGATGCCGATCTCATCGGTCTGTACCGAATGCTCGGCCTTCTCGTAGATGGCCAGTTCGCGGATGAAATGCAGGATCAGGCCAGCATCGGCCACGGTGGCCGGACGGATGTTCAACAGTGCCATGCGCAGATAAAGGGGACGGAGGGAATTAAACGAGATTAATCCCCTCCGTCCCCTTTTTGTCAGCGTGCCGCAGCGACGTTCGCGCGCATCTGCGCGATCACGTCCTGGTAGCTGGTCTTGGCGTTGAAGATGGCCGAGCCGGCGACAAAGGTGTCGGCACCGGCAGCCGCGATCTCGCCGATGTTGTCGGCCTTCACGCCGCCGTCGATCTCCAGGCGGATGTCCTTGCCGCTGGCATCGATCATCTTGCGCACCACCTTCAGCTTGTCCAGCGCCGAGGGGATGAAGGCCTGGCCACCAAAGCCCGGGTTGACCGACATCAGCAGCACCAGGTCCAGGTCCTCCAGCACCCAGTCGAGGATGTCCACCGGCGTGGCCGGATTGAGCACGATGCCCGGCTTGCAGCCCAGCGAGCGGATCAGCTGGATGGTGCGGTGCACGTGGCGGCTCGCCTCCGGGTGGAAGCTGATGTAGGTGGCACCGGCCTCGGCGAAGTCCGGGATGATGCGGTCCACCGGCTCGACCATCAGGTGCACGTCGATCGGCGCGGTCACGCCGTGCTTGCGCAGCGCCTGGCAGACCATCGGGCCGATGGTCAGGTTCGGCACGTAGTGGTTGTCCATCACGTCGAAGTGGACCCAGTCCGCGCCAGCGGCGAGGACGTTGTCGACTTCCTCGCCGAGGCGGGCGAAGTTGGCGGACAGGATGGAGGGGGCGATGAGGCAGTGGGACATGGCCGGGCCTTGCAACGAGGGGAAAGGGGTCAGCGCTTGCGCAGGGTCTTGATGCGGTCGTAGGCGGCGTTGATGCGCCGCGACTTCTGCTCGGCCTGCTGCTGCAGCTCGGGGGCGGCGCCGCCAAGCTTGTCGGGGTGGTACTGCGAGATCAGCTTGCGGTAGGCGCGCTCGACCTCGGCATCGGTGGCCTCGGAGGTCAGCCCCAGCTCCCGGTACGGGTTCTCCTTGTTCAGGCGGAACCAGTCCGAATCAAAGGCATGGCCGATCAGCAGGCCGACCACCGCCCCGAACAGCGGATTGGGCCGGAACAGCAGGGCGCCGGCGATGAATCCGAGCAGTTTTCCGTACCAGCGCATGGCGCTCCGGGGTCGACCGACGAAATGGACGCTCATTTTACGTCACAGCGGGCCCGGACGGCTTTACACTAGGCCGCCCGCTGGTCAGCGGGCCCGCCGGGTCCGTTGGGCAGCAGCCGTATCGACAACGCCCCAGGAGTGCCCGTGCCAACCACGCTGTTGCAATCCGATCTCCCCGGCCTGCCCTTGCGCCATCGCGGCAAGGTGCGTGATGTGTTCGATATCCCGCGCGAGCGGCTGCCAGCCGGAACCCCGCCGGGCGAGTACCTGCTGATGGTGGCCACCGATCGCCTGTCGGCGTTCGACGTGGTCCTGCCCGACCCGATCCCGGGCAAGGGCGAGATGCTCTGCCAGGTCTCCAACTTCTGGTTCGCCAAGACCGCGCACCTGATGCCCAACCACCTGACCGGCATCGACGTGGCCAGCGTGCTGCCCGAAGGCGTGGACCCGGCCCTGTATGCCAAGCGCGCGGTGGTCACCCGCAAGCTGAAGCCGGTGCCGGTGGAAGCGATCGCCCGCGGCTACCTGATCGGCAGCGGCTGGAAGGATTACCAGCGCACCGGCAAGGTCAGCGGCATCGACCTGCCCGACGGCCTGCGCCAGGCCGAGCAGCTGCCCGAGCCGATCTTCACCCCCTCGACCAAGGCCGCTGTCGGCGACCATGACGAGAACATCGATTTCGATGCGATGGTGAAGCAGGTCGGTGCGGAACTGGCCGAGCGCGTGCGCGACGCCACCCTGCGCATCTACAAGTTCGCGGCCGATTACGCCCGCGAGCGCGGCATCATCCTGGCCGATACCAAGTTCGAGTTCGGTACCGACGCCGATGGCCGCCTGTACATCATGGACGAGATGCTGACGCCGGATTCCTCGCGCTACTGGCCGGCCGACGAGTACGAAGTGGGCACCAGCCCGCCGAGCTACGACAAGCAGTTCGTGCGTGATTACCTGGAGACGCTGGACTGGGGCAAGACCGCCCCGGGCCCGACCATCCCGGCCGAGATCATCGAGCGCACCCGCGCCAAGTATGCCGAGGCACTGCAGCGCCTGGCCGGGATCAGCGTCGACTGATGCGCCTGCGCCCCCGGCCGGAAAGGCGGGGGGCGTTCGGTAGTGCCGGCCGCTGGCCGGCAACCTCATGAACACCTGCAGCCAGGCATGGCCTGGCTCTGGTAGTGCCGGCCGCTGGCCGGCAACCTCACGAACTCGGCTATGCTCTGGAGTGCCGGCCAGCGGCCGGCACTACCGTTGTCCGAGGAAGCAACGCAGCATGCAGACATCCACCGAGCTTGCGCGGCCGATCGACCGCTATTTCGCCAGCTACTCCGACGACCACCGCAATGTGATCAACCAGCGCATCCACGTGGTGGCGGTCCCGGCGATCCTGTGGTCGGTGGTGGCCCTGCTGTGGTGCCTGCCGCCGCTGATCACCTGGTTCCAGTATGGCATCTGGTCGGCGTTCGCGATGTTCAGCGCCTGGTGCTTCTACAACAAACTGTCGCGCCCGCTGGGCATTGGCATGCTCATCCAGTTCTTCGTGTTCGGCTGCCTGTGCCGCCTGCTGGAGGCCGAAATCGGCCTGCACAACCTGTTCTGGCTGGCGGTGGGCGTGTTCGTGGTGGCCTGGATCGCGCAGTTCATCGGCCACAAGTTCGAGGGCCGCAAGCCCAGCTTCCTGACCGACCTGACCTACCTGCTGATCGGCCCGGCCTGGGTGATGGCCAAGTTCTACCGCAAGCTCGACTGGCGCTACTGACCTGCCCAGGGCCGACGGCGCCCCTCGTTTCCTGAACGGGCAGATTCCATCACCCGCACTCCACGACGGCCCTGCCAGCCTGCGCCGGTGATCCGCTCCCCACTTCCCGCCCGTCGACGGCAGCCCCTGTGCGACAGGGCCTGCGGTCTCCCTGCGTGGGCGTAGGGCGTCCCCCGAGGGCAACCGGGGAGGGACTGCAGGAACGCGATGTTGCGTCGCAGAAAATATGAATCAGCGGACGTTACATGCAATTGATCGCTGTTCGATGGGTTTCAGCGACATTTCGCAGCCTGTTATCCTCCCTGACCTGCTCGTGAATCATGGATTCCCTGCATGCTCCCCAGCCTGCCCCTGCTGCTGGCCCTGCCGTTCCTGATGGCAGCGGCTGTTGCGGCCTTCCCCCGTAGTTCGCGCTCGACTGCTGCCTGGCTGGCGGCGCTGGCGCCGTTGGGCGGACTGGCCATCCTCGGCTGGCTGACCCCGTCCGTACTCGACGGCCAGGTGGTGCGGACGATGGTCCCTTGGCTGCCGCAGATCGGCCTGGACTTCACCCTGCGCCTGGACGGGCTGGCGTGGATGTTCGCCGGGCTGGTGCTGGGCATCGGCGCGCTGGTGGTGCTGTACGCGCGCTACTACCTGAGCCAGCAGGACAACGCGCACCGCTTCTACTGCTACCTGCTGCTGTTCATGGGCGCCATGCTGGGCATGGTGCTGTCGGGCAACCTGCTGTTGCTGATGATCTTCTGGGAAATGACCAGCATCAGCTCGTTCCTGCTGATCGGTTTCTGGTCGCACCGCCAGGACGCACGCGAGGGCGCGCGGATGGCGCTGGTGATCACTGGCGGCGGCGGCCTTGCGCTGCTCGGTGGCGTACTGCTGATCGGGCGCATCGTCGGCAGCTTCGACCTGGACGTGGTGCTGGCCGCCGGCGAGCAGATCCGCGCCAGCGCGCTGTACCCGTACGCGCTGTTCCTGGTGCTGGCGGGCATCTTCACCAAGAGCGCGCAGTTCCCGTTCCATTTCTGGCTGCCGCACGCGATGGCCGCGCCCACTCCGGTCTCTGCCTACCTGCACTCGGCCACCATGGTGAAGGCCGGTGTGTTCCTGCTGGCGCGCCTGCATCCAGCGCTGGCCGGCAGCGACCTGTTCTTCTACACGGTCAGCGGCATCGGTGCGATCACGCTGTTGATCGGCGCCTGGAACGCGATCTTCCAGCACGATCTGAAAGGTCTGCTGGCTTATTCGACCATTTCCCATCTGGGCCTGATCACCCTGCTGTTCGGCCTGTCCACGCCGATGGCGGTGGTGGCCGGTGTGTTCCACATCCTCAACCACGCCACCTTCAAGGCCTCGCTGTTCATGGCCGCCGGCATCATCGACCATGAGACCGGCACCCGCGACATGCGCAAGCTGGGCGGCCTGCGCAGGCTGATGCCGTTCACCAGCGCGCTGGCGATCATCGCCTCGCTGGCGATGGCCGGCATCCCGCTGCTCAACGGCTTCCTGTCCAAGGAAATGCTGTTTGCCGAGGCGATCACGGCCGGAGGCCCGGGAATCATGCGCACGGCGGTGTCGATCGCCGCATTGCTGGCTGGCGTATTCGGGGTGGCCTACAGCCTGCGCTTCGTGCACGACACCTTCTTTGGCCCCGGCCCGCACGACCTGGATCGCGTGCCGCATGAGCCGCCGCGCTGGATGAAGGTACCGGTGGAACTGCTGGTGGTGATCTGCGTGGCAGTTGGCATCGCCCCGGCACTGACCGTGGCACCGGTGCTGCATGCCGCTGCGGCGTCGATCCTCGGCAGCGCCATGCCCGAGTACAGCCTGGCGGTATGGCACGGCTTCAACCTGCCGCTGGCAATGAGCGCGATCGGCGTGATCGGCGGCGTGGCGCTGTACTTCGGCCTGCGCAAGCTGATCAACCTGCATGCCGTGACCAACGTCAGCACTGGCCGCAATGTGTTCCATGCACAGCTGGATGCCGTGTCCGCACTGGCCATGCGCCTGACCAACGGCATCGCCAACGGCAGCCTGCAGCGCATGCTGCTGGGCCTGGTGCTGGTGGCGATCGCAGTTGCCGCCGCGCCATTCGTGGCAAATCCGGCGTCGCCAAACTGGACCGCGCCACAGCCGATGCCGCTGCTGGGCTGGGCGCTGTGGCTGGTGATGATGGCCTGCGCGGTGGCCACCCTGCGCATCTACAAGCAGCGCCTGCTGGCGGTGCTGCTGGTCGGCGGCGTCGGCCTGATGGTGGCGCTGACCTTCGTGTTCCTATCCGCACCCGACCTGGCCCTGACCCAGCTGCTCGTGGAGATGGTGACCCTGGTGCTGATGCTGCTGGGCATGAACTACCTGCCCGCGCAGTCCGGGCCGGAACGTCCGCGCTGGCGCAAGCGCCGCGATGCGGTGATCGCGATCATCGCCGGCGCCGGGCTGGGTGCGCTGGCCTATTCGGCGATGACCCTGCCGCCGAACACCATGGCCGGCGAACTGCTCGCCCGTGCGTTGCCCGAGGCCTACGGCCAGAACGTGGTCAATGTGATCCTGGTCGACTTCCGCGGCTTCGATACCTTCGGCGAGATCACCGTGTTCGGCATCGCCGCGCTGGTGGTGCACGCACTGCTGCGGCGCACGCGGATGGCACCGGAACAGATCATGCCCGGCCCGCCGATCAAGCTGCCGGTGCCGGCCGACCTGGCGCAGATCATGTTCCCGCTGACGCTGACCGTGTCGATCTTCCTGTTCCTGCGCGGCCACAACGCACCGGGCGGCGGCTTCATCGCCGGCCTGGTGCTGGCGGTGCCGCTGCTGATCCAGTACGTGATCCAGGGCACCGCGTCGGTGGAATCGCGCTTCGGCTTCGACTACATCCGCTGCATCGGCATGGGCCTGCTGATCGCCCTGCTCAGCGGCAGCGCCTCGATGCTGTTCGGCGTGCCGTTCCTGACCAGTGGCCACCTCGACCTGCATCTGCCATTGATCGGCGACGTGCCGCTGGCCAGCGCGATCGGTTTTGACATCGGCGTGTATCTGGTGGTGTTCGGCGGCGCCATGCTGATGCTGTCGATGATGGGCACGATCAAGCCGTCGCGTACCCGCGCTGCCCGCAAGGGTGAGATCGACCTGCAACGCCGTTCGGCCCGCACCGGGGAGATGCACTGATGGAACTGGCCCTGGCTACCGCGATCGGCGTGCTGACCGCCATCGGCATCTACCTGCTGCTGCGTGCGCGCAGCTTCGACGTGATCCTCGGCATGACCTTCCTGTCCTACGCCACCAACCTGCTGATCTTCGCCGGTGGCCGCGTGGTGCTGGGCAAGGCGCCGGTGCTGCAGGAGGGCGTGGACAGCCACCTGGGCAACTACACCGACCCGCTGCCGCAGGCACTGGTGCTGACCGCGATCGTGATCGCCTTCGCGATGACCGCAGTGAGCATCGTGCTGGCCATGCGTAGCCGCAGCGACAACCACAGCGACCATGTGGACGCCCACGAGCCCGACGACGACCTGCAGGATGAGAGCGCATCGGCGCGCCAGGACGAGGATCGCGCATGAACCATCTGGTGATCCTGCCGATCCTGATTCCGCTGCTCGGCGCCGCGCTGTCGCTGTTCGTCGAACACCGCCGCTACGGCCCCAGGGTGCAGCGCGCGGTGGCCTGGACTGCACTGTCGGCGCTGGCGCTTGCGGTGGGCCTGCTGTTCGCGTCGACCGCGGGCGGTGACATCAACGTCTACCTGCTGGGTGACTGGCCGTCGCGGCTGGGCATCGCGCTGGTGGCCGACCGGCTGTCGGCATGGATGCTGCTGACCACCCTGCTGCTGGCCATTCCCTGCCTGCTGCACGCCTGCTCGGGTTGGGACCGCCGCGCACCGCACTTCCATGCACTGTTCCAGTTCCAGCTGGTCGGCCTCAACGGCGCGTTCCTGACCGGCGACATCTTCAACCTGTTCGTGTTCTTCGAGGTGATGCTGATCGCCTCCTACGGCCTGCTGCTCAGCGGTGGCCGCGGCCTGCGCATGCGCATCGGCCTGCACTACGTGGTGTTCAACGTCACCGCCTCGACCCTGTTCCTGATCGCGCTGGGCCTGCTGTACGCCACGCTGGGTTCGCTGAACATGGCCGAGCTGTCGCAGCGCATTGCTGCGGTGCCGGCGACGCAGCTGACCCTGGTGAAGGCCACGATGGGCCTGTTGCTGCTGGTGTTCTGCGCCAAGGCCGCGCTGATGCCGCTGTACCTGTGGCTGCCGGAAGCCTATTCGCGCGCGCCGGCCGCAGTGGCGGCGCTGTTCGCGATCATGACCAAGGTCGGCCTGTATTCGGTGCTGCGCATCCAGATGCTGTGGTTCGGCGATGACGCGGGCGCGATGGCCGGCTATGGCCGCGACTGGCTGCTGTGGGCCGGCGTGGCAACGCTGGTGCTGGGCGGGCTCGGCGCCCTGGCCGCGACCCGCCTGCGCGTACTGATTTCCTACCTGGTCATCGTGTCGGCAGCCACGCTGTTCATCGCCTTCTCGGTGGGCACGCCGCAGGTGCTGTCGGCCGGCCTGTACTACCTGCCGCACAGCAGCTTCGTGGCCGCTGCGCTGTTCCTGGTTGCCGACCTGATCCGCCGCCGCCGTGGTGGCGCCAGCGACCGCAAGGAGGTGGTGGCGCCGATGCCGGGCAAGGAAACGCCGGCGGTGCTGTTCCTGATCGGGGCAGTGTCGGTGGCCGGCCTGCCGCCTCTGTCCGGCTTCCTGGCCAAGGCCGCGCTGCTGGCCGGCATGCCGGCGCAGTACACCGGCCCGGTCTGGACCGCCGTGCTGGTCAGCAGCCTGCTGGTGATCATGGGCCTGACCCGCGGCGGCATCCGCCTGTTCTGGCGCGTGCCGCCGGTCGATCCCGATGCACCGAAGCCGCGCAAGGCTCCCCTGCGCCGGGTAGAACTCTACGCCGCCTGCCTGCTGCTGGCCTACGGCATCGGCATGACCGTGGCCGCGGCACCGTTGATGCGCTACACCGACGCCACCGCCGCACAGCTGCTGCAACCCAGCGAGTACGTGCAGCAACTGCGTGCGACCACGCCGGAGATCCGCCAGCCATGACCGCCCAGCGCTCCCTGTTCCGTCGCCTGATTCCCTCGCCGATGCTCAGCATCATGGTGGTGGCGTTCTGGCTGCTGATGTCCGACAGCTTCACCCTCGGCCAGATCGTGCTGGGGCTGCTGCTGGGCGTGGTGGTGCCGCTGTTCGCCGCGCGCCTGGACCGCGAGTTCGCCCGTATCGGCACCCTGCGGCCACTGCCCAGGCTGGTGTGCGTGACCCTGTGGGACATCCTGATGTCCAACATCCGCGTCGCCCTGCAGGTGCTGGGCCCGGAAAAGAACATCCACCCGGGTTTCATCTGGCTGCCGCTGGACATCGCCAACATCCACGGCATCGCCGCGCTGACCAGCATGATCACCCTGACCCCGGGCACGGTCTCGGCCGCGCTCAGCGACGACCGCAAGTTCCTGCTGGTGCACGTGCTGCACCTGGAGGACCCACAGGACCTGATCGATACGATCAAGCGCCGTTACGAGGCGCCGTTGATGGAGATCTTCCCATGACCGGTTTTGAAGTCATCCAGACCACCCTAGTGGTGTGCATGCACGTGGTCGGCCTGGCCATGCTGCTGGCTACCTGGCGCCTGCTGCGCGGGCCGACCGTGCCCGACCGCATCCTTGCGCTGGACACCCTGTCGGTGACCGCGATCGCCGAGCTGATGCTATTCGGCATGTATCTCAATTCGCCGATCTACTTCGAGGCGGCGCTGATCATCGCCATGCTCGGCTTCGGCAGCACCGTGGTGCTGAGCAAGTTCGTGCTGCGCCGGGACATCGTCGAATGATCACCGCGATCCAGATCGGCCTGTCGATCCTGCTGCTGTTCGGCTGCTTCTTCATCCTGGTCGGCGCACTGGGCCTGGTGAAGCTGTCGACCTTCTTCAAGCGCCTGCACGCGCCGACCAAGGCCAGCACGCTGGGCGTGGGCTGCGTGCTGGTGTGCTCGGTCTGCTACCACATCTTCCTCGGCCAGGACCCGCAGCCGCGCGAGCTGCTGATCACCGTGTTCCTGTTCATCACCGCACCGATCAGCGCGCACATGATGGCCAAGGCCGCGCTGTCGCTGCTGATGGAGACCCGCCCCACCCTGCCCGGCAACGAACGTGCCGCCGAGGAGCAGCTGCCGCCGCCGCCGCCGGAGCCGGTGCGGGAAGAAGAAACCACGCAGAACCGGTAGTGCCGGCCGCTGGCCGGCAGTGGCAAGGGTTCCGTCAGAGGCAGTGAGGTTGCCGGCCAGCGGCCGGCACTACCTCATGCCGCGCCGACCAGCAGCAGCTCCAGCACGAACCAGCCGACAAACGCGACCAGCAGGATCCCGCCTTCACCACGACTGATCTTCAGGTCGCCACGCAGCATCGGGTACAGCACCAGCGCGAACGCCAGCAGCGCCGGCAGTTCCAGGCGCACGAACGAGGCCGGCAGCGCCAGCGGCTGCAGCACGGCCATCGCACCGATCACCAGCAGCAGGTTGACCACGCTGGAACCCAGCACGTGGCCCAGCACCATGTCGCCATGCCCGCGACGCGCGGCGGCGATGGCGGTGGCCACCTCCGGCAGTGCGGTACCGATCGCCACCGGCAGCAGACCGACCAGCAGTGGGGTCCAACCCAGGGCGGCGCCGAAGTCGGCGGCGGCGCCCACCACCAGGCGCGCGCCCCAGTACAGCGCCAACGCGGCAATCAGCACGCGCAGCACGTTCAACGGCAGGCTGGTGCGGCTCAGTGCGGACTCGGCGATGGCCACCTGCACCTCGGCGCTCTCGCTGCGACCACGGCGCAGCAGCAGCACCTGCACCACGATGAAACCGGCCAGCAGTATGCCGCCTTCCCAACGTGCCAGGCCGCCATCAAGCCCGAACAGGATCAGCAGCACACCCGCCGCCAGCAGCGACCACCACAGCACCGTCTGCAGGCGCGCGCGCAGCAGCAGGGGCGCAGCCATGGCCGCCACCGCCAGGGTCACGCCCAGGTTGACGATGCTGCTGCCCACCGCGTTGCCCAGTGCCAGCTCCGGTTGGCCCACCGCCAGGGCGCGCGCGTTGACTGCCAGTTCCGGCAACGAGGTGGTCACCCCGAGCAGCAACAGCCCGGCAGTGAAGGGGCTGGCGCCGAAACGCTGGGCCAGGCCGGACACGGCCTTGACGATGGAGTCCCCGCCCAACGCCAGCAGCAGCAGGCCGAGCAGGAACCAGGCAATGGCAATGGCGATCATCGAGCACTCCCCCAGCGGTCGTGGCGCGATTCTACGCCTGGCCCGTACGCGCGGCTGGGCCGTGGATCAAGGATCAGCCACAGCCTTCCGCATAATCGACCTGCGGGGTCTGTCCGACGCGCCAGGCACCCACCCGGCCATCGGCACCGAGTGCGAAGTCGATCACCGCCCCGCCCTCCTGCGCCGGGCGCACGCGCAGGTGCTGGGCCTTCTCGTCATACTTGTCGGGGCCGACGTCCGCGCGCTCGGGATACAGCACCTGCAGCTCACCCAGGGTCATGCCGACCTTGCCACCGCCCGGTGCGGTGATGGCGGCGCTGCGCACGTCGTAGCGCACCAGCTTGCGGCCCTCGATCATCAGGCGCGGATCTTCGGCATCCTGCGGGCGCAGGAAGTAGCAGCCGTCGTTGCTGTCGTCAGCCGGCAGCGGCTCGCCGGCCGCATCGGTGCCCAGACCCTGCAGCGGCGTGCCGAAGCCGGCACGGACCTCGGCGATGCCGGCACCCAGCTTCGCCCCAGCGAAGCCATCCAGGCGCGCGGGACTGTCCTCGCGACGGTCATTGGCTGGACGGGCGGCCAGGTCGGGATCCGTCGACTGCGCGGGTCCGGTCGCCGAGGCGGTTTCCGCCGGAGTGTCGCTGCCGCTGCCGGCCGCCCCCTGCTTGTCGGGGCCAGCACTGCAGGCGGTGAGCGAAAGGAGCAACAGACCAGCAAGCGGAAGGTGCTTCATCGGTGCGGTTCCCTGGCACAAGGATGGCTGCACGCTAGCCCATCCGGTGTGCAGGCGCTGCATTGTCATCGCGGTTTCATCGCCTTCGTTCAGGCTCGGCGAGCACCGACCTGGCCGTCCCTTCCATGCAACCGCGCAAGACCGATCTCGCCCGAACCGCGCTGCAGGCCCACCGCGCGCCGCTGGACATGCGCCAGCGCCGGCTGCTGATCCTGTGCGACGGCCAGCGTACCGTCGCCGACCTGACCGGTCTGCTCGGCCAGGAAGCACCGGCGATGGTCATCCAGCTGGTACAGGCGGGGTACCTGAGCACCGGCACAGGCGCCACGACCCCAGCACCGTCGACCGCAGCCGCGGTGGCGCCGGTGCCCACGCCGCCGGCAGCCACACCTGCTGCACCCGCGGTCGAACGCCGGCGCTCACTGGTGGCAGCACGCATCTACGTGCTGGGCATCCTGGAAATGCAGCGGCATCCACAGGCGGCGGCGCTGTTCCGCGACCTGCAGCAGGCGCGTGCGGAGGACGAGGTGCTGCAGCGACTGCAGTCGGCAATGCAGCTGCTGCCCACGCTCACTTCGGATGGCTATTGCCAGCGCGTACGGCAGCGCCTGCTGGAGGCGTTGCCATTGGAGCATTGCGACGCGTTCGCCGAGGTCGCCTGAAGAAGAAGGGGACGGAGGGAATTAAGTCGTTTCAGGCACACGTGTGCTGATTGCGGCTTAATCCCCTCCGTCCCCTTTCTAGGGTCAGCGGAAGTTGTTGCGCAGGCCGTTCCAGCACTGCTGGTAATCGCCCTGGCGGTGGCCAGCGGCCAGCGCCTGTGCGGTCGGGCGGATCACTGCGCGGGTCTCGAACATGAAGGCCATCGTGTCCTTGATCACATCGGCCTTGGACAGATCGGCATTGGACGCCTTGTCGAAGGTCGGCGCGTCCGGGCCGTGACCACTCATGCAGTTGTGCAGCGAGGCGCCACCCGGGACGAAGCCTTCGGCCTTGGCATCGTAGGCGCCATGCACCAGGCCCATGAACTCGCTGGCGATGTTGCGGTGGAACCACGGCGGACGGAACGTGTTCTGCGCCACCAGCCAGCGCGGCGGGAAGATCGCAAAGTCCATGTTGCTGGTGCCCGGGGTGTCGCTGGGCGAATGCAGCACCAGGAAGATCGACGGATCCGGGTGGTCGTAGCTGATCGAACCGATGGTGTTGAAGCGACGCAGGTCGTAACGGTACGGCGCGTAGTTGCCGTGCCAGGCCACCACGTCCAGCGGCGAATGGTCGATCGGTGCACGCCACAGGCGGCCCTCGAACTTGGCGATCAGCTCGAAATCGCCATCCACATCCTCGAACGCCGCATGCGGGGTCTCGAAGTCGCGCGGATTGGCCAGGCCGTTGGATCCGATCGGGCCGAGGTCGGGCAGCTTCAGCAGCGCACCGTAGTTCTCGCAGATATAGCCGCGGCTCGGGCCATCGGGCAGTTCAACGCGGAAACGCACGCCGCGCGGGATCACCGCGATCTGCTGCGGCTCGATCTCGATCACGCCCAGCTCGGTCAGCAGGCGCAGCGCGCCCAGCTGCGGCACGATCAGCAGCTCGCCGTCGGCGTCGTAGAAGTAGCGGCCGACCATGTCGCGGTTGGCAGCGTATAGGTGGATGCCCACGCCGGCATGCGCATCGGGCGAGCCGTTGCCACCCATCGTGTACAGGCCTTCGACAAAATCGGTCGGCAGCTCCGGCAGCGGCAGTGGGCTCCAGCGCAGCTGGTTTGGCGAGGCCGGCTGAGTGCCGAAATCACACTGCAGCTGCGACTGCGCGAACGGGGTGAACTCGCCATGGGTCACCGCCGGGCGGATCCGGTACAGCCAGCTGCGGCGGTTGCTGCCACGCGGCGCGGTGAAGGCGGTCCCGGTCAACTGTTCGGCGTACAGGCCGTGGGCCACCTTCTGCGGTGAGTTCTGCCCGACCGGCAGCGCGCCGGCAACGGCCTCGGTGGCGAATTCGTTGCCGAAGCCGGACTGGTAGCCGCGGGCGGTGATGGCGGGGGACATGGGAACTCCAGAGATTGCCGGCCAGCGGCCGGCACGACCATTCGGACAGGCAATGCCGGCGGGACGCCGACATTGCCTGCAGACCTTACAGCACGCCGCGGCGGATCTGGTCGCGCTCGATGCTCTCGAACAGTGCGGTGAAGTTGCCTTCGCCGAAGCCTTCGTTGCCCTTGCGCTGGATGATCTCGAAGAAGATCGGGCCGATGCAGTTCTGGGTGAAGATCTGCAGCAGCTTGCGCTGGTGGGTTTCCGGATCGGCATCGATCAGGATCTTGTTCTTCGCCAGGCGCGGCACGTCTTCACCGTGGTTCGGCACGCGCTGGTCGATCACGTCGAAGTAGGTCTCCGGCGTATCGAGGAAGTCCACGCCCTGCGCGCGCATCGCTTCGACGGTCTCGTAGATGTTCTCGGTGAAGCAGGCGATGTGCTGGATGCCCTCGCCCTTGTACGCGTCCAGGTACTCGTTGATCTGGCTCTTCGGGTCGGACGATTCGTTCAGCGGGATGCGCACGATGCCATCCGGCGCGGTCATCGCCTTGGACACCAGGCCGGTCTTCAGGCCCTTGATGTCGAAGTAGCGGATCTCGCGGAAGTTGAACAGGCGCTCGTAGTAGTCCGACCACTGCTGCATGTTGCCGAAATACAGGTTGTGGGTCAGGTGGTCGATGAAGGTCAGGCCGAAGCCTACCGGGTGCAGGTCGGCACCGGCGATCGGCTCGTAGTCGCCGTCGTAGATGCTGCCGGCGCTGCCGTAGCGATCGACCAGGTACAGCATGCAGTCGCCGATGCCCTTGATGACTGGCGCGCTGACCGCCTTGCTGTCCGGCTTGAAGGCGATGGCTTCGGCGCCGTTGCCCAGCGCGGTCTGGTAGACCTCCTGGCCCGGCTTCTTGAAGCGGATGGCGAAGCCGCAGGCGCACGGACCGTGCTTCTCGGCGAAGTCGGCGGCGAACGAATCGGGGTCCTCGTTGACCAGGAAGTTGACGTCGCCCTGGCGATAGACGGTAATCGGACGCTGCTTGTGCTTGAGCACCGCGCTGAAGCCCATCTTCCGGAAGTACTCGTGCAGCTCCTGGCCACGGCCGGCCGGGGCGGCGAATTCGACGAACTCGAAGCCGTCGATGCCCATCGGGTTCTCGAAGGTGGTGACCTGCATGCCGGGGTTGGGATGCGAGGCGGTCGGGACTGCGGTATTCATGGCGTGGCTCCGAATCGGTACCGCATCGGTACAAACCAGGTGCGGGCAGGTAGGGACCCGGCGAGAATGCAGGGTCTGGACCTACCCCTTATAGTTACACTTGAAACCACCAGCAAGGTGCACCGCAACATGAGCCCCGCCGATCCCGTTTCGACCCGCCTGCGTTCCTCGCACGTCCTGCTCGACCTGGAACAGTTCCTGCCGTACCGGCTGAGCGTGCTGTCCAACCGGGTCAGCGGCAACATCGCCAAGCTATACGGCGATCGTTACGGTCTGGCGATTCCCGAATGGCGGGTGATCACCATCCTGGCGCTGTACCCGGGCTCCTCGGCCAGCGAGGTCTCCGACCGCACGGCGATGGACAAGGTGGCGGTCAGCCGTGCCGTGGCCCGCCTGCTGGAGCGCGGCTTCATCAAGCGCGAAACCCACGGCGACGACCGCCGCCGCTCGGTGCTGGCGCTGTCGGCAGCCGGCTTCGAGGTGTACGAGACCATCGCGCCGATGGTGATCGAAATCACCCGCAAGCTGATGTCGGTGCTGAGCGAAGAGGAAGAGCAGGTGCTGGAGAAGCTGATCCTGCGCCTGGCCGGCGAAGGCCTGGAGCGGATGGGCGAAGGAGTCTGAAAGAAAAAGGGGACGGAGGGGATTAAGTCGTTTTGGGCACATCTGTGCTGATTGCGGCTTAATCCCCTCCGTCCCCTTTTTTCAGCTCAGATGCTTGCGCCGTGCATGGATCCACGGCACCGCGAGCGCCGCGATGGCACCACCGGCGAAGCCGAGGGAAGCCGCAACCGTGGCTGCTTCGACCGCCCCCGGCAGCGCCAGCGCCGCCGCCACGAGCAGCAGCGACGGCAGGCCGACGAAGGTGCCCAGGAAGAAATGCCAACGCGGTGACCAGGTATTGAGCTGCAGCAGGCTGACCGGTTGCCAGGCTTCCGAGGCAGCGTCCTCGGCGATCTTCGCCACCGCCTTGGCCAGGTCCACTTCCGGCAGCGCGCGCCCCTGCCGTGCGGTCGCCAGCAGCTCGGCCACGGCCTCCACCGGCGGGAAACTGGACGGCCACGCGACCGGCGCCGGCACGCCATACGCGGTCAGCACCGGCACGCTCAGCCAAGGCGCCACCAGCGGGCGCATGCGACGGCGGCCATGCACGCACCAGATCTGTTGCTGCCCATGCGCGGTGACGCTGTACAGCGCCAGTTCGTTGGCCGGCGGGTAGCCGAGCATGGTCACCCGCGCGGCCAGGCTGTCCTGCCCCATCGCGCGCAGGAAGCCGGGGCGGCTGCGCCCTTCCTGCATCCACGCCAGTCCCAGCGCACCCACCAGATAGGCCTCGGCCACGTCCTTGCTGCCAGCGGTGGCGCGTTCGTCACTGGCCAGGTACCAGGCCAGCGATTTCGGTTCGGCGACATCCTCCAGGCCCCAGCGGCTGTCGTCTCCCAGCACATGGCGCACCGGCAGGCGCGCGGGCGCGGTTTCGCCACGTTCGCCGGGTTGCAGGAACGGCAGCACGCCCTGGATGAAGGTGGACAGCTCGATCGCACGCACGCCGTGCCCCTGCCACTCCGGTGGCAGCAGCCCGGCCAGCTGACCGTCGGCGGCCAGCGCATCAAGCCGGGACTTCTGCTCGACCAGCTTCTGCACCGCCCCCTTCAGCACCACGTTGTCGGGCAGCGCGATCTGCGGCAGGCGATGGCGCGGCGGCGCCAGGTCGACGGTGGCCTCGCCGGTTCCGGTGTCATCCAGCAGCGCCTCCTGCGGCGGCAGGGTTACGCCCTCGCCTGCTCCACCCTCGGCCAACTCACTGGCGGGTTCGGGCAGTCGTTCGGCGTGGTCGCTGTGCATGGGCGTTCCGGAAGGTTGCATCGACGGGATGTCGACTGAGGTCCTTGCCGGTAACGGCGAGCGCGTTGCGATATTGAGATGCCGATTCCGGGAATGTGACCGCAACCACAGTAGATCCACGTGATGCGTGGATGCACTTCTGTGCCGACCAACGGTCGGCACCCACCGGGGATGGCGGTCAGCGGTCGGCACCCACCCACCACCACCCCTGCCGGCCAGCGGCCGGCACTACCCCTATTCCGGTTTGTCAGGTGCCCATTGTTTCAGGAACGCGCTCACCCGTGCCGGCTGGAAGGCTTGGCCCCTGCGCAGTTCGCCGGTGGCCTGCGAGACCAACAGGCTTCCATCGGCATCGAGCACCAGCAGGTGCGGGTAGTCGCGCTCCATCACCGGGAACTGGGCGAAGAACGCGGTGTTGGGCTGCTCGTCGCTGGCGTTGACCTTCACCCACACGTAGTGGGCATCGCGGAAGCGACGCAGGTCGCCGTTGCCTTCCACCACATCGTCCAGCGCGCGGCAGCGCTCACAGGCGGCGTTGCCGACCTCCAGCAGGATGCGCTTCTTGCCCCGCTGGGCTTCCACCTTGGCGGTGGCCAGGTCATCGGCGGGGTTGCGAGCCGGGTCGAACTGCGCACCGAGCCCGGCGATGGCGGCGATGTCCGCCGCCACCGGGGTGTTGCCCGAGGCCACCGGTTCGCTGGGGTCAGCGACCGGTGGCTCGGTGGGTCGGGTATCCAGAGGCTGCGTGGGCTCGGCGGTGGCAGGCGGTTGCGGTTGGGAACAGGCGCCTATCAGCGCCGCACAGACCACCACTGCCGCAGTACCGAGCTTGCTACGCATGCCTTCTACCCTCTCATCATTACTTGACGCCGTGCATCAGCTTGTTGATCAGCGGGGCGATCAGGAACAGCACCACGCCGGAGCCGATCAGGGCCCAGAACCCGAAGGTATACCCCTTCAGGGCCGACTCGACCGTCATGCCGCCTTCACCACTGACCACGCCAGCGAAGATGCCCGACAGGTTGTTGCCGATGCCCGTGGACAGGAACCAGCCGCCCATGCCGAAGCCGACCAGGCGCACCGGGGCCAGCTTGGTCACCATCGACAGGCCGATCGGCGACAGGCACAGCTCACCCACCGACTGGATGACGTAGACCATGAACAGGGTCCAGAACGGGATCTTGCCGTCCACGACCATCTGCGACAGGGCGAACATCAGCAGCGCGAAGGCGGCGCCGTTGAACAGCAGGCCCAGGCCGAACTTGCGCGGGATGGACGGATTGGCGCGGCCCATGGCCACCCAGATCCAGGCGATCACCGGGGCCAGGGTGATGATCGCCACCGAGTTGACCGACTGGAACCACGCGGTCGGGAAGGTCCAGTCACCGAACTGGCGGTTGACGATGTTCTCGGCCAGGAAGGTGAACGAGCTGCCGGCCTGTTCGAAGAACATCCAGAACATCACGTTGAAGGCGAAGATGATCAGCATGGCGATCACGCGGTCGCGCTGCACCTTGCCTTCGCGGATGCCCTCGACCAGCAGCAGGACGGCCAGCGCGGTGAACATCGCACCCAGGATCCAGGCCAGCGCGGTGGCGCCGGTGGCCAGCAGGAAGTACGCGACCGGGATGGCGACCACGGCACCGGCCAGCACCATGATGATGCGGCCGAAACCTTCAGCGCCGGCCGGCGGTGCACCGATGCCCTTCAGGCCGACACGACCGATGTAGAACCACACCAGCGAGATCAGCATGCCCACGCCCGAGGCGATGAACACGACCTTGTAGGACGGCATCGCGTCGGTACCGAACACCTTGCGGGCCAGGTACTCGGTCAGCACCGGGGCGATCATCGCGCCGATGTTGATGCCCATGTAGAAGATGGTGAAGCCCGAATCGCGGCGCTCGTCCTTCAGCCCGTACAGCTTGCCGACCATGGTCGAGATGTTGGGCTTGAACAGGCCGTTGCCGACGATGATCGTGGCCAGGCCGAGCTTGAAGATGTGCTCCTGCGGCAGCGAGATCATGAACAGGCCGGCGGCCATGATGATCGCGCCGGTCAGGATCGAGCGCTGGTAGCCCAGTACCCGGTCGGCCACGTAGCCACCGAAGATCGCCGCGGCGTACACCAGGGCCAGGTAGGCGCCGTAGATGCGGCTGGCGTCGCCTTCACCGGCAGCGCTGCCGTTGTAGAACTGGGCGACGATGTACAGCACCAAGGCCCAGCGGATGCCGTAGAACGCAAAGCGTTCCCAGAACTCGGTCATGAACAGCATCCACAACGGGCGCGGGTGGCCCAGCGTGGTCTTGAAGTCCGGCAGCGCCGGCTCTGGGGTGTTCGCAGTGGCGTTTACGCTCATGCGGATTTCCTGGTTCGGTGGATGACGAGCACGTCCGCTGTGCAGTTGGAGCAACGCGCGAGGATCACCGACTTCTGGCGTTCACGTCAAATACACGCCGTTTGAGGCAGGTGCCAGCCTGCTCGCTGAACTTGCATCTGAAACGATCCAGCCGCCGGCCGGGATCCAAGCTGAATACGGATCAGGCCTGTTCGGCCGGGGGCGCGGCCTGCAGGCTGGTGCGCACCTGGAACAGCTCGGGGAAGAAGGTCAGCTCCAGTGCCTTGGCCAGGAAGCCCACGCCGGACGAGCCACCGGTGCCGCGCTTGAAGCCGATCACCCGCATCACCGTGCGCATGTGGCGGAAGCGCCACAGCTGGAAGGCGGTCTCCAGGTCCACGAGGTCCTCGCACAGCGCGTACTCGCGCCAGTAGCGGTCGGTGTCCTGGTAGATGCGTTCGAAGACCGGCTGCAGGGCGTCGTCGGCCACGTGCGGCTGGGTCCAGTCATGGGCTTCGTAGACCGCCGGCACGGCATGGCCGAAGCGGGCCAGGTACTTCAGGAATTCCTCGTACAGGCTGGGCGCCTCCAGCACGGTGCGCAGCTGCGCCTGCCCGGCCGGGTCGTGCTCGAACACCTGCAGCATCTGCGCGTTCTTGTTGCCCAGCAGGAACTCGATGTAGCGGTACTGCAGCGACTGGAAGCCCGACGACGGGCCCAGCACGTCGCGGAAGCCCATGTATTCGGACGGGGTCAGGGTTTCCAGCACCGACCACTGCTCGGTCAGCTGGCGCAGCACCTGCTTGCTGCGCGCCAGCACCTTGCGGCACTGCCAGACTTCATCGCGCTGCAGGAAGCCGATTGCGGCACGCAGCTCATGGCCCAGCAGCTTCAGCCACAGCTCCGAGGTCTGGTGCTGGATGATGAAGAGCATCTCGTCATGGTGCGGCGGGCTGGACAGCGGCTGCTGCGCGCTGAGCAGCTGGTCCAGCCGCAGGTAGCCGCCGTAGGTGAGGCGTCCCTGCAGGTCGGTGTGGATGCCGGCTTCGAGATCGCGTTGGTTGTTGTCGACGGACATGGGCGGGACCAGATCGGGGGCGGCAAGGGTAGCGCGTTGCCGCCGCGCTGGCAGCCGCCGGGTCCATACCGGGGCGTGCGGTTGGCCGTGGAGCATCGGCCGATCCCAGGCCTGCGCGTGGAACCGTCCAGGCCGTTGTACTGGCGGTCAGCCAGAGGCGTATTCTGATGCTTTGCAGCAACGACTGAATACGTTGTTGTTATTGGCCCCCCACCCGCCGGCAGGGGTAAAACGGGGAATCGCCGTGTTGCGGCGCAGGAAGGCTATTCCGTACGCGTTCCTTAACATGGCGATTCATATCATTTGTAACTTCTCTGTCGAAGGTGCAGTACGCAATGACGGTTGCCGCTGAATTCAAGATCGAATACCTGCAGTACCTGGATACGGACGGCAAACTCGTCCGCGATGACCTGCCCGCGTCGCTGCGCGACCCCAAGGTCCTGGTACCGCTGTTCAAGCAGATGCTGTTCGTACGTACGTTCGACAGCAAATCCATCGCACTGCAGCGCACCGGCAAGCTCGGCACCTATGCCGCCTGCCTGGGCCACGAAGCCGCGCACGTGGGTATCGGCGCGGCGATGCAGAAGGACGACGTGTTCGCGCCTTCGTACCGCGAGTATGGCGCGATGTTCATGCGTGGCGTGCGCCCGCACGACGTGCTGATGTACTGGGGCGGCGACGAACGCGGCAACGATTACGGCGGCAACGCGGCCAAGGACTTCCCGTTCTGCGTGCCGATTTCCACCCAGTGCCTGCATGCCGCAGGCGCGGCGCTGAAGTTCAAGCTCAACAAGGAACCGCAGATCGCGGTGGCCGTGTGCGGCGACGGCGGCAGCTCCAAGACCGACTTCTACGCAGCACTGAATTCGGCCGGCGCCTACAAGCTCCCGCTGATCCTGTGCATCGTCAACAACGGTTGGGCCATCTCGGTTCCGCGTTCGGCCCAGACCGGTGCCGAAACACTGGCGCAGAAGGGCCTGGCTGGTGGCCTGCACTGCCTGCAGGTGGACGGCAACGACCTGATCGCGGTGCTGGCGGCCATGGAGCAGGCGCGCGAACGTGCGCTGGCCGGCGACGGCGGCACCGTGCTGGAACTGATGACCTATCGCCTGTCCGACCACACCACCGCCGATGACGCGCGCCGCTACCGTGACGACGCCGAAGTGAAAGATGCCTGGCAGCGCGAGCCGATGCTGCGCCTGCGCAAGTACCTGATCAACGCCGGTGTGTGGAGCGAGGACGAAGAGACTGCCTGGGTTGCCGAGTGCGGCACGCGCGTGGACGAGGAAGTGAACCTGTACCTCAACACGCCGGTGCAGCCGGTCGAGGCGATGTTCGACTTCCTGTATGCCGATCCGCCGCCGGACCTGCTGGCCCAGCGTGCCCAGGCGATCGCCCTGGAGAAGCGCCATGGATGAGATCAAGAACGGCGCGCCCGGCGCGCACACCAACGCCGCCGACAGCGCTGCGGTCGCGCGCGGAGAAGAGAGCATGACCACCACCCCGATCACCCTCATCGAAGCCATCACCCAGGCGCTGGCCTGGGAGCTGGAACACGACCCGTCGGTGCTGGTGCTGGGCGAAGACGTGGGCGTCAACGGCGGCGTGTTCCGCGCCACTGCCGGTCTGCAGCAGCGCTTCGGCTCGGACCGCATCCTCGACACCCCGCTGGATGAAACCACCATCGCCGGCCTGACGATTGGTCTTGCCGCGCAGGGCATGAAGCCGGTCGCCGAAGCCCAGTTCGATGGCTTCATGTACCCGATGGTCGACCATATCGTCTGCCACGCCGCACGCCTGCGTTATCGCACGCGTGGCCGCCTGCACTGCCCGATGGTGCTGCGCGTGCCGTGGGGCGGTGGCATCCGCGCGCCGGAACACCACAGCGAAGCCAACGAGGCGATCTTCACCAACGTGCCGGGCCTGCGCGTGGTGCTGCCGTCGTCGCCGCAGCGCGCCTACGGCCTGCTGCTGGCCGCGATCCGCGAACCGGATCCGGTGATCTACATGGAGCCCAAGCGCATCTACCGCCAGTACAAGGAAGTGGTCGTCAACGACGGCGAAGCCTTGCCGCTGGACGTCTGCTTCGTGCTGCGCGACGGCACCGACGTGACCCTGGTGACCTGGGGCGCGCAGGTGAAGGAAGCGCTGGAAGCGGCCGACAAGCTGGCCGGCGAAGGCATCAGTGCCGAAGTCATCGACGTGGCCACGCTGCGTCCGCTGGACTTTGCCACCATCGCCGAATCGGTGGCCAAGACCGGCCGCTGCGTGATCGTGCAGGAGGCTCCGAAGACCGCGGGCTTCGGCGCCGAGATCGCCGCGCGCCTGGCCGAGGAATCGATCTACGACCTGCTGGCCCCGGTCGAGCGCGTCACTGGCTACGACACCCACATTCCGCTGTTCCGCCTGGAAATGAAGTACCTGCCGAGCGTTGAGCGGATCGTGGCTGCGGCCAAGCGCGCGGTGGCGGCCGGCTGACATGCGGGCCCGCCTTCTGGGGGCTTACCGCAGCCAGTATCCCAACCCGCTCCGGTTCCACACCGGCCAGATCGTCGAAGTAGGTGTCCGTGACGAGGAATGGCCGGCGTTTGCCTGGGTACGCACCAACGATGGGCGCGCTGGATGGGCGCCCATCGCCTGGTTGCAGCTGCTGGACGAGGGTCGCGCCGAAGCGCTGTGCGACTACGACGCCCGCGAGCTGGATGTGGAAAGCGGCGAGATGGTGAAGCTTCATCACGAACACGGCGGGTGGTGGTGGTCCGAGCGCGCCAATGGCGCGACGGGTTGGCTGCCGGCCCGCGAACTGGAACTGCTGGAAGAGAACTGCAAATGAGCCAGACCAAGAACTTCAACCTGCCCGACCTGGGCGAAGGCCTGCCGGACGCGACCATCGTCGAGTGGTTCGTCAAGGAAGGCGATGTGATCAAGCTGGACGAGCCGCTGGTGTCGATGGAGACCGCCAAGGCCGTGGTGGAAGTGCCCTCGCCGTTCTCCGGCAAGGTGCTGAAGCTGTCCGGCGGTGCCGGCGACATCATCCCGACCGGCTCGGTGCTGGCCAGCTTCGAACTGGACCCGAACCTGCCGCAGCGTGCCGATGGCCAGGACACCGGCCACAGCCATGGTCATGCCGCACCGGCCACGCCGGCTGCCGCACCGACCCCGCCGCCGCTGCCGGCTGCGCCGGTCGCTGCGGAGGAAGCCAAGCCGGCCGCCGCCGAGCGTGACGACGCCGGTACCGTGGTCGGCGCCATGCAGAGCTCCAACGCCGTGCATGCCGAACAGGCGCTGGCCGTCGGTGGCGTCAAGGCCGTGCCGGCCGTGCGTGCGATGGCGCGCAAGCTGAGCGTGGACCTGAGCCGCGTGCCGGCCAGCGGCACCGATGGCGCGGTCACCATGGCCGACGTCAAGCAGGCCGCCGCCAACGGCACCGCCAAGCTCGGCGCTGCTCCGGCACCGGTTGCCGCTGCTGCCTATGCCGCGCAGGCCCCGGCGCAGGTGTCTGCCCCGGTGCAGAGCGAAGCCCGCACCCCGCTGTCCGCCGCCGGCAAGCCGATGCGTACCCAGCCGCCGGGCGTGGTCGCCAAGGGCCAGCCGGAACCGCTGAAGGGCGTGCGCCGCAACATGGCACGCGTGATGGCCGATGCGCACAGCAAGGTCGTGCCGACCACGCTGAACGACGACGCCGACATCCACGCCTGGCTGCCGGGCAACGACGTCACCGCGCGCCTGGTGCGTTCGATCGTGGTCGCCGCGCAGAAGGTACCGGCGATGAACGCCTGGTTCGACGGTGAAGCGCTGACCCGTACCCTGCACGCACAGGTGGACATCGGCATCGCCGTGGACACCGACGACGGCCTGTTCGTGCCGGCCCTGCGCAATGCCGACATGCTCGACGCACGCGGCATCCGCGAAGGCGTCAACCGCCTGCGCGAGCAGGTGGAATCGCGTTCGATCGCCGCTTCGGAACTGAGTGGCTACACCATCTCGCTGTCCAACTTCGGCATGTTCGCCGGCCGCTACGCGACCCCGGTCGTGGTGCCGCCGTGCGTGGCCATCGTCGGTGCCGGCCGTGCCCGCCACCAGATGACCCCGGTGATGGGCGGCGTGGAAGCGCACAAGGTGATCCCGCTGTCGGTCACCTTCGACCACCGCGCGGCCACCGGCGGCGAAGCGGCGCGCTTCCTGCGCGCAATGATGGACGACCTGGCGCTGGCCAGCTGATCGGCCACCTGATCGGTGGGTGCCAACCGTTGGTTGGCACATGACTTGGAGAAAACGCCGGGCATTGCCCGGCGTTTTTTTGTGCCTGCTCCGTCGCGCTCCATCCACGCATGGCGTGGATCTACACAATGCGGGCGATCAATCGCGCGCGACCAGGCCCTCGGCGCGGCTGTACACACGCAGGCGGTGGCCATCAGGATCTGCCCCGACAAAAGTATGGCCGAACTCCAGTGTCAACGGCGCCTGCAGGATCTGCACGCCGAGTGCGCGCCACGCATCGTGCATCTGCTGCACGGCCTCGGGGTTGGCCACCACCATTGCCAGTTCGGCGGCGCCTGCCTGCGCGGACACCGGCGGTTGCACGTCGTCGCGTTGCCACAGGCCGAGTGCGGCGCCATCGCCGAGCAGGAACAGGGCAAATCCGGGCGACTGCTCGACCGGCGGTCTGCCGAGAATGCCGCTGTAGAAGGTGGCGCTGGCGGCGACGTCGCGCACGTACTGCAGCAGGGTGCTGGGCGTGAACATGGGGAAGCTCCGTTGCTAGGAGCGCTCATGGTGGTACGGCCCTGCTGACAGATTCTGTCAGTAGAGTCGACTGTTGGTAGAGTCGACTGTCAGTCGACTGCTCTTCCCTCAACCTGCCTAAACCCCGCGCTGCGCGCGATAGTCGACTAACAGTCGACTCTACCCCCGCTCCCGGCTGTTGCTCTGTTATGAGCGATCCAACCAGTCCGGCGCGATGCCCTGTGCCTTCTGCCAGCGCCGCAGCAGCGTGGCGCGCGGCACGAGGTAGCGATCCTCCATCACGCGCACCTGGCGGATGCGGTCCAGCCTGAAATGGCGGAAATCCTCGCGGCGCTCGCACCACGCCGCCAGCATCGGCACCTCATCGAAGTAGCCCAGCGCGAACGGCCAGACGATCCGCTCGCTGCGCTGACCGTGCGCGTCCTCGTAGCCGAACTTCAGGCGCTGCTGTGAACCGACAGCCTCTCGCACGGCCTGCAGACGAGCTGGGGGAACCTTGGCCGCCGCACGCGAAGGGCCCACCCGCAGGCCACTATCACGCAAGGCCTCGCGCCGCGCTGCGGGCAACACATGCGCGATACGCGCCAGGGCATCGCGTGCGGCTTCGGCCAACGCGGGTTCGGTACGGGCCGCAACCCAGCGCAGGCCCAGCACCAGCGCGTCGATCTCGGCCGGTGGCAGGGTCATCGGTGGCAGGGTGTCGCTCGGCGCCAGCTGGTAGCCGACGCCGGCCTCGCCACGCAGGTCAGCGCCCTGCTCACGCAGGGTCTCGATATCGCGGTACAGCGTGCGCAGGCTGATGCCCAGCGCTTCGGCCAGCGTCTGCCCGGCCACCGGCCGCCGATGGCGGCGCAGCAGCTGCAGCAACTGGGTCAGGCGCAGCGCACGCGACATCAGCCGACCAGTGCGCTCGATGCCACCACGTGCTCACCCGGTTGCGGGGCCAGCGCGGCCTCGACCAGAGCCTTGGCGATTTCGCTGGCCGGGTTGATCCGCCACGCCCGTGGCAACACCGGCCCCAATGCACCCAACACCGTCAGGGCCAGGCGCTCGCCACGACGCACCTCGTTGCGCTCGCCCCCGATCAGCCCTGGGCGGACCAGGGTCAACGAATTGAAGCCCAGCGCACGAAGGTCACGCTCCAATTCACCCTTCACCCGGCTGTAGAAGATCGACGACTGTGGATTGGCGCCGGCCGCGGAATTCAGCACATAAGTCTGTGCACCCTGTGCCTGCGCCAGGCGGGCGAAGGCCAACGGGTAGTCATGATCGATGCGATGGAAGGCCTCACGGCTGCCGGCCTGGGCAATGGTGCTGCCCAGCGCGCAGATGACCGCGTCCACGCGCGCCCATGCTGGCGAAGTGGGCAACGCGTCGAAGGCCAATACCGGGTTCTCCAGCTTCCCGTGGGTCATGCCCAACGGGCGGCGGGTGGGCGCCACCACGCCACTGCAGCGCGGGTCATCCAGCAGCCGGGGCAGGGCCAGCCCGCCGACCAGGCCGGTCGCCCCCAGCAACATCACGCGCATCACCACCTCCACTGCGGCATCCTGTCGCCCATCCTAGCCGTTCAAGCCGTCGGCGACCGCGCCGATATGCTGGAACCAGTCCCTGCCAGCCCCAGGATTCGCTCCATGACGGACCAGCCCGACCACCGCCCTGCCCCCGGTACCGCCCTTGGGCCGCCGGCACGCGTGCGCGCGGTGGTGGACGATGGGCTGGGCGACCGCGTGGTACTGCAGGGCGGTGGTGGCGTGGCATTGCAGCAGCTGTTCGCCGGCGCCGACGCGCCGGAACCGCTGCTGGCCGCCTTTGCCAACGGCATGGCCACCCTGCCCGGCGAACTGGGTGACATGGGCGACCGCCTGCAGTCGGCGCAGGCCAGTGCCGATTGGCCGCGCTACGGGCGCGCGATGCGGCAGCTGATCGACAAGTACATCCGCACCATCGAACAGCATTCGCCGGACGGACAGCCGGAAAGCCTGCGCCTGTCCGAGCAGCTGCGGCTGCTGCTGGGTGGCGCCGTGGTGGCCCTGCTGCAGCACGACCCGGATCTGCGCGAGCAAGCGCAGGCGCTGGCCACGCGCCTGCGCCAGTGGCAGCCGGGTACCGCACTGGAGCCGATCGAACAGGGCGTGCGCGAACTCGGGCACCAGGTCGGCGTGCGTGCCGAGAGCTGGCAGGAGCAGCAGGCGCTGCTGCTGGAACTGTTCGCGCTGCTGTTGGAAAACGTGAGCGAGCTGCTGGACGACCGCAGTTGGCTGCAGGGCCAGATCGCGGCGGTGCGCCAGCTGCTGGACGGGCCGCTGGAAGCCGAGGCAGTCGAGCGCACCCGTGCCGAACTGCGCGAAGTGATCTACAAGCAGGGCCTGCTGCGCCAGGGCATCGACGATTCGAAGGCGGCGATGCGCGGGTTGATGGGCGAGTTCATCGAGCGCATGGATGGCATGGCCACCAGCACCGGCGAATACCACGACCGCATCGGCAGCTACGCACTGCAGCTGCGCGAGGCGCGTAGCATCGCCGACCTCAACCAGCTGCTGCAGGACGTGATGCGCGACACCGGCAAGGTGCAGCAACAGGCCGCGCAGGCCCGCGATCACCTGGCCAATGCGCGGCAGGAAGTGGAACGCGCCGAACAGCGCATTGCCGAGCTGGAGCAGGAACTGCGTGCCGCCGGTGATCTGGCGCGCATCGATCCGCTGACCCAGGCGCTGAACCGCCGCGGCCTGGACGAACTGCTGCAGCGTGAACTGGCGCGTGCTGCGCGCAACAACTCACCGCTGGGCGTGGCGGTGATCGACCTGGATGATTTCCACCTGACCAACGAGGCGCACGGCCACGCCGGCGGCGATGCGTTGCTGCAGCACCTGGTGGCCGTTTGCAGGCTGTTGCTGCGCGCCACTGACGGCATCGCACGGCTGGGTGGCGACGAGTTCGTGCTGGTGCTGCCGGAAACCCAGGGTGCCGATAGCATGGCCACCGTGCAGCGCCTGCAACGCTCACTGGCGCACCGCGTGCTGACCGTGCAGGACCGGCGCGTGCCGGTGCACTTCAGCGCCGGGCTGGCGCAATGGCAGCCGGGCGACGATACCGAGGCTTTGCTGCGCCGTGCGGATGACGCGTTGTATGCGGCCAAGCGACAGGGCAAGAACCGCGTGCAGGCGGGCTGACCGTCCGGCCCGTCGCGAACCGCTTTGGTAGGTGCCAACCTTGGATGGCACACGTGGAAACAAAGCGCCGACCAAGGTCGGCCTCTACCTGGGAACCCGCCGGCGACGATGCCGACCACCTTGAACCGCTTTGGTAGGTGCCAACCTTGGTTGGCACACGCAGGAAACAAAGCGCCGACCAAGGTCGGCCTCTACCTTGCGACCCGCCGGTGATTACTTGCCGCGCAGCTTCTGGAACCCGGTCACGGCCGCGAGCACGATGGCGCCGGCGATGATGCCGACCACCATGTTACCCACCGCGCTGACCAGCCAGCCCCACTGCCCCTCGCCGCCCATCGCCTGTACTGCGTGGTGCAGCGCCGGCACGTTGTGCACCAGGATGCCGCCGCCCACCAGGAACATGGCAATGGTGCCGGCCACCGACAGGAACTTCATCAGCCACGGTGCCGAAGCCACCAGGCCGCGACCGAAGGCGGCCACGGCCCCACCCTTGCGCGACAGGTACAGGCCGACGTCATCGAGCTTCACGATGCCCGCTACCAGCCCATAGACGAAGACCGTCATCGCCAGTGCAACCACGGCCAGCGTGACCAGCTGGTTGGTGAACGATGCGGTGGCGACCACGCCCAGGGTCAGTACGATGATCTCGGCCGAGAGGATGAAGTCGGTGCGGATCGCGCCTTTTACCTTGTCCTTCTCCCACGCCACCATGTCCACCTGCGCGTCGGCCAGCGCCTTGCGCCGCTCGGCCTGATGCTCGGCGTCGTCCTCGGCTGAGTGCAGGAACCGGTGTGCCAGCTTCTCAACGCCCTCAAAGCACAGGAACGCGCCACCGATCATCATCAGCGGCACGATCAGCGGCACGTTCCAGCCGCGGCTGTGCAGCCAGGCCTCCAGCGCACTGATCGCCAATGCTGCAGGCACCAGGATCACCTTGTTGACCAGCGAGCCCTTGGCCACCGCCCACACCACCGGCAGTTCGCGGTTGGCGTTGACCCCGGTGACCTGCTGCGCGTTCAGCGCCAGGTCGTCGCCCAGCACGCCGGCGGTTTTCTTCGCCGCGACCTTGGTCAGGACCGAGACATCGTCGAGGAGGGTGGCGATATCGTCGAGCAGGGCGAACAGGCTGGCACCGGCCATGGGAAGTCCAGAGAGGGAATGAGCGGATTCTGACCGATCCGGTGTGGACTGCGGAAGACGTCGGATTCACTGCGTGCCCACCGCCCCCCGGCGACACTGCGGAATCCGGACATCGCCGGCCCGTGGCCGGCGCTACCTGTCTTCGTCGCATGGGAGTTCCGCTTGAGCAATCCGCCCACCGCCAATGGCAATCCTCCGCTGGTCAAAGGCATGAACCGGCGCAGCCAGATCCTGCGCCTGCTGATGCGCTATCGCCATTCAGGGGTGTTCTCGGGCATGAACCTGGATGCCGCAGGCAATCCAGCCGACGTTCCCGCGGACGGCAACCCGGAACAGTTCGTCAGCGACCTGGAAGCGCTGGGCCCCACCTTCGTCAAGCTGGGCCAGATGCTGTCCACGCGCCCGGACATGGTGCCGGTGGAGTTCGCCACAGCCCTGGAGCGCATGCAGGAAAAGGTGGCCGAGATTCCGGTCGAGCGCATCCATGCGATCGTCGAGCAGGAGCTGGGCGCACCGGTGAACAAGCTGTTCGCCTCATTCGATCCCGAACCGCTGGGCTGTGCCTCGATCGCGCAGGTGCATCGCGCGGTGCTGCACGACGGACGCCAAGTGGCAGTGAAGGTGCAGAAGCCTGAAGTGGCTGCACAACTTCGCTCGGACCTGGAGGCGCTGCGCAGCTTCGCGCTGGCCGCCGACCACCTGACCCAGGTGGGCCGCCGCGTGCGCCTGCGCGACTGGCTCAACGAGTTCGCAAAGACCCTGATGCAGGAGCTGGACTACCACGCCGAGGCCGAGAACCTGGCCCGTTTCGGCCGACACCTGAAGCCGTTCCGCCGCCTGTGGATTCCGCAGCCGCTGTGGGACTACAGCAGCCAGCGCGTGCTGACCATGGAACTGGCCACCGGCGTGCGCGTGGATGCAATTCCCGATGTGCGCCGCACCGAACAATCGATGGACCCGCTGGCGGCGGCGCTGATCCGCGGCTACCTGGACCAGATCTTCGTGCACGGCGAGATCCACGCCGACCCGCACCCCGGCAACCTGCGGGTGATGCCCGATGGACGGCTGGCGATCTTCGACCTGGGCATGGTCGCGCACATGCCGCCACGCCTGCGCGAGCGGCTGCTGAAGATTCTGTTCGCCGCAGTCGATGGCCGTGGCGAGGAAGTAGCCGACGATCTGATCAGCATCAGCACGCGGCTGGAGGCCTTCGACGAAGAGCGCTACCTGCGCGAGACCGGCCAGCTGATCGCGCGCTACGCCGCCAGCGGCAGTTTCTCCGAAGGCCGCGTGGTGCTGGACATGGTGCGCATCGCCACCGCCTGCGGCCTGCGCACCCCGCCGGAACTGAGCCTGCTCGGCAAGGCGCTGCTCAACCTGGAAACCGTATGCCGCTTGCTGGCACCGGACCTGGATACCCGCCGTATCGTCGAACGCCAGCTGCAGCACGTGATGCGTGCGCGCCTGAAGAAGTCCCTGTCGGCAGCCAACATCGCCAGCGAGGCGATGGAGCTGCAGCAGCTGCTGCGCGATGGGCCGCGCAAGCTGTCGGACATCATGGCGCTGCTGGCCGAGAACCGTCTGCAGATGAAGGTGACGGGCCTGGAAGAATCGCGGTTGATGGAGAACCTGCAGAAGATCGCCAACCGCGTGGCGGCCGGCATCATCAGCGCGGCATTGATCATGGCCGCCGCGATGATGATGAAGATCGACACCGGCTGGCATCTGTTCGGCTACCCGCTCATCGCTCTGATTCTGTTGTTCATCGGCGTAGTGCTCGGCCTTGGCATCGTGACCAGTGCATTGCTGTTCGATCGTCGCGCGCGGGCACGCGAAGAGCGCGGGCATCGCTAGCGAAGCTACGAAAACACCCGTATTCATGCGGTTTTTAATGCAATCCAACGAAGCCTTTCACGCTCGTTTTACCTTCTGAGCGCGATTTCGCGCGCGTCATTTCAACAAACATTTCAGTCAGGTTCGTGCATGCACTATCGGGTCATCGGCCTGTCACATGCATGTGCGTGCGGCAGCGCCGGTCGGATGGACACGCGTCGGTACGACGTCCATCACCACCACCCCGTCACTGCCGAAGCTGCCTATGCTCTGGATACTGCTGCTGTCGTTGTTGCTGCTGTGCTGGTTGTTCCTCGCGTCCGGCAAATGGGTGTGGTGGAAGGCCAGTGCGTTCTCGCTGCTGCTGCTCACGCTCAGCGCATGGTGGCTGATCGACAAGCTGTCCGGTGATGGGCTCAACGCCGCCACGCTGTACCACCTCGGCGCCGACATGGAAGGCGCCGGAGTCTCCGACTTCAAGGGCTACATCGCCGGCTTCATCGTGCTGGCGCTGGTCTCGCTGCTGCCGCTGTTCGCCACGCGGGTGAAGCGCTGGCGCCGGCCCGGCCACGGTGGCGCGCTGTTCGCGGGCTTCGCGGCCGTGTGGGTGGCCACGATCATGATCAGCCCGCTGGCCCGCGACGGCCAACGCCTGTACCAGCAGCTGCGCCCGGTCGACTTCGCCCGCATCGCCCCCGAATACCAGGTGCCGACGCAGCCGCTGCAGCGCCCGCGCAACATCGTCTGGATCTACGGCGAGAGCCTGGAGCGCACGTACCTGGACGAAAACGTATTCCCAGGCCTGATGCCCAATCTCAACCGGCTGGCGTCCGAGTCGCTGGACGTGCGCAACCTGGCCTCGGCCGAGGGCAGCGGCTGGACCATCGCCGGCCTGGTGTCGTCGATGTGCGGCGTGCCGCTGACCACTTCGCAGGGCGATGAGAACAGCATGGACCGGATGGGCAGCTTCCTGCCTAAGGCGGTGTGCCTGGGCGACTACCTGAAGCAGCAGGGCTATACCAACCATTACCTGGGCGGGGCCAACGGCCAGTTCGCCGGCAAGGGCCAGTTCCTGGCCAGCCACGGTTTTGACGAAGTGCATGACCTCGCCTGGTTCAAGCAGCAGAAAAAGATCGGACGCATCCACTACTCCGCCTGGGGCGTGCACGACGACGTGCTGCTGGATACCGCCTACCAGCGCTTCGAACAGCTCTCGCGCGCCGGCTCGCCATTCATGCTCACCACGCTCACCATGGACACCCACCACCCGGCGGGCCACCTGCCGGTGTCGTGCAAGGGCGAGCGCTACCAGAGCCAGTACGGCAACATCAACATGCTCAACGCGCTCAAGTGCAGTGACCGGCTGATCTCGCAGCTGGTCGAACGCATCCAGGCCAGCCCGTACGGCAAGGACACGCTGATCGTGATCGCCTCCGACCACCTGGCGATGCCCAACGATCTGACCCACATCCTGACCCGGCAGAAGCGCGAGAACCTGCTGCTTTTCCTGGGCGATGGCATTGCCCCGCAGCAGCTCAGCGCCGACGCCGGCACCACCCTGGATTCGGGTGCGACCCTGCTCAGCCTGTTGGACCCGAACCTGAAGACGATGGGCTTTGGCCGTTCACTGATCGATACCCAGCGCGCGCCCAGCGCCAGCGTGGCCACCCAGCGTGATGGCGGCCGAGATTACCCGCAGTACCTCGCCTTCGCCCGCTCGCTGTGGCTGGGTGAGCCGACCCGCGAACTGAGGATCGACGGCGACGACCAGGTGGTGGTCGGCCTGCAGCACGTGCAACCGCCGGTGCTGCTGGAATACGACAAGGACTGGGGATTGAAGTCGGTGTATCTGGAGAACACCTCGCGCCAGTTTGATGATGCCGACCCGGACAACACCCTGGCCTATGTCGACCGCTGCACCGCGTTCGAGGACGGCTCGGCCGATGGCGACTGGTGCGCCCTGCTGGTCAACCGTGACAACGGCATCAAGCTGTACCGCGACAACGACCTGCGTGGCGGCATTGCCGTGGACGCACCGCTGGACGCATTCCAGGGCCCGCGCCCGAGCGTGCGCCAGGCGCACATGATCACCCAGAAGGGTCGCCGCACCCGCGCCGGCCAGTACATGCTGCAGCTGGTGGCGAGCACGCGGCCGGATCGCGGTTTCTGGATCGAAGCGGTGTCCTCGCAACGCAAGGTGGTGCTGGCCCAGCGGTGGGTGCAGCCCGATGCCAACGGCAAGATCAACGTGTCGTTCGGGCTGGATCACGAAGTGGATGATCTGGAGATCCGCGCGTGGTTGAACCATGCCGAGAAGCTGGCGGTGGACACGTTCGCACTGGTGCCCTCGCGCAGCCGACCACGGGGGTAGGGGTTTCTTTGCAGGGCTGCGCCCTGCCACCCGCCGAAGCAACAGCCGAAGCAACAGCAACAGCGGGCATTCCGTGGGATGGCGGGGCGGTGTGGGTTGGCAGGACACGCCGTAAACCCGTCCCTGGGGGCTCGATGGCGCCATCCATGGCGCCAACGGTCCTGCCAACCCACACCGCCCCACCTCTGACAGATTCCGTGTGCTGTTGGTGGGTGTCGACCTTGGTCGACACAATCTGTCAGATATCGAAAATCAAAATGGGGTCAGATCCGTTTTCCTCCGGAAAACGGATCTGACCCCAAAAGCAATTCCAAAAGATCGCGGAAAACTGTCGAAGGCGGGGCGGTGCCGGAGTGTGGGGTGTCAGCCGCATGGATGCGGCTGCCAAGCCTACAGGGACGTACTTGCGGCGTCCCCGCACTCCGGCACCGCCCCGCCCAACCACGGAATGCACGCTGTTGCTCTTGCGGTTGACGTTGCTTCGGCGGGTGCAGGGCGAAGCCCTGCAAAGAACCCACTACTCCTGCGGATCGCGGGTGATGTGGATATCGGTCGGGGTCGACAGCGGAATGTTCCGCTCCGCCAGTATCTGCAGCAGGCTGAAGTACAGATCGCTGCGGGTGGCGTAGACCTGCCGCGGGCTGGCCACGTACGCGAAGCTGTTGATGGTGATCTGGCCACCGGCAATGCTGTCGATGTAGACCGTCGGCGCCGGCTGCTTCAGCACGTTGGTATGCGCGGTGTACGCATCCAGCAACGCCTGCCGCAGGTTGCCGACATCGGTGCTGGGCGGCACCGCGAACTGGATCTGGATGCGGCCCTGGTTGTTGCCCATCGTCATGTTGCGCACGGTCTTGGTGACCAGCTCGGAGTTGGGCACGATCAGCGTCGACTTGTCGCCCACCTGGATCTCGGTCGAACGCAGGCTGATGCGGCGGATGTCGCCCTCCTGGTCACCCAGTTTCACCCAGTCGCCGATCTTCACCGGGCGCTCGGCCAGCAGGATCAGGCCGGAGACGAAGTTCTGGGTGATCACCTGCAGGCCGAAACCGATACCCACTGACAGCGCACTGACCAGCAACGCCAGCTTGCTCAGCTGCAGGCCCATGGCCGACAGCGCCCAGATCACCGCGATGATGATGCCCACGTAACGGGCAACGGTACTGACCGAGTTGCGTGCGCCCAGGTCCAGTTCGGTCTTGGGCAGGTAGGTGTCGGTCAGCCAGCGCTGCACCAGCTGGGTGATCGCCAGGCCGGCCAGCAGCGCCAGTACCGCCAACACGATCCCCGCCGGTGCCAGCTTGGTGCCACCGATATCGAATCCGGTCGTGAACAGTGAAGTGAAGCGCTCCACTACTGCACCGATGTTGCCGAACGGCGCCACCAGGGCAAGCAGCGTGAGCAGCACGACCACGGTACGCAGCGCCGCCGACAGCAGCACGCCGGCCTGCTCCAGCCGCGATACGCTCAGGCCGGTGCTGAGCAGGATGGTCTGGCCAACCTTGCTGTCGGCGTTGAGCATCCAGGTGCTCAGGTCATCGACGAACTTGAACAGCAGGGTCGCGGCCAGCACTACGATGCTGCCGCCGATCAGCTGCTGGTTCACGAACTTGGCGAAGTTCAGGTAGCCCAGCAACGTGGCAATGATGGCCGCCACCACCGCGATGTTGCCCGCTACCCGGGCCAGTACCAGCCAGCTGCTGCGACGCACCGGCGTGGCCGCGCCCACGCCATCGGCCTGTGCCTCCAGCTTGGCCTCGGCCTCGGCGGTCTGCCGGCGATGCAGGCGTGCCAGGGTCACCAGCATGGCCATGATCAGGCCGAGGTAGGTCAGCGCAATCAGGCCGTCCAGCGCCACCGTGGTGACGTCGCTGGTACGCGTGGCCTGATCGAGGGCGACCAGCACCGTGCTCAGCCAGGCCAGCGCCGCCGCGCCCCACGCGTACTTGCGCAGCTTGAGTGCGGCGGTGTCATCCAGATTCAGCAACCGCCACGACGGACGCTTGGGTACCAGCATGCACGCGCTGAGCGCCGCAATGAAGGCGGCGCGGAAGGTGGCCGTCTCCAGGCCGTCGGCCACCACCTGCAGGCGCGGCGCGATGGCATCGATCGCATCGAGCGCTGCCATCAGCACCACCACGGCATAGCCGGGCAGCAGCGTACCGACCAGCAGCAGCCACATGGCCAGGCCGGAGCGGCGCAGGCGACCGTCCGGCGCACGTTCGGACGCCGCAAAGCGCCGCCCCAGCCTGCGCAGCCACAGCCGCAGCGGGAACATCATCACCAACGCGGCCAGCAGGCCCAGCAACGGCGTGCCCCAGCCATTGGCCCGGACACCAGCAACAAACGTATCGCGCCCCTGCTCGGCCAACGGCGCGACGCGTGCGATATCGATCGGCAGGCGCTCGGCCACCTTGCTCCACAGCGCCGGAGACAACGGCGAGGCGACCTTCTTCCCCATGTCTTCGGCGCGTTGCGCAGTGCGCTGCTGGTCGATGTCGGCTGCCAGCTGCTGGGCACGCACGGCACTGGCCTTAGCCTGCGCTACCGACGCGGCCAGGCCGTCGCGCTGTTTGGTGATGGTGCGTCGTTGCGCGGCCAGTTCCGGCGGTTCGGTAGTGCCTTCCGCAGGCGTGCCCAGCTGCGCCAGCTGTTCGCTGATCCGATCCAGCTGCGGCTGCAACGCCTTCTCCAGCGCTTCGGCATCGCGCCGGGCCTGCGAGGCATTCTCGGACAGCATCGCCAGTGTCTCGATGGCCTCTGCATCGCCCCGCTTGCGCTCGACCTCCTTCAGCCTGGAATCGATGTCCGCCAGTTGCTGCTTCGGCGTGGGGTCCTCATCCTGGGCCAGCACCGGTGCGGACAGCAGGAAGGCAGTGCACAGCAGCAGGGCCAGCCAAGGCCCCCGTGCACGGATCGATCGCAGGAAAGAAGACACGCCAGCCACACCATTTCGCGCGGACCACCGCGCCTGCGCGCGACTATACGGCACAGGCGGTAAAGGCTGGATGGTGGCTCAGAGGACCACACCCACCGCGATGGGAGCTTCGACGGGGTGATGGCGCGGGGTGGTCACGACGGGGCGATAACGGCCTGGCGATTGCGGCGGGGTGATCGTGGCCGGGCGAACCGACGGGGTAGAGTCGACTGTTAGTCGACTATCGCGCGCAGCGCGGGCTTTGGCACAGCGTCCAGCGAAGAGCAGTCGACTAACAGTCGACTCTACCCCGTCGGTTCACCCCGCCCACGTTTCCGCGCGCACGCGCGCCACGCCGACGAAGTCAGTACTTCAGGCGCAGCTCTTCGACGGCCGGCTGCTGCAGCGCGTACCAGTCCTGGAACTCTTCCTCGGTGATCTCATCGGGCGCGTACACCGCCACCGGGTGCCAGTCGTGGTCGGTGGGCAGCGGCTGGCGCGGGCCGGCACGCAGGCTGTAGCTGACGCCCTCGTAGTCGACCAGGTCATCAACCTGCGGCCACTGCTCGCGTGCGAACGCGGATTCACTCTTCAACAGGATCACCTGGTACATCGGCACCTCCACCTCGGTTGGATCAGGAAAACACGGCGCTGGCGGCAGCATACCGCCACGCCGGTGACAACGGCCACGCCGCAGCGGCGACGGAACGTTCTGGACACGGCCATCGCCCCGGCTTCACCCGCCCATGGCAAGGCCATCGGCATCGTGGAGGCCCACCCCTGCCACGACCGCCGATGACCGACCACCCGCCGCTGAAGACCGTCGCCGACCTCAAGCTGCCCCGCTACCTGGGCACCTGGTACGAAATCGCACGCCTGCCGATGCGCCACGAGCCGGAAAGCTGCACCGACGTGTCGGCGCACTACACCCTGCTCGACAACGGCAACGTCGGCGTCACCAACCGCTGCCGCATGGACGGCGACGTCGAGGAAGCCACCGGCGAGGCCTGTGCCATCGACAACGACAGCGCGCGGCTGGAGGTGAGCTTCCTGCCCAAGGGCCTGCGCTGGTTGCCGTTCGCCAAGGGCGACTACTGGGTGATCCAGGTCGCTCCGGACTACAGCGTGGCGCTGGTCGGCAGCCCGGACCGCAAGTACCTGTGGCTGCTGGCCCGCGAACCGCAGCTGGACGCCACCGTGCAGGATCATTATCTGGCCACCGCCCGCCTGCAGGGCTTCGATCTGTCCGAACTGATCCACACCCCGCACACCGGTCGCCCCACAGCCTGAGCCGCCCACTCATGGACCTGAAGAGTGGCTACCCCTGGTGGGCGGTGCGCAACGGCCTGATCCACGCCTTCCCACCGCTGGAGCGGGATCTGCGCTGCGACGTGCTGGTGGTCGGCGGCGGCATCACCGGTGCGCTGATTGCCGACGAGTTGTCCGGGCATGGCCACGACGTGGCGGTGATCGAGCAGCGTGACATCGGCTGGGGCAGCACCGCTGCTAGCACCGCGCTGCTGCAGTACGAGATCGACACCCACCTGCTGGAACTGGCCCAGCGCTATGGCCAGGACGCCGCGGCGCTTGCCTATCGGGCGTGTGCGGAAGCAATCCCAGCGCTGGGCGACGTGGCACGCGGGTTGAAGGACGTGGATTTCCAGCGCATGGACAGCCTGTACCTGGCCAGCCGCCATCGCGACGTTCCGCGCCTGATGGCCGAAGGTGAGGCGCGGCGCAGCATCGGTCTGGATGCCCGCTGGCTGGGCCCGGAGGCGCTGCAGGAACGCTTCGACGTGAATGCCGGTGGAGCCCTGCTCACGCGCCAGGCGGCGCGGGTCGATCCGTATCGGCTGACCTATGCGCTGCTGCAGCGCCTGCGTCGGCGCGGCGGCCACGTGCATGACCGCACGGTGCTGCACAGCCTCGATGCCACTGCGCGCGGGGTGACCGCCCGTACCGAAGACGGTGCCACCATCCGCGCACGCCACGTGGTGCTGGCCATGGGCTATGCCAACCAGCGCTGGCTCAAGCAACGGGTTGCACGCAACCGCAGCAGCTACGCCTTCATCACCGATCCCGTCGATGCGGACGTGCTCGGCCGGCTGCGCACCACCATGGTGTGGGAGAGCGCCCGCCCCTACCTGTACCTGCGCGCCACCGGCGACCGTCGCCTGCTGGTGGGCGGGCTGGACGATGCCATCGACATCCCCGCCCGCCGCGACCGGCGCGTTCAGAGCAAGGCCGACAAGCTGATGAAGCAGATGCTGCATTGGTTCCCCCGGCTGGACCCGGTGCCGGCGTTTTCCTGGGCCGGCACCTTCGCCGAAACGGCGGACGGCCTGCCGTTCTTCGGCCCGCACGATCAGTGGGGGCCGCGGGTGCACTTCGCCATGGCCTACGGCGGCAACGGCATCACCTATTCGATGATCGGCGCGCAGCTGCTGCGGGCCGGGATCGAGCGGCGGGCGCATCCGCTGGCGGGGCTGTTCGGGTTCGGGCGGTTGTAGCCTGCAGCCAGGCATAGCCTGGCTCTACCGCGAGCGGGCGCCGACAGGCATCATTCAAGCAGCCCCTGCTAGCGTCGGCCTGTACCGCCGCGTGTTGCGTGGCCACCTGTCCGCTGGAGCGCCGTCATGATCCGCCCCCTGACCCTGCTGCTGTGCCTGGCCCTGCCGGGAACCGTGCTGGCCCAGTCCGCTGCCGGCGCCACCGCGCCGCAGGCTGCCGGCCTGGACCTGACGCTGCCGCAGGCGCCGATGCGCTACCTCAACGACCCGGCCCTGCAGCAGGATCCGCCGGGCACGTACTACGGTGACAAGAGCGGCCCGCGCGTACACGACGACGCGAAGATCGCCGACGTCACCGACGACAAGGTCAAGGTATCCGGCAGCTTCACCACCGGCATCGGCTATTCCAAGAACGGTGGCAACAGCCACTACAACGCCGCCACGCTGAACCTGAGCAAGAACTACACCACCGATGAGGGCAAGACCCACGGGGTCAACGTCAACATCCACGTGAGCGAAGGCAAGGGCCCGGGCTTCTTCGGCCCGTACGGCGGCTACTACGGCCGCGGCCCGGGCTATTGGGATTACCCGCCGCCGTTTGGCTGGTAACGCCCCGCGTCGGCCTGGGCCGACCAAGGTCGGCCACTACCGCTGCGTACGCTTGGTAGGTGTCGACCTTGCATGTGCCGGTGGGTGTCGACCTTGGTCGACACGCTCTGCATTCCGTGCCGGCCAGCGGCCGGCACCTACCCGCACGCGAATCAATCCAGCCAGCCATCGCGCTCGCTGTGCAGGATGCGGCCGTCATAACCGCTCAGGCGCACCTCCACCTTCTGGTTGCGGGCATTGCGGGCTTCCAGCGACCAGGTCGCACCATCGCGTTCCAGCGAATGGATCTCGCGCAGGCCATGCGCCTGTGCCCGTGCCAGCACCTGCTCCGTGGTCAACAGCGCGCGGCTGCTGTGCTCATCGAAGATCTCGCCGGTCTTCGGGTCCACGTAGACCTCGCTGAAGCGGCCATCGGCGCGGCTCACGTCAGCCTCCCACAGGCCATCATCGCGTTCGATCTCGTGGATCTGGGTGTAGCCGGCCTTGCGCAGGGTCTGTTCAACCTGGGCCATGCCCAGCGGCGCGGCCTGTACGGCCGGTGCGATGGCCAGCAGGGCAACAGTGGCGAGGGTGAGCGACTTCAACATGGGGGTTCTCCTGTTCGTATTCGTGGCCGGACCATCCCGGCAACGCCACAATGCACCCCGTGGTTAACAGCGCCTTAGCCGGCACTGTTAGCCAGCTGTTAGTCACCTCCGCCACACTCACGCCTGGTCCTACAGTCCTCCCCGCGCCCCGATGCTCTCCACCCTGCCCCTGCTGCTGGCCCTGGCCAGCGCCCCGACCGCCGCCGCGCCCGCACAGGACCCGGCGCAGCAGGTCGCGCGCCGCGCCGTGCAGCAGGGCCGCTACGTGCCATTGGAAAGCGTGGTGCGCGATGCGCTCAAGCGCTTTCCGGGCCAACTGCTGGAAGTGGAGCTGGACGACGGCGTCTACGAAGTGGAGATCCTGCGCAGCGACGGCGTGGTGGTGGAGCTGGACTATGATGCGCGCAGCGGAAAGCTGCTGAAGACGGAGCTGGACGACTGATGCGCATCCTGTTGGCCGAAGACGATGCCGCACTGGCACAGCGCCTGGTGCCCCTGCTGGAACAGGCCGGCTACGTGGTGCACGTGGTCGCCGACGGCCGCCAGGCCGAGGAGATCGGCCAGATCGAAGACCTGCAGGCGGCCATCGTCGACCTGGGCCTGCCCGGGCTGGACGGGTTGAGCGTGATCGAGCGCTGGCGCGGCAACGGCCGCAGCTTCCCGGTGCTGGTGCTGACCGCACGCGGGCGCTGGCACGACAAGCTGGCCGGCTTCGACGCAGGCGCCGACGATTACCTGACCAAACCGTTCCAGGCCGACGAACTGGTGCTGCGCCTGCGCGCCCTGATCCGCCGCAGCCACGGCCACGCCAGCCCGCGCCTGCACTGCGGGCCGCTGCAGCTGGACGTCAACGCTGGCCGTTTCGAGATGGACAGCCAACCGCTGTCGCTCAGCCCGCAGGAGTTCCGCCTGCTCAGTTACTTCATCCACCACAGCGGCCAGGTGATCGGCCGCGACCGCCTGGGCGAACAGGTGTTTGACGGCGGCCACGACCCGGACTCCAACGCGCTGGACGTGCTGCTGGGTCGGGTGCGCCGCAAGCTCGGCATCGATCTGATCCAGACCGTGCGCGGCCAGGGCTGGCGGCTGGCCGCGCCGTGAGCCGGCAACCCTCCCTGCGACGGCGCCTGCTGCTGGCTGGCGGCGCCGGCCTGCTGCTGGTTTCGCTGCTGGCCAGCGCGCTGCTGGGCGAACTGTTCAAGCGCAGCGCGCGTGACCGCCTCGACCACGAACTGCAGCAGGACATGCTGACCCTGCTGGCGCAGGCCGAAGTGGACCCCGAAGGACAGCTGCGCCTGCGCCAGGAACCGAATGACGCGCGCTTCCAGCGCGTGTTCTCCGGTGCCTATTGGCAGATTGCCGGTGCCGATGGCCGCGTGCTGCTGCAGTCGCGCTCGCTGTGGGATGAAACCCTGCCGGCCATGGCCACAGGTGCGGCCACGCGCAATCTGGCTGGGCCACTCCAGCAATCCCTGCGTGCACGCGTGCAGCAGGTGCGCCTGCCGCGCGCCAGCGCACCGTTCGTCGCCGTGGTTGCCACCGACCGCAGCGCGTTGGATGCGGATGTGGCCGCGTTCCGCAAGCGCACCGCCATCGCGCTGGGTGTGCTGGTCGCGGCCTGGCTGGCGGTGCTGGCCAGCCAGGTGCACTTCGGATTGCGTCCACTGCACCGCCTCGGTGCACAGCTGGAACGGGTTCGGCGCGGCGATGTGCAGCGCATCGAGACGCGGGGACTTGGGGCGGAAGTCGCGCCACTGGGCGAAGAACTCAACGCGCTGCTGGAGCACCAGCAACGCATGGTCGCGCGCGCGCGTACCAGCGCACAGGATCTGGCGCATGCGCTGAAAACCCCGCTGAGCGTGCTGGCCACCGAAGCCGACGGCGACGGCGCGGACTGGCGGGCGACCGTTCGTGAGCAGAGCGCCCGCATGCAGGCCAGTGTCGACCGCTACCTGGCCGCTGGGTTGGCCGCCGACCATCGCCAACGCACCGACGTGGCGACTGTCGGACAGGCGCTGTGCCGGCTGATGGCACGCGTGCATGGCGAACGCGGCATTGCGTTCACAGCGGAAGGCATTGATCCGGCGTTACAGTTCGCCGGTGCCAGTGCGGATCTGGAAGAGATGCTGGGCAACCTGCTGGACAACGCCGGGCGATGGGCACGGCAGCAGGTCAGCGTCGGCGCTGACATCCATGAAGGGCAGCTGCGCATAGACGTGCGTGACGACGGCCCCGGTCTTGCGGCAGAGTCGCTGGCGCGGGTGGTGCAGCGTGGCGTGCGGCTGGATGAGCGCGAAGGGAGTAGTGGACTGGGCCTGGCGATCGTGGGCGATATCGCCGCCAGCTACGGCGGGCGGTTGGCGTTGGAGAATGCGCAGCCCGGCCTGCGCGCAACGTTGTGGTTGCCGGTGGGGTGACTCGTCAACGCTGGAACGCCAGGCGGGTAGAGTCGACTGTTAGTCGACTTTCGCGCGCAGCGCGGGATTTCCCAGCACCGCAGCCAAGAGCAGTCGACTAACAGTCGACTCTACCGCCTTCGCCGGGCATTTCAGTTCCCCATCAACGGTGATGCATCCACCAGCAATCAATCGCGTCCAGCACGATGTGGATGATCAAACCGATGCCGAACAACCGCGTTTTCTTCGGCACGCACAGCCCCGCGTACACGGCAATCGCCGGTGCGGTGTGCAAGGGATGGAAACCGATGCTGCAGCGGTTCGGTGCATAGATCGGGTCGGCCAGCAGGTGGTCCAGGTCGATGATCCAGCCCAGCAGCATCAGCAGCCACGCCGAGGCAAAGCGCTTGCGCCAGAACAGCCATGCCAGCAGAGCTGGCACGGCGGCATGCAGGAACAGATGGAAGATCGCGCGCGCGCTCATCGGGGCCGGTAGCGCCGGGCCTACGCCCGGCGTTCCCGTTTACATCAGACCAGCGGTTCGTCGGACAGGTAGGTGTAACCGGTCAGGCCGGCTTCCAGCGCCTCCGACAACTCCTGCGCGCGTTCCGGCGACAACTGGGCCTCGGCCACGCGCTGCGCATAGGTCGCACGCAGTTCGTCCAGGCGGTAACCCACGTAATCCAGCATCACGTCGGTGGTGTCACCACGGCGCTGCTGGGTGATGGCGTAGCCATCGGCATCGGCCAGCACTTCCACCGCGTCGGTATCGCCGAACAGGTTATGGATGTCGCCCAGGATTTCCTGGTAGGCGCCGACCATGAAGAAGCCGATGCGGTAGCTCTCGCCCGGCTTCATCTTGTGCAGCGGCAGCGAGCTGTCCAGGCTCTCGTTCTCGACATAGGTTTCCACCATGCCGTCCGAGTCGCAGGTCATGTCGGCGATGATGCCGCGACGGTCCGGGGTCTCGTCCAGACGCTCGATCGGCACGATCGGGAACACCTGGTCGATCGCCCACACATCCGGGATCGATTCGAACACGCTGAAGTTGACGAAGTACTTGTCGACCAGGCGCTCGTTCAGTTCGTCCAGCACCGGGCGGTGGCTCTTCTCGTCGTAGCTCAGGCGCGCACGCACGCCGTGGGCGATGGCGTAGAACAGATCGTCGATGCGCGCACGCTGCGGCAGGTCGATCTGGCCCAGCGCGTAGCTGGCCAGGCCTTCGGCATGGAAATGCTGCGCTTCCTGGAACAGCTCCACCGCCGGGCGCACGTCCAGCTCGTCGTGGATCTCGCGCAGGTGGCGGATCGCCGCCGGTTCGTCGTCGTGCTGGTCCGGCACGCGGCCTTCCTGCGCCTCTTCCACTTCCGAGACGTTGGCGATCAGCACCGCGTGGTGCGCGGTCATCGCGCGGCCGCACTCGGTAACGATGCGCGGCGGGGTCAGGCCGAATTCTTCGCAGGCATTGGCCAACGGCTGCACGATGTTGCTGGCATACGAATGCAGGCCGTAGTTGATCGAGCAGAAGCTGCGCGAACGGGTACCTTCATAGTCCACGCCCAGGCCGCCGCCCACATCGACGTGGGTGATCTTCGCGCCCAGGCGCGACAGCTCCACGAAGTAGCGGGTGGCTTCGCGCATGCCGTTGGCGATGTCGCGCACGTTGGAGATCTGCGAGCCCATGTGGAAGTGCAGCAGGTTCAGGCAGTCGGCGTACTCGGTGTCACGCAGCGACTTCCACAGGTCCAGCAGCTGGCGCGGCGACAGGCCGAACTTGGCCTTGTCGCCACCGCTGTTCTGCCACTTGCCGGCGCCCAGCGAGGCCAGGCGCATGCGCACGCCCAGGCCCGGCTTCACGTCCAGCGCCTTGGACTCTTCCAGCACCAGCTTCAGCTCGGACGGCTTCTCGATGACGATGAAGGTCTGCAGGCCCAGCTTGCGGCCGATCAGGGCCAGGCGGATGTACTCGCGGTCCTTGTAACCGTTGCAGACGATCAGGCCACCCGGGCGCGACAGCGCCAGCACGGCCATCAGCTCGGGCTTGCTGCCCGCTTCCAGGCCGAAGCCCTCGCCGTGGTGGCTGGCCAGGGTGCCGGCCACGCCACGGGTCTGGTTGACCTTGATCGGGTACACGGCGGTGTAGCCGCCGCTGTACTCCCAGTCCTGCTGGGCCTGGCCGAAGGCCGCCTGCAGCTTGCCCAGGCGCTGGCCGAGGATGTCCGGGAAGCGCACCAGCAGCGGCAGCTTGGCGCCCGCCGCGCGCGCCGCATCGACCACCTTGGGCAGCGACACCACCGGGCCGTCCGCCCCGGTCGGTCTCACCACCATGTGCCCGGCCTGATCCACGTCGAAGTAACCGTCCGCCCAATGCGGGATCGAGTAGGTCTTGCGGGCTTGGTCGAGGGACCAATCGGTCATTTCAGTCGGCCTTGTTGGCAATAAAAGGGGGGGCATGATAACGCCTATATGCCCACAGGTTCGTTATCATGCGCGCCCGCGCCCGTGACAGGTTCCAACCTGAACGGGCCGATCCGTCCGGATGTGGCATCTGTGCCACGCGGCCCCGCCCGCCAGCCCGGCTTCACCCCTCCGAACAGGACTGTTTTCAATGACTGACAGCAACAACTGGTACATCGAACACTTCGAGCGCACCGGCTCGGCCATCGGCTACCGCATCACCGGCAAGCTGGACGAGGTGCAGTCGCCGTTCCAGAAGATCGAGATCTTCCAGACCACCGACTGGGGCAACCTGATGACCATCGACGGGGCCATCATGCTGACCAGCAAGGACAACTTCTTCTACCACGAGATGATCAGCCACCCGGTGCTGTTCACCCACGCCGCGCCCAAGCGCGTGGTGATCATCGGTGGCGGCGACTGCGGCACCCTGCGCGAAGTGCTCAAGCACACCGGCGTGGAGAGCGTGACCCAGTGCGATATCGACGAGCAGGTCACGGTGATGGCGCGCAAGCACTTCCCGGAACTGTGCGACTCCAACGACGACGCCCGCGCCGAGCTGCTGTTCGACGACGGCGTGGCCTACATGGCCAACTGCCCGGCCGGCAGCGTGGACGTGGTGATCGTGGATTCGACCGACCCGGTCGGCCCGGGCGAAGGCCTGTTCAACAAGGCCTTCTACGAGAGCTGCTTCAAGGCCCTGAAGGACGACGGCATCCTGGTGCAGCAGTCCGAGTCGCCGCTGATGCAGCTGGAGCTGATCAACGAAATGCGCGCCGAGATGGGCAAGGCCGGCTTCGGTTCGTTCAAGACCCTGCCGTTCCCGCAGCCGTGCTACCCCACCGGCTGGTGGAGCGTGACCATGGCGCGCAAGGGCGACAGCAGCTTCGACTTCCGCCAGGCCGACTCGGCCGCCAAGACCTTCAACACCCTGTACTACACCGCCGCGCTGCACACCGGCGTGCTGGTGACCCCGCCGTTCGTACAGGCGGCACTGAAGTAAGGCGTGCCGACCAACGGTCGGCACCTACCCAATGAAAAACCCGCGCTGGCAGCAGCGCGGGTTTTTTCATGTTCCGGTAGTGCCGGCCGCTGGCCGGCAAACTCATGTAACGCTCAAAGCGCCCAGATACCGGCAATCACCGCCACCACCAGGCCCCACTTGATCAGCTGGTACGCCACCACGCTGCGCTCGCGCAGTGCCTTGGCCTTCAGGCGCACCTTGTAGACACTGCCGAACGCCTTGTTGACGCCACCGGTCGGGTCACCCGGCAGGTTCGGCGAGGCACCGCCGGCCAGCAGCGTGGCCGCCACCGCGCGGTTGAACAGCCCCGGCAGGCCGAAGCGCAGCGGGCGGGCGATGTCGCAGAACAGGATCACGCGGTCATCGGGCGTCTCGTTGTGCGCGTGGTGGATGTAGGTCTCGTCGAACATCATCCACTCGCCATCGCGCCAGCTCTTCTTGATGCCGTCCACTTCGATGTAGCAGCCGTCGTTGTTCGGCGTGGCCAGGCCCAGGTGCAGGCGCAACGAACCCGCGAAGGGGTCGCGGTGCGGGCGCAGTTCGCTGCCCGACGGCAGCTGCGCGAACATCGCCGCACGCACGTCCGGCAGCGACTCCAGCAACGCGGTAGTCTTGGGGCACATCGCCTTCGCCGACGGGTGCGACGGGCCATACCACTTCAGGTAGAAGCGCTTCCAGCCACGGCGGAAGAACGAATTGAAGCCGGCATCATTGAACGTGCTGGACGCGGCGATCTTCTGCGCATCGCGCAGCGCCAGCGCTTCATCGCGGATCATCTGCCAGTTCTGGCGCAGCGGCTCCAGCTGCGGGAACTCCTTGGCCGGATCCAGGAACGGCGTGGTCGGCACCTTCGAGAACATGTACATGACCACGTTGATCGGGGCCATGAAACTGGAATGGTCCAGCAGCTGGCGCGACCAGCGCGCGCGGACCTTGCCACGGAAGTGGATGTACAGCACGCAGGCCACGAACAGCGCTGCAATGACGATTTTGATGATCAAAGCACTTTCCTCCAGCCGCGGCCGGAACGGGAATCGGGGCGATGCACGGCCTGGTGGCCAGCATCGGTAAGGAACGCGGCAGGGAACGGGGACGTGCCGAAGGGTGCGGCCGCCGATGTCGCGAATTAACAGCTTATGGTCGGCAGGCCGTGCGTCGGGGTCAAGCCGGACGTGCGCGACGTTCAGCGGGCCGCGGATGAACGAACCGATGCGACGCCCAACCTATTGATTCTGAAAGAACCGTCGACCAAGTGAGACATAATTGTCCGATTGAGCGCGACGAACTGTTCCAGCCACGCCCCTGACATTTCTCCGACAAATCGTGGAATAGCGAACTGGCGAGTACTAAAATTAACGAAAACTTAGTAACTCCCTGTAACACCGGTTCGCTTGACGCTTTGCGCCACCCACCGGGTCGTCCGAGACCCCGACATGTATCTTCCTGCTCTGCCCCCCTCCTCCTGCGGCGATGAGGCCGCCACCCCGCTGCTGCTCAAGCGCGGCGAACGCTTCCTGGCCCCCGACGTCTATCGCACCTGCCTGGACGGGCGCGAGGCGGTCATCAAGGACTATTCCCGCTACCGCGGCACGCCCGTTTCGCTGATCGCGCGACTGATGGTGCGCCGCGAGGCCCGCATGCTGCAGCGCCTCGGCGGCTGGAAGCACGCCCCCGCGCTGCTCGGCACCCTCGGTGGCCTGGCGCTGGGCATGGAGTTCATCCCCGGCCAGACCCTGAGCACCGCACAGGCCGTGGGCAATGAGGTGTTCGAGCAGCTGCAGCACGCGCTCAGCCGTTTGCACGCCGCCGGCATCAGCCACAACGACCTGCATGGCACCAACGTGGTGGTCAGCGGCGGCGTACCGGTGCTGCTGGACTTCACCTCGGCCTGGCGCGCTCCACGCTGGCTGCGCCGCAACCCGCTGAGCCGGCAACTGAGCCGCAGCGACATGAAGAACCTGCTGAAGATCCGCCAGCGCGTGACCGGCCAGGCGCCAAGTGCCGCGCAGGCCGCACTGGTGGCCGACCCGGGCTGGGTCGCGGCCGTGCGGCAGGGCTGGAAGCGGTTCTACAAGTGGGCCAAGCGGCGGTAAGCGCTGTTCGCCCTGCATTGCTTGCGCGACTGCTGTTTGCCCCGCATTTGCCCCGGGCCACACGCCCGATGTGCTCTGCGATACTCGTCGGCACGCCACTCGCAAGGATGCTGGGGATGCCGACACCTGAACACACCCGCCTGCTGACTGCAGCCGCAAGATCCATACTGCGCCCCTTGGGCTGCGTGCAAAAGGGCCGTTCGCGCACTTGGCTTGACGACCAGGGCTGGTGGGTCGGGGTGGTCGAGTTCCAGCCTTCGGCATGGGACAGGGGCAGCTACCTCAATGTCGGCGCCTGCTGGCTCTGGGAAGAAAAGGACTACCTGTCCTTCGACGTGGGCGGCCGCGTTGCCGGATTCGAACGCTTCACCGAAACCGCCGAGTTTGCCTCGGCCGCACAGGCACTGGCCGAGCAGGCCGCCGCCGAGGTACTGGCCCTGCGTGACCGTTTCCCCACCCCGGGGCATGTGCGTGCATTGATGAACCGCCACCCCAAACCGGGCATCCGCGAACACATCCATGCGGGCATCACTGCCGGGCTGGCGGGCGCTTACGACGAGGGTCGCAGGCACTTGGCACTGGCCGCTACGGAGACCCACCCAGCGCCATGGGTCGATGTGCTGAAGCAACGCTGTGCCGAACTCATGCCGCTGCTGCAACGTGATGGCGGCTTCGAGGCAGAGATCGCCGCTACCGTGACGCGCACCCGCCGCGCGCTCGATCTGCCGGAGTGGCGGTCGTCCTCCCTCATTCCGCCGGGTTGATCACCCTGGGAGGGCACTTCGTCGAACACGGGTGTTCGCTCCGCCCGATCCCGGTTGTAAAGTCGAGCTCGCTCGACTCTACAACAGAGGGGGCAGGCATCCCGTCGCTCAGACTGCGCAGCGGTCCAGCCCCCCCCCTACAACGCGTCCGCGTCCAACTCACCGGTACGAATACGCACCACGCTGCCCAGGTCGTACACGAACACCTTACCGTCACCAATCTTGCCGGTGCCAGCGGCCTTCACGATGGCCTCAACAACCGCCTCGACCTGATCATCGGTCACCGCCACTTCCAGCTTCACCTTCGGCAGGAAATCGACCACATACTCCGCGCCACGGTACAGCTCGGTGTGGCCCTTCTGGCGACCAAAGCCCTTCACTTCCGTCACCGTGATCCCAGTGACCCCACGCTCGGCCAGCGCTTCGCGCACGTCGTCGAGCTTGAACGGCTTGATCACCGCCATGACCATCTTCATCGTCTATCTCCTGTCTTCCGGCGTGGAGGATAGCGCCTGAACGCGGCCCGTGCGAAGCCGCTGCGGCCTGTCCGGGCAGTGGGTGTCGGCAGTATCCTTGTGCCCGAATGGCCTGCCCGCGCCGGATGCACGGGCCACCCCCACGGAGCACCCATGATCGACCTGAATCAAATCGATGACCTCGCCCGTCGCCTCAGCGACCTGGTGCCGCCGGGCCTGCGCGAATCGCGCGAGGAACTGCAGGCCACCTTCAAGAGCGCGCTGCAGGCCGGCCTGGCCAAGCTCGACCTGGTCACCCGCGAGGAGTTCGAAGTACAGCGCGCCGTGCTGCTGAAGACCCGCGAAAAGCTGGACGCACTGGAAACCGCCGTGCGCGAGCTCGAAGGGCGCGGCACCGCAGAATGAAAAAAAGAGGCGCACCGCGCCTCCCGTTTACAGATTATTTCCCGGATGGGGCCTTGCAGCAAGGCCCACTGGGCGCCCTAGACTCGCCGGCCTGTCGATCCGGCAGGACACGCAGGGGCAGTGCCGATGGCACAGGACACCGAATGGACACCCGTTTCGCATGACACCTGCGACCAGGTCGCTGGGCCGTTCTATCACGGCACCCGCGCTGATCTGGCGGTGGGCGAGCTGCTGAGCGCGGGCTTCCGCTCCAACTATCGCGACAGCGTGGTGATGAACCACATCTACTTCACCACCATTGCCAAGGGCGCCGGGCTGGCTGCGGAGATGGCTCGCGGTGAGGGGCGGCCGCGCGTGTATGTGGTGGAGCCGACCGGGCCGTTCGAGGACGACCCAAACGTGACCAACAAGAAGTTTCCCGGGAACCCGACGCGGTCGTATCGCAGTGCGCAGCCGTTGCGAGTGGTTGGGGAGATTGTGGAGTGGGAGCTCTATGACGCTGAGTTCGTTCGGCAGTTGAAGGAATTTGTGGCGTCTGGGAGTGGGGAGATCATTAATTGATGGAAGGAGAGACCCGTGCTTTGGCTGACGGAAGATCAATGCAGCAGGTCGTCGAACGATGTCCGCTTTCGGCCAAAAGCGGACGCCCCCGCCAATGCTCTGCCACGCGAGGGCGAAATTCCATCCGTTGCCATCGGTCGCCAGTGCCGACCGATCCAAGTGAAGAACTCGCCCCGAAATTATCCGCATTTGCCCACACTTTTGCGGGGCTGCAAGTGGTCTGCGTCCCGCTCAAGAAGCGCGGCGGGGATAAGAGTATGCACCGCAGGCGAAGCTTGTTCAGCGCTGATCTGCACCCTGATGCGAGCGTGCAGACGCTCAACTATCGCCTAGTGGGCAGTGATTAAGAATTGTGCTGCCGTCAGTGGTGATTGACCATTTCAAGCTTGCTCCTCCACCTGCGTACACCGCGTCAACCTCCCATGCGAGGAAACCGGAGGCTTGAAGTGCGAAGCGGCGGCTTTCAGCGACATCCTCTATGCTTCCCCTCTCGGCGAGATCCCTCAGGTCGCCAAGAAATACGCTGAGCACCATGTCTGAAAGGCGATCAAAGTCTGAGGCCGGAATCTTGCGCCTTCCAACAGCGACGAACAGATCGGCCAGCATCTTTGGTTTTTGTAGTGGGTCCGCACGGTCGAGCTTGTCCAGCAGCAACTCGCCTAACCGCTCTCGCTTTGCTTCTGTTCCAGCGAGTTCGTCGACGACACGAGCGCGTTCGCTGGCCGATAGGCTTTCAACGCCGACCAGGAACCGGGCTACCTTGGCGGCATACAAACGATCACTTATCGCCGCCGCTCCCTGACGTACGGCAAGCACAACGGAGACCACGGGTATCTTACCCAGGACGTTCTCGTCTAGCGCCGCTTCCCATACTGCCGAGGCCACATCCGTTGTAAGGCTGGCGGTGGGGCCGGCGAGAGCGCCTATCAGGTCGGCAGGAATCTTCATACGACTAGTGCCTGGGGGTGAGTTCGGATGAGTTTTAACACGCTATCTCGGTAAGTTCTGTCCCTCAGCTCGTACTTGGGGCAGTTCGTCCAGAAAAATGTCGACTATCCAAGAGAAGAGTTGCCTGAAGAAGATCACTCTCATCCGAGGCTCATCTTTCCGCTCAAGGCCAAGCGTGGATCTCCGCCCCATCCTCGATAAATCGTCCTAACCCGCTAGAGCGCGCAAGGTCTGCTCTGGGTCCAAAGCGAACGTCAACCGGCTCAGCTGCCAAGCCATCCCAATGTCCGGTCCCGCCCAGAAGCCAACAATAAAGAATCAGGCCACGCCGCGAATCTGCTTGGACTCAAACGAACAATTTGGGGGCCGCTACTTGCACATCTCCAACAGATCCTTGTCTTCATGCTGCTGCTCCCACGTGGAGAGAAAACAGAAGCTCACACCACTTCGCGTGGCAGCCTTCTGAAACCCCGCCAGTTCTTCCTTCGTGACCGGATACTCAACCGGATCAAAGTGCAGAAGTCCCCAGGGCTTGACGAAAAAGAACCCAGGCAGGAGTTCCGAGAAGATCGCCTTGAGCTGGGGCTGGAGAATGGAGAAGTCCTTGATCGGACCGGCGCGATTGCCAAGTGCGTGGCACTGGCGACGAATGGTTCTGTCTCCGCCGACCACGCGGGCAATGAAGTGATCCTGATGCGCTTGAACGTAGATCAGCTGACGGCGAAAAATCCTCATCGCCATCTCAACTCCACACGCTCAATAGTCGTCCATGTGCCGGCATGCCTTTCCATCAAAGCGCCGGCTGCGTCCGCAACGCACTTGCCCCCCTGCGCACCAGATGCAGCGCAACCAGAAATGGCCACAGCGAGTTGATCGACGAGAACACGCGCTGGGTCAGCCCCCTGTACCCCTCCGGATCCACTCCCACCACGTTCAACCAGAGATAGACAATCCCCGCGACGCTCACCGCAGCGGTCACGGCGTACGCCCTTCGGTTGGCCGACCACGCGCTCAATTCGATGTGCGACATCGCCGGTGCAATGATGTTGGCGATACCGATGGTGTAGAAGCCGTGCATCGGATGGCCCATGGGCCAGAGCCCGTTGGTCAGCATGGAAATGCCAAAGACCAACCAGGAGATTGCACCTACTGCAATCCGGCGACCGGACTCCCGCCATACCCCGATGGAGAGCGCCACGAAGCCCATACCGGAGCCGATAGCCGCAATCCTGCCGCAGATGCTTGCAAGCGTTGGCGCCTGCAGCAGCTCGCTGGCGTGCTGGGCAAGCGGGTTGTAACCCGGCGCGAACAGGGCAGCAACGCTGGTCCAGAACAGGAACCACGGAAGCGGGAGCAGACCCGCAGACAGAAGAAGTCGATTGCGGCGTAACACGTCCAGTGATCCTTGTAGCGGCCTGCGCCAGTGGGTGGAGGTCCGTTCAAACGCCGCAGAACCTTCCTGCTGCGGGCAGGACAGTTCCTGGTGACTACAACGGTAGTCAGGTTCTGCGTGACGCCCCACGGGGTCAATAGGCAGAAAGTCACTCACGCATGGAGGCGAATTACGCGGCATCCATCAGCGACCGTCAGACCAATGCTGTCGCATTTGCCGCGCCCTACATCTCTGACGGAAGGTTCTGACGACTCCGTTCCAGAAGTGCCGCTGCGCCTAGCACACCAAGGCTCTCGCCCCTTTCCACGCTATGCGACAATGCCAAAAGCGTCTCGGGTTTTGGCGGCATTGACCCCTACCCGTTGGCATTCCGAACAACAGCAGGTAATCGTTACTGCGCCACCGTGCATCGGTGGTCGGGACTCGAAAACCCGGATTGCTAGACGTAAGTTTGCGCTTGCCAGCCGGCACCACCGCGCGTGGTGCCGGCTGGCAATCCGTCTGCCGGCTATGGCGGGCGGGGCGTGGGGGCCTCGTGCCCGCCGGCTTTGTCTAGCAACCGGTTTTCGAGCCACGCTCTGCCCGCCACCTTTATCGGTGGCGGCTTCTGCCTGCTTGCACGGAGCCCGCCATGACCACGCCGCACTCCCCTCCCCCGCGCCCGATCCAGGAAGCGCCGTCACGCGCTTCGGCCCCAGACCGCAACAGCCTCATCGCAATCCTGCACGCCATCGGCGCGGGCGCTGCGGCCGACGGCCAACCCTGGCCCGAGCAGCATCACCTGCGCAGCCGGCAGATGGCGTTGTCCGACGCCGACTGCGCGCTCACCGGCCAGCGCATCGTGCAGGAGATCCTGCTGGCGGCCGAGCGCACGCGCCAGAACAGTGAGCCTGAGCAGTACGTGGGCGACCGGGTGATGGAGGGGCTGGTGATGGCCGATCTGGCGCTTACTGCGTTCATCCACGAACGGGTACGGCCCAAGGACTGAGCGCGCTTGTGGCGCGTACGTTTCTGCCTGTGTCTGGGGTGACAAATGAAGAACCACGGCCTTGCCGCTGCGGCGGTGTGCGCCTCGATCATGGCGGCGGTGTGGATGGGGTGGCCCGAGCCTGCGGGCGATCAGGTATGGGCCTACCAGAAGCTGCGGCCGGCCGATTACCGCCTGCTGCACAGTGATGCACTTGGCTTCGTGACCGCGAAGGCCCACGAGGGCTTTGAACTGCACGCGCGCCATGCCGGGGCGACGTCCTTCGAGATCCGGTGCAAGGGCGTGCTGGTGATGGACGTGGAGAACGCGCCCTCGCGCGTGCTGATCCGCATGCCTGCCGATGCACGGTGGCGGGCGCCGGACATCGAGCGTCTGCGCACCAGCTTCGAGCGTTGGCTGGATCTGCACCAGAGCCAGGGGCGGTTGCTGGTGGAAAGCGCGGGGCCTTCGTGGGTTGAGGCACGGCTTGGGCGCCTTGACAGGTCGGTGCCTGATGACCAGCGCTGCGTGTTCAGGGACCCAGGCCACCCTCGGCTGGAATCTCCCTCGTCATTCCGCCTATCCAGCACACCATTGCAGGCAGTGGAAGGAATGGCAGCATCATCCTCGGCATTGCTCCGAAATTCCAAAAGAGCCGCGTGAATCACGTGCCCTCGGCACCGTTTCGGCGCAACTTGTGGCTGCGCAGAAGCCCCGCTAGCATCGGCTCAACGGTTTTTCCCGTTCTGCCCCCGCATCCATGATGGAAGCCCCCGTGACCGAATCGACCGCCACTGAAGTTTCAGCCGAAGCCGCATCTCACAAGGGCGAATTCTTCCTGATCGACGCAGGCTTGCTGAGCAGCGGCGGGGTTCCCGGTATAGAGATCGCCAACGAAGACAAGCTGATCGATCCGGGGATGAATGTCATCTCGCGTCCTGATGGAACGCCAGGCCAGTATCCGGAGCGCCCCCACCTGGTTCATGTGCCCGAGAAGGGCGCAATGCCACGCGATCTGGAAGAGCTCGCTGGCATCTGGATTGTGTCGGAGCCGTTGAAGCAGCTGTTTGAGCAGATGGACCCCCAGGCGTTTGCCTTTGTGGCCTGCGACTTCAGCCTTGCCGACGGCAGCCCCGGGCCCCAGTACTACCTGGGCAATGTGCTGCGCAGGCTCGACGCTCTGGATGAAGCCTCGTCCCGCGTGAGAATCAAGCTCGACCACAATTATCAGACCGGCGAGGACGAGAAGCTTTACAGCCTTGTCGGCGGCGCCAGCCTGGTGTTCAAACAGGACGTTGTGGGCGATGCCCATATCTTCCGCCAGGATCGTATGGGCGCACCGCCCATCTGCGACCGCGCGATGTTTGATGCATTGAATGCCGCCAACTTCTCCGGCGTACGGCTGCGCGATGTAGCCGATCTCTAGGACGAGCTCCTTCAAACGGATTCTTGAATGAGGTGGTGCGCATGGCCGACACACCGGTTTTCCAGGGACACCATCTGATCGAACAGAATGCGTTCGAACAAAGCCAGCTGCTGAAGTCGCTTGCCAGGAGTGGTCATTTCACGCTCCACGGTTCCGACAACATCCTCAACCTGCCCGCGAACCCCGCGCTGGCAACCCGGTTGGGTATCTCGCCGCACTCGGGCGGCCCGTTGAGTGCGTACTCGGATCAACTGAAGTTCGTTCTCGACGATCTCGCAGAAACCTACGACGGCCGAGCGCTGCTGGCGAAGGATTCTGCGCCGGATGTGCGCGCTGCCGCCGCCGAGCGTATGGGTGCCCGCATCCAGAACCTGGAGTTCACGCTTCGCGCCGGCATCCTCAACGGCGACCTGGTCACCAACACGCCGGAGAACATGACCCCGGCCGAAGCCAACGCCAGGATCCGCACCTTCTTCGCCGATCTGGACGGCTACCAGCGCACCCACGCCGCGCAGATTGCGGAACTGAAGACCCTCAACCCGACCGAGTTGCGCTGGCGCGGCGTCACCCACTCCGAAGCCAACGTGACGGCGGCACTGGATGCCATCGACCAATCCGGCAACTCCACCCTGAGCGAGCGCTGGGGGGGCCGCGCATCGTTGGGCACCGCAATTGAGGAGGCCAACCAGGGCGGCCGCCTGCCGCTGAGCGAGCACACCGCGGCCCGCGTGCGTACGGCGTTCAACCCGGAGATGCCACTGACCATCGTGCGCCCTGGCCCGACAACCACGTCTCCGGAACTGGCCGGCTCTGCTGGGCGCGCTGGCGCTGCGGAAGGCGCCGCCGAAGCTGCCGCCGCGCGCGGACAGATCACCGGCGCGCGCGTACTCGGGGCCGCGGGTGTTGCCGCACTGGCCGTGGACTTCGCCATCACCGGCCACCGCGTGGCCGAGTTGCACAGCGAGGGCAACAACGCCGGCGCAAAATCCGCGGCCACCCACTTCGTGGGGCGCACTGCAGGCGGCTTCGGTGGCGGCTTCCTGCTGGGCGCGGGGTACGGATTGTTCACCGGATCGTGGACCGGGCCAGGTGCGCTGGCTACCGGGCTGCTGGGCGGCGTGGCCGGTGGCTTCGGCGGTGAGTACTGGGCGCAGTACCAGGACAAGAAAGCGGTTTACACCCAGGTGGACCGCAGCGGCAACGAATGGAGCCGCGATCCGGAAGATGCCAAGGGCACCTGGAGCCGCAGCGTGCGCACGCCGCAGCCCGACGGAAGCTACCGCGAGACCACCATGGTCGCCGGTGGCCGGCTGGCGGATGAGCTGAACTACAAAGCCGCCAACGACTCGTATTCACTGGGCATGGCCAACCTGCCCAAGCCGCAGAACCCCTTCAAGCTCGATGCAGGCGGCGAGAGCGCGCCGCCGCGCGAGCCGTTTGAAACCAACCGCCACTACGTGCGCAATCCGCACAACGGCGAATGGAACCTCTCCATCCACGCGATGATTGATGGACGCGTCCCTTTTGACTACAGCGTGCCTGTCGGCCCGGAAAAGTCGGGCCAACTGGAACGGGAATCGCAGCGCATCATTGCCCAGAACGCCTTGAACACGCCGGAGGCGCTTGCCGCCCGTTACCAGGTGGCGTTCAACCAGTACAACTGGCACGAGTTCGCCACCATTGAGCCGGTACCGGAGGTGATCACCAACGCGCTGACCCAGACGCAGCCCCTGCGCGCTTCCAACGGCGAGAAGTACACGCAGGACGCCAACGGGCAGTGGCAAACGCCGGGTTGGGTGTATGGCACCAACCCGGCCGAGGGCAGCATCGTCGAGGAGCTCAATCGTACGCGCCAGAGCCAGCAGGCCGGCGTACAGGAGCTGACGTCCATGGCCGACATCGCCCGGGCCAACCCCACGCCAACCGAATACGGCCTGCGCAGTCAGGTGGTGGACGCCTACCGTAGTGCCGGCATTGTGCGCAGTGCCGAAGAGATTGATGACGCCGTAGCCGCCGTTGCCCAGGATCACGCACGCGCCGTGCCCGACTTCGGTACGTTCATGCTGCAGGTACAGAAGGATGGCTCGCTGGCCACACTGGCCGGGAAAGATGACGAGCGCATGCAGATCGTCTGCGTCACCACGCCACAGGAGATTGCCCAGGCACACGTGCAGCGCTCGACCGCGGAGCAGCAGCCCGCGGATGCCCTGCCGCGCGCGCCAACTTCACCTGAGCCCGCACCGAATGCATCGCCGCCACACACCTCCAGGCCTGCCACGCAGCACGACGCTGACGTAGACCGGCGCCACGGCACGGCCCTGCGCCCAGATGGCAGCGGGCTGTTGGAACAGCTGCGCTCGTCGGTAGCCATGCTGGATGAGAAGAACAACAAGCCGTGGGACCAGAGCAGCGACCGCCTGCTGGCCAGCGCCTACCGGCTTGCAGCAGAAGCCGGGTTCAAGCCCGGCGACCAGGTAGACATGGCACTGAGTGAAGCCACCGAAACCCGTGCTGCGGGCGCCACGCTGTTCGTGACGCGCTCAGGACCGGGCGCGTCATCGGACCCCGCCGCCAACCGGGTGCAGATGCCAACACAGGAGGCCCTGGCGGTCGCACCGGAGCAGCAGTATGCAGCGGCCAACCGGAGCCTCGGCGCTCAGGATCGGGAGCAGTCGCAGCAGCTGGCGCAAGCGCAGGAACGGCAGCAGGAAGAGAGCCGGCAGGGGCCGCGGTTGGGTTGATGGCAACGTGACGCTTGGGTTCTTCATGAGAACGCCAGGGTTCCTGCCTGGACGGAATCAGGCGAATGCTCCCTCCGAACATCTCAAGCCTTCCGGGCGTCAGCCCGCACTCCCGAGCGTGCCCATTGCTGGGAGTGTCACGGCACTACCGCTCTGATCTGCGAGGTCATACACCACCAATGCCTCGTCTCCAGTTCCGGCGCGGCACTTCAGCGCCCCCCTGTTGTCCCAGGCGGCGGACCCTCCCGTCATCTCGAATCCATCGGCATGGCCCACGCCGTTGCATACCAACACGTTCATCCCAAGCTCCCGCGCGACTGTTGCGTAGTGGCGGTGAGCCCGCTCCATACCGATCATGTTCTTTGCAACACTGGCAACGTAGACCGTCGCTCCCGCGTCCTTGGCCCGCAATGCACTTTCCATCTGTAGCGACTCGAAGCAGATGGCGGGGACAAGAATTTCCTCTCCAAGGGTTACTGACAGGGACGTGGTTCCTGCCTTGAAATAAGGCAGTTCGTCGGCATGCAGCATCTGCTTGGTGTAGACAGCCGGTGCCTGACCGCTGCGGAAGACGAACATGCCGATCTCCGGCCCATCGTTGCCGCGGTACGGCCCGCCGACTGCGACCAGAATCTGGTGCCGATCGCTCAGAGACTGGAATACCTCCAGATGCGCGTCATCTGGGGTCATTGCCAGCTGTTCGGCCAACCGTGGCTCATAGCCGGTCAGCGACATCTCCGGAAAGAAGACCGCCGCACCGCCACACGAGACGGCCCGTTCAATGAAGTGCACGTGCCGTTCGATATTGCCATCGATGTCGCCAGGAGCTGATCGCATCTGTGCTGCAACTATCTTCATTCCATCCTCTCTACTCAGACGCAGGCCGAAGCAAGAACCACCTCGTACGCTGATTATGCAACCGCCGGTTGAGTGCCTCCATCGGGGATCGAGGCGCGATCGGGTTGCTTCAGCGAGGCGACTCCTGATGCGCAGCGACATCTGTTCAGGGAAAGGGATCGCCCTTGACCGGAATCCCCTTAGCCGTTTCACCCGCAATGCCCGATGGCGCCGTGCCGAATGCCTGCCGCACCATCGAACATCCATCCGCAGGAATCCACACATGAGCCTGGCGCTGGTCCACAGCCGTGCCCGCGCCGGGGTCGATGCCCCGCTGGTGCGGGTAGAAGTGCATCTCTCTGGCGGCCTTCCTGTCACCCAGATCGTTGGCCTGGCCGAAACCAGCGTGCGCGAATCCCGCGAGCGTGTGCGGGCCGCCCTGCTCTGCGCTCGCTTCGACTTTCCACAGCGGCGCATCACCCTGAATCTGGCGCCCGCCGACCTGCCAAAGGAAGGCGGGCGCTACGACCTGGCGATTGCCTTGGGCATTCTTGCGGCCAGCGGCCAGGTCGATCCACAGTCGCTGCTTCAGTACGAATTCCTGGGCGAGCTTGGCCTGACCGGTGAACTGCGGCCGGTGGTGGGCGCGCTGCCAGCCGCGATTGTGGCGGCCGAGGCCGGCGCAACCTGATGGATTGGACCCAAGACGATGGCGGCAGCCCCCACTCCGGGCACCACAGCGCCAGTGCGGCGGCACTGGTGGCAAGTGGCAAGTGGCAAGTGGAAATCCACCATGCAGACGCGCTTGTCACATTCCTCAATATGACCATGCTCTGAAACACCGCCTAACTGCTCTGTAAAGTCTATCCTGCCGGCGCACAAGGCCAGAGCTCGACACCTCTCAATCCTGCAGCTCTGATGGCGTTCGCTACTGTCGCACTCACAATCATTGCGTTCGCCGACTGATGCTCGACCCCGAAACGCTGCGAACTACGGAAGATCGGCACATCTGGAGGGTTCTTGATTGACGGGAAAAAGCCGCGGTCATGCCATTGGTAGCGTTCTCTGCCGCATTTCTCGCAACGAACTCCCTCCAGCTCACCCATACATAGCGGAACCACAGGCCCAAGATCGAGTTGAACAACCTCATCCAAGAGGCTTCCTCTGGTGTCCTCAACCGGAAGCACTCCGATACCCAGGGGGCGAAGATGTTCTGACCAAACGGAAGTCTGCATGAAGCAAGCTTCCTCTACCCAATTCAGCTTCAGAAAGGCATTCCGCCCCCATTTCAACGTCTTCTTGATCCGGAACGGCGCCACCTGAACTGCGCCTTCGCCACATTTTGGGCATCGCGCGCTCAGGTCGTATACCTGCTCAAGATACAGAAAATCTCTTTCTGGCTGCGGGTAGCCGCTGGCGTGGACAACCTGAAGCGCGCAGTGTGCGGCTTCCGAAATCTCCGCAGCAGTAAACTCCGTAGTCACAGAAGTTGCACCATTCCACGAGCGAATCAAGCTACAAGCTTCACTCCACCCTGGCGCACCTTCCAAAGCAAAGCTCACAGCAATGCCACCGACTTCAGGACGAGGATCAGCCGGGGGCTGAACCTTCAAGCCTAGAGCACGGAGCTGCAAAGCACGTGCCTCACTCCAAGTGAAAGCAAATCGATACTTGATCTTCATGTCACGATGCTATCAGAGTCCCAAAGACTTAAGAATGGCGGGATGATTGGCATAAATTGACCTTGCGGCGTCCATTATCTGGGCTTGGCTCGGTGGCGGCCTGCCATACGGAAACATCGATCGCCACTGGTTGGTAAAGACCTGATGCTCCGTTCTAGTCACCACAACCGAAAGCATTTCACCCTCCTTCACTTGCATAACACCTGCAAACCGCTTCTCAATAAGATGGTGAACTTGTAACCCAGACCCTGTACCCACCATTCTCTTCAGAGAGTTGTAGGATGCAATGCCAAACTCACCCGCACGCGAGAGATTCCCAAAGCCTCTCGCTGCATTGCCCCCACGCAGCACTACCATGATGGAGGCGAGCTTGAGGCCACCAGCAGCCGTTGATCCCGTTGGAGAGTTCATCAACGGAACGACGATCGCCTCCGACACGGCATCGAAATCGGTCAAGCTCCCCTGTCCGATGAAGAAATTCCGTTCAGAAAAATACTCCTCAATGGCGCCCAGGCCTGTAGCCTTGACGGTCTCCGCAGGCGCGGGGGCGTTGGGATCGTGCTGTGGCACTCCGCCAGGTGTCGGCGACGGCGCACCGGTCAGGTTTGCCCCGGCGAACCAGCTGCCATTGCACATATGTGACCCGGTTGCCTGGTCACACGCGCCCGTGGGATCTGAGAATCGGAATGGGTTGTTGCTGGCGTATCGATAGCGATTGAAATTTGGCCCTCCGGAGGTGCTAGCAGCTAACGGATCGGGAGAAATGAACCTCGCCAGTTGTGGGTCGTAGTAGCGCCGCCCCATGTAGACCAGTCCCGTGTCGGGGTCTGCAAGATGGCCTGAGTAGCCTGGAATCTTCGCAGCAGGCGCCGCGTCTGCCTCGCCATACGGTGACCAGAAGTGACGCGTCAGCACCTCTCCATTAGCCCTGCTCGTTGCCACCAGCGTATTGAGTGCATCGTGATGAAGATAGGTGAGCGTTGCGCCCGTGGCAGAGCTGGTGCGAATAGCCAGCAGTCTCTTGCCGAGGTAGATGTAGTCAGACGTTTCCCCACCTTGGGTGGACTCGATCAGCTCCCCACCCACGAGGTACTGCCAGGAGCGATCCAGATCACTCGCCAAGAAGCCAAGTTCACCGCCACCGCGCTCTGGAATGGATACCTCCCAGTTGTGGCTAGCCGTGATGGGCGTCTTGCCCAACATGGGTGAAGCTTCTGATGTCGGTGCCGACGTTGATGCTGTTGCGTAAGCACGCAGTCCGGCTCCGTCGTAGAAGTATTTCTGCACATCTCCGGCGGAACGGAGCTGGCCACCCATGTCGTAGGTGAACGTCTGGCCATTACGTACCGCCAGATTGCCTGCCACGTCGTAGGAGAAGCCAGAGACGCCGTTACCGCTGGGGTCCCGCAGCAGTTCCAGGCGATTGCGGGTGTCGTAATGGAACGTGCGCTCCCGCTTCCCTGGCAATCGCATCGAGACGATGTTGTCCAACGTGTCATAGCCGAACGTGTACTGCCCATTCCCACCAAATGCCGGCGCGCGGGCCTGAATCAATCGATCAAGGCGATCGTAGCCCAAGCTGATCTTCCAGGAGTCGCCGCGTACGGCATCGCTGATCTGGCTGATGTTTCCCGTCGCGTCATAGCTGTAGTTCAGATCGACCATGCCACTGTCAACGATGCGGCTGGTCAACTGTCGCGCATTCTCGGTTACGCCACGTACGATGCCATTGCCGTAGGTCAGCGCGGCGGTTTCACCACTGGGGAAGTAGGCGATGTTGCTGGCGAGTACGGCGCCCGTGCCATCCTGTAGCCGCACGGGCTGGCCCAGAGCATTCAAGGATTGCTGGACGGAGTAGCCATCAGGGTAGTCCGTACGAACATGCTGACCCATGTGGTCATAGCCAAATGCCAGCGTTCGGGCGCTCGCGCTGCCTATGACACGGCTCTGACTGACCACCGACCCGAGAGAGTTGTAGGTACGGGTGGTCACCACTGGCACACGGTCCTGATTGAAGACCCTCTCAGTCTTCAGCTGGCCCGTAGGTGTGTACTCAAGCTGCTGATCACCCAGACCATCGGGATAGACCACCGTCTGCAGGCGATTGCTGGCATCGTAGTTGCGTGAAACGCGGCGCGCTGCAATCTGCGGCGCCTCACGGTTGCATTCGGTCAGGCTGGGCAACTCCAGCCCGCTCGCACTCCAGGCAAGATTGCCGGCCGCATCGTAGCCAAACACGGTCGCCCCGGTTTCTGGCTCAATGACCTTGCACAACCGAAGGTTGTCGTCGTAGACGTATCGCCGGGCCACGGTCGGGGCCGGATTGTCTGGATTGACTGGCAAGGTAGGAGCGGCTTTGGCGGTGGCCGCCGCCTGGGCAATCGCATCACCCGCAACCGAAAGCGTGAATCGATTCGTGCCGGCGCCAATCGGCACCACGATGGAACCGCTCGCTCCGCTGCCGACCACAGAACCGCCATCACGCTTGAGTTCTGCACGGGAGTCCGTGGCCGACCAGGTCAGGGTGACGTTGCAGGTCTGCGCACCAGCTGCAATCTGGCACATCGCAGGGGACACAGACAGAGTGCCACTGGGCGCTGCGGGAACGACGAACGCACCGGAACCGCCAATGGTGTTGTTGGGTTGTCCAACGGGGGAAATTCCATGGACATAGATCGGTTGCCCAGCCCGCTGGCGGCGCTGCTCATTGCTCATTGGAAGCGAGAAGCGATGATTGCCTCCGGCCTTGCAGGACGTAGCCACGGCCGGCTCACTCGCCAAATCGGCCTTACCGGTCAGGAAGATCGTCCCGCCACTGCCGGCGGCTCCACCGGTGTAGACATGAATTTCGATCGACGAATCAATGCCCGTCGAACACGCCCACCCTCGGATCTGACCGTCGCTGGTGACGCCATCGATATTGCCGATTACCTTGGACGGCGGCCCGTTGACGGTGACCTGGACATTGTCACTTTCCCGACCAAACCACTCTTTGCCCTCTTCCAGCAATCGCCATTGGAAGCTGTAGACGCCCGGCAATGAAGGAGCTACCACATCGAATTCAAAGAACGCAGGCAGCTGTGGACTGACGTCATTCGGCATTGGGACCCGCGCTCTGCCCCACAGGACATTGTCATTGGGATTCCAGGAGCCCAGTGCATAGCCCGCAGACGCCGACCACGTGGTATTGCCCGTATTGACGAACTTCAGCTTGACGCGATAGGTCCGCCCGGCCTCCATGCTGGTCGGGACTTCTTGCTCATACATGACGCCGCGGTTGAGCCTTCCGGTCGTCTCAAAGGTCTGCTCGCTGCTGGTGCTACCAAAGCGAACACCATTGCGGTTCATCTGCCATTGGAGCGTTGTCGGCCCGTTCTCACTGGCCGCTACTCCGTTGAACGCAAACGTTGCTGTGCCGCCCGGAGCCACGTCGTGGGGTACAGCAACCTCGGCAATTCCTAGCTTCGTAGCGCTGGAAACGTAGCGCTCGGCCTGACCCAGTCGATAGCCCTCCCCTGCTCGCCAAGTTGTGTTGCCCGTGTTTCGGAATATGACAGTACCACTGAATGGAATTCCTCTATCGGCCGAATTAGGCCAGCTTGCGGAAACGTACTCCGCGCCGTCAAAAGGGGTTGGCGGTGCCGCCACCGTGACCGTGATCGTGGGTGAGATTAGTTGTCTGGAAGACTCATTGCCGTTGAAGTTGCGCACGCCAAATGCCTTGTAGACATATTGATACGTGCCCGCTGACAGGCCGTTCTCGGTATAGGTCCCGTTCGGAAGTCGGGAGATCACTTGGCCATTGCGCGTGAGCTGTATGTCTTCCAAATACTCGGCTTTGGGGCCAGTGCTTGTGACGCCACTTTTGAGCTGCAACTGATAGGTTGCTGGTGCCGTGTAGGAGGTTTGGGCTGGCCCCGTAAGTTCAATCCAAGCGTCAGCGTGTGCCACCTGGCACAGGAAGATGATCATCAGCCCCAGCAGAACAGCTGCGGCCGTGCGTAGTTTTTCAGTGTTCACGAATGCCATCCTTGACGTGGTTTCAGTTTGCGGACTGGGCCACTTCGGTAGTCAGGCCAAACGCATTCCGTTTTATGCTGACCTTGCTGCCATCGGCACGAATGATCTGCGCAGGCTTCCCGTAGTCCGGGCCTTCAAACGCATCGAATCGGGTGATGGTCTGATGGCCGAGTGGATCCACGACTGTGGTGGTGGCATTGCTGCTGTAGCCAATGGTTGTAATCAGCAGGCCCTGCTCGCTGTCCTGGGACGAAGAGGTCTTCCGCCCCAGCGCGTCGTACTCGGTCCAGGTACCGGTCGCCACCGTGCTATCGCGTGAAGGATAAGAGGTGAACGTCAGGCGACCTTCGCTGTCGTATGCGTTCCTGACCCATCGCTGCGTGCCGGCGACGTTGTTTGCATCGTATTCGCGCACCAGGAGCGGCTGCCAGAGTGCGTCGAGATAGGTTTCCTGACGCCGTGCCCCTTGGGCGTTATCGACTCGCCAGTGCCCCGGCGAAAGGCCGTACTCATCGGCCGCGACCTGACGGAATGAGATGGTAGTCTTGGCCCACTGGTTCTCATCGACCGGCGGTTGGACTTCGCGCACGCGACCCATCGGATCGTGCAGATAGGAAGTAGTCCTTTGTAGCGCGTCCGTGGTGGAAGTGATCCACCCGTTTCCATCTGCCGACATGCGATTGGTGGTGCCATCGGGATTGATGACCAATCGCGGCACGCCGCGATACCAGTCTTGGATCTGCGTTTCGTTCCCCTTTCCATCGCGCACTGCACTGATCGTGCCATCCGCCGCATAAGTAACACTCTGCAGCAAAGCCCCGGCCCGATAGACGGCATTCGGCTTGGCCATACCGTCATAGGCGTACTGTGTGGTGATCTTTCCCGACGCAGCCTCCTTGACACTCAGCACCTGATCCAAGACCCAAGGGCTGGCCGTATCCAGATGCTCTCGTATCTCAGCCTTGGTACCAGAAGGACCGGTATAGCTCACGCGTGCCGGACGGGCCTTGCGATCGAAATCGCTGTAGACCACGCGGTAGGTATCGCCATCTTGAGAGAATGTGCTTTCACTGAGAGCGCTCAGCATGCCCGCCAAGAACTGACCCGCTTGGACCCCGATAGAATGCCCGACCCGCGTCCTGAACGGACCGGTCTCGGAACCGAACGTATAGGTGTAGAGCTCGTCACGCTGCACTTGGCCAGCTGCGTCCAGAACCTGCTTTTGCATGAGCTTTCGCTCGTTCAGAGCTGGATTGGCACCGTAGCGCTCGCGAATCTGCGTTCCATCCGGCTTGGTCAGGCTGGACCAGCGGCCGCTTCCCGGCAACTGCAGGTTGTAGCTTCGCGTAGTGACCATCGGAGACAGTCCGGGCCCGGTGATGGTGCGCTTCTTCAAAGACCAGGCTTGGTAGTGCGAGGGTGTCAGTCCATTGCAAGGATCGGAGCGAATGAACAACTCCATTTCAAAGTCGAATATGCCTCGGGCACCCGAGGGGGCGACCACCGTCATCTGCGTAGGAGGGGGCTCACTACCGGCCCGTATTTCGCACCCGCCCTCATCGTCGGCTTTACGGATAGGGAAACTGGACTGGAGGCGTCCGCGATGACTGTAAGCCCACGCCGAGCCATCCGGAAGCGTGACCTGGGACAAGCCGCCGTCGTTCCCGTCCGTGTCGCCAACATACGAATACCGCCATATGCGCCCATTGGCTTGCACGCTGGTCACCCGACCGTCGCCGTCATAGCTCAGGTCAATCCGGCGACCGTCGCTGGACTCAATGTTAGTGAGTTTGTCTCCGTTGTAACTATAGGACACCCAATTCCCATAGCGGTCCTCCACACGCGACGCCAGAAGATAGACCCGCTTACGCCCCACCGAACGATTGGCAGCGCCATCACTGAACTGAGCTGTTGCATAGGGTCTTTCCACACCCCAGTCGAAGAAGTACTTCTTCCCATCCGGGGTGTGCCCAATAAACGCCTCGCCCGGATATCCATTTCGTGTTGCAGCCAAACAGGTGAACCGTGCTCTCGAAGCCGTCATCCACTTGGGCGCCTCCAAGCCTGGTGCCGTGGCATGGGACGGATCGTCGGCAATCAGAAGCTCCTCGCCATTTCCGCCATGCCACTTCACGTCAATGCCGAAGCCGATATTGGTATAGCCCCAGGTCTCCAATAGGTAGGGCGCCTTATTGACCGAACAACGCTGTGTGGTCTGCGCCCCTGGATCGCCCGTAATCCATCCAGCCCCCTTGGTCCATACGCCCGACATGTGGGGAACGACGATTTCCCAATCGTCAAACAGCGTCAGCCCTTTGGCCTCGCTATAGCGAGATCCTCGGTTGACGGCCTCAACTCCGAAGCGGCGGGCGATGCTGACCGGAAGGTCGAAATTGCCAGGTATGGACACGTCTTCAACAAGGAACTCGGTGCTGCCGTCGAAGCCGGAAGTTCGATCCCCGAATACCTCATCTGCGGATATGGCGGCAAGCGACTGCGCGCTTTTTACCCTCTTCTCATACTCTTGATAGTTGAAGAGTCCATCCTGGGCTGAGACGTGGAACCCGACTCCCAGCGCAAGTGCCAAGCCGACGATGAGCGAGCAAAGCGGCGAGCCCGGATAAACATTGCAGGGAGCATTTTCCCCCCGCCGGTCCTTGGCAGAAATCATGTCCGTTACATCCTTGGATGAAGGGCGACAAACGACTCAGCTTCCGTTCATGCGGATGATTACTCCAACTGAAGTACCCTTGTCAAGACCTGATCTTCATGTTCGGACTTCCTCAGTTCAATCAGCAGTCGCCCTGTTGGGTAGCCAGCATGATCGATGCAGTCTGGCGAGTGCCGGATAGCGAACGCGCGCGCATCAGCTTCGAGCGTTGGATGAACTCTCAGCGGAAACTGGGACGGTTGCTCTAGGAAGACGCAGAGCCACTGTTGGTCGAGGCGTGCTCTGGGTGCTCTGGCGAGTGTGCACCCGGCGAACACCGGCCAGAATCCTCCTAGCCACTTCACCAGCAATTCCCGATAGCTCCCCGCAGCGCACCTGCCGCACCATCAAGCGTCTCTCTGCAGGAACCCAATCATGAGCCTGGCACTGGTCCACAGCCGTGCCCGCGCCGGGGTCGATGCCCCGCTGGTGCGGGTGGAAGTGCATCTCTCTGGCGGCCTTCCTGTCACGCAGATCGTGGGCCTGGCCGAAACCAGCGTGCGCGAATCCCGCGAGCGCGTGCGTGCCGCCCTGCTCTGCGCACGCTTCGACTTTCCACAGCGGCGCATCACGTTGAATCTGGCGCCCGCCGACCTGCCCAAGGAAGGTGGTCGCTACGACCTGGCGATTGCCTTGGGCATTCTTGCGGCCAGCGGCCAGGTCGATCCACAGTCGCTGCTGCAGTACGAATTTCTGGGCGAGCTTGGCCTGACCGGTGAGCTGCGGCCGGTGGCCGGTGCACTGCCGGCCGCGATTGCCGCCGCTGAAGCCGGTCGCATCCTGGTGGTACCGCCGGGGAATGCCGCAGAGGCAGCTTTGGCCGAGCATGCCGATGTGCGTGTAGCGCGCACACTGCTGGAGTGCTGCGCCGGGTTGGGCAATCCGCGCCTGTTGCCGCCCGTGGAACGCGTGGACACGACACCGTTGCCACTGCCCGATCTGACCGACGTGCGCGGGCAGGCGCATGCACGACGCGCATTGGAAGTGGCTGCCGCCGGTGGGCACCATCTGTTGTTGATCGGCAGTCCTGGCTGCGGCAAGACACTGCTGGCCTCGCGCCTGCCCAGCCTGTTGCCGGATACCGAAGAGACTGAGGCGCTGCAGCTGGCCGCGATTGCATCGGTGAGTGGCGAAGGACTGGACCCACGACGATGGCGGCAGCGGCCCTTTCGGGCACCGCATCACAGTGCCAGTGCGGCGGCGCTGGTGGGTGGGGGCAACCCGCCCTGCCCCGGTGAGATATCACTGGCCCACCATGGAGTCCTCTTCCTTGATGAGCTTCCAGAGTGGAACCGCAGCGCACTGGAAACCCTGCGCGAGCCACTCGAGTCCGGCCACATCCGCATCGCCCGCGCGGCACGCAGCGTGCAGTACCCCGCGCGGTTCCAACTGGTGGCCGCGATGAATCCCTGCCCGTGCGGCTGGGCCGGTGACCGCAGCAACCGCTGCCTGTGCAGCGACGAACGGATCAATCGCTACCGCGCGCGGGTGTCTGGCCCGTTGCTGGACCGCATCGATCTGCATATCGGCGTGACGCGGATGGACGCGGTGGAGCTGCGGGAGAGCACGCCGCTGGGTGAGCCCAGTGCTGCGGTACGCGCACGGGTGGAAGCCGCCCACGCCCGGCAGCAGGCGCGTGGCGCGCTCAATGCGCATCTGCCGCCAGCGGCGCTGCGGGCGTGCACGAAGCTGAGCGAGGCCGATCAGGATCTGTTGGAGCAGGCCATCGAGCGTCTGCAGCTTTCGGCACGTGCGATGCACCGGATTCTGCGGGTGGCGCGCACGATTGCTGATCTGGCGGGTTGCGAAGTGATCCAGACGGCGCATCTGGCTGAGGCCATTGGCTACCGGCAGCTGGACCGGGGAAAGCCCTAGAAGCACCGTCCCGAGTGGTCGTTGGTAGAGTCGACTGTTAGTCGACTCGCGCGCGAAGCGCGGTATCTTGGTGGGCCGACGCGAAGAGCAGTCGACTAACAGTCGACTCTACCAGGAGCGGGTCATGGCGACGGATGGTGCGATGATGCCGGAGCGGGTCATGGCAGCTCGGCACGCCGGGGCCGCCCCCGCGCATCACGCCGCGGAATCCACCCGCCCACGCTTCGCCAGCAGCGCCACCCGACGGCTGACCAGCGCATGGAGCTCCGCCAGCTCCGACGCCCGGTCAGCCGTCATGTTCCCGCCAAACAGCACCCGCGACAACGCCGCCTCGTCGCTGTCCTCCGGGTGCTGCCACCGGTCCCGGTACACCTTCTGGCACACCAGCCAGGCCAGCCGCAGCCCCCCACCGGGCAACGGACGGACCACGCGCTCGTAGACGTGCCAGAACTGGTACTCGGCCTGCAGGTCGATCACAGGCGTCACGGACGGCGCCAGCCGGGGCCGTCCCGGGCTCCGGATGTCGAACAACGGTGATCGCGGGTTGTACTGAGCCATGCCGACAGGATGACCCAGCAACATTGTGGGAACCTTGCGCCGCCGCCAGAAAATCCCTGTTGATTGCCCAAGGGGGGGCCCGGTGGGTTTTGGGGGGGCCGCCAAGTGCATCCACGCATGGCGTGGATCTACCTAGAAGGTCATCGAGGTACTGAACATCAGCTGCCGTGGCGCGCTGCGCTGCAGGGTCTGGTAATCCCCCGAGAATGACGAGCCGGCAATGGTGGCGGTGCCGATGTTGTGGCGGTTGAACAGGTTGCTCACGTCCAGCCGCAGCTCCAGGCCGGGCACGGCGCTGTCCGCACCGAAGCGGTAGGCGGCATAGGTGTTGACCTGCCAGAAGGTCGGCACGCGGATGTCGTTCTCGTAGGTGAAGGGCTGGCGCAGGTACGAGGTGCTGGTGGCACCGAAACGCCAGTCACCGAAGTGGGCGGACAGGTCGCTGACCAGCGAGATCTGCGGGTAACCCGGCTGGGCATTGCCCTTGATCGGGTACACCGTGTCGCCCACCACGAAATCACTGTCGTAGTACGAACGGGCTACGGCCACGCCCTGATAGAACTGCAGGTGGTCGGTCAGGTCGGCGGTGATGCCGAGGTCGGCACCGATCACATGCATCTTCGGCATCAGCCGAACCGTGTTGATCTGCGCGAACTGGGTACCGATGGCAGCCGACAGCAGTCGGTTGCGGATGTCGTTGTAGAACACATCGCCGGTGATCGTCAGCCGATCGAAGCGATGCGAGGCACCCACGGTCAGGTTCCAGTTCTTTTCCGGGCGCAGCGTGCCGGCCACGCGGTCGAACTCTTCCTGGTCGGTGATGGTCCACGCCGAGGCGGTGTAGCCGATGTTGCCGCGCTGGGCCACGCGGTAGCCGTTCATGGTGTTGGCCAGGTCGATGAAGGCATCTGTGGATTCAGTCGGGCTCCAGAACAGCGAGACATGCGGCAGGAAGTTGCTCTTCGCGCGCAGCGTGCCGTTCACCGGACGATCCTTGGCGTCACCGAGGCCGCCGCCGCTGGTGCGGAAGTCCACGGCCTTGAAGCCGACACCCAGCTTCAGCGTGTCGTTCAACACGATGTCGTCCTGCAGGTAGAACTGGCGCGAGCGGGTCACCCAGCTCGATGCGTTGTCGGTCTTGAACGCAGGACCGTACACATCGAACGGGCCGGTGGCCTTCAGCGGCGGGCCCTCGCCCAGCAGTGGCTGCTGGTACCACTCGGTCTTGGCCGCGGCCTTGCTCTTCTCCTGCCAGAAACCGGCAGTGAAGGTGTGCGCGCCGGTCTCGAACTGCAGGTTGACCATGCCGCCCAGGCGGTTGAGGCGCGGCGTCTGTACCTGTTCGGAGAACGGTGCGCCGTTGGGCGACGGTACGGTCGGGTCGGTCAGCGTGGCCTGGGTGTGGCTGTTGGCGTTGTACAGCTGCACGTTGCCACTCAGCGCCGGGGTGATCTGGAAGCGATGGTTGATCGATGACACGCGGTCGCGGGTGGTCTGGCCGGTGTCGTACGGAATCAGTTCGGACAGCTCACCGCAGGTGTAGGCGCCGCAGGATTTGTCCGCGTTTTCCGGCGAGGCCACGTACCACGCCCACGCATAATCGGGATAGAAAATGTCGGCCTTCCAGCCCAGCTTGCGGATCATGTCGAAGGAGATGTTGTTGTAGCCCCAGACCTTGGCCTTGCTGTCGGACAGGAACACGGTGAAGTCACCCCAGGCGACGTCCTGCTGCAGCTTCAGGTCGCCGCGCAGGAAGTTCTGCGTGCCCTCGCCCTGGTACTTGTCGGCGGACACGCGCTGCAGGTCGACCAGCACTTTCGAGCCATGCTCACCGAGCTGGCCGCTCTGCCCGGACACGGTGGTGACCAGCGTGCTGTTGCTGCCCACGCCCTGCTTCACACGCAGGCTGGGCGTGTCCTGCAGGTCGCGCAGGCGGTATTCCAGGCTGCCGCCGTTGACGCTGCTGGAGAACACGCTGACCGGCGCACCACCGGGGCTGACTGTGATCGCGCCGATGCCATCGGGCACGCCCACATTCACCACGCTGGTGCCGGTGAGCGAGAGGAAGCCGTTGTCGTTCAGCGGCACACCCTCGAAGGTGATGCCCATTTCGTTCATGCGGAAGCCGCGCACGAACAGGCTGGTGGCCGAGATATCCAGGCCCAGCCCGTCGGTGGCGGTGTAGCTGGCACCGGGCACCTGTTTCAGCATGGCCAGGCCGTTGTTGCCGGTGACCATCGCGTCGAGGTCTTCGGCCTTGATGATGTAGCGGTTGGGGCCGACCACCTGGGTCGGTGCCACGGCCGCACCGCGCGGTGTGGCAATGACCTGCAGGGCATTGAGCGTGGTGGGCGAGTCGTGCGCGGCATCGTGCGTTTCTGCGGCGTACGCAGGTGCGGTGATGACCGCGATGATGGCCAGGGCGAGGCGCGTCGTGGGTGGGGTGTTCATGGCAGTAAATCCGTGTGCAGGGAGAGAGCGGCGCAGGCGCACGCCCAGCGCGTTGCAGCACCGGTGTCGGCGCCCTGGCTGGCGGTGCGATCGCGTTGAGAGGGTGACGGCGCGGAGCGTGCCGGTCAGTGGCAGAGGAAGACGATCATCTGCCGTGGGATTCGGCGGGGTGATTTCGACGTGCGGAATTCTTGCATCGCACTGCCGCATCCGCCATTGCGCCGTGGTACAGCGCCGATGGCGATGGGCATGGGTGGGATATACGTGGGTATAGCCCCGCCGTGGTAGAGGCCGACCTTGGTCGGCGCTTGCCGTTTGTGTGTGCCAACCAAGGTTGGCACCTACCAGAGCATAGAGACGCGCGGTTACTGCAGGACGAAGCGCTCAATGGCGCGCGCCACGCCGTCATCAGCATTGCTGCTGGTCTCAAACCGCGCCACCGCCTTCACCGCATCGATGGCATTGCCCATCGCGACGCTGGTACCGGCGTACTGCAGCATGGTCAGATCGTTTTCCTGGTCGCCGATGGCCATCACGTTGGCGCGGTCGATGCCCAGATGCTCGGCCAGCTTCTGCAGGCTCGGGCCCTTTCCCGCGCGGTGGTCGAACACTTCCAGGAAGTACGGCGCGCTCTTCAATACCGCGAAGCGCTCGGTCAGTTCGCTGGGCAGGCGCGCGATGGCGGCATCCAGTACCTCGGGCTCGTCGATCATCATCAGCTTGATGAAGGACATCGACGGGTCCATGTCTTCCACGCGGCGATAGGACAGCGGCATCCGCGAGAGATGCGAATCGGCCACGGTGTAGTAGCTGATGTCCTGGTTGGGCGTGTACATGCGCTGGCTGTCCAGCGCCTGGAAGTGCACGCCCACTTGGCGGGCCACCTGCTCGCAGAACAGGAAATCGTCGAAGCTGAGCGGATACTCGACCACGGTTTCGCGCGTGCCGATGCGCTGCACCAGGCCGCCGTTGCAGGCGATGCAGTAGTCGTCGTTGCCGGTGATGCCCAGCTCGTGCAGGTACGGCGCCAGGCCCGGAACCGGGCGGCCACTGGTCAGCACGATGTGCACGCCCAGCGCGCGCGCCTGCGCGATGGCCTTCCTGGCGCGTGGGGTGAGCTGGTGCGACGGGTCCAGCAGGGTGCCATCCATGTCGATGGCGACCAGTTCGATGGTCGATTGCCTGCGGCCCATGTCCATTGCGTTCAACTCATGCGGGGCACGCCAGTTTACCCCCTCATGCCCGGTTCACCTCTTTGCCCACGTTGGCCGGGATACTGCAGGAGCCTGTGCGTTCCCCACCGCAGGACGGCCCGCTGACCGCCCTTCCCTGGAGAAGCTTGCGACGCATGACCTACCGTGCCCCCGAAACCGACGACAGCGCCCCCCTGGCCCAGCAGATCGAGCAGATGATCGACGAGCTGCCCGGCGACCAGGTGCGCGTCGGCACCCTGCTCAGTGCGCTGGGCGATGAAGGCCTGTTGCTGATCGTGATCCTGCTCTCGGCCATCTTCATCATCCCGGTGTCGATTCCCGGGCTGAGTACGGTGTTTGGTGCCTCGATCCTGCTGATCGGCCTGAGCCGGGTGCGCAACCGCCCGCTGTGGGTACCGCAGAAACTGGCGCGCCGCGAGATCGCCACCGACAAGCTGAAGGCCAACCTCGGCCGTGCGCTGAAATGGGTGCACCGCATGGAGCGGCTGTCACGGCCGATGCGGCTGGCGGTGATGGTGCGCTCGAAGAAGATGATGCGCCTGAACAACCTGATGCTGGTGTTCGCGACCTTGCTGCTGATGGCGCCGGCCGGGCCGATTCCCTTCAGCAACACGCTGCCGGCATTGGCGCTGATGTCCTTTGCGATCGGCTTCATCCAGCGCGATGGTGCGGCGGTGGCTGCCGGTTATGGTTTCGTGGTGGCCACGGTGGTGTATTTCGGCGTGCTGCTGGGTGGCATGGGGTTTGCCGCCGAGTCGGTGTTCAGCGGGTTCCGGGCACGCTGAACCCGGTGGCTGAACCGGCAGGGCGGAGTCGACAGGGTAGAGTCGACTGCCCTTCGCTGCTCACCGGGGAAGCACGCGCTGCGCGTGCGAGTCGACTGACAGTCGACTCTACCGGATGTTCTTCGGCCATGGCTCGACGCTACACAGCTACTTGGCCGACACCCGCCACACCACGTCGCCCACGTCGTCGGCCACCAGCAGCGCGCCTTCGGCGTCCATCGCCATGCCCACCGGCGCACCCATCAGCGTCTTCTCGTCCTTCGAAGCGAAGCCGCTGACCACGGTCTGCGGTCGCCCGGTCGGCTTGCCGTCCTTGAACGGTACGTAGACCACTTCGTAGCCGCTCAGCGGCGAGCGGTCCCAGCTGCCGTGTTCGCCGATGAAGGCACCGCCGTGGTATTGCGGGGGCAGTGCCTGGCCGGTGTAGAACAGCAGGCCAAGCGGTGCCACGTGCGAGCCGATGGCGTAGTCCGGCACGATCGCTTTGGATACCAGGTCCGGCCGCTGCGGCTGCACGCGCTCGTCCACGTGCTGGCCGTAGTAGCTGTAGGGCCAGCCGTAGAAGCCATCTTCCTTCACCGAGGTGAGGTAATCCGGCACCAGGTCGGCACCGATCTCATCACGCTCGTTGGCCACGGCCCACAGCTGGCCAGTGCTCGGCTCCCAGTCCAGCCCGGTCGGGTTGCGGATGCCCGACGCGAAGATGCGGCTGCCACGGGTAGCTACGTCCACCTCCAGCACGACCGCGCGGCGGTATTCGACGGCCAGGCCATTTTCAGTAATGTTGCTGTTGGAGCCGACGCCCACGTACAGCTTGCTGCCATCGCGGCTGGCCAGCAGTTCCTTGGTCCAGTGGTGGTTGATGGTGCTGGGCAGGTCGGTGAACTCGCGGCCCTTGTCGGACATGCGGGTTTCGCCGGGCACGTAGTGGTACTGCATGATGTTGCCGGTGTTGGCCACGTACAGCGTGTCACCGATCAGCTGGATGCCGAACGGCGAGTGCAGGCCTTCGATGTAGACGTGCTGGGTCCAGGTGTTCGTGCCTGGCGAGCGGCGCAGCAGGGTGACCCGGTTGCCGCCCTTGCCAGCCTTGCCCGAGCGCGCCTTCACCTTGCCGGCGATCCACTGCTTGGGTGTGGTGACCGGCTCTTCGCCGGGGCCATTGCCTTCCACCACCAGTACATCGCCGTTGGGCAGGGTCAGCAGCCGGCGCGGGTGCTGCAGGTTGGCGGCGATGCGCTCGATCTTCAGGCCTTCGGCCACCGTGGGGGCCTGGCCGTCGGCCCAGCCAACGCCCTTGGGCACCTGCATCGGCGGCATCAGGAAGTTGGCCGGCTTGGGCAGCGGCGGCTGCGGGCCCGACTGGTCGGCCGGATGGTACTCGGCCTTGCCGGCGCAGGCCGACAGGGCGGCGGCCAATGCCAAGGCGGCGACGGTGGGCAGGATGTGCTTAGCCATGACGACCTCCCTGCAGCACCGGCGGCTGCAGTGACAGCAGGATCAGGCCCAAGGCGATCAGGGCCACGGTCAGCGCCGACAGGATCGTGCCCGGCACTGCAACGGCATACGCATCGCGGCTGTGCACGAAGGCGTTCCAGATGGCCAGCACCACCGCGACCAGGTTGAGGAAGAAGTCGATGCGGTCGATACGGGTGGCCGTGCCGTTGCGGCGCCAGACCGCGAACAGGTTGATCAGGCGCGGAAGGATGGCGATCAGCAGGCCGAAGGTGATCAGCCAGGCGGCGGCCTTGCCCCACATCACCTCGGCGCTGTTGAGGTAGATAGCGTCGAAGATCAGTGCACCGACGAAGAAGCCGAAGGGTATCGGGTTCAACAGGCTGAACAGCGTGGTGCCGAGGCCGCGATGGGCCTGGGCGAGCGGATTGACCATCATCGTGCTCCGTGCGGAAGGGTGCACGGGCTGTAGTAGCACAGCGGGCTGTGAGGGCGCGCGATGACACCTGGTAGATCCTCGCCGTGCGTGGATGCAGGTGCCAATCAGGATTGGCGTCCGCCAGATGCGGGGCACGGCGGTCGTCATTACCCCGCGGCATAAGCGTTTGTGACGCAATTGGCACATCTGCAGATTGCTTGTGTGAAGAGGTAGGGGGTTGTTCGTTGTGTCGCGTTTGGCTCGTTGCGATGGGGCAGATCCGCCCCGCCGTCCTGCCATGCCGATTCACAACAGAAGGATTCGTGTATGAAGCGACACACGCAACGCACCGCGCCACCGCGCTCCGCGCGCCTGGCCCTCGCCACTGCGCTGGTACTGGGCAGCCTGGCCGTCACCGCCCAGGCCCAACAGGCCGATCCACTGGCGGCAATCCAGTGGCACCTGCTCAATACCGGACAGACGGTCCCGGCCGATACGCTGCCGGTGGCCGGCAACGACCTGAACGTGGATGGCCTGTTCCGCAATGGCATCCGTGGCCAGGGCGTCACCATCGCCATCGTCGATGATGGCCTGCAGATCGCGCATCCGGACCTGGCCGCCAACGTGGCCGCGGTGGCCGGCAAGAACTTCACCAATGGCTCGAACAACCCCACCCCGACCAACCCGGATGTCGACAACCACGGCACCATGGTCGGTGGCATCGCCGGTGCAGTGGGCGCCAACAACCTGGGCGTGCGCGGCGTGGCCCCGGCGGCGACGCTGAAGGGTTTCAACCCGATTTCGCGCTCAGCCCTGGGCAACCAGCAGAGCAACATCGAGTACGCCTGGTGGGACGGCGCGGAATCGGCCGACGTGCAGGTGTTCAACAACAGCTGGGGCGCCGGCCCGGGCAATCCGAACCTGCCGCTGGCGTACAGCGAAAACACGATTCGTTCGTATGAGCAGGCACTGTCGGGGACGCGTGGTGGCCGCGGCGGCATCTACGTGAAGTCGGCCGGCAACAACTTCAACAATGCCTCGATCAGCCAGACCCAGGATGTCTGCACCACCGACACCAAGAACCGCAACACCGGCTGCGTGCCGGCTGGACGCGATCCGCGCAACAACCTGTTCAACGTGATCACCGTAGGCGCGGTGCGCGCCGATGGCGTGCGCTCGTCGTATTCCTCCACCGGCTCGGCGCTGTGGGTGTCGGCCTTTGGCGGCGAGTACGGCCTGCAGGCGCAGTACGCCCCCGGCCTGGTAGCGCGCGCCTACGACCCGGCCATCGTCACCACCGACGTGACCGGGTGCGCGCAGGGAAGCAACAAGAACACCAACCGCCAGAACACGCTGGACAGCAACCTGTCGGCCATCGACAGCACCTGCAACTACACCGCCAAGATGAACGGCACCTCGGCGTCGGCGCCGATGGTGTCGGGCGTGGCGGCACTGGTGCTGGAAGCCAATCCGAACCTGTCCTATCGCGATGTGAAGTACATCCTGGCCACCACCGCCACCCGCAACCACCCGAACCAGCCGGCGGTGACGCTGGCCGATGGGCGCACGCTGGTGCCGGGCTGGACGGTGAATGCGGCCAACCGCGCCTACAGCAACTGGTACGGCTTCGGTGTGGTCAACGCTGCGCGTGCAGTGCAGGTCGCCGAGAACTTCCAGTCACTGGGACCGCTGGTCGACAGCGGCTGGCGCAACACCACGCGTACCGTGGCCATCGGCAACACCTCGGCCGCCGCCGCACGCCTTACCTTCCAGTTGGCCAACGGCGCGCGCAACATCGAAAGCGTGCAGCTGGGCTTCCGGGTCAACCACCGCAACACGCGCCAGCTGCAGTTCGTGCTGGTGTCGCCCAGCGGCACCCGCAGCGTGGTGCAACCGGCGTTCACCGCGATCGGTTCGGGCACGGGCGGCGCGCAGAGCAACTTCACCAGCTGGGACCTGCTGTCCAGCAATGCCTTCCTGGATGAGAATGCCAGCGGCACCTGGACGCTGGAAGTGACCGACATGGGGCAGGCCGCGACCGCTGCATCGCGTGGCAACCTCGAATTCTTCAAGATCCGCGTTCTGGGGCACTGATGATGAAGACCACCATTCTGTTGAGCACGCTCGCCTTCGCGGCGATGACCTCCCCTGCCTGGGCGCAGAGCTCGGGGCAGACCCCTCCAGCCAGGACCCTGTCGACCGTGGACGCGCAGGAACTGAAGGCGTCCGCTACCGGCCGCTCGTTCGATGTGGGCGGCACACGCTTCCAGCTGTCCCCCTCGACCACCGTGAAGCAGGCCAGCGGCGGTCAGTTCACGATCACCCCGCAGGCGGCGGCGACCACCAGCGCGCGTACCAAGCGTTCGCTGGATGGCGCAGCGGCTGCGCCTGCTGATGCCGGTGCCGGCAAGTTCGCGGCGGCGGTCTCCCGTGACGGAGCGCCGGTGGTGGCGACGTCGCGGGTCAAGGTGTTCTTCACCGATGCGGCATCGGCCCAGCGCGCGGCTACGGCCACCGGTGGCACCGTGGTGAAGGTGTCGAAGGCTTCGGGCCAAGCCATCGTGGAGTATCCGTCGGTGAACGCGGCACTGGATGCGACCACCAGGCTGCTGTCCACCGCCGGTATCCGCGCCACCGAGCCGGACGTGGTGCAGTGGGAAGAGACCAAGTAAGGCGTTGAGTGGTGCCCCGGCCGGCTGGCTCTCCTGGCCGGCCGGGGATTGGTGTGGGGGTGTGCCGACCAACGGTCGGCACCCACCGCGGTAGAGCTGGCGTCAGCGGGCGGCGAGTGTGTCGCTGTGCTTGCGGCTGCAGCTGGCCAGTGCGTCGTTGCCGGCGGCGGGATGAGCGGGCTCCAGCAGCAGGCGCTGCACGTCGGAAAACAGCTTGTCCACCGGCATGCCATAGGGCGCGAACAGGCGCAGTCGCCCCTGGCGGTCGAACACGTAGCCACCGGCAATGTGGCTCATCGTGTAGGTATCCGGTACCTGACCGGGTTCCTTTTCGTAGAACGCCTTGAAGTCGCTGGCCATCGCCGCCAGCTGCGCTTCGTTGCCGACCAGTGCGATTGCCTTGGGGTCGAACGCTTCCACGTAGGTCCGCGCAACCTCCGGGGTGTCGCGGGCCGGGTCAACGCTGACGAACACCACCTGCAGCTGGTCGGCATCCTTGCCCATCAGGTGCTTGACCTGGCTCAGCTCGACCATGGTGGTCGGGCACACGTCCGGGCAACTGGTGAAACCGAAGAACAGATAGGTCACCTGCCCCTGCAGGTCCTTCGGGCCGCGCACGGTGCCGCGGCTGTCGGGCATCGACCACTGCTGGCCGAGCTCTTCGCAGGCGATGTCCTTGGAGTAGAAGTCCATGCGCGACTGCGCACTGCAGCCGGCCAGCAGGCCGAGCAGCAGGCCTGCGGCCAGCCGCAGGCCACGTTGGGGGAACGCAATGCCTTTCACGGTTCGCAGGCTCAGTTGATCATCATGTGGTAGTGCATGCTCCAGATGATCCAGACCGACAACGCGACGATGATGAACAGGATCACCAGGGTGAACACGAAGCTGGCCAGGTTCCAGCCACCTTCGGACTTGCGGTCCATGTGCAGGAAATAGACCAGCTGCACCAGGATCTGCGCCACCGCGAAGCCAACCAGCAGGAACAGCGTGAGCGGCCGCGACAGCACGGGGTTCATCACCAGTGCGAACGGCACCACGGTCAGCAGCGCGCACAGCACGAAGCCGATCAGGTAGGACTTGGTGGAGCCGTGCGCATTGCCGGCGCGCGAAGTTTCGACGTGGGCCATGTCAGAAGGCTCCAATCAGATAGACGAAGGTGAAGACGCAGATCCACACCAGGTCCAGGAAGTGCCAGAACAGGCTCAGGCACGACACGCGGGTGATGTTGGTCGGGGTCAGGCCACGGCGGTAGACCTGGTGCATGACCACCGCCATCCAGATCAGGCCGCTGGCCACGTGCAGGCCGTGGGTGGCGACCAGCGCGAAGAACGCCGACAGGTAGGCACTGGTGCTGGGGCCTGCGCCTTCGTGGATCAGGTGCGAGAACTCGTAGATCTCCATGCCGATGAACGAGGCACCGAGCACGAAGGTCACGCCCAGCCAGCGCAGCACCGCCGAGGTGTCGTGGCGATGCATCGCCAGTACGGCCTGGCCGTAGGTGATGCTGGAGACCAGCAGCAGGAAGGTCTCGGCCATCACGAACGGCAGCGAGAACAGGTCCTTGCCGGTGGGGCCGCCGGCGTAGGCGGTGCTGAGCACCGCGTACGAGGCGAACAGCGAACCGAACAGCACCAGGTCGGACATGAGGTAGACCCACATGCCGAACACCTTCATGCCGCCCTGTTCGTGGCCATGGTCGTGCTCGTGGTGGTCCTCGCGCGCCTGCGTGTCGCTGGCCAGCTCGGGGCGGGTCAACAGGTTCATGCGCGTACCTCCTTCAGCTTGGCAAGGTTGGCCGCTTCGGTGCGCGCCACCTCTTCGGAACTGACGTAGTAGTCCACGTCCTCGTCGTAGGACCGGACGATCAGGGTGACGATCATCGCGATGAAGCTGGCCGCGGCCATCCACCAGATGTGCCAGACCAGGGCGAAGCACAGCACCAGGATCCAGATGTTGAGGATCAGCGGCACGCCGGTGTTCTTCGGCATGTGGATCGGTGCGTACTTCTTCGGCGGCGGCGGCAGGCCGCGCTTCTTCGCTTCGTGGAAGGCGTCCAGCTCATCGGCCTTGGGCACCACGGCGAAGTTGTAGAACGGCGGCGGCGACGGCGTGGCCCATTCCAGCGTGCGTGCATTCCACGGGTCGCCGGTCAGGTCCAGGTTGCGCTTGCGGTCGCGCACGCTCACGTAGATCTGCACCAGCATCAGGATGATGCCCGCGAACACGAACAGCGCGCCGATGAAGGCGGCGATCAGGTACGGCGTCCACGCCGGGTTGTCGTACTGGTTCATGCGGCGGGTCATGCCCATGAAGCCCAGCATGTACAGCGGCATGAAGGCCAGGTAGAAGCCGATCACCCAGCAGGCGAACGACCACTTGCCCAGGCGCTCGTTGAGGGTGAAGCCGAACACCTTCGGGAACCAGTAGGCGAAGCCGGCCAGGTAGCCGAACAGCGCGCCGCCGATGATGGTGTTGTGGAAGTGCGCGACCAGGAACAGGCTGTTGTGCAGCAGGAAGTCCGCGCCCGGGATGGCCAGCAGCACGCCGGTCATGCCACCGATGGTGAAGGTGACCAGGAAGGCGATGGTCCACAGCATCGGCACGCTGAATTCGACGCGGCCGCCGTACATGGTGAACAGCCAGGTGAAGATCTTCACGCCGGTGGGGATGGCGATGATCATCGTCATGATGCCGAAGAAGGCATTGACGCTGGCACCGGAGCCCATGGTGAAGAAGTGGTGCAGCCAGACGATGAACGACAGGATGCCGATCGCAAGCGTGGCACCGACCATCGACTTGTAGCCGAACAGCTTCTTGCGCGCGAACGTGGCGGTCACTTCGGAGAAGATGCCGAACGCCGGCAGCACCAGGATGTACACCTCCGGATGGCCCCAGGCCCACACCAGGTTCACGTACATCATCGGGTTGCCACCCAATGTGCTGGTGTAGAAGTTGAAGTCCAGGTAGCGGTCCAGGGTGAGCGCACCCAGCGCCACGGTCAGGATCGGGAAGGCGGCGATGATGATCACGCTGGTGACCAGCACGGTCCAGGTAAACACCGGCATCTTCATCAGGGTCATGCCCGGCGCACGCATGCGCAGGATGGTGATGAACAGGTTGACGCCGGTCAGCAAGGTGCCGACACCGGACGCCTGCAATGCCCAGATGTAGTAATCCACGCCGACGCCTGGACTGAACTCGATGCCCGACAGCGGCGGATAGGCGACCCAACCGGTCATGGCGAATTCGCCAACGCCCAGCGAGATCATCATCAACGCTGCGCCGACCACGAAGATCCAGAAGCTGAAGGCGTTGAGGAACGGGAACGCCATGTCGCGCGCACCGATCTGCAGCGGCACGATGATGTTCATCAGGCCGACCACGAACGGGGTGGCCACGAAGAAGATCATGATCACGCCGTGCGCGGTGAAGATCTGGTCGTAGTGCTCCGGTGGCAGGAAGCCGTCACTGCCCGGCCCGGCCGCCGCCAGCTGCGCGCGCATCATCAGCGCATCGGCAAAGCCACGCACCAGCATGACCAGCGCCACCACCACGTACATGATGCCGATCTTCTTGTGGTCCACGGTGGTGAACCAGTCACGCCAGAGCGGACCCCACAGCTTGAAGTACGTCACCGCGCCGAGCAGCGCGAGGCCGCCCAGCACCATGGCCGCCAATGTGACCACGACGATCGGCTCGTGCAGTGGCACGGCCTCCCACGTCAATTTACCCAACATGTTCGTTACTCCTGGGAAACCTGGGCACCGCCGGCAGCGCCCGCCGGGGACGCAGCAGCGGTGTTCTCACCGACGCCGATGAACTGGTCGATGACCTTCTTGAACAGCAGCGGTTCGACGCTGGAGAAGTGCTGCACCGGCGCGTTCTTCGACGGTGCGGCCAGCGCCTTGAACTGGTTGAAGTCCAGCGCCTGTGGTGCGCTGCGTACCTCGGCCACCCAGCGCTCGAACTCCTCGCTGCTGCTGGCGGTGGCAATGAACTTCATGTTCGAGAAGCCATGCCCGCTGTAGTTGCCGGACATGCCACGGAACTGGCCGGGCTCGTTGGCGATCAGGTGCAGCTGCGTGCGCATGCCGGCCATCGCGTAGATCTGCCCACCCAGCTGCGGGATGAAGAAGGTATTCATCGTCGAGTTGGAGGTGATGTTGAACGCCAGCGGGCGGTTGGCCGGGAAGTTGAGCTGGTTGACCGTGGCGATGCCCAGATCCGGATACACGAACACCCATTTCCAGTCGGTGGCGATCACGTCCACGTGCAGCGGCTCACCGGCCACGTCCAGCGGCTTGTACGGGTCCAGCTCGTGGGTCGACTTCCACACGATCACCGCCAGCACCGCGATGATGATCAGCGGCACGCCCCAGACCACGATCTCCACCTTGGTGGAGTGCGACCAGTCCGGCGTGTATTTCGCTTTGGTGTTGCCGGCGCGGAAGCGCCACGCGAATACGAAGGTCAGCACGATGGCCGGTATCACCACGATCAGCATCAGGCCGATGCAGATCAGGATCAGGTCGCGCTGGGCGAGCCCGACCATGCCCTTCGAATCCAGCAGCACCCAGTCACAGCCCGACAGGCCGACGCAGGCCAGGGCGACCAGCGCCAGGCGGATGCGGTTCCAGCAGATATTCATTGGAGGTCAACCCTGTTGAAGAAGCGCGCTTGACCGGCTCGCCTGCGCGCAGCGCCCGGGCGTGGAGCGGCTACACTGTGGGTACGAGGTCGCCTACAAGCAGGCGAACCACTCCAATCAAGCCCATACAAGATACATCATTGTATGGACTTGTGCATCTGCACGTATGGAAAAAACTGACCGATGACGCCACCTGCCGCCGGCCGCCGCCTGAAACACCCCAATCGCACCTGGGTTCGCCCCTTCCGCGAGGGCGCCGGCCCGCTGTACCTGCAGATTGCCCAGCAGGTACGCGAGGCGGTGGATGACGGCGTGCTGCGCCCGGGCGACCGGCTGCCGCCGCAGCGCGACCTGGCCCAGCAGGTGGGCGTGGACCTGACCACCGTCACCCGTGCCTTCGCTGAGCTGCGCCAGGCCGGCCTGCTCGATGCGCAGGGCGCCGGTGGCACTTTCATCGCGCTGTCGGCCGGCAACCGCAGCACCTCGGTGGACCTGAGCATGAACATCCCGCCGCTGCTGGGCAGCGCGCCGTTCGCACAGGGCATGGAGGCCGGTTTCCAGCACGTGGGCCAGCAGCTGGGCCAGGGCGAGCTGATGAGCTATCACGTCGGCGCCGGCACCCGCGAGGACCGCGCCGCCGCCGTGCAGTGGCTGGCGCCGATGCTGGGCACGGTGGGTGCCGACCAGGTGGTGATCTGTCCCGGCGCGCAGACCGCGCTGTGTGCGCTGATCCTGGCCCGCACCCAGCCGGGCGAGCTGATCGCCGCCGAGCAGCTGACCTACCCGGGCCTGCTGGCCGCCGCGCGCGTGCTGCAGCGGGGCGTGGTGCCGGTGGCGATGGACGCCGAGGGCATGCTGCCGGACGCGCTGGAGGAGGCCTGCCAGCTACGCCGCCCGCGCCTGCTGTACCTGGTGCCGACCATCCAGAACCCGACCACGGCAACGATGTCGGCACAGCGCCGGCAGGCCCTGCTGGCGGTGGCCAAGCGCCACGATCTGACCGTGATCGAAGACGATCCCTACTGGTTGCTGGCCGGTGACGCCGCGCCACCGCTGGCCGCCCACCGCGACGCCGGCTGCCCGGTGTATTACATCTCCACCCTGTCCAAGTGCCTGGCGCCAGGCCTGCGCACCGCCTATCTGTTGGTGCCGGCCGGCGAGCCGATGGAACCGGTGCTGGACGCCCTGCGTGCGATCGCACTGATGCCGACTCAGTCGATGGTGGCGGTGGCGTCGCAGTGGATCCGCAGCGGCCAGGCCCAGGACATGGTGCAGCGCTTCCAGCAGGAACTGCGCGAGCGCCAGGCGATTGCCGCGCAGTACCTGCCGTCCCGTGCCCAGGCGCATCCGGCCGGCCTGCATGTGTGGCTGCCGCTGCCGCCACGGCTGGACCAGTACCGGTTGATCCAGGCCGCACAGGAACAGGGCCTGGGCATCGCCAGCTCGGATGCCTTCAGCGTGGAAGAGCCGCCGCCGGGCAACGCGATCCGCCTGTCGCTGGGCGGCGCGGTCGACCAGGGCGCGCTGGCCGGGGCGCTGGCCAAGCTGAACGAGATTCTGTCCGAAGCCCCCGAGGCCCGGCACAACGCCATCGTCTGAACCGGGTGCATGGCACTTTATCCATACAAGATGATATTTTGTATGCAATGTATGGATGAAGGGACGTGCATCGATGCGCGCCGAGAAACTGAAGTTCCACCTGGTGATGGCCGGCTGCGGTGGCTTTGTGGTGTTGATGCTGGCCGCGCTGGCCTGGGTCTGCCTGCAGCCGCAGACCGTGGACGTGCAGGCCGCCGAACGCCACGCCATCGAGCAGTGCGTGCAGCGCAGCGAGGATCCGTCGCGTAGCGAGATCCAGCGCCGCGCGCAGGCCGATTCCTGCCGCGAGATGCGCAAGCAGTACGTGCACAAGTTCGGCCGGGAAGATTCCTGATGGGCGCAGCCGCGCCGCGTCGCCGCTGGCTGCTGCCGACGATGATCGCCCTCGCCTGCCTGTTCATGGCCGGCGTCGCCGCTGCGCTGTGGCAGTACTTCGGCTACAGCGCGCAGTCCACATTCACCGAACAGGCCATCGTCTTCGACGACTCGCAACTGCGCTTGCCGGCCAATCTGGCCGGTGATACCGGCCGCATCCGCGTGGTGCATTTCTGGGACCCGGCCTGCGGCGTGTGCAACCGCGAGACCGGTGCGCACCTGAGCTACCTGATCAGCATGTACCGCCGCGCCGGCATCGACTTCTATGCGATCCGCCGCCCGGGTACGCAGGGCGAGCTGCCCGAGCCGCTGCGCAACAAGGTGATCAACCTGCCGACCATTGATGGCATCGAACACATCCCGGCCAGCCCCGCCGTAGCCATCTGGGATCGCCAGGGCCACCTCGCCTATGCGGGGCCGTACAGCATCGGCATGGTCTGCAACTCGGCCAACAGCTTTGTCGAACCGCTGCTGGACAGACTGGTGCGCGGCGAAACCGTGCGCCCGAAAGGACTGCTTGCCGTGGGCTGCTACTGCCCCTGGCAGGCCAAGCGCTGAGGACGCGCAATGACATCACTGACGCTGGCCGGTGCGGCCGCCGCAAACAACAACGGCGGTCACCTGTCCGAACCGACCGATGGTTATGGACAGGCTCCCGCCGTTGGAAGCAACGATACGCCCCGACATGCTCCGTACATGCCGCGACCGGATGTCGCAGCGCGCGAATGGGTGCAGGACGTGCTCGCGCACAACGGGCCGATCTACCTGCGCATCGTCAATTCGCTGGAACGCACGGTGCGTCGTGGCGGCCTCGCACCCGGACAGCGCCTGCCCTCGCAGCGCGCGTTGGCGCAGCAGCTCGGCATCGACCTGACCACGGTCACCCGCGCCTTCGATGAAGCACGCAAGCGCGGCCTGATCGAGGCGCGCGGGCCACAAGGCAGTTTCATCGCACCGCCCAAGGCCGGCTTCGACCAGGTCGTGGACCTGAGCATGAACGTGCCGCCGGTGCCCGACGCCGATGCGCTGGCTGAGACGCTGCGCCGTGGCGCCGCCGCCGTGCTTGCACGCAGCAACGCGCCCAACCTGATGACCTATCACCTGGGCGGTGGCAACCCGACCGACCGCCACGCAGCGGCGCGCTGGCTGCAACCGATGCTGGGAAAGGTGGACGACGCCTGCCTTTTGCTGACCGAAGGCGCCCAGGTGGCGCTGGCCGCGATCCTGGTCAGCCAGGGCCGCGACGATGATGCGATCCTCTGCGATGCGCTGGTCTATCCGGGCCTGCTGCAGGCCGCCGCCGCACTGGGCCGGCGGCTACTGCCGGTGGACAGCGACGAACACGGCATGTGCCCCGATGCGCTGGCCCGGCTGGCACGCGAAAGCGGCGCGCGGTTGGTCTATCTCAATCCGACCTGCCAGAACCCGACCGCGCTGACCCTGCCGCTGCAGCGGCGCGAAGCGCTGGCACGCGTGCTGGAGCGCGAAGGCCTGCTGGCGATCGAAGACGATCCTTACTGGCACCTCGCCGAGGATGCACCTACACCACTGGCGGCACTGGCACCGCGTCATGTGTTCTACGTGGCGACGCTGTCGAAGGTGATCAGCCCCGGCCTGCGCACTGCGTTCGTGCAGTGCCCAAGCGCTGCGCACGCCGAGGCGATGACGGCTGCATTGCGGGCGACGCGGCTGATGGGTCATCCGCTGGTCTCGGCGTTGGCCAGCCAGCTGCTGCTGGATGGTTCGGCGCAGTCACTGCTGGCCCAGGTGCGCACCGAGGCACGCGAGCGCATGCGCATGGCGCGCTACCTGCTGGCACCGTCGCTGCTGCAGCGCGCGGAAGGCCTGCACGCCTGGTGCCGGGTGCCGGCGCCGTGGACCGACGCCACGCTGGTGCGTACCGCACAGCTGCAGGGGCTGGCGATTGCGCCATCTTCGGCGTTCTGTCCGCCAGGGGTTTCGCACCAGAGCGGCGTGCGTTTGTCGCTGGGGCTGGCGGCGGACCGCCGACAGCTGGAGAGTGCGCTGCGACGGATTGATCGGTTGTTGTTGTCGGACGCGTTGCCGGCGATCGAGCGGTAGGTGTGGAATGGGATGTGCCGACCAACGGTCGGCACCCACCCGATCGGTAGTGCCGGCCGCTGGCCGGCGGAAGATTCCCCGGCACGGTTGGAATGTGCCAACCAAGGTTGGCACCCACTCGATCGGTAGCGCCGGCCGCTGGCCGGCGGAAGATTCCCCGGCACGGTCGGAATGTGCCAACCAAGGTTGGCACCTACCAAAGCAGGGTCAGGCCAAGGCGGAGAGGGCCTTCACCAGCGCATCCACCTGCTCCGGCCGGGTGAACACCGACGGCGTCACCCGCACGCAGGCGCCGGAGTCCAATCCGTCGCGATGCGTGGTGAACACGCGATGCTCGTCCAGCAGGCGCTTCTGCAGCGCAATGTTGTCAGCCACGCTGGTGCGCCCGCGCAGGCGGAAGCTGGCCAGCGCACTGGCCAGCGCCGGGTCCGGCGAGGACAGCACTTCGATGTGCGCCATCTGCCGTGCCGGCAGCGTCCAGCGCTCACGCAGGTAGCGCAGGCGCGCCTGCTTGTTGGCGGCACCTATGCGCTGGTGCAGGGCGATTGCTTCCGGCAGCGCCAGGTAGGCGGCAAAGTTGACCGTGCCGGTGTGCACGCGGCTGCCCACGCGGCCGTCGTCGGTCTCGCCCATGTACGGGTCGAGGTCGGCCACACGGCCCTTGCGCACGTACATCGCGCCGACGCCGACCGGCGCGCCGATCCATTTGTGCAGATTGATGCCCACGAAGTCAGCCTCCAGGTCCGGCACGGCATAGGCGATCTGACCGAAACCATGGGCAGCATCAACGATCACATCGATACCGCGTGCGCGCGCACGCTCGGCGATCTCCGCCACCGGCAGCACCAGCCCGTGGCGATGGCTGACCTGGGTCAGCAGCACCAGCTTCAGGCGCGGCAACCGCGCGAATGCGTCCTCATACGCCTGCAGGATCTGCGCGTGGTCCGGCACCGCCGGCAGCGCGATACGCTCGACCTGCACGCCGCGACGCTGCTGCAGCCAGCGCATCGCGCCAATCATGCTGTCGTAGTCGATGTCGGCATACAGCACCTGGTCGCCAGGCTGCAGGCGGTTGTAGCCGCCGATCAGCGCCAGCATCGCCTCGGTGGCGCCCCGCGTCAGTGCGATCTCGTCGGCGCCCACGCCCAGCAGTTCGGCCACCTGCCGCTGCACCGCCATGTACTGCGCCGGGAATTCACGGCGACCGTACCAGGCGTTGCCACGGTTCACCTCGGCCGTTTGGCGCTGGTAGCTGGCCAGCGTCTCGCGGCCCATCGCACCCCAATAGCCGTTTTCCAGGTGGTTCACTTCATCGGTGATGTCGAAGTGGCTGGCCACGGCGGCCCAGTAGCCTTCATCGCGGGCCAGCACGTCCGGCGCCACGGTCGTTGCGGGTATCTGCATGGGCGCAGCGTAACGCGCGGCGGCCATGGCAGGCAGTGAAGATAGCGCAGCTGCGGCCGGCAGCAGGGTGCCGGCGCGCAGCAGGTTACGGCGGCGGCTGTCCATCAGAAGGCCAGCCGGTACTGCGCGTACAGGTTGGCACCGTCGGTGTCGTACGGCGCGTTGCGCGAGTAGACCAGGCCACGGCTGGCCTGGAACGTGGCCTCATCCGGGTAGCGATCGAACACATTGTCGGCGCCCACGCGCAGGCTGTGGTGCTCGTTGATGCGATAGCCCACGGCCAGGTCGAGGAAGCTCATCGCACCGAAGCGCTGGTAGATGTCGCCCACCGCGTTGCCGCTGGAATCGGTCCAGGCGCCGTAGTAGCGCATGCGCGCCATCAGCGACCAGGCACCGATGTCCCAGCTGCCGGTCAGACTGCCCTTGTGCTCGGGCAGCCGGTCTTCGAACAGCACGCGCTGGGTTTCGTTGGTGGCCACCGAGGTGCTGCCGTTGTCCACGCGGGTGCGGTTGTAGTTGTAGGCCAGGGTCAACGTCATGCGGCCGGCGCCGAGATCACGCAGGTAGTTGCCGACCACGTCCACGCCGGTGGTGGTGGTATCGAAGTCGTTGGTGAAGTAGTTCACCGAGGTGTAGCCCAGTGGATTGGGCGTACCGGCCGGAATGGCGAAGCTGGCCGACTGGCTGAAGCGGTCGGTGAGCTTGATCTGGTAGACATCCACCGAGCCGGACAGGCCCAGGTCGGTGCGCCAGGTCAGGCCCAGCGAGGCGGTGCGCGATTCTTCCGGCTTCAACGGCTTGGCTCCAAGCAGCTGCGCCAGCGGATCGTTCGGCGACAGGCGGCCACTGGTGAAGATCTGCAGCGTGCGCGTGTCCAGGCCCTGGGTGGTGCTGGTGGTGTTGAGCTGCGCCGGCGTCGGTGCGCGGAAGCCGCTGGACACGGTGCCGCGCAGGGCCACGTCCGGGGTGATCGCAAAGCGCGCCGACAGCTTGCCATCCAGTGTGCTGCCGAAGCTGGAGAAGTCCTCGTAACGGCTGGCCGCACCGATGCTCCAGCGCTCACCCAGCGGCACCTCCATGTCCACGTAGGCGGCCTTGCTGCGCTGGCTCCACTGCCCGGCCTGGCTGGCCGAGAAGCCCGGTGCACCGTTGGAGTTGGCTTCCAGCCCAGCGGCAGCGCCCGGGCCCACGGCGTACGAAGCCGGATCACCGGCACGCACCTGGTAGGTCTCCTGGCGGAACTCGCCACCAAAGGCAACGTTGATCGGCTTGGACAGCGCGGCGACGTCCCATTCGTAGTTGAAGTCGGCGTTGGCGTTCTTCTCGGTCTGGGTCAGGCGGCCGAGATCGAACGCGGTCGGGCTGGCGGGACCCAGCGAGGCGTTGATCGAATTCTTCAGGCTGTAGTCGATGGCATTGCGGCCATACGAGGCGCTTACATCCCAGCGCAGCTTCGGCGTGATCTCACCGCGCAGGCCACCGACCAGCTGCAGGTCGTTCTGGACGTTGCCGTACTGCGGGCTGAAGCCCACCGGGTACAACGAACGCAGGTTCCAGCCCGGGAAGATGGCGGTGGTGCGATACGCGCCGGTGGTGGTGTCCGGGTTGCGCCAGTTGAAATCGCTGACACCGTCGCTGTGGCTGTACAGACCGAACGCATACAGTTCCAGTGTCTCGCTGGCGTTGGCCTTCACGTTGAAGCCGACGCGGCGGCTTTCCAGCTCCGGCTGGCCCCAGCGCTGCACCGGGTTGGGAACCTCCAGCGCGGGATGCGCGGCCTGGAAGGCGATGGCATCGGGGCGCTGGCGGGTGCGCGAGGTGGCATCGGAATTGGAGGATTCAGCGAACAGCACCAGGCTGCCATAGTCGCCCAGCGACCAGCCGGTGCGCGCACTGAAATCGCGGGAGGCACCGTCGCCCTGCGCGTACTGCGAATAGCCGGCGGTGATCTCGGTGCCCGGACCATCCTCGAGGATGATGTTGATGACACCGGCGATGGCGTCCGAGCCGTACTGCGCCGATGCGCCGTCGCGCAGCACTTCGATGCGCTTGATCGCGCTGGTCGGAATCTGTGCAAGGTCGGCCGCCTGTGCACCACGGTTGCCGAGCAGCGCGCTGCGGTGGAAGCGGCGGCCGTTGACCAGCACCAGGGTCTGGTCCGGCGACAGGCCACGCAGGGTGGCCGGGCGCACGAACACCTGGCCGTCGGCCATCGGCAGGCGCTGCACCACGAACGACGGCACCAGCTGGGCCAGCACGTCCTTCAGGTCGGTGGATTCGACGGACGTGATGTCTTCCTTGGTGAACACGTCCACCGGCGCCAGTGTTTCGAACTGGGTGCGGTTGGACGCGCGGGTACCGGTGACCAGCATCGCGTCGAGCTGGGTGGGTGCGGCGCGGTTGCCGCCTGCGGCATCGACCGCATCGGCCTCCGCTGCGATCGCGCCTCCTGCGCTGGCCATGGAAAGGGCAAGGAGGATGGAACGCGAAAGCTTCGAACGATACACGGCAGGGCTCCGGGAGGACGCGACAGGGCCAGCACCTGTTCGGAAACAACAGGGCTGGACAAGGCGCGCAGTCTCGGCGCGATGTGTGAAGGGGGCATGACGTCAGTACGACAGCTTGATGCGCCAACCAAGATTGGCCCCTGCCAGGGCTCATCCGTAGATCCACGCCATGCATGGATGGGCAATGCAGACCCACGCCCCATCCCCGCACACAGCGGCTAGCCGTTGCCGTCGTCGCCAAAGCCGAAACGGGCCGGCCGTGCCGTTCGCAGCGGAACGAACATCATGGCGGCGAACACCACCAAGGCGGGGGTGGACATGATCCAGATGCCCCTGTTGCGAATCCCGATCCCCATGAAGTCGACCTGCAGATCGCCGATCCATTGCAGCTGCGTCAGTATCATCACCAGCCCGCCGATAGTCGCGCACGGCAACCCACCGTGACCGGCCCCCAACAACGTCGGTGTCAGAAACCCGCCCAGCAACGCGAAGCCGACACGGTACACCCAGGGATTGCCGCGCCACCGTGGCGCGCCGAACAACATCAGCAGCATCAGCGCCAGGGTCAACAGACTGGGAAGTACCCAGAGGGCAAGCAGCATTTCGATCATCTCGATCATCGGCCGGGCTCCGCTGGCCTGGCATCCCACGTCGTCGATCGCATTTTCCTGCCCCATAACGTCCATGAAGCGCGCATTGTTGCCGGTACGCAGGCAGAGGCAAAGCCCCGGCAGCGCAAGAACTGCTAAACGCCGCGCCTGCCGATCCGCTACTGTGCCGGCATCGGATCCGGGGAACGGCAGGATGAGCGCGGCAGGCAAGGCGTTGTGGTACATCGAAACCCATGCGGACCAGCCCTTGGCGCTGGCCGATATCGCCGCTGCAGCGGGGCTGTCGCCGTTCCATCTGTCACGCCTGTTCCAGGCCCGCACTGGCACCTCGGTGGTGCGCTACCTGCGGGGACGGCGCCTGACCGCTGCGGCGCAGCGGTTGGCCGACGGGGCGGGGGATATCCTGCAGGTCGCGCTGGGAGCCGGCTATACCACCCATGCCGCGTTCACCCGCGCCTTCAACGAACAGTTCGGGCAGACGCCGGAACGGGTACGCGAACAGGGCACCGATGGCCTGGCGCTGGTACAGGCGATCCGCGTGGACGATGCGCCGGCGCCCTGCGGTGAGGCGCCGCGACTGCTCGACACGCCCGCTTTCCAGGTGGCGGGCATCGGCATGCGGCATACCCGCGACAGTGGCGGTGCAATTCCCGGCCAATGGGCGCAGCTCAACCGCGAATGGCCGACGCCCGCTCCGATCAGCTTCGGTGTGTGCTGCAACAGCGACGACGATGGCGGCTTCGATTACATTGCCGCACTGCCCGCCAGCGCGCTGCCGACCGTGCCGGCGCACTGGCAACGGGTGGACGTGCCGGCGCGCCGCTATCTTGTGGCCTGGCACGGCGGGCACATCTCGGCCATCCGCTCGACCTGGTTCTGGCTGCTGGATCATTACCTGCCCGGCTCTGGCCTCAGCCTGGCCAATGCACCCGATCTGGAGCGCTACGACACCCGCTTCGACGAGCACACCGGCAACGGCGGCGTGGAGATCTGGTTGCCAGTCGACGAACGTCCCAACTGACAAGGAACTGAAGATGCGCATGATGGCCGCTGTGCTGGGAATGATGCTGATGGTCTCCACTGCCATTGCCGAGGGCAGCGAGACGCAGGCGGCCGGCGAGCGCCACGGCGCCACCACGGTGGCCAGCGCGGCTGTACGCGATGCGCAGCACCACGACGCGCTGCGCTACACGGTCTGGTACCCCGCACAGGCCGGCAGCCGGGAAACCGCGCTGACCCTCGGACCACCCGATGCGCCGCTGTTCGACGTCGGGCGTGCCGCAATGGATGCGCCGGTGGTGGGTGATCGCCTGCCGACGCTGCTGCTGTCGCACGGTAACGGCGGCAGCGCACGCATGATGGGCTGGTTGGGCACGGCGCTGGCGCGGGACGGTTATCTGGTGATCGCGGTCGATCATCCCGGCAACAACGGTGCCGACGAGATGACGCTGGCCGGCAGCATGCTGAGCTGGCTGCGCGCGGATGATCTGCGCGCTGCGTTGGCCGCCGTGCAGGCCGATCCGATCCTGGGCCCGCATGTCGATCCAGAGCGGCTGGGCGTGGTCGGCTTCTCGGCCGGTGGCTACACCGCGCTGCTGGCAGCCGGTGCACGGCCCAGCCTGCAGCGACTGCTGGCCTTCTGCACCGCGCACCCGGATGACGGCGTCTGCCAACCGCAACAGGAGGCGGCCACGCACACGATGCAGGCGCGCCGGGCCGCTGCGGCTTCGCCCGCGCTTGCCCCCTGGATCGCCGAGGCTGACGCACAGCGCGCGATTCCCGGCGTGCGTGCCGTGTTCCTGCTGGCACCCGCCATCGTGCAGGCGTTCGCGCCCGCGCAGCTGTCCGCGTTGCGGCAGCCGGTATCGATCATGTTGGGGGCCGCAGACACCGTCGCGCCACCGGAGACCAATGGTGAGGCCGCACAGGCGCAGATTCCGCGCGCAACGCTGCAACGCCTGCCGGACGTGGGTCACTACGACTTCCTGGCGGCCTGTACCGCTGTCGGCGGGCAGAGGCTGCCCGGGCTGTGCAACACGTCGGTTCCGAGGGCGAAAACCCACCGGCAGGCGGTGGATGCAGCCACGCGATTCTTCGCCGACGCACTGCGCTAGTGGCCGCCGGGTGCGGCCCGGCGCTACAGTGGTCGCGTCCACGGAGGAACGATCATGCGTCTGCTGCACCTCACCCTGCCGGTCTCCGATGTCGGTGCCGTGGCCAGCTACTTCCACGATGTGCTGCAGCAGCGCGTGGTCGGCCCCCATGTGCACATCGGCTGGAGCACGATCGAACTGCAGCCCGCTGAAGGACGTGCGCTCGGAGGCGTGCACCTGGCCTTCAACGTACCGGACAACCGCTTCGGCGAGGCAATGACCTGGCTGCGCGAACGCACGCCACTGCAGCGCAATCCAGCAGGGCTGGATTACTTCGCGCTGGAAAGCAGCTGGCAATCGCAGTCGGTGTACTTCACTGGCCCCGATGGCTTGATCCTGGAACTGATCGGCCGCCGCCGCTTGCCCGACAGTACGCATCAGGGCGCCTTCCACGGCAGCGAACTGACCTGCCTGAGCGAGGTCGGCCTGCCCAGCCACGATGTCGATGCCGTGCGCGAACAGTCCAGCATGCGATTCGGCCTGCAACCGATCAGTCCGCCTTCGGCGCAGTTCGCGCCGATGGGCGACGACGAAGGCCTGCTGATCGTGGTTGCTGCGGACCGGCGCTGGTTCCCCGAGCAGAAGGACCTGCCCAATGCGCAGGGGCTGTTGCTGCAGGTCGGCGACGTGGCCGGCCCGGGCGTTGTGGAGGACGCTGCACTCGGCTGGCGTGTGCAGGCGACCTGATCTACCAGCTGCCCGACGCGCCGCCTCCGCCGCTGCGGCCGCCGCCTCCGGACCAACTGCTGGAGCTGCTCGACGACGAACTGCTGGATGACGAACTGGACGCGCTGCGGTGGCCGCCGGATGATCTGCGGCTGCCGCGTGCCTTCTCACCTGGCAGCATGGTGAAGATCCAGGTGAAGTACAGCACGAGCGTGCCGGCACTCCACCCGATCGTCGTGGCGAGGCGCGCAACCGGGCCGGCGCGATCGATGGCCAGCAGTGCGAAGAGCACGTAGCCCGCAGTCAGCAGCAACAGCACTGCGCACCTCACCCCGAAGCTGCTGCGGTCCTTGTGCCAGCGCGCGCGGCACGCCTGTACGAGGAAGAACACCAGCATGGCCACGATGCCTACCGCCAGGTCCAGCAACGTGTGCAGGGCCAGACTGGGTGGCAACTGGCCACGCACCACCATCACCACGAAGAACCCCGAACTGACCCCGAGCATGCCGAGCAGCACCACGCGCACACCGCGACTGCGGTGCCAGCACCAGCCAAGCAGGCTCGCCACCGGTACGCACAACGCCAACACGATGCAGAGCGCTGCCAGTGCCTGGCGTGGCGCCCACATGGCCGCCGCCAGCAGGCCCGCGGCCACCACGGCCGTCACCAGCAGCGGGCGGGCCCAGGCCGGCAATCGCTCCGGGTGCGCCTGCGCCGAGGGCGGCGAGCGCCACAGACCCGCAAGGAAGCCGGCCAGCAGCGTCAGTGCAACCACCGAGTCTGCGCTGCGCCAATCGGCCGGCAGCACGTTGCGCATCGATGGTTCTTCCCATGCCGGTAGGTCCTCGCCATCGATCAGCGCCACTATGATCTTCGTTCCGTCCAGCACTCCCTGGTCAAGGTCGCCATCGCGGAAGCGCGGCACGATCGCCTTGTCGATGATGCGGGCGGCATAGGCATCGGGTATCGCGCCCTCCACGCCGTAACCGGTCTGGATGCGTACACGGCGGTCCTGCACGGCCACAAGCAGCAGCACGCCATCGTCAACGCCTTCGCGGCCCAGCTGCCACTGGTCGAACACCCGCTGTGCGTAAGCTTCGATGCCCTCGTCGCCAACATGGTTGACTACCAGCACCTGCAGCTGCGCGCCGGTGCGCGCCTGCAACTGGGATGCCTGCGTGCGCAGTTTTTCGCGGGTATCCGCCGAAAGTGCGTTGGCGGCGTCCACCACCGGATCATCCAGCGCAGGGACTGCAGCACCGGCCATCACCACCATCGGCAACAGGCACAACAGCATCAACAGCCATTTCGTGGCCCAGGTGCACGTCATCCTGCGCAGCATCTTCACGTGCCCTGCCCCACCTCGATCTGCGCATGCAGCGCCTGCAGCTGTGCCGCCGTCTGGTTGAACACCTGGAGATCGGCGTCCACCAGGGCCGCCCAGTCAGGCGCGTGCCCCAGCAGTTGCGCCACCTGCTCGTTCGGCGCGCGATCGAAGCCCTCGCCAAGCACGGCAAGATAGCGCGCACGGAACCCCTCGGGATCGCGCTGGTCCTGCACATACAACTGCACGGCCAGCAGACCCGCATACAGGTAGTTCACCAGATAGTTCGGGTCTTCATACATCAGGCGCTTGCCGATCCAGGTGTTGCGCAGCTGCGGGTAGCGCTCCGGTTGCTGGCCGAAGCGTGCGAGCACCCGCCCGGTCAGCGCGTCCAGGTCATCGGCGGTGCCCAGCGTGCCGGCGGCAACGCCCTGGTAGATCGACTGCTCCAGCTGCGCTTCCTCGGATGAGGTGAACAGCTGCAGCACCATGTCGTCCAGCAGCGATTTCAGGTAGTAGGCCTTGGCACGCGGGTCCTGTGCCTGCTGGTACAGCTGGTCGCGGAAGCGCAGCTCGTTGTAGATCGCGAACGCCTCGGTCAGCCACTGGCTGCCATTGCGCTGCAGCGGCGACGCATGACCCCGCTGCATCCACTCGCCGTGCAGGGCATGGCCAGCTTCATGGGCGATCTCGACATCGCTTTCCAGGTCCCCGCTGCGGACACCAACGAACAGCATTGCCGGCACACCGGGAGCGCTCACGGAGAACGCGTCCTGGCTGCGGTCACCGCGTTCGGTGGCCAGATCCATGCGGTGGCTGGCCGGATCGAGCAGCGCGCGCAGTTCAGCGACGTACGCCGGGCCCAGGTGCTTCATGGCATCGGCGGCGTTGTCGCGCAGCTGCGCCAGCGTCAGCACCGGTGGCGTGTAGCCGGCATCGGGCACCGTGGTATCCCAGATCTGCGGCGCGTCGATGCCCGATCGCGCAGCGTGGTGCAGCAGCATCTCCTGGTAGGCGCGGCGGTCTCCCGCATGCTGTTCGATCGCCACCAGCGTTGCATCCACTGCGGCAGTATCCAGGCCCATGCGCTGATAGCCATGTGCCGGCGCCGAGCCGTCACCCTGCAGGCGTGCCGCGGCGTCATTCACCTGCACCAGCCCCAGCAGCACCGACGCCATCGGCTCACGGCGCGATTGCAGGCCTCGCCAGTAGCCCTTCCAGCCCGCCTCGCGCAGGGCGCGGTCGGGCTGCCGGGCCAGTGCCTGCCTGTCGCGCCCCGTGTCCCAGTGCCGGCCGCCGTGCTCGATCTGCGGGTACTCGGCGCTGCGCAGGATCTGCCCACGCAGGCGCGCGAAGCTGTCCAGCGCCGGATCGGCCAGTGCCTCCACGGCCTCATCCAGCGCGGCGTTGGCCGGGGCGGCGGCCTCCTTCAACGCGCGTGCGCGCAGGAAGCCATAGGGTGCTGCCCATGGCGCATCCGCGGGCGCCTCGCGCAGAGCGGCGCGGCCGCTGCGGGCAATGCGGCTGCACAGCCCCATCACCTGGTCCAGCGCCTGGGCCGGACGCTGATCACGCGCATTGCGGGCGGCCTGCAGGTGCAGGTAGCTGTGATGGCGCAGGCACTGCGCCTCCAGTACCTCGGCCTGCCGGAAGTGTTCCGCGGGTGCAACGGTGGACGCCTGCTGCAGAGCCTCGACGCGCTTGCCCAGTGCGTCACGCGCGGCCTGTTCGGCGGTGGCATTGGCGAAGTAGGCGCGGTCATCGGCATGCACCGACTGTGCCTGGGCGCCGCTGAGGGAGGCTATCGCCAGCACAGCTGCGATGGCGGTGGTGGTGGCGTGCTTCCTGAAAGCCTGCATCGGCGTCTCCCTGCCTGGACCAGGCCTCGAGCCTAGCAGCCGCTGGCCCGCTGCGCCTGTGCCGGAACAGGCTTCAGATCGACTCGTCCTCACGTTTGACCAGTGTCCAGCACGGCGCCTGCGCGAAGGTATAGGTCTGCTGGTCGCTGCTGTCCGGCGTACGAATCTGCACCTGCCGCTGCCCATCGGCCAGGAGGCTGACCTGCATTTCGCGGCCCTGCCCGGCCAACGCGGCAGGATCGGGCATCACCGGCCACTCCACATCGGCCAGCGCCAACCGGCTTTCCACCTTGCGCGGTTCCGGCTCGGCCTCTGCATCGATGTAACTGTCCAGCAGCGGATCGGCAGTAGCCTTTTCCTGCAGCGCGATCTCATTGCCGAAATGCTTCAGGAATGTATCGAATTCCGGGTGGGGGCATTCACTGCGTGCAGCCACAGGTGTGGGCTCGGCGGCAGTGATCGCCGGCGCCGCTGCGGCAGGCCCGGCTTCGCCCGCTGTCTGCAGCGGCTGCGGCGCTGGCGCGCAGGCAATCAGCACCACGCCACAGGCGAGCATCAGCAGTGCGGCAGAACGGTATCGACACATGGGCTCATCCTGAATCCGGTCCGGTCGCTCCATGCTACCGCGCGCCCTACAATTCCGGCATTCCGCCTGTCCGAGAGTCCTCATGCATCGCCTCCTGCTCCTGATCGGCCTGCTGCTGCCCGCCCTGTGGCCAGCGGTGGCGATGGCCGTCGATGTCCACGAAGGCGATCTGCTGTTTGTCACCGCCGGCCGCAGCGGCCTCAGTGCCGCCATCGACGATGCCACCGGCAAGCAGGGCGCGCCCAGCTTCGATCACGTCGCCCTGGTCGCTTCCACGCCGAAGGGCTGGGAGGTATTGCATGCGGACGAGAAAGGATCGCGCCGGCAATCGCTGGTCGAGTTCCGCCAGGAGGCGCGCGCCAAGCAGCGGCAGATCGTGGTCTATCGCCTGCATGCGCCGCAGCAGGCGGCCATCAAGGATGCGGTCGCCACCGCGCGCACGATGCTGGGCAAGCCGTACAACACGTCGTATGTGTTGAACGAGGACAGCTACTACTGCTCGGACTTCATCGAACGCGCCTTCCGTGCGCACCACGTGTTCGCATTGCAGCCGATGAACTTCCGCAACCCGCAGACCGGGGAGATCGCCCAGCACTGGGTGGATCTGTACCGCGGCATGGGCATGGACGTGCCGCAGGATCAGCCCGGCACCAATCCGAACGACATGTCGGCGGCGCCGGTGCTGCAGCGTATCGGCGTGCTGGAATAAGCAAAGCCCCGCACGGGGCGGGGCTTCGCATCACCGGAGCTGGTGGCGAGGTCACTCTTCCTCGTCCTGCCCACCCTGCTGCTGGTTGCGCTGGTTGCGCTGCTGCTGTTCCTGCTGCTGTTGCTGCTGCTGGTCGCGGCCACGACCCTGCTGCTGATCCTGCTGGTTCTGCTGGCCCTGCTGCTTCTGGTTCGGGTTCTGGTTCTGCTGTGCCATGTCCGATCTCCAAAGCCACTCGCGGAATGCGGTGGACGTGGCCATCGTCTGCAGCGAATGGTTAATCACGCGTGGGTGCGCGGCTACATCTGCGTGTACGCCTGTGAATGAACGCGCAGAAGCCCTTGTGGCACAAGCGGCTGAAGAATTCATGCGGGTTCGGCATGTGCTCATGCAGTGGTCAGCATGGCGCGCATTCATGGCGTTCTCAGCCGGAAACACGCGCGGAAGGAGGCTGGCTTCCCAACTCACGCAGGCAAGCAAGCCCAGCATTCAGGGCATCACCGGCGGCACATACGCCAGGGTCATCCCCAGCAGCCACAGCAGGCCCAGCACCAGCGGGATGTGCACCAGCAGCTGTATGAAGGTGAAGCCCACGATGTCGCGTGCCTTCAGGCCCAGCACGCCCAGCAGCGGCAGCATCCAGAACGGATTGATCAGGTTCGGCAGCGCTTCGGCCGCGTTGTAGACCTGCACCGCCCAGCCCAGGTGTGCCTTCAGTTCGTTGGCGGCCTGCATCACGTACGGCGCCTCGATGATCCACTTGCCACCACCGGAGGGCACGAAGAAGCCCAGCACCGCCGAGTAGACGCCCATCACCAGCGCGAAGGTATCGGTGCTGGCCACGTGCACGAACAGGCTCGACAGCCGGTGCGCCAGTGTCTGCCCGTCGCCACCGGCAGCGTGGGTGAGGATCATCGCGATGCCACCGTACAGCGGGAACTGGATCAGCACGCCGGTGGTGCTGGGCACCGCCTTGGCCACCGCGTTGAGGAAGCTGCGCGGCCGCCAGTGAAGCAGCAGGCCCAGCGAAATGAACAGGAAGTTGTAGGTGTTGAGGTTGGCGATGGCGGTGACCACCGGCTTGTTGGCGAACTCGTTGAACAGCCAGCCGAACGCCAGCAGCGAGAGCAGCACGGTCAGCAGCGGGCTGTACTCCAGCCATTCGCCCGGGCGCGTGCGGCGCTGCAACGGCTCCGGCTCGGCCTGCGCGGCGCCGGGGAAGTCTTCAGCGGTGCGGGCACTGCCGGCGGCCGGTGCGGTCAACCAGGCGATCAGCAGCGAGACCAGGATCAGCACCGCGGTCAGTGCGATCGACTGCCACAGGAAGATGGTTTCGGTGAACGGCAGGACGCCGGTGATCTCGACCAGGCCCGGCGGCATGCTGGCCGGGTTGGCCTGCAGCTGTGCGGCCGACGAGCTCAATCCCATGGCCCACACCGCACCCAGGCCGAGGTACGCCGAAGCACCCGCGGCGCGGTAGTCCATGCGCAGTTCGGTACGACGGGCCAGCGCACGCACCAGCAGGCCACCGAACACCAGCGAGAAGCCCCAGCTGAGCAGCGAAGCGAGCATGCTGACCAGGCCCACGTACACCACCGCACCGCGGCCGGTACGCGGCACCCGGGCGAGGAAATCGATGAAGCGTGCGACCACCGGCGCGGTGGCCACGGCGTAGCCACCGATGACCACGAAGGCCATCTGCATGGTGAAGGGGATCAGGCTCCAGAAACCGTCACCGAAGGCGCTGGCGGTGGCCTGCGGGGTCGAGCCGAAGCCCATCGCGGCCAGCGCGACGATGACCACGCCCAGCACCGCGAACACGTACGCATCGGGGAACCACTTTTCCGCCCAGGCGGCCGAGCGCAGCGCTGCGCGCGCCATCCAGCCGTCCTGTACTGCTGCCGTCGAGGCCATCGCCTACCCTCCCAGGTTCGATGGATCGATTCTGGGCGGTGGGGTGCGGCCTGTCAGCCACCTATTGGTCGTAGGTCGCGGAGGAGGGTAGTGCCGGCCGCTGGCCGGCAACCTCAGGATCGCGCACGAGTGCAGCCGGCCAGCGGCCGGCTCTACCAGACCCGGGGACGGTCGCAGGTGGTGGGTGGTGATAGTGCCGGCCGCTGGCCGGCAATTTCCCAATTGGGATGGTCGTGCAGCCGGCCAGCGGCCGGCTCTACCAGACCCGGGGACGGTCGCAGGTGGTGGGTGGCGGTAGTGCCGGCCGCTGGCCGGCAATTTCCCAATTGGG